>CAZVPF010000003.1:0-176326 GCA_964628195.1 uncultured Pirellulales bacterium | reverse complement strand
TGTATCGCGCAAGTCTTTTTTGTGAATTTTTCAAAAATAATTGTGAATGGTTACGGAAAAGATAAAATGCGACATTCGCTTAAACTTCAAAGTGTAATAATTGCTGTGCGCCGGGGCGGATTGTTTCGCCCCGGCCCCAGCCGGTGGAATAACAACAGCCGCAGCGGATTCACGCTTATTGAACTGCTCGTGGTGATTTCGATAATAGCTTTACTGATGGGCATCCTGATGCCTTCGCTGGCCCGTGCAAAAAAGATGGCGCAAAAGCTAATATGCACGAGCAATCTGCGTCAAACCGGCATCGCGCTTCAGGCATATCTTGTAGAACACGGCAGTTCCCTGCCGCCGAGTTCGTGCAGAATCGACGACCCCGATAAATTCTGGCTGCGTATACTTTCACGCTACACAAAGGAGCAGTTGCTGCTTCATTGTCCGTCCGACAGGAGCGGAAGCTTTGTCGACTGGGAAAAGCCGCTTGACCAGCAGCCCGACAAGCGATATTCAAGCTTTGCTGTAAATGCACTTCTCGACCCTGTTTGCTGGCGCTATTGCAAAACCCTGACGGATATAAACCGCTATAACCGCACAGGCAGGATTCGCAGACCCGACCACTGTATATGGGTAAGCGAGGCACCGGACAGTGAGGCTTTTCACCAGGCCGACCACATCCATCCGGATTCATGGGAAGGTTCGCTCGATGAGGCGAAAAAATATGTGGCATGGGACAGGCATATAGATGTATCGAATTACCTTTTTGCGGACGGCCATGTCGAAACCCTTGAACTTCAGGAAACTTACAGTTGGCCGGACAGGTGCAATTGGTATCCCGAGTCCGCACCCGGATGGCCCCTCGAACCGTAAAAATGAGAAAGAGAAAGGAAGAGCTATGAAAATAACCGCAACAGTGATGACACTTTTTATATTGCTTATCGTTACCCCGGTTTTTGCCGAATGTTCACTTGACCATTTAATCATCGGCTGCAATTCCGACAGCGTCTTAGGCACCGACGACGACAACAAACTTTTTGTCGACTGCTCGCAGAAATACAGAAGCAGCGGTACCCCGGAATATCTGCACTGGTACTATCCGCTGGTGGAAAGTATCTTCCCTGTACAGTATAAGTGGAGTAAGGGCCAGCCGGGCTTTGACGCTTTTCAGGACTATAACTCCAATGCCGCTTATACATACGACCCTAACCGCTGCCTTGCCGGCAATGCAGTTGAGGATTATAATATCGTTGTAGACTGTGTCGCGGTATCGCCGGGTTTGCGGGCGGTTTTTGACGACGGCCCGCAGTATTTGCACTTCACTATTGAGTTAAACGGGCAGATGAGCTTTGACTACAGTGAAATACACGATGCATTGGGTTCTCACATGCATATTACCTACAAGGCGATAAGCGGTGATGATTTGTTATGGATAACCTGGCGACTGGTCGACACTCTTGACGACGGCGATCAGTATTTACCCTCGGAGCCTTTCACGATTGTCTTTAATGCAGAGCCCCGATCCGGCGACTTGTTCGTTGACGGCAGTGTGGACCAGGGCGACCTTTGGCGGCTGGGCTGTTACTGGCTCGGTCGAAGCGGTTCAAGAGAAAACGATTATTACGAACGAGCCGATGCCGACCGTAACGGCAGGGTGGACTACCTCGACTTTTCACTTTTTGCGAAGAGCTGGAACACGACTCGGTAAGTGTCAGGGCTCTTCATACCCGGTAAATGTCTCAACATTTATTTCGCCGCTTACATTGACATGCACGCTTATCATGCCGTCAACAGCCGTGTAGTATGCGCGCATGTTCGGGCCCGCGGGGCCGATTATCGTTTGCTCATACCTTTTGCGGGAGCAGCTTGCGATGATAACCTCCGGGCTCAGCTTTTCGACAAAACCGGGCATAGTGTCCCTCGTCGACCCGTGGTGCGGCAGGACCAGAACATCGACCTGCAGATCGGGATACATTTTTACAAAATTGTGCTGGGCAGGGTACTGGATATCCCCGCATATCATTATTTTCCTGCCCCCGAAACTGATAAGGACAACCTGCGAGTTATCGTTGTCGCTGACCTGCCCGCCCGCTGTTTGTCCGGCGACAGGCCAGAGTATCTCAATCTCGGCTGGTAGAGTTAAAACTGCGTCCCGAAAAAATTCCACGTCGGCTTCCAGCTTCAGCCCAGCCTTTTCTACGGCCCCTGAAAGGTGCCTTGCCGTTGCCGATTCCCCCATGGCATTGAGGAACTGCCTGTTCACATACACCCCTCCTGTCTTTATATGACCAAGCACCTCCGGCAAGCCGTTAAGGTGATCCATGTCGTCATGGCTTACAAAGACCGCATCAACCCCCGAAAAACCCAAATGATTCAGCGCGGGGACGATGACTTTTTCGCCCGGATTTTTCACCGAACCGGAACCCGCGTCAAAAAGCAGGTCCACCCCGCCCGGCATCGAGACCAGTATCGACTGGCCGTCGGCAAGCGAAAAACAGCAAAGCCTTAGATCATCCCTGTGCGTTCTCCTGTACTTTAGCGTTGCCATCGTCAAGAACACTCCAGGCAGCAAAATAAGCACCAAAATAAATTTAACTTTCCTGAACCGCCATGGGACTTGTGCCACTGTGAGTAAAAGCGCACCGTAGTAAACCAGTATCACCTCGAGCGGCACCGCACCGATAACAAAAACAGCACCGGGAAATTCGGCAAGCCATTTAACCAGTGCGGACAATAGGCCGGCAAAGTATGTCCCTGTCAGCCCCAGCAGTGTCGAAATATTGGGCAAAAGCCACACAAGCGTCAGCTTCGCAAAACCGAGCAGCAGAATAAGCAGTACAAGCGGAAAAGCGATAACTGTAAAAATACTCGAAAACGGGTTGACCGTCTTGAAATGGAAAAGTAAAACACCCAGTGTGCCCAGCGATGCCGCCAGCCCGACCGAGAGCAGTTGAAGAAATTTTTCGACAAAATTACCGAGCAGCGACAAGGCCTTTAAGGCGGCATTGCTTTTTTTAACTTGCCGCGTATAACTTTTCAGCCGGTAAACAGGGGTCTCAAAAAAGTTGTATATCGGTTCGTAAAGAACGATTATTCCAAGCACCGCTGTAAACGAAAGTTGCCACGACGCCCCGAAAACCTCTGTCGGGTTGATAACCAGCAGGATGATCGCCGCCAGTGACAGCGTATTAAGCGGGTTGGTCCTCCTGCCGGCTGCAATCGAAAGGAAAAAGAAAATGCTTATAACAGCCGCACGAATTGTCGGAGCCCTCGCCGGGAGGATGAACGCGTAAAGTGAAATGATCAAAATTGCCGCCGCAGCCCGACCGGCTCGGGGCAGGGGGGTTAGCCTCAAGGTCAGCCACACAAAGCCTGCAATTATCCCCATGTGCAAACCGGACAGCGAGATAAAATGAGCCAGCCCCGTCCGGCGGAACGCGAGATACGTATCCTTTTCAATGTTTTGCCTTTCCCCCAGCAGAAGCGCAGCCAGTATCGGCGTATTCGGCGACTGCTCAACTACCGGGTCGATCAGCCCGGACTGTGCCATCCGTGAAAGCCTGCTCTTAAACCGCGCAATAGGCGAACGCGAGGACTTTTCGATCATCTCTATCGAAATCGCGGACTTGACGAACGCCGAAAATATCACCCCATTTCGTTTCATGTACTTTCTAACATCGAAAACACCGGGGTTGTCCGGTCCGGGAAAGCGGTCTACTGTGCAGTGAACGAGTATGTAATCGCCCGGTCCTATTTCCGTTAAAGGCGCGCCCGCGTGGACACGGACCTTGCCGGTTATCTCGGCGAAACCGTCTTTAGCGGCTGGTGCGGTTGATTTTACCTTGTCCAGTTCAAGGTAAAAAGAGCTGCTCTGCGCGGTCCACTGGAAAGAACCGAACTGCCACCTGTCCCGATCCTCAAGTACAGGCTCCGTCAGCACGGTCCCTTTGACGGTTACCAGCGCGGGACCTTGAATGAAATTCGATATGTCATTCGGTCTTGTACTGGTACTCTCCGTCAGCCGCAGCCCTCCCGCGCACCAGGCAGCACCGCACGCTAAAAGCAGCAATGTAAAAGTTTGCCCGCTGCTTCCACTGCGGCCGCTAAAACTCAAAACCACGGCGGTGACGGATACAATAATAAGAACCGCAGTAAACAGCCAATACGGCAGGGGGGTGTATTCAGCAGTTAAAATACCGGCGATTAATGAAATCGCAACAGGCAGCAGGGGGCAATTGGTAAGCGTGTACTCTAAAACATACGGGCCTGTCCATGCGGGTCGCTGAAGCCGGCGAAGTCTTTTTTGTATCGCATCCAAGAGCCCGCTCCCTTAAATGTCAGGGTTTCGTTATCCTTTCTTTACCCTGCATATAACACCGGAGAGGCTCAGGTATCGTAACCGAGCCGTCGGGGTTCTGGTTCAGCTCAAGCAGCGGTATGAGTATCCGCGGCGATGCGATGACCGTATTGTTGAGCGTGTGGCAGAAAGTATTGACCTTGCCGTCTTTTTTGTAGCGCAGATTCATTCGCCTGGCCTGAAACTCGTAGAACCTGCTTGCCGAATGCGTCTCGCCGTAGCTTTCTCGCGACGGCATCCACGCCTCGATATCGAATTTCTGCACCTGCCCGCGCCCCAGGTCGCCCGTGCACACGTTCACAACACGGTACGGGATATTGAACGCCTGCATGACCGCCTCGGAGTTTTGCAGTATCTCGTTGTGATAGGCCTTGCTTTTTTCCTCATCGTTTTCGCCGATGATAACCTGCTCGACCTTATCGAACTGGTGAATGCGGTACAGCCCGTGTGTATCCTTGCCTGCCGCACCGGCCTCGCGACGGAAACATGAACTCATCGCGACCGACTTTACAGGCAGTATGTCTTCCGGAATTATCTCGCCGCAGTAGTAGGCAGTTACCGGCACCTCCGCAGTTCCCGCAAGGTTAAGCTCATCACGCTCCATGCGGTAAGTCTGCTCCTCTGCGCCGGGGTAATACCCGGTACCGCGCATTGCCTCGTCGCGCATCAAAAGCGGCGGGGTCATAGGCGTGTAGCCCTGCTTTACCATGTAATCGAGAGCGAACCGCAGCACAGCCCAATGCAGGAGCGCACCATCGCCTTTAAGGAAATAGTTTCGCGTACCGGCAAGCTTAACCCCGCGTTCGATGTCGATAATGTCAAGGTCAAGGCCGAGCTGAACGTGGTCCTTCATCTCGAAATCAAACTGCGGAATTTCACCCCATTTGCGAAGCTCGACATTCTCCGTATCGTCCTTGCCGAGCGGAACATCCTCTGCGGCTGGCTGGGGCACCTGCAGCATAAGTTCGTCAAACTCCGGCTGCAGTTTCGCCATCGCGTCCTTAACGGCCTGCTCGTCCTGCTTGAGCGAGGCGAGTGAATCAAGGGCTTTTTGCTTTTCGTCTCCGGAAAGCTTCGGGATCGACTTGCCGATAGTATTCTTCTGCGTGTTGATATCCTGTGCCTGCTTTTTGGCGTCGAGAAGTTTTTCGTCAACGTCAAGCAGCCGTTCAATATCAGCCGCGATGTGCTTTGCCTTGGCGCCTTCTATAAAAGCCTTCGGGTTTTCGCGAATCTGTTTAATGTCGATCATTTTTAAAGCCTGTATTTATGCTCGTTTAGTTTTACTGCTCGAATTTCTTCAATATTATCACATTGTTCTGCCCGCCGAAACCGAACGATTCTGTCATTATCGTTTCCACTTTCGCCTTCCGCGGTTCGTTCGGTACGTAGTCAAGGTCAAGTGCCGGGTCCGGGTCGTGCAGGTTCATCGTAGGCACAAGCACCTGGTCCCTCAGTGCCAGTACGCATGTAATAAGCTCCGCACAACCGGTCGCGCCGATAAGGTGCCCGAACATGCTCTTTACACTGCTTGCAGGCGTCGACTTCGCCTTCTCGGCGAACACCGTCTTTATCGCAAGAGTCTCGACCGAATCGTTTTCCGATGTGCTCGTGCCGTGTGTGCTTATGTAATCGATATCCCCGGTTGTTATCCCCGCGTCATCGAGGGCCTTTCGCATAGCAAGCACCGCGCCGCGGGCGTCTTCGTGCATGTCCGTAACACGGAATGCATCGTTGCTCGAACCGAAGCCTGTAATTTCAGCAAGTATTTCGGCGCCTCTTTTCTGTGCCGATTCAAGTGTTTCAAGTATCACTATCGCTGCCCCTTCGCCGATGACGAACCCGTCCCTGCTTGCAGAGAAAGGCCTCGAAGCCGTCTCGGGCGAGTCGTTTCGCGTGGAAAGCGCGGTCAGGCGGTTAAACCCCGTAACGCCCAGCGGGTGTATCATGGAATGAGCTCCGCCTGCGATAATAATATCCGCCCGGCCGTGACGGACCAGCATTGACGCTTCGCCGACCGCCTGGGTGCTTGCCGCACAAGCCGTCAGGCAGCTTCGTACGGGACCCCTTGCCCCGGTCAAAAGCGCGACATGCGAAGCGGGCATGTTGGGTTCCTGCTGCAGTTCGTGGTCCGGGTTAAATTTTTCTGCGGCAAATGCGCCCCATTTTTTAAAATCCACTTTGCCGCTTTCCGGGTCGAAGCTTGTGGTTAAAGCGTCGAAAAAATTGTCATTATCCACCGAACCTTCGCCCGCCCCGAGATATATTCCCATCTTCTCCCGGTCAATGCCGTCGCCGGGCTGGTCGGTGTCAATGTCAATTTTAGCCTGTTTGCACGCCTGTGCAGCGGCCCCGACAACAAACGCAGAACCCCGGTTAGCGTTCTTGTGCAGTTCGGGCCTATTCGTGAACTTGCTTATATCGTAGTCCTTGACCTCGGCAGCGAACTTCGTGGGAAATGTCGAAGCGTCGAAGATCGTTGTCTCGCCCACCCCGTGTTTTCCGTGCATCATTCCCTGCCAAACTACTTCGACGTCATGGCCCATCGGGCAGATAATACCCATGCCTGTTATTACAACTCTGTGTGTCATGTTCAGCTCTTTGAATTTTTTATAACCACAGCCGCGACCTGGCCGCCGAAGCTGTAACCAAATACTAACGCGTATTCAATATCCTTTTCGATAACTTCTTTCGGTATGTTCAGCCGGCAGTGGTCAATCGGTGTCTCAAAGTTCTTCGCAGCCGGAATTTTGCCCTCCCGAACAGCCATTGCCGCTATAATAAGGTCAACCGCGCCCGATGCCGCCCCGGTGTTGCTTATCATGGACTTGGTCGGTAGTACCGGCACATCAAGAACCGCCGGGCCCAGTATCCGCTCAATTGCCTGGACCTCCGCCCGGTCATCATCCGGCACAGCTGTTCCGTGCGGGATGATAAGCCCGAGCTTTTCCGGGCCTATCTGTGCCTGCTGCATCGCCTGCCGCACAGCCGTTTCAACAGCCCTGGCATTTTGTTCGATTCTGCTAAGGTCCGGGTTAAGGCTCGAACTCGATCCTGTACCGGCAATCTCGGCGATAATTTCCGAACCGCTGCTTTTCGCTTTTTCAAGCTCTTCAAGCAGGACCATTGCAGCCGCCTCGCCGAATACACATCCTGCGGCACCGGCGTCAAAAGGCCTGCACGCTCTTTGCGGGTCGTCATTGCTTGTGGTGACGGCGCGTTTAATAAGTGCCTGCCGCAGCATAACCACGGGGTTTACTTTCGCCTCAACCCCTCCTGCAAGGGCCAGGTCCGCATCGTTTCGCTCGATAACAAAAGCCGCCTCTGCCACTGCCAGCAGGCCGGAAACCTCACCGCAGGTTATCGTATTGCTCGGCCCCTGTATATCGTGAATTATCCCAACATGACATGCCGGCATATTGGGCAGGTACTTCAGCAGCCAAATCGGGGTAAGGTCGTTCATTCCGCTTGCACCCCATTTGTGCAGGTCGAATTTGCCGTTCTCGGCGCTTTTTGCAACCGCCGGGGCAAGCTCGTCAAGCTCGCAGCTTATCAGCCCCGCCCCAAAGTTGACGGCGCTGCGAACCGGGTCCAAATTCACATTGTCAGGGTCGATACCCTTTGTCTTGTGGACGCTTTTTTTGAAAGTTTCGTCGGCTGCGATGATGGAAAGCTCGATATCCCTGCTCATAAGCTTCCTGGCCTTGCGGTAGCTCTTGGGCAGGTGATCCCGCAGTTTGAACTCGGGCACCTGGCCTGCGATCCTGCACGGAAAACTCGACGCGTCAAATGCGCTTATCTCGCCGATGCCGCTTTTGCCTGCAAGCATTGCCTGCCACATGCTCTCGACGTCAAGGCCCAGCGGGGTTATCGCTCCTGTCGATGTAATTGCAACTTTGCGTAACTGCATAATCTACTCCGCCGCCTTGTCAATGAAGCCGTTTAGCAGTGAATTGAACATATCGGTAAATACAAAGTTCTCTTCGGGGAATTTCTTCCCGGCGAGGTTCTTGTCGATATGGCTGAACATAAGGCTTATCTCCGCGATAAGCTGCCCGTCGCGCTTGATCGTGCCGACAGTCGACGCCGCTTCTTCGGTTATAGACTCGATCTCGGCCTCGAGAATGATAGTATCACCAGGCACGACGTAATGAAAAAACGCCGCCTTCTTTATCTTCGCCAGTATTACCTTTTCCTCGAAATTCCTCGCCTGCCCTACGAGTATACCTGCTGTCTGGGCCATTGCCTCGGTCATAAGAGCCTCTGGCATTACCGGAAAGCCCGGGAAATGATCATGCAGGTGCTCCTCGGCAAGGGTCACGTTTTTAAGCGCGACAGCCCGCTTTTTAGGCTCGAACTCGAGAAATTTATCGATCCATATCCAGCGCATAATATTTACAAATCCAAATAAAAGGTTATCGGCAGGGGGCTTTGCGGGCACACCTGCCGACAGGTTCATTTCAAACTCGGCTGTGTATGCCGAAAAATTAACCTTTAAGTTTCGCTTCGATAAAATTGACAACCGAGCCGACCGTGAAAAGATCGGGGATACGGTTGACATCAGGCTCGTCCTCAATCGCCGCGAAATCCGTGTGCGGCATGCGTGCCTTGAACTCTTCGAGCCCTTTTTCAGTCAGCTTGCCGCCGCTGACAAATTCCGGGTTGTTCATCAGGTTATCCGCAGGGAAAAGTTCCTCCCTCGGTATCTTGATGTCGAACGCCTTTTCAAGCCGGAAAACAATATCCAGAAAGTCGATGCTCTCTGCTCCCAGGTCGCCCATCAGTGTCGCATCTTCGGTAACCTCGTCGTCGTCGAGTCCCAGGGCGTCAACAAGAACTTCCTTAACTTCTTCAAAAATCTCCGCACGAGTCATAGCCATATTTTAGTGCCTCCGCTACAAATCTTAAAATCCATTTTAATATCAGTTTCCTGCATAAAGCAGTTTCCAACGGTTTTTCATATTCTCAACTATCTGACCGTCGACCCTTGCCATTTTCGGGTTCTCGTCGGCCAGGTTAAAATGCCTGAGGCTGAACTTTGCCTCCACAATCGGCTCACCGCCGCACATACCAACTCCGGCAAAGCCGCTTACGTTCTGCTCGATAGACTTGGCCGTCACCTCGTAAGTTATCTGCATTCCCGGCGCCGCGAAGCTCTTGTACTTCACGTTTCTTGCCGTCTCCAGCAGGACCATACTGTTGCCAAACTCCTGGACCTGCCTGACCAGCCACGAAGCGCTCTCGACGAGTCCTTCGAGCATCATCACGCCAGGCAGCACCGGGAAAACCGGAAAATGGTCCCCGAGGTATTCCTCTGCAAGCGAGACGCTCTTGACGGCTTTGAGATTTTTCTCGCCGTCTGTCGATATTACTTTGTCTATCAGTACAAATTTCATGATTGGGCAATTTTATTTGAATTGCCGCCTATTTCCAGCATTTTTTTTAGTTATTGTAAAATAAGTCTTAGTTGCTTATTATAACGGGCTTATGGAAATACGCGGCGCGACAATCAAAGACGGCCAGGCTATACACGAACTGATATCCTTTTATGCGGAACTTGACAAAATGCTTTTCCGCTCACTTTCGGATATTTACGAGAATATCCCGATTTTTCTCGTTGCCGAAGACAAAGGCCAGGTTGTCGGCTGCTGCGCACTCCAGATTATATGGAAGGATCTTGCCGAGGTCAAATCTCTTGCGGTTTCTAAGAATTGCATGGGCCGAGGTGTCGGCAGGGCATTGGTGGAGGCATCGCTGGCCCGAGCTGCAGAATACGGCGTGGATAAAGTGTTCGCATTGACCCTCGAACCGTATTTTTTCGAAAAAATAGGCTTTCAAAGGGTCAACAGGCAGGATTTGCCAATGAAAGTCTGGAGCGATTGCGCACGCTGCCCAAAGCAGGACGAATGCGACGAAATAGCACTTATATATAAGTTCGGCTGAAAATTTTGGCAGGGGGTGTTATTAACCTACCTGCCGCCTCTGGAATAGTCCCACAGCAAGGAAAAGGGCAGCTGAAGTGTAAAGAAAGGCGTAAACCGCCCCTATACCTATATATTGCAGCGGAATGGGATTGCCCTCATAAATTGCGTCGCTTATCCAGAATACCTGAAAGTTGGGCACAACAACTTTGCCTATTTTAGCCCATAAATGCTGATCGGAGAACCTTCCGAATAGATAATCGCTGATAAGTCCCAGCAAAAAAGCCGCAATACAACAGGAAAGTGTTAAAACTACGTTGAGTCTCGTCGAAAACATCAGCGCAAGTGCGACAAGAATAAGAATAGCCATAAGCAGCAGCACCGACGCATACACATCGAATACCTTAAAGCCGTTGTCAGCAGGGTTAAATTGCCATTGTTTATCTATAAAAGACAGAATACTGACTGATATTGCCGCCGCCACACCCGCTGCGCTAACGGCTGTTGCGCAAAAGTTCCAGTCATAACTGTAGTTTAGAAAAGCAGTTAAGGTCAGTACCAGCGGAACGGCGATCACCATTGTTGTTATTACCACCCAGTCATGCGTGTCGTAAGCCGCTGTAAGCACCCCGTGCCGGACCATCATCAGCATTGCAACAGTCAATATGAAATGGGCCAGAGTCACCGCTGCGGTAATCCCCAAAAATTTGCCCAGAACAAAAACTGTTCGCGAAACCGGCTTGGAAAGTATAGTTGTGATAGTCCCGGTCTCGATTTCCTCGGTAATGGCGCTCGTTGCCGAGAAAACCGCTATGAACAAACCCGCCAAAAAAAGCGTAGATAGCCCTAACTCCCGCAGGAGTTTAACGTCGTCGTCCATCGTATACATCGTTATCGCCGGGCTGATGACATAAAGAAATATGGTAAAGGCGATAATAATTGTGAAGATGGGTTGTCTCAGGGTTTCTATAAATGTGTTTTTTGTTATGGTTGTTAGTTTATTAATCACGCTTTTATCCTGAAATATACTACACTTTAAACTATGTTATTGTTATATTACCTTGCTGTTCGGTTGTAAAGAATTTGTTTATTGTTGTTGATAAAACTTTTATTATCTGTTAAAAACACCCTTTTGGCAACTAATACGGGATATAAAATATGAATACAACATCGCGTAAAGCTCAGTACGTTTCGTTTATGTGCCTTGTTCTTACTGTTCTTTTCTTTGTAGTGACGCTAATCCTCGCAAGATACACGAACGTTTTCGCACTGAACGTCCTGGTCTGGCAGATGCTTTCGGGGGTTTTCGTCTGGTTCATCGTGCTGATACTTTTCCACCAGCGCACCCTTGCCGAGCAGGAAAAACTCGACATTGCCCAGCTTAAGAAAAACCAGTCTGAAGACACCATTTTTGACAAGGACCGGGAAGAGCTTTTCGCAGTGGCTCAGCGCAGGCTTCGGTTTTTTGAAAAATGGATGCTTCCTGTTTTCTCAGGATTGGTGGCTGTTTACAACATCGTGATGGCTTCGTTGTACTTTATCTATCTTTCAAAACCTGATAAGGTTCAGCCTGAACTGAAAAATCTCATGGTAGCAGGCGTGATAACCACCGTGATCGCCTTTGTCTGCTATCTGATATCGAGATTTGCCACCGGTATGAGTGCCGAGCCCAAGTGGCGGCCCCTCCGTGCCGGCAGCAGCGTAATGCTCGCGACAGGCATACTTTCCGCCGCGGTTACCGTATTTCTTATTGTAATGCATTACACCAAATCCCGGGTCGGCCTGGAGGTGCTCGGTTGGGTGATTCCCGGTGTCCTGGCGGTGCTCGGCGTTGAAATAATCTTTAACCTGATACTCGACATTTACCGCCCGCGTGTTGCCGGCCAGGAAAGTCGTCTCGCAATTGACAGCCGTTTGCTCGGTCTGATTAACGAGCCAGGCGGCATCCTGCATACATTCGCAAGCACCATCGACTACCAGTTCGGGTTCCAGGTCTCGCAGACGTGGTTCTACAAGCTGTTCGAAAAGGCCGTTATACCTCTGTTCATTTTCGGAGCGATTGTGCTCTATCTTTTCAGCAGTGTCGTTGTTATAAATCCCGGCAGCGAGGCCATAATTGAGCGCCTCGGCTCGTTTGAAAATGGCGGCAGGCTTGTCAAGCCCGGAATACATTTCAAGTGGCCCTGGCCTTTCGACAAGGTATATAAGTACGACACCAGAAAAATCCACAAGCTTACAGTGGGCTACCTGGAAGAGGACCCTGAGACAAAACCAACTTCCCTGCTGTGGGGCCAACAGCATTATAAGGAAGAATACGACCTGCTCGTGGCGGTGCCCGAGGAAGGGGAAAGCGTCCGCCGCGGCGCGGTACCTGTCAGTCTTGTAAGGGCTAACGTTCCGGTCCTTTACCGCATACGCAGTCTTTATGATTATGTATACAGGCACAGCGATTCCCGCAAAATGCTCGAAGAAATATGCTACCGTGAACTTGTCAGGTACGCAGCCGGGTCGCAGGTTGAGATCGTCGACGAGGCCGACCAGCAGCAGACAGGCCGAAGCGCTTCGCTGCTCGCAGCAGGCCGAGAGGCCGCTTCGAAAATACTTCGCCGTCGCATCCAGGACGCAGCAGATGCCGCCCGGCTCGGCGTTGAGGTTGTACTGCTCGGCTTGCAGGGTGTGCATCCGCCCCCCGACGTTGCCGACAGTTATGAACAGGTTATCGGTGCATTCCAGCAGAAGCAGGCTTCCGTGCTAAGTGCCCTTGCCGACCGAAATAGAACGCTGACTACACTCGGCGGTTCGGTAGAGATGTCAAATGAACTTTACGAAAAAGCGATAGCCTTCCAGGAAGCGAAGGAAAAAGGCAATGAACCCGAGGTTCGGAGGCTGCAAAACGAGCTTGAACAGGAATTTGTACGGGTAAAGGGCGAGATATTCCAAAAGGTATCCGAAGCCAGGGCGTATGCCTACGCACGTGTGGTAACCAGCGAGGCGACGGGAAAGCGGTTTGAGAAACAGCTTAAGGCATTTGAAGCCGCGCCGGAAATATTCAAACGCCAGCAGAGGCTTGCTGTTCTTGAAGAGACACTGCCTGATATACGAAAATATATTGTTGTCGCAGGTCAGGACGATTCGCAGGTTTATATTGTGGACCTGCAGGAAGTCCTTTCACCCGAACTTTATGATATAAGCATAGATGAAGTTACCGGGCGGTAAATCCGCTAAAGAAAAAAGTAAGAATAACCAGAATAAAAAGGAAGAAGCGACATGAAGAACATTTCCGGAATAATACTGCTTATCCTGATCGGCATCGTGATAGCTTTTTACATGTTCACGTTCCAGGTCCGCGAAACCGAAAGCGCACTGGTAACCACCTTCGGCAAGCCGACCCGATCAATTGTCGAGCCCGGGCTGTATACGCGATGGCCCGCGCCGATACAGTCTGTGCACACTTTTGATTCCCGCGCCCATGTCTATGAGGGCATAATGGAAGAAACAACCACAAAAGGCGGCGAGCCCATCATTGTAACCAGTTACGTCGTCTGGAATATACATGACCCGCTCAAGTTCCTTGAGTCGGTTCGCGACAAAAAAGGCGCCGAGCTCCAGCTTCGCAGCCTGCTTCGCGACACTCAGAACTCTGTTATAGGCCGGCATTATTTCAGCGAGTTCGTCAACTCGGACCCCGAAAAGATCAACTTCGCCGAGATAGAAAAAGAAATGCTCCAGAGCCTCGCTTCAAAGAGCAAAGATGACTTCGGGATCAATGTAAGGCTCGTGGGGATTAAGCAGCTTGGAGTAAGTGAAAAGGTTACAAAGGACGTGTTCGGCAGGATGCGCGCCGACCGCAACCGTAAAACCGAGGCAATCAAGGCCGAAGGTAACGCCGAAGCCACCCGGATCCGCACCGACGCCGAATCCAAGCGAACCGAGCTTCTCGCTGTCGCAGACGCCCAGGCGAAAGCGATTCGGGGCCAGGGCGACGCCGAAGCGGCAAAGTATTATAAGCTTCTCGAAGCCGACCCCGAACTTGCCATGTTCCTGCGTGACCTTGAGGCCCTCAAGATCATACTCAATAAAAAGTCCACCGTTGTGCTTGGGGCTGATACCGAACCGTTCGAGCTGCTTAAAAAGGTGCCGGACTTGAAACCTGAAGAACAGAAAAAGTAATAATGTACATTTGCAGTCTTTAAGCAAATATTGACCAACGCTTAGGAAGATATAACGCTATGGAAGATAATGATATAAAACAACCGCAGGAGAACACGCAATTTGAAGAGCAGATCGATGCTGCCGGCAGGTCGCTTTCCAACGCGCTGAAAAACTCGTTTTTCTTTCTGAAGGTTATAATGGCCGTCGTCATATTGCTGTTCCTCGGCTCGGGAATATTCCGCGTACAGCCCGATGAACAGGCGATGGTACTTCGTTTCGGGAAGATTCGCGGTGTAGGCGACGACCGCATTCTCGGCCCCGGTCTGCACTGGGCCTTTCCGGCACCGATCGATGAAATAGTCCGCATACCAGTGGCGAAGGTTCACTCCGTACCGATAGATTCATTCTGGTACTTTCAGACCGAGCGTGAAAAACTTACCGGCCAGCCCGGCAGGGTGGAACCCACCCTCAACCCCACGCGAGACGGTTACTGCCTTACGAGCAATGACACAGTTGCCGGTATCGAAGGTGTCGATTACAACATTGTCCATTCCAAGTGGCAGCTTAATTACCGAATCGACTACCCCGAGGACTTTTTCCGCAACATGTACTTTCCGCAGCTTAAGCCCGGCCGGACATTCGCCGATCTCCTCAAAGAATCAGTCGATCCTTTTCTCCAGAGTATGGCCGCCGACGCTGTAGTTACAACAATGGTAAACTACACCATCGACGAAGCTATTGTAAGCGCGCCTGACATCGCAAATAACGTCAAACTTCTGCTTCAGGAACGCCTCAACGAAATACGTTCCGGCGTGACGGTCGTCGCGATGCAGGTCGCGGGAAAGATTACCTGGCCGCGCCAGGTCGACGACGCCTTCCAGCAGCTTAATATGGCAAGCCAGGAAAAGGACCGTCTCAAAACCGAGGCCAAAAGCTATTACGACACTGTTCTAAACCAAGCCGGCGGCCCCCATGCTGAAGAGGTTCTCGAAAAACTTAAACAGGAAGACCTGACCGATAAACAGCGCGAGACCTACCTTTCCATGCTCAGCGGCAGGGCGCAGGAACAGATTTCCCAGGCCCGGGCATACCGCACAAAGGTTGTCGAAACCGCAAAGGCAAACGCCGACTACCTGCTCCAGCTGCTTCCCGAATATAAGGAAAGACCGAAGCTTGTCCTCCAGCAGATATACCAGGACACCATATCAGGCGTTCTGGACAAGGTCGACGAGCAGATTATTATCCCGCCGGACCAAAACGACGGCCCGCGTGAAATACGGGTATTGATAAACCGTAACGAAGCGAGAGCTAAAGAAAATCAGAGAAATGACTAAACCGTTAAGCGAATTAGTAGCGAGTTATTATTATGGCGCATGAACATTTGGGAATAAAAGAATACGAGATGAGTTCGCAGAACACCCGCGGCAAGCAGTTCAGGGTCAGCCTTGCACTGCTGGCGACGCTTACAGGTGGCGTGTTGCTTATTAACAGCATGATTGCCCCGCTGTTCTACGGCCGTGACAGCGAGGCCGCCCAGCTAAGCGCGATGCTTGGCGCAATATTCCTCGGCCTGCCCGTCATTGTCCATGCCGTTCAGGGCATAGCAAAGGGGCACATGCACATGGACGAGCTTGTAGCTCTCGCGGTGCTGGCGGCATTTGCGACCGGCCAGTACGCAACCGCCGGTGCCGTTGCCTTCATGCTGCTTCTGGCGGTGCTTATGGAAACCCGCACGGCGCTTGGCGCACGCGCCTCGATAGAGTCGCTTATAAAGCTAACCCCCAAAACCGCCCACCTCGTCCGTGAGGACGGCAGTGAACATGAGGTAAAAGTCGACACGCTCAAAACCGGAGACATAGTTCGTGTCCGTCCCGGAGACAACATACCCGCCGACGGTGAAATCAAAAGCGGCATAAGTTCGGTCAACGAGGCAACTATAACCGGTGAGTCTCTGCCCGTCGACAAGGTTCCCGGAATGCAGGTCTTTGCAGGAACCTCCAACCTTACAGGTGCGATGGACATAACTGTCACCAAGGCCGGCGAGGACACCACCCTCGGGAAGGTACAGCAGCTTATTATCGCCGCCGAAAAAACCCAGATACCCATCATGCGGATAATAGACCGCTATGTAAAATGGTACCTGCCAACCGTCCTGATGATTGCCGGCATAATCGCATTTTTCACGAAGGAAATAAACAACGCTATCTCTGCACTGGTTATCTCATGTCCGTGCGCACTTATTCTTGCGACCCCGACGGCAATGGTCGCCGCACTTTCGGCCGCCGCCCGTCTGGGCATACTCGTCAAGGACGTATCGCTGCTCGAGCTTGCAGGTAAGATAACCTCCGTCGTTTTCGATAAAACCGGAACCCTGACGACAGGCAGGCTTTACGTAACAAAACTCGAACCCGCACGGGGCATCGAGCCTGCGACACTGCTCGAGGTTGCCGCTTCTGCCGAGCAGCTTAGTAAACACCCCGCCGCCCGGGCGCTTATGACACTTGCAAAAGAGGCAAACGTATCGCTCTCACAGTGCCTCGAATTCGAGGAGACACCCGGAAAGGGCGTACACGCGAAAATAAACGGCGACCTCGTACGGGTAGGCCGTGACACTTTCCTGCGTGAAAACAGTGTCGACATGACAGGTATATCCGACCCTACGCTGCATGAGGAACAGGGCTTTAGTGCACTTTACGTCAGCCGGGGCGACAAATGTATCGGCTGGATAGGCCTCCAGGACAAGTCTCGTCCGGAAGCAAGACAAGCCGTCGGCGAACTTTTCGATACCGGCATAAAACGTGTGACAATGCTCACCGGTGACCGCCGAGAAGTCGCAAACAGGGTGTCCGCTGAGCTCGGCTGTACTGACTTCAAGGCGCAGTGCCTGCCCCAGGACAAGCTCGCGGTAGTAGAAAAAATCCGCACCGAGGGACATACCGTCGCCGTCGTTGGCGACGGAATAAACGACGCACCGGCACTTGCCGCCGGTGACCTCGGCATAGCAATGGGTGCCGCCGGAAGCGACGTGGCGATTAACTCCGCGTCCATTGCGCTTATGAGCGACGACCTCCGCCGCCTGCCTTTCCTGGTCAAACTCTCGCGAAAGACCCGAAGCGTTATCAATCAGAACCTTGCGTTCGGCATAATATTCATCGTGCTGGGTATCTCCGCAGCCGCGGCAGGCTGGCTGCCGCCTATACTCGCGGCCTTTCTGCATCTTTCCGGCTCGATTGTCGTGGTATTCAACAGTGCCCGCCTGGTTCGTTACGGCGAACACCTCCAGCCCCATGTTGAACAATCCGCCGGCCCGGGCGAATAATTATTGTAAAACAGTTAATTTGTGAGATTTTTCGTGGCAATGAGTAAAAACCAATACGCTATCGAGACAATATCGCTTACCAAGGTCTTCCCGGACTGGTGGGGCAGGGCGAAGGTAATCGCTGTTGAGGACCTGAACCTGAAGATAAACCACAACGAAGTCTACGGACTGCTGGGCCCGAACGGCTCAGGAAAGACTACTACGCTAAAGATGCTGCTCGGGCTGCTCCACCCCTCGAAAGGCAAGGCCATAATGCTCGGCGGCGATATAAACTCCCCAGATGTTAAGGACCGTATCGGTTACCTGCCTGAGGAGTCATACCTTTATAAGTTCCTAAATGCCAAAGAAACCCTCGACTTCTACGGGCGAATATTCGGCCTGTCTAAAGACGTCCGCAGGGCCCGCATCGACGCACTGCTCGAAATGGTCGGCCTGGCCGGTATGGAAAACAGGCCAATAGGTACATACTCCAAAGGCATGGCCCGCAGAATCGGCCTTGCCCAGGCGCTCATAAACGACCCCGAACTGCTTATCCTCGACGAGCCTACCTCCGGCATGGACCCCATCGGAACTAGGCAGATGAAAGACCTTATCAAGCTGCTCGCCGAAAGAGGAAAGACCATACTGCTCTGCAGCCACCTCCTTGCCGACGTCGAAGACGTTTGCGACAGAATATCCATCCTCTACGGCGGCAAGATGCAGACAGAAGGACAGGTCCGTTCGCTGCTCCAGCATACCGAGCAGAGGCAGATACTTACCGGAAGTATTCCCGACTCTGCGATTGAAAAAATAAAGCAGATCGTTGCCGAGCACAGCAGCGAGTGTGAAGTGACCCACCCTGTAGACAAGCTCGAAGACTTTTTCGTAAGAACCGTAAGCAGGGCCCGCGAACAAAAAAGCCCCACAAGCGGCGCTGTCGACACCCAGCGGCTCGACAAGTTCCTCGCCGCGGTTTCGCCACAGTCAAAGGTTCTCGAAAAACTCGTGCAAACGGATATTTCCGCCCAGCCGCAGGCCCCGGAAAAGTCCGAAACCGAAAAAGCACAAGTCGAAAAACCCGCCCCTGTAGAAACTCCCGAAAAACCGGATGAGAACCTGCTCCGTAACCTTACTAAGACCGAATCGCCCGACGAAGGCCAAACCGTCGACGACAACCAGCCGCAATCTCAGCAGAAACCCGAACCCGAACCCGCTGAACAGGAAAAAGAGCCCGACAAAAAAATACTCGAAGAGCTCACAGGCCGAAAAAATTCTTCCGACGGAACAACCGAAACAACACACGAGGACCAGAACGAAAGCGGGGATAACAATAATGCGTAGGATCTGGGCCGTTGCGAGAAACACCGTCAGCCAGGCCCTGAGTATGAGGGTTTTCTACGCAGTTTTCTTTCTGCTGATTGTGGTGGTTCCGCTGCTCGGCGTTCTCGTCACAGGCGACGGAACCCTCAAAGGCAAGCTCCAGACATTCACAAGCTACAGCGTAGGACTGACCGGGCTCGTCCTTAGCCTGCTTAGCATCGTCCTGTCGATATTCACCCTCAGTAACGACATCAAACGCCGCAACCTTTTCCTTGTGCTCTCAAAACCGGTAAGAAGGTTCGAGCTGCTGCTCGGAAAACTCATCGGCGTTATGCTCGTAAATCTCTTCATGCTGGCCCTTTTCGGGGGAATTATTTACGGGGTTACGCTGCTGATGCCGAAATTTGCCGAGGCCCCTCCCTCAGAACGTATCTCAGCCGAAAAGGAATTTTTTACCGCCCGTGTTTCATACAAAGATTCTCTTGACATACAGGCCGCCCGCACCGCTGCAGCGGAACGTTACAACGAGCTCAAAGATCAAAACCGGCTGCCGGACGGCATGACTCCCAACCAGGTAATGACCACGCTTATCGGAGAGGAAATAGGTAAACAGAAAAGCGTCCCTGTAGGCGGACGAAGGGTTTGGGAGTTTGAGAACATGCCTCCCGGCGAGCCAAACGAATACCTTTTCATTAAATACAGGTATGTTGTCGCCTCGCCCACCCCGGACGGAAAAGTCTACGGCACGTGGCTTGTCGGGGACCTCCGCCAGGAAAAGCTCGGCCCCAACCAGTGGGACAGCCCGATACTTCGCCTCGACCGCGCCGATGCGGTGAATTCCACCCAGCAAGTCGCCGTGCCAAGCGAAGTTGTTACACCCGACGGTTACCTTGGCGTGGCCTTTATCAACGTCCCCCTTAACCGCACGACTGTTATACCCGATGATATGGAACTGCTCTTCAAAGGCGGCACGTTCACAGGAAATTTCTTACGCATTATGCTTATGGTTTACTCGCAGCTTACTTTCCTTGCCATGCTCGGTGTATCCGCTGCAACGTTCCTTTCTTTCCCCAGCGCGATATTCGTCAGCATTGTTCTTTACTTCATCGGAACAATTAATTTGTTCATAGTAGATTCATTGAAATACTTCGGCGAAGGGGTTTTCTTCTTCATATTCAATAAAGTGGTTTCCGCCTTAATCTGGCTCCTGCCGCAGTTTGACGGCGACAGGGACCCGACAAGATTCCTCGTTAACTCCGAGCTGATTACATGGTCGTTCCTCGGCAGGGTGTTTTTAACGATCGTCTTCGTAAAGGGATTGCTGCTTATGATAATGGGAATAATAATCTTCAGAAAACGTGAAATAGCAAAGGTCTCCGTCTGATAATGAGAGCTAAGGACCAGGTAATATCTATATTTTGTATTTTAGTCGGCATTGGCCTGCTGATTACTGCCTCGCTGCTCATCGAGCCTATCCACGAGGATCGCGTGGAGATGGGCCTTGTAAGCAACGAGCCTCTTGAAAATGCCCCGCCCTCGCTCGCTTTTGCCACCGTTGCGATGGGCGCTTTTCGCGGCCTTGTCGTTGACGTCCTCTGGATACGTGCCGACACCCTCAAAGAGCAGGGCCAGTTCTTTGACGCCAAGCAGCTTGCCGACTGGATAACAATAATGCAGCCGCGTTTCGCCACCGTCTGGGACTTTCAGGCGTGGAACATGGCGTATAATATTTCGGTCACTTTTCCCGCCACCCAATGCCACGAACGATGGCGATGGGTGCGTAACGGCTATGAGCTTCTTCGTGACCGCGGCATAGAGCTCAACCCCAACAGCATACTCCTCTACCGTTCACTCGCGTGGATTTTCCAGCACAAAATAGCCGGTATCACCGATGACTGCCACAAGTATTATAAGCGCGAGATAGCGATGGAGATGCGATATCTGCTCGAACCTATGGATAATGAAACCTTTGATAAACTCATCGCCGCACCCGAAACCCTTGACGAAATACGCAATGTGGCTGATGTTTCGATGTTTATTTCAGAGCTCAGAAATGCCGACCAGGCCTTTGAAGACGACGACGACTTTGTCGACAGCTACCTTACGCTAAGGCAGATACCCGGGCGTTTCTCGAAAGAGGCCTTTGAAGTTATCGACAAGTACCGCGGAACCGAAACACTCGAAAAATTCGACAAGTTCGCAAAGGCTCACCGCTTGAAGAATACATGGAAAATGGAGCCTTCTTACATGGCCCAGCTTAACGCCGAATACGGCCCTGTAAGCTATTCCGACCCCAACCAGCGCGACCCTCTCAACTGGGAGCACCCCCATTGCCACGCGATTTACTGGGCGAGTCTCGGGCTTGACCGCGCCGGCAACGAGGGCGACTATGATACCAACGAAAAGAACACCGACAGAATCGTGCTGCACAGCCTTCAGGGACTCTGCAAGCAGGGCAAGATTGTTTTATATCCATTGCCCGATGCCCCCCCCTCGGTATTCCTGCTGCCGGACACGAGAATGTTCGACACCGCAAACAGGACATGGGAAAATATCATAGATAAATATTACCGGCTCGAAGGTGAGTTTGGGCCGACAGGAATGTTAAACGGCCACAGAAACTTCCTTATAGATTCGATTTTTACATTCTTCAATGCTGGCATGGTGGAAAAAGCCAAGCAGGCTTATGAGTATCTCAGAAAGAAATATCCGCGCGAGGATTTTAATGTACCTCTGTACACTTTCGCTGTGAATCGCTTCAAAGAGGAAATGCAGGGCGTTACCATCTATGATGCCACTCAATTAATTATTATGACACTCAAGGATGCCTACTTCAAGTATGCCCTGCGGGAAGATGAAGCATCAGCCGAGCGGGAGCGATGGGCCAAGAAAATTTACGACATATATAAAGCCGAAAACGAAGCCGGCATTGACGAAGAAGTGGAAATCCGCCGTCTCGAACTGCCCGAGTTCAGCTATCTGCGCTACCAGGGCATTATGATGTTCCTGAATGATGAATCCTATCCCGAGTATATGCGAAGAAACTTCATGGGCCGGGTAAAGGTTGAACAGCCCGAGCTTTACGAAAAACTGCTCGAACGAGCAGAATCAGAGCGCAAGCTCTACGAAGAATATCAGAAACAAAGACAGCAGCAGTAATTCTGTTTGGCATTTATAAAAATAAAAAAGCCCACGGTTATTGCCGCAGGCTTTATTTTTAACTAAACAAACCTCTAAAGGCTCTTTGTCGACAGTTACGCCTTCTCAAGGTCGAACGGGCTGATGAACTCACCGAATTTGTCTTTAGCCCCGTTCAGTCTTTGCCTTTGCTCGTTGAAAGTGTCGTAAACAACCTGCGGAGTGTCAGCCACGGAATCCTTGTATATCTTTTCAACGCGGTCTATCTTTGCCAGCAGCTTTGGAATGCGTACCGTAAACTGCTTGACATAAGCATCCTGCGTGTACTCGCCTTCCTCGGGCAGGTTCTCTTTAAACAGCTTTGCGAGGTCTTCAAACCTAGGTATAAAGCCCGTCGGCGTCTGGATAGCGTCAACGTCATTGTTTACGCGAAGCTCTGCCCAGAGCACCCAGATCAGCTTGTCGAGTATGCCGTTGAGGTACTTACCGTTCTCGTCACGCAAAAAGTAGTTCACCGAGAATATCTTTGGCGGATTCGCAATGCCCTGTGCAAAGTCAAGGTTCTTCTGGATATAGCTGCCAAGCGGTATAGAAACGAAATCCATATTTGCCATGATATTGAACTTACGCACGCCTTCCTGGCCCAGTGTGGCAGCCGTGGTCTCGGATTCTATCGAAGCGCCTTTGGCGATGATGCCCTCGGTCCAGTTAAACGCCTCTTCGACCGGCACGAGCGTGTCGCTGTCCCTGCCGCCGTAGATGATGCCGCCTACAGAAACACCGTTGGGATCGTCCGCCAGGGCGTCCTTATTCTCCAGTGCCGAAATCCGGATCGTGTACCGTGCGTTCTTGTGCGAAGGTGTCACTTCGTTGCCCTTGGCGTCGGTCATGCCCTTTTTCCACTGTCCGGCATAGTTGTACCCTTGCTCGGGAAGATCCTGCCCCATGCCCATCCAGTAAGGAACATCGTTCTTGACAAGCACGTTACCGAAGATTACCTCGCCGGGTGTTGTCAGGGCCTTGTAGATGACCGGGTCGTCGTGCGGGTTCACATCCCTGATGATGCCGAAAACGCCCGATTCTACATTTACACAGCGGATCTGGCCGTCGATTTTTTTAAGGTAAGCGATGTCGTCACCGATTATCGTCTGGCCGGGCAGCATCGCGGTCGACGTCTTACCGCACGCCGACGGGAACGCGCCGGTAAAGTACGTTATCCGCCCGCCCGGACCCTTTGCGCCCATGACAAACATGTGCTCAGCCAGCCAGCCTTCTTTTGCCGCTTTATTGATCGCAAGACGCAAAGAAAGCTTCTTAAGCCCGACAGTGTTGCCCGCGTACTGGGTATTGGTCGAGTATACTGTATTTTCTTCGAGGTCCATATAGATACGGCGCTTATCGATCTCGACACTGTTTCCGCGCTCATCCGTCTTGCCTGTCATGTGCAGGAAACGGAAGAATTGGTTGCCTTGAACTTTCTTGAACTGTTCATACCCGGGCCTGTAAAGAATCGACTCACTGTGCGCGACGTAAGGTGAATCCGTTATCTGAACGCATGAGATCGAGAACGGTGAATTTGTCGGCCCCAGGCACCAGAAGCATATCAGCATCTTCTTGCCTGTGTAAGAGCCCTTAAAAAAGCCTTTCAGTTCCTCGATGCCGCTGTCCTTATCGGTGGAATTCAGCCTTTCACCAAGTGTAACTCCTTTTGGAAGAAGGTACTTAGTGTTAGACGGGTCACGGGCCTGGTCGTTCTTGCCGTCGAAGTGAACAGTGTGACCTTCCATCTTCAGCGGGTTTTCTTCCTTTGTGTCAATCGCCATTTGACGAAGTGCAGCAATATCCTCGTCAGAGTCTGTACAGACGAAAAAAGAATCCGGTGTTGTCAGTTCGATAGCCTCGGCGACAAATTTGTGCATGTCAGCATTTTCGATAGCTGATATTTTCCCGAATGAGTCACTGTCAAGTTTTTGTTTTAGAAAGTCCTGGATATTATCCACTATTCACCTCCATTAAAACCATAATTAGTTAGTGTCCAAAAAAGTCGCGCGATTTTAGGGAGTATTAGCTTAAAAGTCAATGAATTTTAATAAATAGGGTTAAAATTCTTATTATATGTAACCGGTTAAGTAGGAAATTGGGCTTATAATTTTACAAACCCGGCTTTATTCCTGCTGAGGCTTCAATAAGTTTTTGTTTGTCTAAAATCGTGATTTTCTGGCTTTTAACAGCGATTATATCGTGTTTTTCGAGTTTCTTAAGAGTCCTGCTGAGGGTTTCAGGTATCGTCCCCAGCCGTGAAGCGATCGCGGACTTGCTCATTTCCAGTGATATCACGTCATTTTTGGCTTTTACAGATGCGTCGAGCAGGTATTTCGCCAGTCTTGCCGAGACCTCTTTCAAAGAAAGGTCGTCAACCATTTCAACGAATCGTCGGAGACGTTTCGAGAGTATAGCGAGCATTTCAAGCATGATATGGGGATTGTTTTCGGCTAAATCAAGAAATTTTGAGCCGGGGATGTAGAGGGCGGAGGTTTTATTAAGTGCCGAGGCGGTTGCGGGGTAGTTTGCGCCCTCGAAGACGGGGACTTCTCCGACAAGTTCACCGGGCGAAAGGATGTGGAGAATCTGGAGTTTGCCATCTTGTCCTGTTCTGTAAATCTTTATTTTACCAGAAGTTATAACATAGAAAGCTTCGGCGGGCGTATCCTGTGTGAATAGTTTTTCTCCGGGTTCGTACTCCTGCAGCATCATCACACGTGCAAGTGCGTTGCGGTCCTCCGTTGAAAGAGGAGCCAAAACTGGGCATTTATCGAGTAATTTTGCCCTGTTTTCAAGGCTGATTTTGGCTGTTTTCATGCTTAATTTGCCTGAATTTCGTTAAAATTTCATAATTTTTCATAATTATTTTCATTAAATATCCCGGGCTTGACCTATGTCAAGAAGATTGGTGGAAAATATCCGTAAAATAGGGCAGAACCTGATTGATAGTTAAACAATTATTGAAAGGATATAATAATGGCAAAGACAATAAAAATAGACAGAGACAAATGTATCGGCTGCGGTAAATGTGTAAACGCATGCAGCAACAATGTAATAGAACTCAAAAACGGCAAGGCTGAGGTAACCGGGCCTTTGCATTGTGACGGGCTGGGGGTTTGCATAGGCCAATGTCCCGTAGACGCTATCGAGTTTGTCGAGACAGAAGCGGCTGCTAAAAAACAGCAGCAGACAGTTAAGGGAGAAAAGGCTTTTCAGTGTCCCGGTACGAAGATGATGCAGTTTGAAAGGGACGAGAAAAAAGATAACACGGCCAAGGCCGGTGATGTCGAGTCCAGGCTGGGTAACTGGCCTGTGCAGCTTGCGCTGGTAAGCCCCGACGCGGAATACTTCAAGGGGGCGGATCTTCTTATCGCGGCGGATTGCAGCGCGTTTGCTTTCGGAGCGTTTCACAGTGAGCTGCTTGACGGCAGGAAGCTGATGATAGCGTGCCCCAAGCTGGACGACCGCGGGCTTTATCTCGATAAGCTGACGGAGCTTTTCAAAAAAGCGAATCCTCAAAGCGTATCTGTCGTGATAATGGAAGTTCCCTGCTGTCGCGGGTTGATCGAGACGGTTTACCTTGCTCTTGTCCAGGCGGGGGTGAAAACGAAAGTGCAGGAATATATATTAAGTGTTGACGGACAGCTGGTAAAAAAAAAGACGTTAGATGATTCTTTAATACTTGCGGAAGGGACGGTTTAAGATGGCTAACAAAGTTAATGTAGATGTATCAAAGGCTTATAAGCTCGAGGGAATGATAGACTACCAGGAAGGGTCTGTCGTAAGCAGAACGGTTATTGACAAAGAAGCCGGTACCCTCACGGTTTTCGCGTTCGACAAGCAGCAGGGTCTCAGCACGCACCAGGCCCCTTATGACGCGGTTGTGGAGATACTTGACGGGACCGCGGAGGTCGTAATCGGCGATGAAACGCTTACCATGTCGGCAGGTAAGGTGGTGGTCATGCCCGCGGGTGTGCCGCATTCGCTAAAAGCGGTAGAGAAGTTTAAGATGCTTTTGATAATGATCAGGGAATAGAACACAGGACACGGAAATACTAATTGAAATTAAATTACTTTAATGGAGGTAAATAATCATGGAAATGTTTTGTTATCAATGTGAACAGACGGCACAGGGAAGCGGCTGTACTAAAATGGGTGTCTGCGGTAAGAGTCCTGAGGCGGCGGACTTGATGGACGTGGTCGTTTACGCGACCAAAGGCATTGCAATGTACGCCAAGCGTGCCAGAGACATGGGTGAAAGTGACAGGGAGATCGACAGGTTTATATGCGATGCCCTGTTTATCACGGTAACAAACGTGAACTTTGACCCGGAAAGGATAGAACAGTATGTTCGCAAAGCCGGCGAGGTCCTGACCAGGGCAAAGAACATGTACGCCGCTGCATGTGACAAGGCGGGAAAGAAGATGGAAACATTGACCGGCCCGGCGGATTTCGAGGCACCTCAAAGCCGTGACAGGATGTACCAGTTATCCGGTGAGCTGCGAATATCAAAGCGTCTTGAAACTCTTGGCCCGGATGTAACCGGCCTGCAGGAGCTTATCACTTACGGTCTAAAGGGCATGGCGGCCTATTCGCACCACGCCTTCCTGCTCGGCAAAGAGGATGACAACATTTACGCTTTCTTTGAAGAGGCTCTGGATTTTCTCGTTTCGGACAAGGCTGTAAACGTCGACGAGCTTGTCGGTATGACGCTTCGCTGCGGCGAGGGGAACCTGCGTGTCATGGAGCTGCTTGACGAGGCCAATACCGGCACTTACGGGCACCCGGAGCCGACGAAGGTGCGCATCACCCCGGTCAAGGGCAAGTGCATTCTTGTTTCCGGCCATGACCTCAAGGACCTTGCGATGCTTCTGGAGCAGACCAAGGGCAGGGGGGTTAATGTCTACACCCACGGTGAGATGCTGCCTTGTCTTGCGTACCCGGAGCTAAAGAAGTACGACCACCTTGTGGGTAACTACGGCGGGGCGTGGCAGGACCAGCGTAAGGAGTTCGCGGAGTTTCCGGGCGCGGTCCTGATGACGACCAACTGCATACAGAAGCCGAAGGAAAATTACCAAGGCAGGATATTTACGACCGACCTTGTGGGCTGGCCGGGCGTTACGCACATCGAGGATAAGAACTTCGAGCCGGTTATCAAGGCCGCGATGGAAGCCGATGGTTTCGCCGAGGATGCAGAGGAAAAGTACATCACGATCGGGTTCGGCAGGAACGCGGTTATGAGCGTTGCCGATAAGGTTATCGACGCGGTTAAGAACGGCGATATTCGCAGGTTCTTCCTGATCGGCGGATGTGACGGGGCCAAGCCGGGCAGGAACTATTACACGGATATGGCCCAGGCCGTGCCGGATGACTGTGTTATCCTGACCCTTGCGTGCGGCAAGTACCGGTTTAACAAGCTCGATTTCGGTGATATAGGCGGGATACCGCGGCTGCTGGATATCGGGCAGTGCAACGACGCGTATTCGGCGATAAAGATCGCCCAGGCACTGGCTGACGCGTTCGACTGCGGGGTTAACGACCTGCCGCTTTCGTTCGTTATAAGCTGGTACGAGCAAAAAGCGGTTTGCATTCTGCTTACGCTGCTTTACCTTGGAATACAGGATATGAAGCTCGGGCCTTCGCTGCCTGCGTTTATAGGGCCAAATGTGCTGAAGGTACTTGTCGAGAAGTTTAACATCGCCCCTGTAACGACAGTGCAGGAAGATTTGCAGGCAATGCTTGCGTAAACAGTACGGCTGACAAGTGCAGTAACTATAGCTTATCGCACCCGTGGTGAGGCCCTGACCTTTTGTAACGTGGTCATGGTTTCGCCGCGGGGGTTTTATTTTAAAATAGGAATGAGGTATAGTATTTTTTGGGGGCATGTGCTTGACTCGAGTGTCAAATGCTGGTAGTATTATGATGGTTTGGAAAACGTGTCGTTTTTCGTAAGATATTATTTGACACGGCATGGTTGCCGATTTTTCCCCCAGCATGGGTTAAATGAAAGGAATATTTAACCCATCCTACGTGGCTGCATGTTCGCAATGGTACAATTTAAGTGCAGGTGAAAACATCGTGACAAAAGCAAAACATATAACAAAAAACTGGCAAGCCGTTATACCGCTTTTCCTTATTTACCTTGTTTTCTTCCCTTTGCGTGAGTTAGATAAAATTAGAGCCGTCAGCCACAGTTCTCTAAGTGCTTCAATTGTCGGCATGGAACTTATGACTTATGTTAAAAACAACAATGGCAAGTTTCCGAAGGCTGAGCGATGGTGCGACGAACTTTTACAGGCAGGCAATGGAGACACCAGCTTTGATAAATACTCGGAAGATTTTGACAGGCGCAGGTTTCGTTTTTTCCTCAACAGGCATGTATATGAGAGTGAGAACTTGCCAAATGATATGGTCGTGCTTTTCAGTGCCATTGATGGATGGAACAAAGTCGGAGATATGGAAACATTAAAAGATTACGATTATACAGTAGTGTTTTTTGCAGGAGGCAAAACCGGATTTTTCACTCAAAACCAGCTGCAACATTTGAAATGGAAAAAGTCAGACAGCGGGCAGTTCCCTTTCCCGAAATTTGGTCTATATTATATGATTTCCGCCGGGTTATTCATTGGACTGGCCGGAACATATCTTGCGATGAATTATAAAATTTTGCTGCAATTTTGGTTTTTAGCTCTGCTTGCCGCTATAGCTGGAACAGGAGTAGGCTGGTTTATAGGCTCAAGAGGGGCATGGGCTCTTACACCCGGGACTTTTGACAATGAACTATGGCCGAAGTGGACTGGATATTTAATTGGTGCATTAGTTGGGCTCATCTACGCCTCCGAGTTAGGCAGGATACACAGCAAATATAAGGCCGAGATTCCCATGTTCTCAATATCATTAGGTATGGGTATGTTTTTTAGTTTTATGATTGGTGCCCTGACTAATATTTTTATAATGATCCCGTACCGGAACTTCAATTTTTTGTATTTGTTTGACATTGGTAAGTATGCGACCTTTACAGGCATCTTTATTGGCATTATATGCTATGCGATAATTTCAGTACGCAAAGTGAGACCTTTGGGTGATAATCCGGCAGTCAAACAGGTTAGGTAAAAATAATTTGTTCATTTTACCCATGCTGTTCCTGAAATTATGCAATGATAAAGAAGAGCATGGAGGAGAAAAAGGTTTTTTAATGACCGACGTGTGTTAAATGAAAAGAGTGTTTAACTATGCTGCGTGACTGGTTATCCATAATCCCTGCCATAGGTTTGTGTTAATTCGGCAAGGTACTTGGTATGTTTTTTATTCAATGCGTTTTTTTTCATTCGCCACTTCCAGTTGTTTTTCAGTGTCGCCGGTTTGTTCATTCTTGCCTCCGGGCCCAGGCCAAGTATATCCTGCGCGGGTATTATGCACATATTCGCGACCGATGACATTGCTATTCGGATTAATTCGGTGTTGATGTTATTGGCGGCGGTCCCTCGTCCGAGGTATTTGAACAAGTTGTTTTTTTGCGTTTTGTTCAGTTCGCCGAACCAGCCGAGCGTTGTGTTGTTGTCGTGTGTGCCGGTGTAGACGATGCAGTTTTTTTCGTGTTTGTGCGGGATGTATTTGTTTGTGCCGGTTTTGCCGTCGAACGCGAAGTGCAGGACCTTCATGCAGGGGAAGTTATATTCGGCGATAAGTTCGCGGACGTCGGCGGTTATGTATCCGAGGTCCTCGCATATCAGGCTCGATGCGGGTATGTGCCTGAGTATCTTTTTGAAAAAGTCTGTGCCCGGGCCGGGGACCCATTTGCCTTTTTTTGCGGTTTTATGCTTTGCCGGTATCTGCCAGTACGCCGCGAAGCCGCGGAAATGGTCTATGCGGGTCATATCGAAAAGGCCCAGGTTGTGTTCGAGCCGGGCGATCCACCATTTGTAGCGGTCCTTTTTTATCGTGTCCCAGTCGTAGACGGGGTTGCCCCACATCTGGCCTGTGCTGCTGAACAGGTCCGGGGGTACGCCTGCCTTATATTTCGGGCGTCGGTCGGCGTATAGTTTGAAGCAGCCCGGCCTTGACCATACGTCGCAGCTTTCGTAAGAGACGTAGATTGGCATGTCGCCGATAAGGGAGATGCCCTTTTGGTTGCAGTATTGCCTGAGCTGTCGCCACTGGCGGTGGAAGATGTATTGGATGAACCTCTGCTTGTCGGCGAGGGGTTTGAGTTTCGCGATGGTTTTTTTTTCGAGAGTTTTAAGCTTGTGTTCTTTCGGCCACTGGTGCCAGGGTTTCCGGCTGTGGGTTTGCCTCAGGGCCCAGAACAGGGAGAAGTCGTCGAGCCAGCGGCTGTTTGTGCGGCAGAAATGTTTATAAAGTTCGTTTTCGAGTGAAAATTTTTCAAAGGCTTTGTCGAGCAGTTTGCGTTTTACATTTATCGCCGCCTGGTAGTCGGCTGTTTCGGTTGGTTTGGTCAGGTCCTGAAGGTCGTTTTTTTTCAGCAAGCCGTCTTTGTATAGAAGCTCGGGGCTTATGAGCAGATCGAATCCGGCAAATGCGCTCAGGCAGTTGTAAGGCGAAAAGCTGCCTTTTTTGTGTGCCTGGTTTACGGGCAGAAGCTGCCAGTGTGACTGGCGGGCGTCTGAGAGCAGGTCGGCGAATTTGTACGCCTCCGGGCCGAGATCGCCCACCGGGCCGGGCGAGGGCAGCGATGTAATGTGCATCAGTATTCCACTTGAGCGTGTGTTAAGCATCCTTTTTTTCACCTGTTGATTTTATCTTCACGCCGAGGCAGTCGGCGAGTTTCTCAAAGCATTCGACCCATTTCGAGGCCTGCTTATCGCCTGCGGAGGCTTTCTGTTTCATTTTGGGATAAGTTTCTTTTGCGATGGAAAAGAAAATATTCTGGGCCGAGTATAGGTCGAAGTCGGTGACGATACGACCGAGAATTTCGAGACTTTTCTCGGCGTTTTCAAGCAGTTCGCAGTTCTGCTGGTCCTCATGAAACTTGGACAGCATTCGATTCATCATCTGGCTGATGTCGAGACTTAAAGCTTTTTTGTCGAGTTCGAGTTCCATCTTTATGCAGTCGTCGACAAGCTCACGCAGTTTTTTAAGGTCGACGGTGTCGGCCCGCAGCAGCCTGTGCATATCCTGGTTGATTACGAATTGGGCCGGTGTCAGCAATGCCTCGGGCAGGGGGATCTTCATGCTTCTCATCATCGACATGATGGAGTAATTGTATTCGTATATATGACGAAACGAAGCTTCGATCTCTTTCCATGTATTTTCGAGAAGCTCGAAGAGTATTCTTCTCTGCTCATCCTTGAACATGTGCCATAGTGAGTAACTGTAACCGGCAAAACCGGTGTTCATGAGCCTGATGACCTCGGTTGTGTTGCCCTGCGTAAATGCCGATTTAAGCTCTTCAAAAAGTTCGTTATATTCTTCATCGGGTATTCGCGGGCTTACCGCGCCGAGTATGTTTATGCCCCCGAAGTACAGTGCGGCGAAGTCGATTGAATATTTCTGCATTACGATGTTCGATTGTATCACTGTTCTGCCAATCGCCATTTTCTGGATGCCGGCGGTGTCAAAGTCGTACTGACGGCTTTGTGCAGTGTAGCAGAATATTTCTTCGCTTTCCTTGTATTGTTTGAAAAGGGATGTTATTGCAAAATGTGCACCCACGCGGTTAAGGTCGATGTTGGAGGGCTCTACATAAGTTTCGTAGACCTGTCTTCCATTTTTGAACTTTTTTACATTTGTTTTCGCTTCAGCGAGCGTATTTTTGAAGTCTTCCGAAAGATGCATATCCCCGTCAATGTCTCCGACAAGCTGCATCGCGCGCGTTGCGTATTTCATGATCTGGGTTGTTTCTATCCCGGCGATATCGTCAAAAAACCAGCCGCAGCTGGTGTACATGAGCATTGCGTTACGCTGTATTTCAAGCAGCTTTAGCAGGTGGGTTACCTGTTCCGGGCTGAGGTTTTTACCGGTTTTTTCGTTCAGGAACTTCAGTGTTGTTTCAGGTGTTCGGTCGAGCAGCAGTTCTATATATTCATTGCGAAGCTGCCAGGGCTCGTCAACGTATTGTTTGACTTCGTTTTCATAAAAAACCATGACCTTATCACGAAGCCGGTCAAGGGCCTTGCGGAGCGGTCCGCGCCACTGCTGGGTGCCGTTGGGATAACGGCCTGCATTGCAGCCGCAGTGCGAGTTCCATCTTTCCACACCATGTGCACAGCTCCACGAAGTATTTTCTCTAATTTGCACTTCGTATTGCGGGGGGAACTTTTCTAGATATTCACCGTAGATTGTTATGTTGGCAAGCTGCTTCGAGCGGATATGGTGCAGGCAGAATGCAAGTGCCATATCCCCGTGGCGATGATGGTGGCCGTAGGATTCTCCGTCTGTTGCGATGTGAACAAGTTTGGGGCCGTTGTCCTGATCTCCGAAAGCTTTTATAAATCTCCTTGCGAAATCTGCGCCGCTGTGCAGCAGGCCGCCGTAAGCGATATCGTGAGAGACATCCTTTTCATAAAAGAAAAGGTTAATCTCTTTGCCGGAGGGCAGTTTGCAGAGGTAGGGCCTTGTTGGGTCAATTCCGTTTTCGCCGACTTCGGTCCATTTCTCGTCGCCTATCCTGCGGAACTTACGGGCCTGGTAAGGTGTCAGGATGGTGAATTTTATGCCGTGTTCGGCTAGGACCTCGAGGGATTCGGTGTTGACAGCGGTCTCGGGCAGCCACATTCCTTCGGGCTTCCTGTTGAAGCGATGCTCAAAATCGCGTATTCCCCATATTACCTGTGTGTGTTTGTCCCGGAGGTTGGCAAGGGGCATTATCATGTGATTGTAGCACTGGGCCAGCGCCGATCCGTGGCCGCTGAATAATTTCATGCTTTGTTTGTCGGCATCGAGAATCTTGCGGTAGACTTCGGGGCTGTTTTTTTCAAGCCAAATCAGAAGCGAAGGGCCGAAATTGAAGCTGATGCTTGCGTAATTATTTACAATGTCTATTATTTCCTTGTTTTCGGCGAGAATGCGAGACGCCGTATTGGGCAGGTAGCATTCCTCGGTGATGCGCATGTTCCAGTCGTGGTAAGGGTAGGCACTGTCCTGGAGTTCAACTTCTTCAAGCCAGGGGTTTTCCCTCGGCGGCTGATAAAAATGACCGTGTATGCAAACGTATTTATTCATTTTCCTTCTCGTGTCGTAAACATTTTTCAGAGCAATATATATGGAGCTTTAATTACAATTATTAATATTATCGGTTACATTACAAGTGCTATTGATATTTCTTTTAGGAATAATTTGCAAATGTAAGAATTTGACTTATAATCTCTCAGAGAATTTCGTTTTTTTCATCGGGTAATATATGACAGTTGTTTACAGGGGACGAAATGAGGGTAAAAAGTTTTGTTCTGACGATTATCGCAGCGGTTTGTTTTCAGCTATGCGCCGATGAAGTAAAGGTCCTGCGTTTGGCGCACAGCCTTGACACAAAGCACCCGGTGCATAAGGGAATGGCCTATATGGCCAGGCGGGTTGCGGAAAAGTCGAACGGCAGCCTGGTCGTGGAGATATACCCCGGCGGGCAGCTCGGGACAGAAAAGGAAAGCATAGAGGCTCTGCAGCTTGGCTACCTTGCCATGACCAAGACCTCCACGGCGTCGATGGAATCCTTTGTGCCGGAGTACCGGGTGTTCGGGATACCGTATCTTTTTCGCGATGAGCAGCATTTCTGGAAAGTCTGCCTTGGCCCTATCGGCAGGGAACTGCTTGACGCAGGCGTACCCAAAAGGCTTAAAGGGCTTTGTTATTATGATGCGGGGGCAAGGAGCTTTTACGCCAAAAAGCCGATAGAAAGTCCTGCCGATCTGAGCAATGAAGGAAAGACGCTTAAAGTTCGTGTCCAGAACAGCTTGATGGCAAGGGAAATGGTGGCGACACTGGGCGGAGTTCCCACGCCTATACCGTGGGGTGAGCTTTACACCGCGCTTGACCAGGGGGTGGTTGACGCCGCGGAAAACAACCCTCCTTCTCTGCTTACGTCGAGGCATTATGAAATTTGCAACTTTTACAGTCTCGACGAGCATGTGATGGTGCCCGATATACTTATTATTAGCGTAAGGATATGGAATAGACTGACCGGCGAGCATAAGCGTATCTTGCAGGAAGCAGTTGACGAGTCGGTGGAGTATCAGCGAAAGGCATGGGATGAGTCGGTTGACGAGGCTATGAAGGTTTTTAAGGAAAACGGTGTAACCGTTATAAGGCCTGACAAGCAGCCTTTCATCGAGGCGGTAAAGCCGATGTGGGATAAGTATGAAAAATCGGAGATAGGCGAACTTATGAAAAAGATCAGGGAGGTTAAGTAATGCTTACCGCGGTTAAGAGATTTCTCGACAGGGCCCTGGAAACGGTTGTCATGGTTTGCGTGGGCGTGCTGGTGCTGGATGTGCTGTGGCAGGTTTTTACACGCAAGGTCTTAAACGACCCGAGCAAGTGGACAGAGGAGCTTGCGATATTTCTGCTGATATGGGTTTCGCTGCTTGGAGCGGCGGTCGCGCTCGGCAGGGGGGCTCATCTCGGGATCGACTATTTTGTCTCTAAACTGGGCGAGGGCAAAAGGTCGGTTACGGAAATAGCGGTATTCGCCTGCATCGTGCTGTTTTCCGCTTACGTAATGGTTTACGGCGGGGTTGATCTTGTGCTCAGCACCCTTGCGATGGAGCAGGTTTCGCCTGTCTGGGGTGTGAAGATCGGGTATGTTTATATCGCAGTCCCGGTCAGCGGGGCATTTATGCTTATCTACAGCGTGATCGGTCTAAGCGAAAGAGTTAAGGCGTTTCGCGGCGGGGCAGTTGAAACGGTAAAGGATCCGGAAAGCAGTGGTCAGGGCATGGAGGGCATGGAATGAGTTTGTCGGTTACGGTGCTGATTCTGGTATTTATCGGTCTGATGATTTTAAATGTGCCTATCGCTTACTGCATGGGCCTTGCGACGACGGCAGCTTTCCTGGTGATGGACCTTCCGGCGGCGGTGGCCGTTGCCCATAAGATAGCGACAGGGATAGACAGTTTCACTTTGCTTGCTATACCGTTTTTTGTCCTCTCGGGGTTACTGATGGGCAGGGGGGGGATCGCGCGGAGACTGATCGACTTTGCGAACGTACTGGTAGGAGGCTTTAAGGGCGGTCTGTCGCTGGTTAATATTTTGACATGTATGTTCTTTGGCGCGATATCCGGCTCGGCGACGGCGGCGGTTTCCTCGGTCGGCGGGTTCATGATACCGCTGATGAGCAAGATGGGGTATGACCGGGACTTCAACACCTCGGTGACGGTTACCGCTGCGACGACCGGCCTGCTTATACCGCCAAGCAATGTTATGATAGTTTATTCGCTGGCTACAGGCGGGGCGGTTTCCATAGCGGGGGTGTTTATAGCTGGAGTTATACCGGGCATACTTGTAGGGCTTTCCCTGATACTGGTTAGCTTGTTCATTTCGATAAGGCATAATTACGGCAAAGGCGAAAAATTCAGTTTTTTACAGGGCGTTTTGAGATTTTTTGCCGCGATACCGGCCCTTCTTTTAATCGTTATAGTAATGGGCGGGATACTTGCGGGCTGGTTCACTGCGACCGAGGCATCTGCGGTGGCGGTGGCATGGTCTTTCCTCCTGGCGGTGGTGTTTTATCGCGAAGTGAAGTTAAAGGACCTGCCGGGCATACTGCTTCAGTGCGGTATAACCACGGCGGTGGTGTTCCTGCTTATAGGCACGAGCATGGCGATGTCGTGGGTGCTGGCTGCAGAGAACGTGCCGCAGAACATAAGCGCAGGGATGCTCAACCTTACGGGCAATAAGTTTTTGCTGCTGCTTATGATAAACGCGATGCTGCTGGCAGTGGGAACCTTTATGGATATGACACCGGCGGTGCTGATATTTACCCCGATATTTCTGCCTATCGTAAGCGACCTCGGAATGCACCCGCTGCATTTCGGGATAATTCTTATTATGAACCTGTGCATCGGGCTGTGCACCCCGCCTGTGGGCACTTGCCTGTTCCTCGGCTGCGGAATAGGCCAGACGACCGTAACGCGGGTTATGCGGAAGATACTACCATTTTTCGTCGCAATGGTTATTACCCTGCTGATATGCACATATGTAGAGAGTTTGAGCCTGTTTCTGCCCGGCGTGACGGGGTACCTGAAGTAGAATATACAAAAACAGGCAAATGGAGGGTTGCAGTATCAGGAAATGCCTGATGAACTATTTCGGCTGGCTGTGTTATACTTGTTAAAGTTCGACGTATAAGTGTTAAGCATTTTAAGGAAGCGAGTATAAGATGAGTGCCGAAAAATTAGACAAAGTTATGCACACCTTTTACGAGGCTCTGTCTAAACTGGACAGCAAAGGAGAAAAGTCTGGTTCTAAAGAACCCAGGCAAAGCTTCTCCGATGTCAAAACACGCAAAAGCTCATTCGACAGCAGCATCAGCACAGGTAAATAGGCCCGTTTATATTTAAGGGATTTTAGACTGCTCATTCGGGATTTTCCCTATCTCTTTAAGGCTTTTTTGCGGGTATAGTTTAAAAGAATAGTTTTCAACCTGCTCATTTTAGTGAAGCTGACACGGTGGAAAAATGCTTTATCAGAACATGATAAATGTTTTTACGGATATATATTACGGCTGGCGGAATGCCGATGAGGTATTTCGTGCTTCAATCGACGCCGCTGAGCAGAAGACTATTAAGAAAACTTTGATGGCGTTATGTGCACAGATCGAGGTCTTTGCCGTGATTGTGGAGAATTTTTTAAATGACCTTGGAATGGAAACCGATTACGTAATCAGCCCCTCTGCCCAGGCCTCCTGTATGCTTTTAGATGTCGGTGCAACGGCAAATAAAAATGTAGACGAGTATATTCTTGAAGAATGCACCCACACCGAGGGTGAACTCGTGTTCCTTTATGATGAGCTCATGGAGATGAATTTACCTGATTCAATACTGGAGTTTGTGGAACGGCAGAAAGTAATACTTGAAAAGAATCTCGACCTCCTGGATGCCCGGAGGATTGAGTTGATCATCCGCAATAATGAAAAGAGGGGATAGCTCTCCGGCATAGTTTCGTTAATATGCAAACCTTTATTTGAGCATAAACACTATCCGTATAAAGAGGTTTACCCTGTTTCTGCTATTCATTTTAAGTTAATCAGCTAAGCGGGCTTTTTAAGCTCATCTATCATCTTTCGCAATGTCTGGGCGGATTTTTCCAGCAGTTTCTGCTCGTTATCGGCAAGCCTGGATTCGATAACGTCGCTAACACCGTTTCTGCCTATGACACAAGGGACGCTGAGGCAGATGTCATTGAGTCCGTATTGCCCTTTCAGCATTGTCGAGACGGTCAGGACGCTGTTTTCATTTCGCAGGATGGCTTCGGTAATTTTCATAAGTGACATGCCGATTCCGTAATAAGTCGCTCCTTTATAGTCGATAATATGATATGCAGAATCTTTGACCCTCTGAAATATTTCGCTGTGGGTTTGTTCATAATCGCAGCCTTCACATCGCGGGCAGTATTCCTTTATCGGAATGCCGGCGAGGTGGCACATAGACCAGGCGGGCAGCTCGCTGTCTCCGTGTTCGCCGAGTATGTATGCGTGTACGTTACGCGCATCTATTTTGCAGTGTTCGCTGAGCATGTATTTGAACCTCGCGCTGTCGAGCACGGTACCCGATCCGATTACCATCCCCGGTGACCAGTCAAGATGGTCCTGCGCGACATAAGTGAGGACATCGACAGGGTTGGTTACCATAACGATGACGGTTTCATCAGTGTTATCTTTTATCTGGTCACAGATTTTCCGGGTAATCTCGGAATTTTTCTGCACAAGCTCAAGGCGCGACTGACCGCTCTTTTGTTTTGCACCCGCGGTGATGACGATAAGGTTGGCGTCTGTGCAGTCGGTGTAGTCGCCTGCGCGTATGTTCACCGGCGGGGCAAAGCACAGTCCGTGGTTTAGATCCATTACCTCGCCTTGTGTGCGTTCTTCGTCGATATCGGTAAGTACGATCTCATTTGCCAGGCCGCTTTTCATTAGTGTATATGCATAGGTGGAACCAACGGCGCCGGCGCCAACGATAAAAACTTTTCTTGTGTAGTCATGCATGGTTCATCTCCCGGGATTAAAAGTTATAAATATATTTAATTTTATATTAACGACATCGGCTGAGGGTCGTAGTCGAATTTGCAGTACTCAGCGGTCATGCCGCCGGGTATTGAAACGCTGTCGATTTTTTTGAAATCCTCATCTGTGATTTCGACGTCAAGGGATTTAAGGTTGTCGTCTAACTGTGACATTTTGCTCGGGCCTATTATTGGGCTTGTTATGCCCGGCCGGGCGGCGCACCAGGCAAGGGTCAGTTGGCTGACGGAGCAGCCTTTTTCATCGGCCATTTTTTCCATAGTTTCAAGCATATCGAAGCTTTCGTCATTGAATATTCTCTGGGCAATTTCGCCGTCCCTTTCTTCGAATCTAGTGCCTTTTGGTTTTTTGCCGTCACGTTTGTATTTTCCGGTGAAGAAGCCGCCTGCCAGCGGTGACCAGGGGATAAGTGCGATGTCGTAAGTTATGGCAAACGGTATTACTTCGCGTTCGATCCTGCGGTCCATGGGGTTGTAGGGCGGCTGTTCACTTACGACACGACTGAGGCCGAAAAGCCTTGATATCATTATCGTTTCCATTAACTGCCACGATGCGAATGTGCTTGTTCCGATGTATCTTATCTTTCCTGCAGTTATCAGATCGTCAAGTGCACGCAATGTTTCATCGATGGGAGTCTCGTTCGTGGGGCGGTGTATCTGGTACAGGTCGATGTAATCGGTTTTGAGGCGTTTGAGAGATTGTTCGCACTGATTGACCAGGTGTCGCCTGCTGGTGCCGGCGGCGTTGGGGTCGTTGTCATCCATTCTGCCGAAGAACTTCGTGGCCAGGAATATGCTTTCACGTTTGCCGTTTTGTTTCAGTGCCTCACCGACGATGCTTTCGCTTTTTCCGCGGCTGTATACGTTGGCGGTATCGATAAAATTTATTCCCTTGTCTATGGCTTTATCGATTATTTTAATTGACTGTTCTTTGGCTGTTTTGCCGCCGAAATTCATGCAGCCCAAACAAAGCGGGCTGACTTTCACACCTGTTCGTCCGAAGTTTCTATATTGCATTTTTATACTCCTGCTGAAATTTAATTCATGTCGGGTACGGTCTTTTGAGCTATCATATCCGGCAAAGACAAAAACCGTACGAAAGCCCCGCATAGCAGGCAGGGTCACGTACGGTTTTCGCTTTACACTACCCCTTTTCCCTGAATATCGTTACTTACTTGCCGCGGGGGTTAATGTGACGCCTGCGGCAGGTTCAAGTGTCCTGTATGTAAAAGATTCTGTTAAATAAAGTTCCACGTTTTCGTTGTCATCATGCTCATAGCCGATTGAGAAGTCCTGGCCTACGGTGAGCTCGAAGTCGCCGCCTCTTGCGCTGACGACGGCTCCGCCTGTTATTGACGGGCACATTATTATCTCACCGCCGGTCATTTCCTGTATGACCTTGTGCGGCGGAAAGCCCTGGCTGTGCGTCTGAAGCAGGTTGAAGTATTCGTCCGGTCCCAGTATTACACTGTACGGACCCTCGATGCCTCCCAGGGATATCATTTTAACTGCCGTGGAAACCGCTTTTGCGTATTCTTCGGGGTTTTTTGGCAGCTTTACAGCTTTGTGGTTGAAAGATTTCAGCATACCGATTATGCATGCCTTGTCAAAGCCGTTGAAAATGGCCGAATCCTCGAAGCGTGCTATCTGTTCGGCCGCGTGCTCAACAGGGCCCAGGTCCGGGTCGCCGCTGCCGCGGTTGATGTTGTCCAGTTCCCATTTGCTGAGCTGGAAAGGTATTCGAAGTTCCATAAGCGGCATGACCTTTCTAACGCCCCATTTGACGCCTCCGGTCGATTTCTTGTCGGCCACTTCAAGCCTTCCGAGGGTTATTGATGAAAATTCCCAGCCGTAGGGGCCGTTGAGGTCAACAATTTTTCTTGCGGCGCAGTTTTGTGTAATAATCCCTGTTGCAGATTCTTCTATTTGCTGCCATGCCTGATCCGTTATCGGTGCGTATTCTCTTTTAAGTATGTTGGCGGCCATATTACTTTCCTTTCTTCAAAGATCCAATGTTCAAGCTTCCGTCCGAGGCAGCAGGTTTTCCTTCCGCGGTCTCAGGCGTGGTGCCGGCCTGTTCTGCTTGTTCGGCCATCTCTTCAACTTCCGTGATCGGAATATCGGTAAACAGATACGTACGCATCTGCTCGTCAAAACCGGGGAAGTTTCTTCTAAGCCATTCCATAAGCATTGCCGCGTGTTCGATCTCCTCATCGCGGTTATGTTCGAGCACGGAGACCAACTCAGGGTTGTCGCTGACAGATGCCCTTTGCTGATACCATATCGCCGCCTCGAGCTCCTCTATGAGGCTTTCAACGGCGCGGTGCTGATTGATTACTTCCGGGGGAAGCTGCTCTCTTGGTTCGTGAAATGCCAATGCCATAATTTACTCCTGATGCTTTTGCCTGGTTAAATCTTGATGTCCTTACTGGATTCCCACAATCCATGAATATTACAGTATGAAAGTGCGGTAAGTGTTCCGGATTTTTTGGTTTTCATGCTTGCGGCGGCTCCGTGATGTGTGTAAACCGGCCCTTCGTTTGGCCCCTCGACCGCCTGGCCGTGAGCGTCGAAAGAAACGGTTGCAATATCATAACTGAATTTACCGTCCTCGGGTTTAAAGAAAAGCTTTATCCAGCTTATATGGTGCTCTGTAGTGTTCGGGTGTGCCACTTCCTTTCCAAGTGTGACCTTAACGTCGAAAACTTCATCGGCGGTTACTTTATCCGGGCATTCAATTACCGGTACATGTTTTTCTGATTTCCAGTCCGCTGTCTGGACCTGGTCGCCTATGCTCATTGCCATGTTTATTCCTTTCTGAAATTATCTGCTGATCAGTTAGCTGCTTAGTTTGGATTCCACTGTGATCTCTGTGCCTGCAAGGGCCTTGGAAACCGGACAGCCTGTTTTTGTTGCCTCTACGATTTCCTTGAATTTGCTTTCGTCTATCCCCGATACTTTTGCGGATGTTTCGAGATGAATAGAGGTTATCTTGAATCCGTCGTCTACCTGTTCGATCTTAACGGAGGCCTTTGTTTCGATTGTTTCGGGGGTAAAACCCGCCTCTCCGAGCCCGTGCGAAAGGGCCATTGAAAAACAGCCCGCATGAGCGGCGCCGATAAGTTCTTCCGGGTTGGTCGCTTTTCCATCACCAAAACGTGAGTCGGCTGAAAAAGAAAATTCCTGTCCAAGGCCCGGTGCCGTCATACTTCCGCTGCCGTCCTGAAGTTTACCCTGCCATTTTGCTGTTGCAGTCTTTGTGGCCATATCATATCTCCTTGTAGCTGAATCCTATAATACATCCTTGCCCGCCTTTGGGCAAATGTTTTTTTATATTTTTCTAAAATGCTACCCGGTCGGCCCCCCCGAGCCGGCCGGGTTTTGCGCACTTAATATTTCGTAGTTTTCAAATAACTCATAAATAAATATTACCTCTTAATTCGCAGCAATTAATATAGGGAAAAACCTGATTGCATCGTTCTTTTTTCCGGATTATCATTATTTATAATTCCTGTGTCTTAAAGCCTGTTTTTTATTTATGGTTAAGCGGGGGTTAATTAGTAGTAATTAGTAAACTTTGGTAATTTATATGTCGCAAGATGATACAAAAATTCACTTCAAACAGCCAGCCCAGGATATGCTTACGCTTTTAAGTGATCTTGTTTACATGAATCTTAAAAGGCGGGCTTCTCAAGAGCCTGACCTCCATTTTCCTGATGATCTGTATATCGGCAAAAAGAAAGTGGCTGATCTATTGAAAGGTATAGCTGACGAGGAAAAGGCCAAGGAGATCGCCAGGAAATACCTCGACACATTCAATGATGAGCTTATTGCGCTTGTGGACCGTAAGCAGGCCGAATTCGAGGCTGTCATGAACGCGGTCCCTGCGGCGATATGGATATCACATGACACCGAGTGCCGGGAAGTTGACGGTAATATCGAGGCTTACAGGCTGCTTGAACTGACCGAAAATGGAAATGATTCTGCAAGTATCAGCAATGAATTACTGCCGGGAAGCTTTAAGATTTTTCATGATGGAAAGGAGCTTTCAGCCGGGCAGCTTCCGCTTCAGCGCGCGGCAAAAGGGCAGGACATTACCGGTGCGAGCCTGGATATATGTTTTGAAAACGGGCAAGTCAAGCAAATATACGGCAACGCACGGCCTTTTTATGATGAAAAAGGCGAGGTCAGAGGGGCAGTGGCGGCATTTATTGATATTACAGCTTTGAAAAAGGCAGCTAAAGAGCGCGAGCGTTTGATCGATATCCTCGAACTTACGCCTGATATGATCTCGACAATCTCAGCTTCGGGAAACGTGCTCTATCTTAACCGGGCTGCGAGGCATATTATTGGTATCGAAGAAGATTGTGATGTCAGGGGGCTGCATAAAGAAGATACCGGTTCGATATGGAACAATCAGATCATTTCCGAACAGGCTTTGCCCACTGCTCAAAGCGAAGGTATGTGGTGGGGCAGCACCGAAATAATCACCTCGAAAGGGCGAAAAATGCCCGTTTCGCAGGTTGTGATAGCACATGAAGACACTTTTGGTGAAAAAGCTTATTATTCCACGATTGTAAGGAACATATCCCGCCAGAAGCGAATGGAGGACAAACTGCTAAACTACAGCAGGGAGCTTGAGCAGAGAGTCCAGAAGCGAACAAAGGAAATGTTCAGGATCAACGAGAGGCTCAAGGAAGAGGTCGCTCACAGGAAGAAAATCTCGGAGCGGATCGGGCAGGAGAGACAGAGGTTTTTCCTTGCGCTTAATATGCTTCCCGGATATGTATCGCTTCATGATCCGACTGATCACAAACTTTATTATGGAAATGCCAAGTTTAAGGATATCTTCGGGGATTATCATAACAGGCTTTGTTATGAACTTTATCACGGCAAAGGCAAACCCTGTGACGTTTGCAGGGCCGGTGAGGTGCTCGAAAAGAACAAACCGCTCGAGTGGGAAAAGCAATACGTCAACGGCAGGCATTACCATGTTTGGGGATATCCTTTTGCCGATTCGGACGGAAAGCTTCTTGTTCTTGAGCTTGGCCTGGATATAACCGAGCAAAAGCAGGCCGCCGAAAAAATCGAGAATTATCAGAAGCTGTTAAAGGCCATGTCTTCGGAGATTTCTTTCGTTGAGGAAAAACAGCGAAGACAGCTTGCCGAGGGGCTCCATGACCATGTAGGGCAGCTTCTTGCTGCGTCAAAGATGCAGATACAGGCCGCCCAGCAGGCTTTGGGCGAGAACCGGGCCGGAAGCGAGGAACTTGCACGCGCCAGGGAAATGATCGAGGACGCTATAAAGTCAACTCGGACGCTTACGTTCGAACTCAGCCCGCCGGCACTTTACAGCATCGGGCTTGAGGCCGCGATTGAGCAGTTAATAGATATGGCACCGAATTATTATGACTTTGAGTGTAATTATCGTGATGACGGAATAAAAAGGAATATAGTTGAAAGGGTTCGAGTGCTTTTGTTCAGGGCTGTCAGCGAGCTTCTTTTTAATATTTACAAGCATGCATCCGCGACGAAGGTTGATGTCAGGACCTATTCTCAGAACGGAAATATCTGCATTGAGGTTGCGGATAACGGCAGTGGATTTGACGCGTCCAAAGCAATGCACAGCGGAGCCAGTAAATTCAGGGGATTTGGACTTTTTAGTATACAGGAGCGGTTAAATACGTATAATGGAAGCATGCAGATCAAGTCTGAAAAAGGCAGCGGAACGGAAGTTTTACTGACTTGTCCCATTAACGCCGGATAGGAGAGATCAAATGAGCATACGCATCGTAATCGTAGAGGACCACAAGATAATGATCGACGGACTGAGGAGCCTGATCGAAAGGGAGAGCGATTTCGAGGTCATTAATTGCGTTCAGGACGGAAGATCGGCTGTGGAGTGTGCGAGGAAACTCAAGCCGGATGTGATGATTATGGACATAGGGCTGCCCGGGCTCAACGGCATCGAGGCAACCAGGCAGATTATCCGGGACATCGAGAACATTAAAATAATTGCGCTTTCCATGCACTCGGAAAAAAAGTTCATTATTGAAATGCTAAAAGCCGGTGCCTCGGGCTATCTTCTCAAGGACTGTGCTTTCGATGAGCTGATTTCAGCGATACGCACGGTTTCGGGAGGTAAGAATTATTTGAGCCCTTCTATAACCGATACTGTCATAGATAATGCTCTGCGGGAGAAGGAAATGAAGATGCCGTCGGCGTTTTCGCTGTTGACGGATAGGGAAAGACAGGTGCTTCAGCTTCTTGCCGAGGGCAGGACAACCAAGCAGGCAGCCGCCGAGCTTTATATAAGCCCAAAGACCGTTGAAACACACAGGGCGAAAATTATGGAAAAGCTGAATATGGACAATCTTGCCGAACTTACAAAGTATGCGGTCCGCGAGGGGCTGACATCGCTGGATAAATAATCTTTTTGCAAGTTTTTCAATTTCCTGCAAGCATTTCCTTTTTACCCAGGGTCATATCTTATCTGAGGCGAAAGTCAGGATATTCCTTATCTTTAGGTAGGAAATTTTATATTAAAATGAATGTAATGATTTTAACTTAGGTTTGATCCGGCTGGGGCGGTGTTTTGAAATATTTATTTCGATCAGTTTCATAAACGGTAATATTATTAGTTATTGTGTACGTTTAATGGAAATTTTAATAGATTCATCTTTATGCAACGCGACGGGCCTATGCAGGGATATATGTCCGGAAGTGTTCGGGATTAACGAAATGGAGGCGTCGGAGATAAGAATATCACCGATTCCCTGCCAATTTCACGCAAAGTGCCGCGAGGCAGCGGAAAAATGCCCGTGCGGGGCCATTGCTGTAAAAGAATAGCCCGATTATTACATTAGCTTTTTGTTAATGTCACCACTGCGCCTTTATCGATAGGCAGTTTTACCGGCTTGTCCGGGCGGACCGGGGTTTTTCGGGCAGGGATCATATCTTTACCGCCTTCGCTTTTGACGGTTATCTCCCACTTGCCGTAGTCCAGGTACAGGTTCAGGTATCTATCTTTTGTTTTATCTGCCCTGATGGTTATGACCCCGTCACTGTCTGCGGTTATTGAAAGTTCGCTTTGGCGGAAAACGATCCCGCTTGCGGTGAGGCTCGGCCAGTCGGGGGCCAGTCTGGGTGATATTTCCAGGCCGTCGGTGCGGGCTTTGATGCCGAGGAAGCCTTCTGTCATTATGCGGGCAAGTAACAGCGATTCTACAAATTCCTGATCCATTCCGAGTCCGCCGGCTGTGCCGCCGCCCTGAAGTGTACCCCTGCCGGGCTTGCTGTAGTATGCCCTGTAGCCTCCTTCGGCATGGACATCTCGATACCACTGGAGTATTTCTTGAAGTCTTTGCCACGCGTCGCCGGGGCCGTTTAGCTTTATGCGTTCGATAATGTCATGGAAGGACCATGCCAGCACAGCTCCGCCGTCCTGAACCTGGTCGCCCCAGTTGAGAATTTCCGGCTGGGACCATACCGAGACGTAATAGTCAAGGTTTCTCTTCGTGGTGCACCGCGGTGCGAACCGCCAGCGGTAAATGTCCTTGCCGGTCGAGGTGTCGCCGTCGACAATTCTTTTGCCGTCCAGCCAGTCCATTAGTCGGCGTTTCTGCCAGTCGAGGGCGAAGTCATAATACATTGCCTCGAGATTGAGGAACACAAATCCGTAGTCCCAGGCTTTGCCGTCTGCGTCTATCGCCGAAACGAACCTGCCTGTTTCATCGTTCCAGAAAAGCTCTGTCGCAGTTTGTCTTACGTTTTTGGCAAGATTTGAAAGGTAGAACGGGTCAAAGACAAGCCCTGTTGCCGGGATGTTCCACTCGGGATTTTCACCGATAATCCGCTCGAGTTTTGCCATTTGAGATAATGCACGGTATGCATATATTGTTGCGTAGCATTCTTTGCCGCCGAATGGCAGAAGATCGTAATAGTTGTTGCCTATTCCCCTGCCGTGGCGGATAATCTTTTGGCCCTTTTCATCGTACTCCAGGCCGCTTCTTCCGTCATGGCCTACCCACGGAACATTCACGCAGCGGTACTTTTCGATATCGAATTCGTCAATTGCGTATAAAAGGCTCAGGCGCATACGGTTAATCTGGTCTCGCAGAAAATTTATATCACCTGTCCAGTTGACATAGTCAACGCAGCCTTCGATGAATGCGAAGTTATTAATCGGGTGGCGGGAATCGACTGCGGTAAATATGGATTGTATTATTAAGTCGGCACCTTCGGCGTTTTCAAAGACGACCCTAAGGCCGGTAATCTCCCGGTCTGCCCAGCCGGGCAGCTTGTAAATGGGGACCATGGTGAATATCTGGTTTTGGTTTTCCGATTCCGGGTCGAAGCGGACCCGTCTTTCGGGTGAAAAGTCGGGTTCCTTTTTTGTTTTGTATTCGAGAAAGCATTTAGCGGCAGGGGGCATATTGCTGTTGTACCATTCGATGACGATGAAGGGTGCGATAAAACTTTTGACGCTGATTGCTGGTGTGGTCAGTGCGGCCCGGGTTTTTGCAATTTTGAGCATAAGCCCCTTTTGGTCGTTTATGTTGCCGCTTGAAAAGCCTTCAATCGCCCACCCTTCTGTTGAGGTAGTTGGAAATACGTTGAATTCTTTGCCGAACGGTATGCCGGCCATTGAGAAGTGCCAGCCATGGCCGCCGACCTGAGTCCAGAGCGGGAATGGCCAGCCGTGAAAGTGGGCAAGGCCGCGGTGCTGATGGGTCGAGACATAACCGCTGTCACTGATGTGCCGGTCGGCAAGAGTTTGTCTCAGGCCGTCGGCGTATTGCTGCTGCACGGGGCTTTGGATCCAGAGTACCGAGCCGGGCATCCACATATCCCACATCGTTGAATAGGGACGCCAGAAATAGTGCGTCCAGGAAAGTTCCCGCATGGTTTGCATGTCTTCTTTATGGCCGGGGACTATGAACTGCGGGAAATTTTCGGGCATGGTATCCGCGGAATTGAGTCCGATGCCAACGCTCGCGAAAACATTGCAGCAAATCAGGCATATCGTTAAAAGGTTCAGCAGGTTCTTCATTAATGGCTCCACAATAACTATTTTGAGTAATTATAGACGCCGGATAATAATATATGCGCTGTAAAATTGCAACATTTTCCAGATAGTTTTAGTGCGCATTATTTCTGCGTTTCGTGTGGTTTGCAGAAATTAAAGTCATTCTATCCGCTTAGATACGTATGTTAATTCAGCCTGACAGTCAATGCGTAAATTGCCTAATTTGAAATAAATTCAGATCGGGTCGGCATTCATTTTAAATATTTTAACCACTGGTTTACAAAAGCCGGTGCCATGTATACAATTATGTAAAATTATAACTTATTAAGGGCGACAAGATGGACCTTTCGATGATCGATGATCAGATTATACCTTTCGCGGAGCTTGATAAGAGCAGGCTGGATCGCGGAGTGTTTTTCGGTGACGGCGTTTACGAGGTTGTGCGCAGTTATGACGGCAAGATTTTCGCCCTCCCGGAGCATTTGAGACGCTTTAAACGAAGCCTGCGTGAGATCGGGATCGAGGAGGTTGATATTGACGTGATCGAGAAGCGGGTTCGGGAGGCTTACGAGGAGTCGAAGCTGGACAATGCGAGGATATATTTCCATATTACTCGCGGCTGTGAGCCGCGGAACCATGTGCCGAGTGACGATATAGAGCCTTCGTTTTTCATGACGGTTAACCGGCTGGTCGACCCGCAGAAGATACCTTCGATTAGTGTTTCGACTCACCCGGACTGGCGGTGGAAGCGCTGCGACATAAAATCGCTGAACCTGCTCGCGAATGTGCTGGCGCGGATCGACGCAAAGAAGCGCGGCAGCGATGAGGCTATACTTGTTGATGAAACCGGCGATATAACCGAAGGGGCGGGATCGGCGTTTTTTGTGATCGACTCTGTGGAGCGGACCCTTATTACCCGGCCTCTCGGAGCGGAAATTTTACCTTCCATCACCCGGCAGATAATCGTGGGTATCTCCGAGCGGGCCGGACTGGAAGTGATCGAAAGGACTATAACACCGACGCAGGCTTCGCACTCGCACGAGGCATTTATCGCGGTGACGACCAAGGATATTGTCCCGGTGGTGAAGTTCGACGGGCTGCCTGTTGCCGACGGCAGGGCAGGGGAATATACATTAAAGCTCAAAAAGCTGTTTCGCGAGGAAGTTGACGCCCGGATGAAATAAAGTTTGTTTGCAGTTTGTCGCTGACTGGTTAGAGGCTTTTCAGTTTTAGTCTTTTTCCTCTAACATTTCCGGCAGATATGGCTCAACATGCACCATAACATTCACAGGCCGCTGCATATGCTTGTCAATGCTTCCCTCGAGCGAAGAGGATATCTTGTGGGCCTCGGTTATCGATAACTCCGGGTCAACAAGAATATGAAGGTCCATGAAAACTTCCCTGCCGAGAGTCCGGGTTCGCAGCCTGTGATAACTGCGAACATCTTCGTGTTCTTCGATTATGTGCCTTATTTTTTCAACGGTCATACCGTCAACGGATTTCTCAGAGAACTCCTGCAAACAGCCGCCGATTATTCTCACTCCCGCGATAATAATAAGCAAACCCACAGCTATCGCCGCAACCTGGTCTCCGTAGCTGTAACCCATTTTAACGGCGACAAAACCGATTATCACCGCCACAGAACTTATTGCGTCGCTGCGGTGGTGCCATGCGTTCGCATAAAGTGCCGAACTGTGATACTTTTTCGCCACGCCCCTGTTCAGTCGGAACATCGCTTCCTTTATCACCACGGAAGCAGCCGCGGTCCACAATACCGCCATCGCGATAGGTTTATGCTCAGAGTACGGAATTGTCGCCACCTCAATAGCCGCGTTCCTGATAGTCACCCCGCCCACAAATACCAGAACTACAGCCACAAAAGCCGTTGAAAAGGTCTCCAGCCGGCCATGGCCGTAGGGGTGTTCCGGGTCCGGCGCCTTGGAACCGAAATAAACCCCGAGTATTACCGCCAGGTCAGTCGCCAGGTCCGACACCGAGTGGAACCCATCGGCCACCAATGCCATAGACCCGGCGGTATAACCGACAATAATTTTCAAAACAGAAAGAAAAACATTGCCTGCGACACCAATGTTGGTGACTTGAATGATTCTGCGATTGGAGCTTACAATTTTTTCGGACAACCCCATTTCCCTTAATTTATGCCCGGGTTACATATCATAGTTTTTCAAGTATTTCTGAAACGGCATCAACATATTTCATAGCGGCTTTTTCATCGATGCACTCGGCGATTATCCTCATCACCGGCTCGGTGTTGCTTGTGCGTATGTGGATCCAGCCGTCCGCGAAATCCATACGGCAGCCATCCGACTCATCGACTTTCGCCTCGTTGAAAAGTCTTTTCGCTTTTTCGATAACCTTTGCGGCCTGTGTTTTGTCGGCGGCGACCTTTGTTTTGTACATGAAGTAACCCCCGATCTCCCCGACGAGCTGTGTGACGGATTTGCCGCGTTTGGCCATCAGCTCGAGCGTCAGTGCCATCGCGACAAGACTGTCGCGTACAGGCCCGACTCGCAGGTCGATTATTCCGCCGTTACCCTCGCCGCCTATGATGCAGTCGTTCTCTATCATAGCCTGGGCGACGTTGGCCTCGCCTACGGGAGTGCGTAAAACCGTCCCGCCGTATTTTTTCGCGACATCGTCGATCATCCGTGAAGTCGATAAATTGGCCGCTGCCTTTTTACCCTTATTTTCGCTCATTACATTCTCTGCCGCAAATGCAAGCGAATATTCCTCGCCGATATACTCACCGTCCTGAGCAACGATGGCGAGCCTGTCGGCATCGGGGTCCTGGGCAAAACCTATATCTGCCTTTTCAACGGTAACCCCCTGGCACAAACTCGTCAGGTTCTCCTTTGTCGGTTCGGGAGTATGAGCGAAAAGACCGGTCTGCTCGATGTTCATGCCCACAACTTCACAGCCTAGAGCTTCCAGCAGCTTTTTGCCTATCCGTCCGCCTGCGCCGTTTACACTGTCCAGCACGACTTTATAATTTTGCTTTTTAATAAGCTCAACGTCAACAGTGGCAAGTGTTTTTTCAATATGTATGGCATCGGTTTCGGTGTTGTGCTCGACAGTGCCGCAGTTGACCGAGTCGCAGTATTCGAGATCATCTTGAAAGTATATTTCGCGAATCTTTTCCGCCAGCGGTTTCGGCGGGGCTATGCCGTTATCAAGCAGCAGCTTGATGCCGTTGTATGGTGTGGGATTGTGCGAGGCGGTTATGACGACCCCGCCTGCGCATTTGAGGTGCCTGAGCATTACGCCCACGCACGGGGTCGTAACGATGCCGAGGTCCACCACGTCGATGCCGCAACTTGTAAGCCCCGCGGTAACCGCCGAGGCGATCATCTGTCCGGAAGGCCTTGAGTCCCTGCCCACGCAGACCTTGAGCCTTTCAGCGAGTTTGCGGGTGTTGCTGCGATTTAGAAAAGTTCCGAACGCGGCCCCGTATTTGGCGGCGACATCAGGCATGAGATTTTCTCCGATTATCCCCCTCATGCCGCTTATGCTTATAATTAACTCAGCCATTTCACCCTCAATGATAAATTATAACTTTCTCGTCTTCTCCAGCGTTTCTTTCAGGTTGCCGACCACCCGGGTTACCTGGTTTTCTTTTAGTGTAAGTATGTCGCGAAGAGCCTCGCCGATGTGGGGCAGGTACGTTTCGATATAGCTTCTTTTTACCATTTCATCGCGTATCCGCCGCTGCCTGCGAACGTGCATCCCCAGTTTCCTGCCGCACTCCTGTACAGCCAGCTTTATCTCTTTTATTATCTCCGGATAATGCGCTATCGCCTCCTTGGATTCCGAGGTAAAAGGAACCCACACCGAAGCGATGTGTACCATCAGCACGAGAGGGCCTTGCGGCAGGGCTCCGCGACTTTGCGTCAGCCCGTAGTTTCGCCAGTTTGTTTCAACTACTCCCTTGTGGACTGCGCATGCCGACTGCTGATATAACAATGGAACACGGTTGGCAATCCTCGTCAGCCTCAGGGTCGGCTGGTTGTCGGTTTCACCGTTTTCTTTTTTATCCCGGTCCTTGAAACCGTATGCAAGGGCCGCTTCGACCAGGAAAGGATTGCCCCGGTACACCGATGGTTTTCTCGTGCAGCTCGTGTAAAACTCCGCATCGACCACGCGGGTAATGCCTTCCAGCAGCTTTTCCTCACCGATGGGGCCTATGCAGTCGCTGGATGGGGCCATTATCTTTGTTTCGTTTATCGTTTTATAAAGCTGCTCGGCTTCTTTAAGAGTAAGCTTTGTAACGCGTGTCCTTGCCGAGATTTTCGCTTTCTTACATATATCCGCTGCGAGCCTGGGGCTGATGCGCGAGAAATCGTTACGCAAAAATTCTGACACCGTTTTGCTCGAACTGCCTCGCGCCATCTTGAACAGCACACCGATCTCAACGCCATAAGGATGGGGCTTGATCTCGATGGGTATGAAAGGCAGCTCGTCACTTTGTCTTTCAAAGCTGTACTGGTTGCCGTCGGGTGCGTTGTATACTATGCTTGCATGAGGGTTGGCCATAGCGGTCTGCTCGATGTAATCATCGACGCTTTGCCGTCCTTTCTGATACCTGCCCTCAAGAATGATCGTAACACTCGTGCCTGTGGGATTTACAAATTCGCATTCCTCGTCAAGTACGATCTCCGGCTTGTTCTTGGTCGTATCTATCTGCAGGTGATAATGTGTCGCTTTCTGCTTGGGGTTGGTCCTTGTGATAATCTGCACCGGTTCACCCGTGGTGAGCAGTCCGTACATACCCGCTGCGCTAATTCCGATTCCCTGCTGGCCGCGACTCATCTTGAGCGTATGGAACTTGCTGCCGTAAAGCAGCTTGGCGAAGATGTTGGGCACGTGCTTTTTGACAATGCCCGGGCCGTTGTCCGTTATATTAAGGAAATACTTGTTATCCGACTTGGGTATTTCCTTAATGGTGATAACCAGGTTCGGCAGGATGTGGGCCTCTTCACATGCGTCAAGCGAGTTATCGACTGCTTCCTTTACCGCTGTAAGCAAAGCTTTCTTTGGATTGTCGAACCCAAGCAGGTGCCTGTTCTTTGCGAAAAATTCGCTTACGCTGATGTCACGCTGCTTTGACGCCATGCTCTCAGCGGTCGCAGCCTTTGAGCTGCGTTTTCTTGACTTTCTGACAGGGCCAGTCGGTGCGTCCTGTTCCGCAAAAGGTTCCGGGGCCGGTTCGCTGGTTACCGGCTGTTCGGCCCCGGTTGTCTTTTTGGTCTTTGTCGTTTTTTTAGCGGTCTTTTTGACCGTTTTTTTGCTCGATTTTTTCTTCGCCGAAGCGGCTGAAGTTTTCTTTTTTGCAGTCTTTTCGCTTTTCTTTGCAGTCACTGTAGAATCCGTTTCCTCTGCTTCAAAGAGACTTAACTGGTTATCATCAGCTTTACGCTTTTTCGCCATACAAACTCCCTTTTGTAAAAAGGCGACTCAATTTTTAATCGAGCTTGCAGACAAAAATCTCGTTGACGAAGTCAAGCGAGCCGAGTTCCTTAATTGCATTATCGTCCGGCTGTTTGTCGAGGCTGACTGCGAGAACGGCTTTTTCCTCTTCGAATTTCTGACCAACACCCATCGTGCTGATGTTAATGCCGTGCTTTCCGCAGACGGTACCGACATCACCGATAACACCCGGCCTGTCGTCGTTGAAGATTATAAGAACCGTACCGGTAGGAGTCATTTCGATCTTAAAGCCGTCTATGTCTATGATTCTCATCAGCTTGTCGCCGAATACCGTGCCTGTTATGCTCCGCGAGGCCTTGTCGGTAACGACTTTGGCCGTGAAAGAGGATACGAGATCAGTTATATCGGGGTTCTTGGTTTCATCGATGCTTATGCCGCGTTCCTTGGCCATGAGACCGACGTTGACGATGTTGATCGGGCTTTCAAAGTGTTTTTGCAGCAGGCCGATTGTGAACGAAGTAGTAACGATGTCGACAGGTTTTTCTGCGAGCGCACCGCGGTACTGGACTTCGACACTCTTTACCGGGCCTGTCGTAACGGTTCCCATCATAAGCCCGATACGTTTCGCCATTTCGGCATAAGTCTGAACCACGACCGGCAGGCCTGCCCCGACAGCGGGCGCGTTAAGCGCATTGCGAATAGGGCCGCCTTTGATTGCGTCGGCGAGTATTTCCGCTGCCTCGACGGCAACTTCAATCTGTGCCTCGAGCGTGCTTGCACCGAGGTGGGGGGTAACCAGGCAGTTCGGGATGTTCTCATAACGCTTGTTCTCGGGCGGTTCCTGTGCGAAAACGTCAAGGGCCGCACCTGCGATGGTGCCTGCTTCGAGGGCGTCATAGAGGTCGTCTTCATTGATAATCCCGCCGCGTGCGCAGTTGACTATCCGGCAGTTAGGCTTCATCATCTTAAACTGCTCGGCGGAGATCATATTAAGTGTCTGCTCATTGCGAGGAAGGTGCAGAGTGATGAAGTCCGACTCGCGGTAAATCTTCTCAAGGTCGTCTGTTACCTCTACACCCATTTCTTTTGCCTCTTTCGGGGCGGCGAACGGGTCATACCCGATAATTTTCATACCGAAACCCAAAGCCATGTTTACCACTGCCATGCCGATCCTGCCCAGGCCTATCACACCAAGGACCTTGTTGTTGAGCTGGTTGCCCATGTACTTTTTGCGGTCCCATGCGCCTTCCTTCATGCTCTGACATGCCGGTACGACATTGCGGCTAAGTGCAAGCATTATCGCCATCGTATGCTCGGCGGCGCTTAAGGTGTTTCCGCCCGGGGTGTTCATCACGATTACGCCTTTCTTGGTCGCCTCGGGGATGTTGATGTTGTCGACACCTACACCGGCGCGGGCTACGCCTTTAAGCTTGCCGGGGTTTTCGAGCACCTTCGGTGTTACTTTTGTTGCGCTTCGAATGATCAGACCGTCATAGTCACCTATAATCGATGACAGTTCGTCCTCGCTTATACCGGTTTTTACGACGGCCTCGAAACCGTCGATGCTGTTGATAAGGTCTATGCCCTCCTGGGCGAGTTTGTCCGTGATCAAAATTTTATACATATTCGCACACTCCAAAAAAATTATTACCAACTGTACATTTCGTATTCCTTTTGTTCTTCTCTTATATCAAACTGGTCCTTGGGGCAGTTGTACAGATACCTGACAATGCAGTGGGCCGCGGCGGTGGTCATCCTTGCCATCGCCAAAGCTCTTCCCTTGGTTTCCAGTTCCACCGCAACATGTACCGGCTTGCCGTCCATACTGACAGGCCAGAGCCTTTTCCCTGTCGAGTCGAAGATCATTGCCCTGGCGGCCATTGACCCGCTGTAATAATCCTTCATGCCCGCCTGGTACATCTCGAACTCAAGCAAGCCGACATAAATCACTATATCCGCTTTGGCAACCTTTGCGACATCCTCGACCGGCATCTTTGAAAACTGGTATTCCGTTATATTAGACAGCTTTGAATCGTCCTGAAGAATTATCTGTTCACCCTTGAGCCTGGTTTTGTCGATCAGGTACGCTTCAAGGGTCTCTGCAAGTTCGAGGCTGTCTTTGTATGTCGCCCCGCTTGACCGCGCCTCATCGACGAGTATCAAAACCCGGCTGTCTTTATGTTTAGAGATGTCATACTCTGCTGGTATTTTTTTTTCACTGGATGTCGGCTCACCCAGAACCCCGCCTACATTGCAGCCGGAGGCCAAAATCATGAATACAGCAAGCAAGATTACAACAGGGCACTTACCTGCCCGAATTGCCTGTTTTATCCATCTTAAATTGTAATTACTTAAATGCATTGTTTTCCACAAAAGCACGGGATAAAGTAACGGCCCAGCCTGCCAAAAACACGACAAGCAGAGTCAACAAAAGACGTTTCAAGAACGTCCCGGTCGTAACGACCCGTAAAATCCCAAAATCTACACCGAACAATGCGATAAGTAAAGAAAAAATAGCTGAAACTACTGCCATGAGGCCTAAAAACGCCCCGGCGGGCTGAATAATAAAGGCCTGAACCATATTTCCTTTAATAAATTCTGTAAGTGCAGTTGTTACACCGCACCCGGGACAGGGGTATCCGGTCGACTGTTTGAACCCGCAGGCACCGAAAACCAGCGCACCCGTCACCCATCCCCGGCTGATTGCCCATATCAGTGCGAAAACCGAGAGCAGCAGCAGAAAGCATAATCCAGCCCACATTCGGGTTTTGGGTGCGATAATCTGTTTTTTATCGGAACTTGGTTGTTGGCTTTGTTTCATTGTTATGTTAGAATATCCGGCTGTTTAATTATTGTCAAGCCCGTCAGGGGGCGACAGGTTGGCAATTGACACTGAAATTATTTGCTTTTGCGGAAGAGTTTATGAAACTTGAATATGCCGATATCAGCGCAATGCTTGAAGTTGCTGTTGTTGCAGCCAGGCTCGCCGGCCAGCGTGCCATGGAAGACATTAGTTACGTGAGTTCAGAGATCAAAAACGGCAAGGAGATGGTAACTGCCTCGGACGCTATATGTCAGAAAATCATCATCGACCGTGTGAAGGAGACCTACCCCGACCACGGATTTATCGGCGAGGAGGGCAGCGGCGGCCGGATGCTGAAACAGTTTCCGAGGGGCTCGGACCAGATATGGTGGGTTATAGACCCGATAGACGGAACCAATAACTACGCCCACGGACTGCTTGGGTTTTCCGTTTCGGTCGCGGTTATGCACCAGGGCAGGCCTATCGTGGGAGTTGTTTTCGACCCTGCAACTGAATCGATGTTCACCGCCGCCGGCGACGACCATTCGCAGCTTAATTATTCTACCATTCACACGAGCGATGAGGACTTCAACGAGTTCAGCAGCTTCGCCGTAGATAACCACATCGAGCCCGACGCCTGGCCGAAAGTCACAGAAATTATGAAACGCTGCCGGTTCCGTAACCTCGGCACGACCGCGCTTCACCTCGCATACGTTGCAAAAGGCTCGTTAGTGGGGGCTATGACGACGATGCCCCGGCTGTGGGATTTTGCGGCAGGGGCGCTGATAATACAAAACGCAGGCGGGGTAATGACCGACCTTCAGGGCGGCGGCCTTTTCCCAGTGGACCTTGACAACTACGACGGATCGTCGTTTCGCATACTGGGGGCAAATAAAAACGTTCATCCCAAAATAATCGAGATGCTTAAATAATTATTTCAAATACGGAGTGGTTTATGTTTTCTACTTTTAAGAAAATCGTCAGTGTATGTGTTTTTTGTGCAATGATCGGCTTGCTGCCGGCTCTATCGGCAACGGCTGAGACCGCAGGTTCGGATCTTCTCGAACTTATCCCGGCAGATGCCGCGGTTTGTCTAAAGATTAACGACCTTGACGGCACGCTCTACAACGCCGACCAGTATTTAATGGGCATATCCCCGTTAAGCTTCAATATGTTCCTCAAGATGCAGATCGCCCAGCTTCTCGGCAGTCCGCAGCTTGTGGGCGTGGATACGAAAGGCACATTCGCCGTCGTGATGTTTCCGGCAGAAGGGCCGGGGCAGAAGATCACGACTTTTCAGCCGGGCCCGTACCTGATCTTCGTGCCGCTTGCAGATGCCGGCAAGTTTTCCGAATCCCTCGCGCAGGTTCCCCAGCAGGAAGGTGTTTATAACCTTCCGGCGACCACACCGATGGGCGGTGCTTCGCTTTTGGTTCTTTCGGGCAAAACCTACGCCGTTGTTACACCCGAAAAGCATCAGGCCGCTCTAATGAGCTACAAAAAGGATATTTTGCGTCAAACCACACCTGCCGACTGGTCCTTGCGCTCCGCACTGACGGCGCAGCACTTGCAGGATGCGGCTTCGCCGGGTGTATGGGCTTATGCGAATATAGGCGGCATGTACGACCGCTACGCTATGCAGCTTGAGAACATGGTGAACATGGCCAGGCAGATGATAATGTTCTCCTCGGCGACAAACCCGGATCAGGCGGCAAACGCAAAAATGCTCATGGTTTACCTCGAGCTTCTCTCAAAATCACTCGCCGAGCTCGACTCGCTGAGCATCAACCTCGAGCCCGGCACGGAAGTTCTGCACCTTAAAAAGACGCTGACGGCTCGTGCGGGCACTGATATGGCAGCGATGCTCGTGCCGGACCCGGATAATACGCCCGGCTTCAAACTGGCCGGTTTTCTCGACGAACCAGCTGTCGTAAACTGTTCCTTGAAAACAAACCGCGTTTTTGCCGAAAAATTCAACAGCATGTTTCTGGACGCACTTTCCCGGATATTCCCTACTCAGGCAGGGTCCGACCAGCTTACAATGTTAAATGAGTTAATGGCAGGCTGGCTCGATGTGGTCGGTGATGAGATGGCGTTTAGTTTTTCCTACATGCCCGGCACTCCGCCTATGGAAATCGTTGAGGTAATTCGGGTTCAGGATACGGAAAAAAGCAGGGCGCTTGTACGAAAAGCGATACCTGCGGCAAATGACATTTACAGGCTCTTTAACATGCCGATGTCGCTCGAGCTGAAGCCTGCCGCTATGCAGCTTGCCGGCACCGAGGTGGACATGGTAAAGTTTGATATAAAACAGCCCGTTGCCGCCGACCCAAACGATCCCCGGGCTCAGGGCATGAAACTGGCTGCGGAGATGTATAAAGACGCCGCTTATAATCTGGCTTTCGTTAACGACATGATGCTCTTTTATATGGGCCCGGACTGCGAGGATAAAATGACCGGGCTTATCGACAAGACCAAACGGTTCATTCCTGTCAGGCCCAGCGGTGACATGAAGACTGTTATCCAGACACTGCCCGGTGCGGCGGATGCGGATTTTGTGGCGTCGTTCAACATACTTCGCGCAATGACAGGCGGCCTTTACTTCATGCCGCATATCGGGCAAGCTAACCCGCACGCAGCCGAGATGCTCGAGAAAATCGCACAATCGACCCCGCAGTCGCAAAGCTGTCTTGCCGCAGCGGGCAAGGTCGGCGATGGTTCGATCACGACCGAAATCGCGCTTCCCAGGCAGCATTTGCTTGAGATAGTCGAGTATTTCAATAGTATGAAACAAGCTGCTGCGCCGCAGGACGGCAAAGATATGCCCGGCCCTGAACCGGTTCCAACACCTGCCCCTGCTGATTAAGCGGCTGCGTTACCGAGGGTTGGGTACAGGGTGCATAGCGACAATCTTCGGCCTGTCATCCGGGCCGGTAACACCGCTGCGGTCAAAGATCGCTGTCCAGCGTTTCATCGGACCTTCTTCGCCCAGCCTCACGAGTATATACGCCGTGAATACATCGCTGCGAACGGTGTATTTATTGAAGACCTGGGACAGGATGCTGTGTTTTTCTACGGCGTTGTCGAAGTCGCTTCCGTCGCGCGGCGTGTTAAATTCCGAAAGGTCGATAAGCTCGCAAACGTTCTCGAAAGAGTTGCCGCCTGCTTCGTACCTTTTAGCATAGACAGCCTCGGCAAGTTCGTTCCAGTTCCATGTCTCCTCTGCCTCTGTTAGTCCGGGGTCAAGTTCCTGGTTAATCGGTATCGCTGCTCGCAATACGTACATCGGTGCGGTGTTGATGTTGATCCTGCCCGGCAGTGTGCCCTCGTCACGATTTAGTATCGTTACGTACTCGAACACCTTGCGGGTGTCGGTGTCGGTGAAGTCGAAACGGATATCGCTTTCGAGAGCTGCACCGGCTATCTCTTCGGTGATCGTTTTTGCCGCACTGCTTCCGACCTTGAGGACGGAGACAAGCCCCTCAAGCGTGGTCAGGCCCCGGCCGCTGTTATCCACGGGCAGGGGGTAACTTTCGGAGTTCGGATATTCAAATCCGCTTGCCTTGCCCAGCGATACCGGCCAGGTTGTGTTGTTGGGGTCGTTTGCTGGGGTTCCGTAATAGCTTTGGTTGGATGCGCGAAAACCTCTTTCATCCCGCTGGGAGGTTTTCAGCGGGACTGTGCCATCGTTAATATCATTAGCCTGGTCAGTGGTTGTTTTGTCAACGGTAATAAACGAACCGGGATTTGCCGGGTCGGGCCGTTTGAGGTATACATTATCGCCGCTGTTTATCTGGAAGCTGGTGAATATTCCCTTGCTGCGCGGAGACGCGGTGTCGTACCAGCCCGGGCCGTTGTCGGTGATTACGATTCTGCCCGGTATCCCGCTGTCTTTTGCCTCGATGGTATACCCTGCGGGGAAAGTGTGCACAACACTGCCGCCGACCTCTACCTGCCAGCCGCCGAGTTCGATAGGGCTGTCGTAAGGATTGCTGAGCTCGATCGCGTAATATTCAGTGGGAGGTGAACCGGCTTGATAATACCTGGCGATCTCGGAAATGAAAGGCTGTTTTTCGTAACCGTAAACAGTAAGAGTATCAGGAAGGCCGAACTCAATATCATGTATGCCCGCTAAAGCGGATAAAGGAATTGAAAATGATGTAATATTTCTGAAGATATTATTTATAACATTTTTATTAATATAGCTTGGATCGTCAGCTTTTTGGAGATCATCAATATTAACCGTATTATCAGCGAAAATAGTCGGATCGGAGCCAATTGGCAGAGGGTTTACTTTTTGGGAACTATCCGGGTCACTGTAATCGACAATATTAACGACAATTTGAGCGGCTTTTTTTGCTGATTCGTTATGGTCCATTCCTTCGACAACCATAAAGTAGTACTTAAGACCATAAAGCAGGCGTATGATATCTATTCTGGCCTGATGAGTGCCGTATACAACATCATTAATTTCGTCTATAAAGATGTCATCTGGAAAAATATTATAACTAAAACCGGGCTTTCTGTGAGGTGCGATAAAAGGACCTTCATCCATTAAATAAAGACTTTCATCAACTAACTCAAGGTAAAATTCTTCGTTCATTTCAAGCAAAACTTTATTGAGCTCACTTGGTTTGCATATATAAGGTGAAACAGAATTATCAAGTGCCGGATATTCCCTTCTCCTTATCTGCCTGTCGAAGCTGTAGAATGTGCATACGTGTCTTCTGTCGTATTTCCAGGCATTATCGGAATCCAACGGCCCGGATGAACTGTCGAAGTTTCTGTGGTCCACACGCCACAGCCAGCGATTGTCTGCGTCCTTCCATTCGCTGTTGCCGTCGTAAAAGTCCTCCTCAGAATAAGGTATCCTCTTTACACGCAGGTGTGTATTCCATCCCGGTGTAAACTGTCCCCTACCCCAGTCAAAGGTAGCATAGCCGATTGGGTCTACCTCGCCAAGTCCTTCTCTCTCAAACCGTGCAATCGCAAGGCTTGTCAGCAGGTATCGGTTCCGCATCTCCAGTTCGTCGGATATGTCGAAAAAGCTGCACATCGGGTCCGGGTTCTCAATATCGAAGACATAATCCTGCCACATCTTCTGGCTTTCTTCTGAGTAAGGCCAGGTGCTCGGCAAATCGATACTGTCAGGGTATCTTGCATCCATGATATTGCCGACATTATCCGGGTCCCTGTCATCGCCCCGCAAAAAGGCGTGGTAATCGACACTTGTAAGATACGACCCGTCGCTGTCCGGTGTTATGTCATAGGCGGTGTTCAGGTTGAGCATGCCGCAGTTGTCGATAATTCGCACCGCAGCGTAGCAGTTGTCGCCATTGCTGGTGAAAATATTGTCCAGCATGAACCAGCGGGAGTCCGTAACACCGTCGCCGTCCGCGTCTGCGGGCACGCCTGCACCGGCAGGGGGGTGATCGGTTCCGACAGGTTCGGGCACAAGTGTCCTTTCGGTGTCGGTGAGTACTCGGGTAAGGTCCGAAATATACCGCCAGTCAAAATCATAACCGCCCGGATCGGCGTTGTAGGGTTCGATATCGGCAAGCCACTCGTCCTTAGCCGGCGAGTCCCAGGGCTCATTGTAATATTTATCCTCATCGCTTACGTAATCATAGTCATAAATGCTGTTTCCATGAACATCCAAAAGTGAGCCTTCGGCGCTTGGCGGCGCCAAAAGGTTCTGCTGCAAGCCTGCCCCGGGCTCGGGGCCGTAGAGGTCTTCTACAAGGACATTGCTTATCATTCCGGTCACCGCTTCGGCGGCAGATTCGAGTTCGTACTGGTCAGCCGAGGCACCCGCAGCCATATCGTTAACGCGAGAGGCGGTAACGAAAAAGACACCGATAACCGCAAGCAGGACCGAGAGAACCACGGTCATTATAAACGCCGAACCGCGTTGCCGGCGGCGTACTGTTTTTATGCGAGCTATAAACATTTTTCAGCTCCTGTTAATCAATATAAACTATATGACTGAAAGTTTTACCATCCGGAAAAACTCCCCCGCTGTCATGAATCGTGAAAGTGAACTTGAAAGCCTTACCCAGACCGGGGATATTGTCAAAGCTTGCCGAATCCATAGGAAAGACTGTAGGCACAGACCATGAACCGATATATCCAAAGGGGTACCAGATGCCTAAACTTTCACCCGAAAGCTTTGTAGTATCTGTTGTATCATACTCGAAGTCTGAATCTGTTAAGTCGCCTGCAACATCATTGTCCGGATTTACTTCAGGAAACCATCTCTGTTCTGGTTCATACCAAGCTTGAATCTTGAATTCACTGATGCCCGGAGCCAATATGTTATGATAGGTGGAAATATCGTCAAGGTCGGCAAGTGTACCCATCGGTCTGTTGTCAGCCGGAGCTATCGTGCCGTAAGGTGTTTCGGTATCAGGGTCCAGTAACAATATAATATCTGTAATAATAGCCATAATGTCACTCTTTTCAGGGCTTGGCCCAGGCCCTGTGTCGAATAGGTTTACCCAGTCATTCATTGTCATTGTTTGATATTCGAGAGATTCTTCATTATCTTGAAATTCATCGATATTCCAACCGCCCATGTCAGGGAATACGTCGAGGCCGACCTCTGCAGTGTAAAAATGTTGGCTTCGTGCAAGTATTCTTTCTTGCTTGTCCATATAAAATCTGCCATTTACGGAATCCCAATCCTGCGGCCTGTAATCCTCGGAATTTCTGGCTATCATGTAATTTAACCTTGCACGATTCCCTGGCAGCAGGTCCGGGTTTGTATAAGATTGAAAGCTGCCGTCTGCAAAGAACATGATCCTGTCGAAATTTACATAGCGCTCACGTTCCGGGTCCCAAACCGGCATCCATACAAGGAAAATTTCGCCGTCTTTGCGGAGTCCGCCGAAGTCGGTGTCAAGCTGCCTGCAGATTGCCTGGTACTTCTGGGTTATTTCCGATGTCGCGCTGGATATCTGCTGGGTCTCGACGGCCTTGCTGAACACCAGCCCCGAACCGACCATGATCCCCGCAAGCAGGGCGATGGCCACGAGAAGCTCTGTTATGGTAAATGCTTTTTTGTTATGGTAATAGTAATTCATAAGTACTCGGATCGATTGTCCAGTTATCGGGCATACCCGTAAAATCTGACTGTGTTTTACTGTCAGCGAGTGTTCCGTTTATATATATTTCAAGTGTGTAGGAGTTCAGTGTTCCGCTCCATCCTGCAGGATTTCCGGTGTCGACTACGGTTATGGTGTAGTAAGCTGAGTCTTCGAATAAGGGCCAGTATATTCTCTCCGGCCCGCCGCCGTCGCCGCGGGTTTTCGGTTCTCCGTCAGGATCGAGATATTCGTAGTCCCCGCTGTCATCGTGTGTCATTATCCCGCCGAAAATCGGGGTAGGGCCGAATTCGTAAACCAGGTCCCCGTCTGCGTCGGTATAATCTGGCAGTGTTTCCTGATCCGTTCCGTCGTCCCGTGTGACAACAAGGTCGAGATCGGGCCCGCGGTCGTAGTCAACCGCAGCATCGGCAGTGTAATCCCACCGCAAAATAAAGCATACATCCGGGTCGCCGGGAACCTTTTTACTTACCGGCTCGACAGTTGGGTTTGTAATCGTATATTGTGCGGTATGGATGCACGGGTAACGGTTGTTGCCTGTGGAGGATTTGGGTATTGCGTAAACATAAAAATCACCACTGACCGGCGAGGCTTTAGAAAGTGTCAGTTTCCTGGGCGGGTCGCCGGCAGAGGGGTCGTCGTTAATGTAATCGCTTTTTTCGATAACAATAAGCGGTATCCCCGTTGATTCTTCAATAAGTGTGCATTCGCCTTCGATATATTCGCACAGCGGCACTTCATCTGCTGCGACAATATAATCATCGTCATGGACGAGAATTTCGTTTTGAGTCAGATCGGCTGCGTCAGAATCTATCTTTATCCTTATAGGCCGCGGTCTTTCGACGTAAAGATCTGGATTCTTCGGGTCGAACGGATGAGGATAAAGAACCTGCCCGGCGCCGGTCAGGCGGCTGACGAAAACGGTTACCTGTGCAGTGCTCGCGTCGACATACCTGCACAGTGCCGACCAGTGGTATTTTTTGTCCTCGGGTCTGAGATAACTGTGCACACTCGGAAAGGCGAACATTTTATCGGCGTATGATTCCTCGTTTGCGCCGATACTGTCATTGTCCGTGTAGAACCTGCCCGCGATGTCGTAAAAGTCCACGCAGACGGGGTTTCCGTCCGGGTTGGGCTCGATGCCGTAGAGCTTGATTTTCGCGAAAGCCTCGTTAGCGACCTGCGCGGCGATGGTTCGCTCCGTCGCCCTTGCCGTAAGCGCAACGCCCACCGGGAAAGTCGTGGCCACCAGCATAAAGCCTATGGCGAGAATCCCCGCGGCCATCAGGACCTCGGTAAGCGAAAAACCTTTTTGTGTTAGTATATTACGCATAACTTTTCGTCAATTCTGAGTTTTCGTATTGATTATCCTGCCCGTGTAGGGGCTTACGTACAGCGGTTCAAGGTTCTCTATGTACTCGCTGTATTTTGATCCCACCGGCGCGCTGTCGTAGTCTTCCTTGTTGAAGATAACGAACTGCTGCCGCGATTTCTCCTGGCCCAGCCCGCGGTCAGGATAGGCGTCCATTAAAAACATCGCCGGGTTTTCCGGGTCGTCGTCGTAAACGTTGTTGTAGTTGTTAAAAACGCTGTCTTTGAGATCGTTCGTCTGGTTTGATGGCAAAGGTTGTTTGGGCCAGATAAGGACCGGCTGCATCGCAAGCATGCCCTGCGGACTGAAAATAATTGAAAACGTGGTCGCGTCGGTGAAATTTATGTTTTTGCCGTCCAGCATATTTGCAGGAAACGTGTTATCCAAAATCGCGTCGGTAACGTCCACTTCAGGATTTGCCGGGTCGGGGTCTATATTTGCATGGTCGCTGCGAACTTTTAATGACATAACGCCTACGGACGCAGGGAGTTTTACAGGGTTGACTCCGTCGACTGCTTTGAAAGCGCAGCTTAAAGCAACATCATCGGAAGGTATATATGTCGGGTCGCTGTTTTCAATTATGAAAATCATATACTGCCGGCCATTTTTGTCCTGCTGGAAGCGGACGCCTGCGTATTTGCTTTCGCTTGCGGCCCTTGCCCGTGCGGAGGTAAGCGCTGCGTTTATCACACTTCGCAGGCCCTTTTCGGAGCGGAAGGACTTCATTATCTGCCGGGTCGCGGGGATCGCGATACCCATCATGATAACCACGACCGCCGCTGCGACAAGCACTTCCTGGAGCGTAAAGCCTTTATGTCTTTTTTGTACCACCGGTTTCATAAACATCCGTTTCCGGGCACTAAGGTTACTGTTTACTTACTCTGTTTTTCAAAGTTGAACACATCGTCCATTGTTCCATACAAACCGTCCGGGCCGGCGGACTGCAATATATAAGTCTCGGCGTTATAGGGTCTCTGCGGATTTGTATAATTCGGATTACTCGTCATTTGATAGAAAAGGGCCCAATCGCCTGAGTCGTAACCATTCATCGGGTGTACCGTGTCGTTCTGGGTGTCAATATATACTATTGAAGCATTGTCCAGCACATTGAAAGTGCAGGTTTGTACGCCCGTTCCCAGCGAGTAATCATAACTGCCGGGTACGTGCTTTGGTTTGCCCGACGACTTGTAATAAAGAATGGGCATACCTGCTTTCTTGTCGGTCGTAATATTTTTTGTAGCTCCGTACATATCGCTTAAAATAAAAGTCTCGCGTTCGATCCCGTTGTTCCAGCTGGCGTCATTGAACTGCCAGTCGTAAACGATATCGTTAAGCAGCGTGGCGTTCGCTTTTTCAAGCTCGATATAAGGGCCGGTCCTTTCTGCAATGTTGTCATCTATTTCATCCTGGGTAAGAGCCGGGTCATTCCAGTCCAAATATACAAGTTCATCATTCCAGTCCTGACCTGCGGCGTCAAATATAGAATCCCTGTGAAATCCGAACCCGTCCCATCCGACAACTGCTTCGGCGAGCTTTTGTGCCCCGCAATAATAAAGGTCGTTGTGCGTAGGGGGGTGTGTGCCTAAAGCCAGGTCCCTTTGGTTGTCTGTCGACTCCGGGTAGTCGCCGTAGTCCAGCTTAAAGGTTTCGAGTGATATATCGATCGCGTGGAACTGTGCCCGCTGCTTTGCTTCCATTGCCGTTTCACGCACCAGCCCCAGCGCGGGTATAAGCAGCGCCAGAAGCACCGCGACGATACCGACAGCGGTCATTATCTCGATAAGTGTAAAACCTCTTTCGCTTTTCCGTGGTATTATATTTTTCATTTTCTTTCCTTTCCCGGCGGTTAAGCCGCCTGCCGGGTTATTCTCCGAAATTCTGAACGTCGTCTTTTGTACCGAATATGCCGTCCCAGCCCGCAGATATCAGCAAAAACGAACGAGCATTGTAGGGCTTGCGGAAATATATAGAACTGTTGACGGTGCTTTGCCGGGTCGCTTCCGGGTTGGTGATCGCCTCGTAAAAAAGGTCGTTACCGTGCATCGCCGGGTCGCCCTCCTGGTATTCGAAATCATACTTATGCTGGCTTCCGTCCTTCAGGCCGGGCAGGTTGAAAATGCACTGATTGTCCTGGTAGTCGTAAATCCACATTGAAGTTTCCGTGGTTTCGTTAAACGGGGTAGAGGGCTTGTCCTCCATTTCACGGAAAAGACTGCTGGTGTCGTCGGCGACAAAGTAAACAATAGGTGTTCCGACTTTGAGCTTGTCCCCGGCTGCCGTTTCGGCCATCCTGCGCTCGAACACGTCAGTGAACACCGGTGCCGGACCCGTCGTCGAATCGTAACATGTATAATCCCCGTCATTAACTTTAATGTCACTGTAAATCTCCGAAAGGTCCACAAGTCCCATGTCCTTGGGGTCGATATAAAGTTCCTTGCGCCTTTCGAGCGAGTCGTCACTGTCGGTCTGGTAAAGGTCGTCGGGGGTTCTCGCGTCGGCCTGGCCGGGATAGTTCCATATCCTGTTCTGGGTCGGCTCGAAGCCTCGCCCGTCCCTGCCAACCATTGCCTCGGCAAGGTGGTGTGCACCGGTGATCTGGCCGTTGCCGCCGCTGCCTTGCGCATCGGAGGACGGGAAGTTGCCGAAGTCCTCGCGGAAAAGATTAAGCCCCACATCCATGTTGTGAAAGTACGACTTCTGCTTGAGCTCTTTGGCCATCTTTGTTACGCCGCGCATGCCCGGCACGAGTATACCGATAAGCAACGCGATAATGCTCATGACCACGAGAAGCTCGATAAGCGTAAAGCCCTCTTTTGCTTTCGTCATTGTTGTATTGTTATACATTTTTTCCCCTTATTAATATAAGGTTATCTGCTTGCTACATCGTCGCCGCTGCCGAATACACCGTCGGGCCCGGGCGAGGTTATTAACGGGAAACTGTCAGCCGAACTGTCATACTCGTAGCGCAGCGAATTGCCCCACGCGTCGACAAAGGCCTGCAAACCGCGGATTTCGTCAGTGCCTGAGGAGTATTTGACCTTGCATTTCATATCCTGCCTGTCGGCAAGCCGTGAACTGACCATGCTCTCTGTTATGGTCCCTATAAGTCTGCGGCTTTGCGGATACCTGTCCAGTGAGAAAAACAGCGCTATACTCGAAGCATACGGGTCAATATCTTCACTCGGAACCGGTTCGGTTATTTCAACACTGTCGGCATTTAAGCTGTCCGCAAGATGCGCCTCTAAATCCTCGTAGTCAAAATACAGCGGCTCCGGGGTGGCATCCGGGTCGAATACGGCCTCGAACGGGAACCGGCTGTAGAATTCGTAATACTGCTCAAGCGCAGTTACGATGATCCCGATGGAGCTTTCGGTAAGTCTCTCTTTGCCCTGCTGGACCATGCGCCTGCCGACCTGAAGGACCATTGCCGTCAGGACAGTTACTATCGCAAGGGCCGTCAGAAGCTCCATGAGCGAAAAGGCTTTCAGTTTTTTCGGGCCGTGTTTCAATTGCGCTCCCGTTAATATTTGCCGTTCAGGTATTACTGTTCTTTTGTGAAGTTGAAGATATCGTCCGGTGTTCCGAAAAGCCCGTCCTTGCCGGCGCTTATGAGTATATAGGACTCGGCGCGGAAAGGCCTGGTTACCGCCGTAACCTTCGGGTTGATTATCATCTTGTCGAATCTCTCAAGGTCATCAGTATCAATGCTGTAGGAGGCGGTAACCCCAGTTGAGTTTTCAACAAGGGGGTGAACTATTCCTTCCGGTGTTCCGAGCTGCAGCGTAAAGAGATTGTCGTCAAGATTATAAATATCGTCGTCATAAGTAGCCGCACCTCCCGCAGTGTCCGCTAAGCTGTCCTGCTCGATGTATTCGTCCCTTGCCCGGAAGTAAAGTATCGGCATGCCGGTTTTTTGGCCCGTCTCCCGTTTTTTGGTGAATACATCGGTCAGGACAATAGACGCAAGGTTCCTATCGGAGCTGTCGGTAGTTTTGAAGCCGGCGGCAGTAAGATCAGCAATGTCGTAAATATCATACATCTTATAGGCGTTGGCGTATTCGAGGTCTATGTAAGGCCCTTTCCTTGCCTGGATATTTTCCGCTGCTGTTTCAAGAGTCGTGCCACTGGCGTATTCTACATCGGGTACTTCGGCATGATAGACAGGCAGGGCTTCCATGTTTGTTCCGGTTACATAGGGGTCATCTGAGAGGAAATAATTATCCGCGCGGAACAGGGAATTCGGATGATAACCGAGAAAGTCCAGCCCTACCATGGCTTCGGCGAGTTTCTGCGCTCCGCCGTAGTAATGTGTGTCAGATCCTAAAATTGACGGCGGAAACGCTTCAAAATCGTTTTCATAAGATTCCGGGTACTCGCCGAAATCGTTGTTGAACATTTCAAGAGCAGCTTCGATCGTGTGGAACTGCGCCCTTTGCTGTATCTCCTTGGCGTAGTCACGCACCAGGCCCAGCGCCGGGACCAGCAGGCCGATCAGTATGGCGATAACACCCATAACCGTCAGCAGCTCAACGATAGTAAAGGCTTTTTTGTTCGGGGCTTTTGCACTCATTCTAATTTTCCTTTCCAATATAGAATTATTACAGTTGTCTCTTACGTTCGGGCCTTACATAAGCACCGTTATCATTTTTACCATAGGCAGGAACATCGCCACGACGATGGTCCCCACAAGGGCTCCGAGCACGATAATCATTACCGGCTCGAGCAGTGACATCAGCGACGAAACGAGCACGTCCGCTTCTTCGTCGAAGTTATTGGCAACCTTTTCCAGCATCTTGTCGAGGTCACCTGTTTCCTCGCCCACGTCCACCATGTTGACCACGATAGTGTCGACGGTTTTTGAGGCCTTGAGCGGCTGGGCGAACGTGTCGCCCTGGCGGATGGAGTTCTGCACCTTGCCGAGCATGTTGGCGTAGACCTCGTTGCCGGCGGTTTCGCGGGTAATGTTGATCGCTTCGAGAATCGGGACACCTGCGCTGATGAGCGTGCCAAGCGTCCTGGTCCAGCGGGCGACGGAAGTTTTATACGTTATCTTGCCCACGACGGGCGTCTTTAGCGTTACATGGTCCAGCACGAACCTGCCCGGCTGGAACTGGCGAATCAGCTTGACGATTGTGAATAAAACGAACGGGAACAGCACGACCATAAGGGCGTTCAGGCCCTTTCTGCCGAGCAGCCAGTTGCTGATATTCAGGAGAATCTGGGTAAGCGCCGGCAGCCCTTCTTCGCCGTCACTCATATCCGAGAGCACCTCGGCGAAGGTGGGAATGATGAATATCATAAGACCGAGCACGATAAGAAGCGCCGCACTCATTACCACAGCCGGGTAAACCATAGCGCCTTTAACCTTTGATTTCAGGCGCTGGTCCTTTTCCATAAAGTCGGCGACACGGCTGAGAATGACATCCAGAACACCACCGACCTCGCCGGCTGCAACCATGTTCACGAAAAGCCGGTTGAAAGTTCGCGGGAACTTGCCCATCGACTCGGACAGTGTCGAGCCGCCTTCGATGTCCTCGCACATGTAACCGAGCACCTTTTTGAATGTGCCGGCCTTTTGCTGCTGTTCGAGGATGCGCAGGCTTCGCAGGATTGACAGGCCCGCGTCCTGGAGCGTGGAAAGCTGGCGGGCAAACTGGGTTATTGCCTTTAGCTTCACCTTGCCGCCGGAGCCCCTGCGGGACTTGCCCTTGGCAGAAGCGCCCGCTTTTACTTTCTTGGCGGCGCCTTTTGCCTTGACTTTCGTCGGAAACAGACCCTTGTTGCGTATCTTGCTGATGGCCTCTTTACTTGATAAGGCCTCTATTTCGGCTTTTACTTCGTTTCCCTGTGCGTCGAGAGCTTCAAAATTAAATACAGGCATCGTAAAATCTCCTGAATATTTCGCCGACGATTCGGCGTGTCTTTATTTTATACTTCTTCAAACGCAAGCGTTTCCTTGACTACTTCTTCGATGGTTGTGGCACCCTCGAATATAAGCTGTAGTCCGTTTTCACGCAGCATTTTCATTCCGTTTTTCTTGGCCGCCTGGCGGAGGACATTCGTCGAGGCGTTGTTCATTATAAGGTCGCGTATTTCGTCGTTAAAGGTCATTACCTCAAAGACACCTATTCGGCCTCGGTACCCGGTGTTGTTGCACTGCTCGCAGCCCTTGCCGTAGTAGAATTTATGACCGGCCACATCTTCAAATGTAAGCCCTATCTCCATGAGCATATCCTCTGTCGGCTCGAATTCTCGCTTGCAGTTGGTGCATATCTTTCTAACGAGCCTCTGGGCGACGATCCCTTCGAGCGTGGCTGTGATAAGGAATGTTTCAAGTCCGAGGTCGACCAGTCGTGCTATTGTGCTCGGGGCGTCGTTGGTGTGAAGAGTGGTGAACACAAGGTGGCCTGTAAGCGAGGCCTGGGCGGCGATTTCGGCGGTTTCAAGGTCTCGTATCTCACCGACCATCACCACATCAGGGTCCTGACGAAGGATAGAACGCAAACACCTGGCGAATGTAAGGCCGATATCGGCGTGCATCTGGACCTGTACAAGGCCGTCAATATCGTACTCGACCGGGTCTTCGGTAGTGATTATTTTGCGGTCGATGGTGTTAAGTTCTTTCAGCGAAGAGTAGAGCGTTGTCGTCTTGCCGCAGCCGGTAGGACCTGTTACGATAACAATTCCGTTGGGCTTGCGAATAAGCTCGTGTACGCTCTCTGCGTCACTTTCACGGAGCCCAAGCATATCCAGTGTAAGGTCGACCTGCTTCCTGTCGAGAACACGAAGCACCACGCTTTCACCAAATATAGTTGGCAGAACGCTCACACGAAGGTCCACGGGATTGCCGCCCACCATCAGCGGGATACGACCGTCCTGGGGCAGCCTTCGTTCGGCAATGTCGAGATCAGCCATTACTTTTATTCGGCTGCTCAGGGCCATAGCGATGTGTTTCGGCGGCGGAACCATTTCGTACAGCACACCGTCGATACGGTATCTCATTTTGTATTCATCCTCGAAAGGCTCGAAGTGGATGTCCGATGCCTTGTCGCGAATGGCCTGAAGAAGCACTAGGTTGAGCAGTTTCTTAACGGGGTTCGAGTCGGCCAGTTCCTTTAGCTCATCAAGGTCGATACTGTGACCGCGTCCCTCGAATTCGCTGAGTTCCTTGTCGCCCTGCAGCGCACTTAGCAGTTCGTTGATGCTTTCCTCTTCTTCAGGGTAATTCGCACTGATCGCGGTATCCAGGGCTTCCGGGTCGGAAACTTTTGCCTTTACAGTAAAGCCCATCAGCGTGCTTAGATCGTCTGTGGCCCGAAAGTTGTCGGGATTGTCCAGTACGACCGTAAGCTCGTTTTTTGATTTGTCATGCTCAAGAGGGATAATGCGATATGTTTTCGCCATTTGAGCAGGAACAAGGTCTATAACCTCTTTTGGTATATCGATCATGCTCAGGTCGATGTACTCCATGCCGCGCTGGGCAGAGAGTGCGACCTTGAGGTCCCTTTCTTTGATAAGGCCAAGTTCAAGCAATACTTGACCCAGTTTAACTTTTCCCTCTTTTTCTTTCTGAACTTTAAGACATTCGTGAACCTTCTCTCTGGTCAGCATACCCATCTTAATAAGTATCCTGCCAAGCGTCCGGCCTTTCAACTGTTCAATTGGAGGTAATTTAGCCATAATTCAAATCTCCGAGAATTCTTCAACTCTCTATTTAATTATACGCACATAAATCCTCTTAGACAAGAGGATTACAGACAAGACACCTTGTATGTGAAACATATTGCACATTAATTATTTACAGATAAGTCACCAAAATCAGTGATAAAACTGCAAAAAGTAATAAAAAGGGGCGAGTTTTAAAATTCCTCGCCCTTGATAAATATTTTTAATTTTTTGTTCCAAAAGATTAAGATTTTAACACATCACCGTAATTATCCAGCTCGCTCTTAAGGCCCTTACCCTTTAAGGTAGAATCCTGCTGCTGAGCTTTTTCAAGCATGTCCGATGGGTTCCTGGCTTTGTCGAGCATCTCTTCAAGTGAAATACGTCCATTGGAGTAATGTTCCCATAAATGGTCGTCGAGAAGCTGCATACCGAGCTTTTTACCTGTCTGAATACTCGATTCTAAACGATAAACCTTGTTTTCACGGATAAGGTTTGCGATTGCAGGCGTAACTACCATGAACTCAAATCCGGCGACCCTGCCCTTGCCTGTCTTTTTAGGACATAGACACTGACTGAGCACAGCGATCATATTTGTGCTGAGCTGAACCCTTATCTGTTCCTGCTGACTGACTGGGAATGCATCGATAATACGGTTGATCGTGCCCTGGCATCCAGTGGTATGAAGTGTCCCAAATACAAGGTGTCCCGTCTCTGCTGCACTGATAGCGGCCTCCATTGTCTCCAGATCACGCAATTCGCCCACAAGAATTACGTCCGGGTCCTGCCTTAAAGCTCTTCTCAAAGCCTCTGCAAAAGACGGCACATCAAGGCCCACTTCACGCTGATTGATGATCGATTTCTTGTGCATGTGGTAATACTCAATGGGCTCTTCGACCGTAATAATATGTCGATCCAGCGTCTCGTTAATATAGTTGATCATGCTTGCAAGGGTGGTTGTTTTTCCGCTTCCGGTAGGTCCGGTAACAAGGAAAAGTCCCCTCGGCCTGCGGCAAAGGGCACCGCATATTTTTGGCAGTCCGATCTGCTCAAACGAAAGCAGCTCACTTGGAATAAGACGCAGAACCATTGAAATATGACTTTTTTGCCTGAAAACTGCGGTTCTGAACCTGCCCGCGTCGCCAAATGCGAAACCATAGTCCGTTCCGCCTTGCTCCTGCAGCTCCTGCTGATTTTTTTCCGGGGTGATACTTTTCATTAACGCTACTGTATCGTCGGGTTCAAGGACCTTTGTATCAAGTGACCTGAGCCTGCCGCTCATACGCAGAACAGGCGGCCTGCCGACAACAAGGTGCAGGTCGGAACCGCCCATCTTTATGCAGGCTTCAAGCAATCTATCGATGTGAACTGTTGCCATTTGTATTCCTTATTATTACTCAAAAAATAATTATTCTTCCGCCTGGGCGTGTTTAGCCACTTCTGATAGTGTAGTGACACCCCTGAATACCTTAAGTTTTCCGTCTTCAAGCAGCGGTTTCATGCCGGTTGCTACGGCGGCTTTTCTTATCTGCATTGTCGGAGCCCGAGCAAAAGCAAGCTCCCTTACTTCATTATTCATTTCGAGCATCTCGAAGATAGCAAGCCTGCCTCTAAAGCCGGTTCCCTGGCATGCCCCGCAGCCCTGGCCTTTATAAAGCTTATTCTTCTTGAGGTCCTCGGGGGTTATATTCAGTATTCTCAAAAGTTTCGGGTCAGGATGTTCGTCCACTACTTTGCATTTTTCGCATATAACCCTGACAAGACGCTGGGCCATGATCGCCTGAATAGAGCTTGCCACAAGGAAAGGCTTAACGCCCATATCTGTCAAACGTGTTATCGCGCTCGGCGCGTCGTTGGTGTGAAGCGTGCTGAACACGAGGTGCCCTGTAAGTGCCGCCTGAATAGCGATATCGGCCACGATGCCGTCACGAATCTCACCAACAAGAATGATGTTCGGTGCCTGACGCAGCATTGAACGAAGTATTTTCTCGAAAGTCAACTCGATCTCGGTTCGGATCTGGCACTGGTTAATACCGGCTACGTTATACTCGACCGGGTCCTCAGCGGTGATGATCTTCTTGTCGGGCCTGTTGAGTTCCTTAAGGGCCGAATAAAGAGTCGTTGTTTTACCACTACCTGTCGGGCCGGTAACAAGGAATATGCCGTTTGGTCTTTTAATAATGTTCTGGAATACTTTGTAGTCAGCTGCTTCAAAGCCCAGCGACTGAATGCCGATATTGACCGCCTCAGGTTTCAGGATACGAAGAACCGTGCTTTCACCGTGATAACCCGGCAGGCAGGATACACGAAAGTCAATGTCTGAATTGTCTATGTTCCTTTTAATACGGCCGTCCTGGGGAAGCCTTCTTTCGGCGATATCCATGCCTGAAAGTATCTTAACTCGGGCCAAAACCGGGTTCTGCATGTTCTTGGGTATATTATCCCTCTCCACGCAGACTCCGTCGATCCTGTACCGAACTCTTACGCGATCGGCCATAGGTTCGATATGAATATCGCTCGCCCTCATTCTGACTGCCTCGTCCAGCAGCAGGTTTACAAGTCGAATAACCGGCCCTTCGTCCTCTTCACCAGCTGCTTCGGCACGCCTTATCTCGGCCTCGATAGCGTGGCCTGCTTCGGCGAGTTCAGAAGCAGTAGCATCGATACTGCTGCGCACCTCATCCATTGTGTGCATGATGTGCGTACGTATCTTGGAAGGAGCCGCCAGGTAATATTCAAGTTCCTGGTTGAGCCTGAACTGAAGCATATCCATGAGGTCAAGGTTTTGCGGATCTGAAATGATAACCTTGAGCTTGCCGTTATCCTGTCCTAGGGGCAGGACGAAATGCTTCTTAATTATTTCTTCAGGTATGAGTTTAAGCGTGCTTTGTGAGATATCTTCCTCGTCGAGGTCCACATATTGCATAGAGAATTGATCTGCAAGGCACTCTGCAATATCATCCTCCGTGCATGCACCCATCTGGACGAGGGTTTCCCCAAGCCTCGCATGGGCGGCCTGAGCCTTTTTGATGCCCTTGATTATAGTCTCTTTTTCGGCTTTTTGCCTGCGATAAAGTATCTCACCTAATTTTTTACGTTTTCTGGCCATAGCTTAAAGTACGAAAATATACCTTTCAAAACCTGTATTATACCAACGATTTTCAGGCACGTCAAATTTACAATCTCAATCGCAGCATATTTATAGCTGTCATCGCCGCAAGTTTCCTCACATTTTGCCTTTGGGTTGGAAAAACTGCACTTTTGAGGTCGCAAAAGTCTTCACCGAGGACGCAAATATATACTAATCCCACCGGTTTTTGTTCGGTTCCGCCCTCCGGGCCTGCAATTCCGGTCAGTGAGATTGAAAAATCGCTGCCGGATATCTTTTTTGCCCCTTCTGCCATCGCTTTTGCAACCTGTTCACTGACGGCACCGTGTTTTTCGATAAGTTTCGGGTCGACTTTCAACAGCTTCTGTTTTGCCTCATTGCTGTAGGTTACCCATCCGTAGTTGAAATATTCACTCGCCCCCGGCGTGTCGGTCATCAATTTCGCGACAAGTCCCCCTGTGCATGATTCGGCGACAGAGAGGGTTTTATTCATCTCCGCAAGTTTCCTGCCAGTCACCTGCCAGAGCAGCTCATCGTCGTATCCGAATACGAGATCGCATAAAATGCCCTCAAGTTCTGTTCTGTCGCCTTCTATCATTTGCTCCGCTTGCTCGATACTTTCAGCCGCGGCAATAATATGCAGCTTTATCCATCCGCTGCCGCATGTGCAGTTGATAAGGGGGTTTCTTTCCCTTTCCATCAGACCGCCGAGCATCTGGGCGATGTCCGATTCTCCGGTTCCGAAGCAGTTTATAACCTTTTTGCGTATTACGCTCCCGGCCCCGAGCGATTCGATGTCCGGCAAAACCCCGGTTTCAAACATGGCCTTCATTTCAGAAGGAACTCCCGGCAGGCAGAAAATGAGCCTGCCTTCATATTCTGCTTTTATACCGGCCGCGGTGCCTCGCGTGTTTATCATCGGGGTTGCTGCTTTAGGAATAGCCGCCTGGATCCGGTTCTTTTCGGCCATGAGCCTTCCGCGTTTGCGGAAAAACTCTATCATTTCATCCAGCAGATCTTCCCTGACTTCGAGTTCGCTGCAAATAAAATCCGCCAGGGCGTGTCTTGTCAGGTCATCATCTGTCGGGCCGAGCCCGCCTGTAATTATTATGATTCGCGCCTTTTCGGCTGCTGTGCTTATCGATTCTGTTATATCCGCTACGTTGTCACCAATTGTGTACCTGCAAGCCACCGGGATACTGAGCTCGGCAAGGCGGCTGCAGAGATAATGGCCGTTGGTGTCAAGGGTAAGCCCCGAGAGCAATTCATTTCCGACACTTATTATGCAGGCAGTATTCATACTCTGTGAAGTCCGCATTTATACATTAAAACGGAAATTAATTATGTCGCCGTCATGAACAACGTAGTTTTTCCCTTCAAGCCTCATCTTGCCGTGAGCCTTGACCTCCTTTTCATCGCCCAGTTCTCGAAGGTCATTGTAGGCCATAGTTTCTGCCCGTATGAACCCCCGCTTAATGTCGCTGTGTATTTTCCCGGCTGCGTCAAGCGCGGTGGTGTTTTCTCTTATCGGCCAGGCCCGCACTTCATCTTTGCCGACAGTCAGAAAGCTTACCAGCCCAAGCGAAGAGTAACAGCTTCGCACAAATTTGTTTACCGCGGGTTCTTTTATTCCGAGGTCGGCCATGAATTCTGCCCGGCTGTCCGCGTCAAGCCGTCGAAGCTCGTCCTCAAGGGATGCACAAAGTGTCACAACTTCGATATTCTGGTCAAGTACTTTGGAAAAGTCGAACTTCTTGTCAAGTTCGTCCTCTCCGACGTTCACCACTACCATATAGGGCTTCAAAGTCAAAAAGCCGAGCGACTTGATAAGACCGAACTCCTTGTCGTTTTCGATTGCCGAGCGTATCGGCTTTTCATTTTCTAGGGCCTCCTGAAGTTTCAATTGCAAAGACAGTTCGTCCTTTGCCTGCGCCTGTGTCTTGCTTGGCTTGTGCACTTCCTTTTCAAGCCTCTCGATTCGAGTGGTAACAAGCTCAAGGTCTGCAAGGATAAATTCGGTATGCAGTTCCACCAGGTCCCGGACAGGGTCAACACTGTTGCGATAGGGGGGCACAGATGCGTCCTCAAACGCCCGGACCACCATAACAAACATGTCCACGGTTCGCACCTTGTCGATCAGGCGTCTCGCAGCGGCCCGGCCTTGCTCGTCGGTGAAAGAAAAGCCCGGAAGGTCGAGACAGTCAATCGTGGCGTGCACTGTCTTTTTCGGCTGGTAAAGTTCTGTCAGCCAATCGAGCCTTTCGTCTGGAACCGGCACGACAGCCTCTTCGATATTTGTCGCACCAAGCGGCGCCGGCTCCTTGCCGCTTATCGCCGAAAGAATGGTGCTCTTGCCCGACTGCATCAATCCCGCTAATGCCGTTTTCATCCACAAACTCCGTCATAAACACTGTTGCCCTCGCAGTCATAGGCGACCACGACGGGGAAATCCTTGAATTCAAGCAGCCGGACGGCCTCGGGTCCGAGATCGTCATAAGCCGCAACTTCAGCCGACACAATATGCTCGCTGAGCAAGGCGCCTGCCCCGCCAATTGCGGCAAAATGCACTGCTTTATATTTTTTTAACGCTTCAACCACTTCCGGCCCGCGATATCCCTTTCCTACCATGCCCTTCAAGCCGCGCTCTATAAGAATCGGACTAAAAGGGTCCATACGGGAAGATGTTGTCGGCCCGGCTGAGCCTATCACTCCTCCCGGCAGGGCGGGGGTGGGACCTACAAAATAGATAACCTGGCCGGCAAGGTCAAACGGCGGGGCATGATTTTGTGCCAGAGCGTCACAAATACGCTTATGGGCCATGTCCCGCGCCGAGTACACAGGCCCGGAAAGAGCGACCCTGTCGCCTGCCTTTAATGTCCCGACAACTTCGTCGTCGAGAGGAGTGCTGATATGTAAAACTTTTTCCATTTATACTTTTGGCAATCACATTAATAAGCAAAATAACCATAATATATGCGGTTACCTTAATTTTCGAGAAAAATATCATGGAAAAAACAAATTACCCCCTCTGTTGCAAACTGCGGCAATTGTGCTCTTTGACGCAGCGCATAACAAAACCTGTCCGAAAGTTTCAGGTTAACTCATGGCCCCTAACATTCGGACAGGCCCGAATTGCCCGTTCATAAGCCGGGCAAACTATTTTTACCTGCGTGGGCTCCCAAACTCATGTTCATAAATTTGCCATGCAGGTACAGTTTACGCGAGTATTCTGTTTAGCAGATACCCGAAAGATCCGTGCTTGCCAAAACCTTGTCGATATCGAGCAGTATCTTGACAGACTCACCGATTTTACCCATACCGAGTATGAAATCGGTATCAACTGTCGAACCGAACTGGGGAGCGTCCTCGATATCTTTCTGGGCGATATCAAGAACTTCCGAAACGCGGTCCACGACGATGCCCGTCTGGAACTGCCTGCCGTCGACGTCGATCTCGACAACGATGATGCAAGTCTGCTCGGTAACTTCCGCTTCTTCCATTCCGAAGTTCATCCGAAGGTCGACAACAGGAATTACCTGCCCCCTGAGATTGATCACGCCCTTTACATGAGGGGGGGTCTGGGGAACTGCGGTAACTTCCATAAAGCCGATGATCTCACGAACTTTAAGTATCTCAAGACCGAACTCCTCGTTACCGAGTGCGAAAGTAAGATACTTTCCTTCGTTAGCGGCTAATTGCACTGACTGGCTTTCCTTTGTATTTGTTTGTGTATCCTGTGATACCTGAGTCATAATTCGATCTCCAAAAAGTTCACTAATGTTGACTAAATAACTAACACCAGTATTTCTTCTACAGGCCGACGAGTTAGCGGCAAGACTGCCTGTAAAATCAAAAACTGCACAACAGCGGACTCTACGCTGTTGACCCTGAAATCATCGAAACTATAAGCTTTCGACTTTAAGACATTACCGCCGAGTCGAATAATTATTCAAAAACCACAGGCTGTTGAGGGAACCTGAGATTCGGGTGGATAAAATCGGCTTTTTGTCCTCGCCAGGGCGTTTTATTAATTCAAAGAACGCATTAAGCGAATATGTTTTCGTCAAATAATTACTACGAATTAAGAAAATTCCGATAACGAAAACCTGTTTTTGACTCGGAAACACCCAAAATTGAAAAATTTTCATACTTTTACATTTTTTCGCTTTAAACTTTTGGGCATATGCTCATAATGTTCCGGTTATGAAAAATGATCAAGAAAACATACCGAACCTGGCGAGGGTCAAACGCAAAATACTTGTGCTTTCCGGCAAGGGGGGCGTGGGCAAGAGCACTGTCGCAGTTAACCTTGCGGCGGGGCTTGCTATTGGCGGCTCGAAAACCGGCCTTTTGGATATTGACCTGCACGGGCCGAGCGTTCCCGGCATACTCAATATGCGTCAGCAAAAGATAATCAAGGTCGGAGATGAGATGATGCCGGTAAGGGTACGCGAGAATCTCGATGCAATGTCCGTGGGATTCATGCTCGAACACCTCGACCAGGCGGTAATTTGCCGGGGCCCGATAAAGCATTCGTTAATAAAACAGTTCCTTGGAGATGTTCAGTGGGGTGAGCTTGACAACCTTATAATAGACTGCCCTCCGGGTACCGGCGACGAGCTGCTTTCTATAGTTCAGTTGATTGGCAACCCTGACGGCGCGGTCGTGGTCACCACGGCCCAGCAGCTCAGCCTTGACGATGTACGCAAAAGCGTATCGTTCTGCCAGCGGCTGGAAGTGCCAATTCTCGGCGTAGTAGAAAACATGAGCGGGTTTATCTGCCCCAAATGCGGAGAAATGACCGACATATTCGGCACCGGCAGGGGCCAGACGCTGGCAATGGAATGCGGCGTCGATTTCCTCGGCGCCATACCGCTTGAACCTGCGATAGCACAGTCCTGCGAGACCGGCAGGCCTTATGTCGAGCAGTTCAGCGACAGCCAGACGGCAAAAATATTCATAAAAATGATAGATTCACTGGACCATTCACTTTCGGGCAAAATTGCCGAATGAGCTTCGAGATAACTATTCTTGTCGACAACAACGCGGAAAAATCCGCATTGAAGACGGAACACGGGTTCTCCTGTTACTGCCGCACCGAGAGCAGCAGCTTCATTTTTGATACCGGCCAGACTTCCGCTGTTGTGCATAATGCGGCTAAACTTGCTGTCGATCTTTCTCAGTTAGAATCCGCAATAATAAGTCACGGGCATTACGACCATACGGGCGGCCTGGCTGATGTGCTGCATCTCGCGCCGCGTGCGAGGCTTTTTCTGCATCCAAAGGCCATTGAGAAAAAGTTCCGACCTCTCAAGCAGGGCGGCAGTAAGTACCTCGGCACCAATTCCGACGTGCTCGACGCGATTCAGTCTGCCCAGGCAGCTTTTGTAACCGCACCAGTGCAAATCGAAAACGGGGTCTTTATTACCGGGCCGGTGCCTCGAACAAACAACTTTGAAGATACAGGCGGTGACTTCTACCTTGATGAAAAATGTGTCAAACACGATCCGCTAATCGACGACATGTCGATATATGCCCGCACAAAAGCAGGAATAGTCATTCTGACCGGCTGCTGCCACAGCGGCATAGTTAATACCACTGAGTATATTAAAAAGCTCTGCCCGCAAGAGAAGATTATTGCGATAATCGGAGGGCTTCATCTTTTAAATGCAGATGACGACCGTCTTGCCCGGACACTCGATTACATAAGATCGCTTGAACCTGCCATTGTTGCACCATGCCACTGCACCGGGGAAAATGCGATTTCCATGTTCAAAAAGTCCTTGCCGGGCTCTTACCGTCCCACTGCTGCTGGTACGGTTTTCAGGTTTGAATCCGGCACGGTACACTGGTAGCGGCTGTTAGCTGTGAAAAACAGGCTAAAAATACTTGCATAGCACCGATTAACCGGCTAAAATACCTTTTTGCTTTACCTTAAGCGCTCGTAGCTCAGCAGGATAGAGCATCGGTTTCCTAAACCGAAGGTCCCAGGTTCGAATCCTGGCGGGCGTAGTATTGTCATCTGTTGACAAATTGTCTTTCTAATTTCTTAAAGCGTTATTATTCATGCCCTTAGAATTCTTTCCCACGCCATCAATTTTCAAATCAATGGTCCTATATTCACAGCAACTGCTGCTGAAAGTCTTATAATTTCAATGCTCAACGCCCTGTAGCTTAATTCAACTAAAATCAGGGATGTATTAAGCCGAATAACAGCAAAGCCGGACCTATTGCGCTTATAGAGGTCTACGCGATTAAATAAAAGATCAAGCAGGCTCAGGAAATAATATGAATGAAAATGACGGCATTGTCTCGGTGCTTCTCGAAGAGGAAATACTCGACAAGGAGCAGGTTGAAACGCTGGTGACCCAGCACAAGACTACCGGCAAGAATATCCTTACACTGTTAAAGAATTCTTCGCTCGTAACCTCTGACCAGCTTACCAGGCTTGTCGCAAGGACCAATAATATCGAGTTCATTAACCTTTCCGCCGACGATGTCGACCCGATGGCTGCACGCCTCGTGCCTTTCGAAACCGCCAGGAAGAAAAATCTCATACCTGTGCGAATTGAGCGCGACAGGTTATACGTTGCAATGAGCTCTCCCCTGGACCTGCCCGTAAGGGATTCGCTGGCTGCAAGAACTGGCTATCACATAATACCCCTTGCCGCGACCGAGCAGGCCGTCAGGCAGGCAATTGCCTTTCACTTCACCGTCGAACAGGCCACCAAGCAGGACATTGTTTCGATGCGTCTCAAGCAGGGCGAAAAGGGCACAGGCGACGCCAAAAAGGTCAAGACAATTTCCGGCGACAGCTCACAGGCCCCGATAGTCCGCCTGGTCGATTCCATCATTACAGGTGCTATTGATGCAAAGGCTAGCGATATTCACATCGAACCCCAGCAGCCGGATATGCGTGTCAGGTATCGCTGCGACGGAATGCTTATCGAGGCCCTTGAAATACCCGCATCGGCCCAGCGTGAGGTCATATCGCACATTAAAATACTCGCCGAAATGGATATATCCGAAAAGCGTCTGCCGCAGGACGGCCATATCGCTCTTCATTACAGCGACAGAGAATTTGACCTGCGTGTATCGACATTACCCGCGGTAGGGGGCGAAAAAGTCGTTATAAGGATACTTGATGCCGAAAGCGGCTTGCAGCCGATGGAAAAGCTGGTAACCGACCCGGAGGACTACCGACGTTTCTCCAATATGATAAGCAATCCTTACGGAATGCTGCTGATGACAGGCCCGACCGGCAGCGGTAAAACAACGACGCTCTATTCAATAATTCAAAAACTCAACACTGTCTGCAAGAACATAGTCACTGTCGAGGACCCGGTCGAGTATCACCTTAAAGGCATTACTCAGATACAGGTCAAGCCCGAGGTCGGAAGAACCTTTGCCGCCGGCCTGAAGAGCATCCTGAGACAGGACCCCGACATAATTCTCGTTGGTGAAATACGCGACGAACAGACCGCCGAAATAGCCATAAGCGCAGCCCTTACCGGTCATCTTGTCCTGAGCACATTGCATACAAACGACGCAGCAGGGGCCATATCCAGGCTCATAAGCCTCGGCGTGCCGCCTTTCCAGGTAGCTTCTGCACTTTTGGGCACTGTTGCCCAGAGACTCGCAAGGACACTTTGCCCGCACTGCAAAACAAGGCACACCCCGGACCCGCAGCGACTTGACAGGCTGAACCTGACTGAAACAATACCGCCTGACACCCAACTCTACGAGGCCGTCGGATGCGATTCATGCCGCGGCACGGGTTACAACACAAGGCAGGGGCTCTACGAAATACTTTCTGTAACCCCTGAGGTGCGAAACCTTATAATGACTGGATCTTCAGATCAGCAGATCAAGCAGCTCGCCATCGAACAGGGCATGAAGACATTGAAAATGCAGGCATTGAAGCTGATGCACGATCACCGGACCTCGCTTGCCGAACTGCTGCGTGTAATCGATACGAGGGAGGAATAAATAATATGCCGACATATGAATACACGGCAAAGGACCGCACCGGCGGGGAATTTTCTGGCGTATTTACCGACGCTTCCTCGCAGGCCGCACTGCAGGAGGAGCTGCAGCGGATGGGATATACGTTAATCTCGGCGAAGAAAAGGACCAGGATGCCCACTCTTCGCGGCGCAGAGCAGGGAATAACCAGGTCGGAAGTTATCGCTTTCTGCTATGAGCTTGCCGGGATGTACAAAGCCGGCATGCCCCTCGTAAAAACACTCGATGCACTAAGGCAAAACTGCGAAAATGCAAAGCTCAATGCCATAATCGAGGACGTGACACAAAAAATCGAAGCCGGTGAAAGCATGGCAGAGGCCTTTGAAAAATATTCAAATGTATTTTCAGAATTTTTCATAAGTATGGTCGAAGCCGGCGAGGCGGGCGGCAGGCTAAGCGAGACGCTTTCAATGGCTGCTCGTTATCTTGAAGCCAGGTACAATACACAAAAAAAAATCCGCGGCGCATTTGCCTACCCCGTTGTTGTGGGGCTTATGTCCATGCTCATAGTCACCGCACTTGTGATATTCGTCATACCGGTTTTTCAAAAGCTTTACAGGCAGCTTAATGTCCCGCTGCCAGGCCCGACTGTTGTGCTCATAACAATCAGCGAGCTTACCCGCGGGTATTGGCCGGTTATTCTTGCAGGTTTAATACTGACCCTTGCTGGCGGAAGGTTCCTGTTAATGCTGAAACCGGTAAGGCAGCGGATGGACAGTCTAATGCTTATGCTTCCTGTTTTCGGTGAGCTTAACAGGATGACTCTCGTAAGCCAGTACACCAGGACCCTCTCGATGATGCTTGCAGCAGGGGTCGGAATAGTCGAGGCTGTGACACTTGCAGGCAAATGTTGTCCGAACATTAAAATGAAAGAGATATCCGAAAGACTTAACGAAAAAATACTCTCGGGCAGCGGCCTGAGCGAACCTATGTCCGCGGAGGATATTTTCCCTCCGATAATAATTCAGCTCGCCTCTGCAGGTGAAGAATCCGGAACATTGGCGGAAATGCTCGAAAAAGCCACTGACTTCATAGACACAAAGATCGAAAGACAGGTAAAGACCCTTATATTGAAAATCGAGCCTGTTATGTCCCTTATTATGGGTCTTATGGTCGGCTCGATACTGCTGGGCGTCTACCTGCCGATGTTTGATTACATGAGCCATTTTAAATAAATAAAAAAATGTATAGTATCGCATTAAGAACAGGTATTTACCGAAAGTGATGCTTAAATCAGGACGATATTTTACGTGAAGTAGGAAATAAAACTAAACCGGTTTTTTATTACAATTAGTGAGGATTAAGAATGAGTAAAGCAAGAAGGAATAAAGGCGTGACGCTTATTGAGCTGCTGATAGTTGTGCTCATCCTTGCGGCTTTGTCTGCCATCGCGATTCCCCGTATCTCTCAAAGTGCCGAGAACGCGAAGGTCCGTGCCGATGAGACAAACCTTAGCCTGCTCAACTCAGCTGTGGAGCAGTATTATGTTGAAAACGGCGAGTACCCCTCAGGTATAACCGACAACGATCTGGGCGATTATTTCCCCGAAGGAGTTCCCACCGCCCAGCAGTCAGGCTACAGCTTCACATACAACTCAACAACGCACAGAGTTGAATACTCCGGCGATTAAGCCTGCGACAAAACGTAAGACTTACAGGATCCTAAAGGCAGCGGCATTTTGATAATTGTCGCTGTCTTTTTTATTGGACATAGACAAGGCCGATAAGAATTGTTTTATGTATAATAAACCGGCTTAAATTTCTAAAAAATATCCTTAAAAATACGGGGTATCAGTATTGAAAATGAGAAAGTCGGCATTGTATATAGCCGATAGATAAATTAGGAACAAATTACCTGCCCGACAAATATTGTCCGGTGGTTTGTTATAAATGTTTTAAGAGTCTTTAGTGTGAGGACTGATATGTCTAAAACATTGTCAAAAGGTATCACGATTGTCGAGCTTATCGTGGTCATTATTGTCCTTGTTGCGCTTTCTGTTGTAGCTATCCCGCAGGTCAGTATAAGCGCAAGCAATGCAAAGCAGAACGCATGCGATACAAATATTGATATGATAAATTCAGCGATCGAGATGTACAACGCTGATAACGGTGCCTATCCGAAAAGCCTTACAGACGTCATCGGTACACGTGCCGACAGGACATCGTATTTTCCGGACGGCCCGCCTGTTTGTCCTTTCGGCGGAACTTATTCCATAACAGCCGATAACCGTGTTATTTGCAGTCATTAAGTTGCCCGTCAAACCTGCCGATATGCCGTTATAATGGCATATAATCCGATCGGCCGGAGATCGCAATACTTTATGACAAACTGTAATAATACAAAAGGGTTTTCGCTCACCGAGCTGATGTTGATGATGCTCATAATGGCTGTCCTCGCAGCCGTGGCGATACCTCGTTTCAACCTTGCTTCAGTTGACAGGCAGAACGTCAAATCCGTAGCATATCACATTGCTTCTCAGCTTGAGCTTGCAAGACAGATGGCCATATCCGACGCCGCAACAAACACCGAAGGCTTTGAGTTTGTACTGGATGGACCGAAAAACTCTTACTGTATTTTCAATGCCGATACCTCCGACCTCGTCGAAAATAGTGAATACGAATTTGATGAAGATATCCAGGTCAACGGGAAGAAGACCGTGCGTTTCGGACCTGCCGGAAACATCTCCGCCGGAGGCAGCGTTATGATAAAAATATGGTCGGGCGATCTCGGCTACGACATAACCGTCAACAGGATAACCGGAATGGTAAAATGCGAGCAGTCACAGCAGGACGATTAATAGGTCCCGGCATCAATCGCCGCCGAAAAGGTTTTACATTGACCGAGCTTACGCTCGCGATGACGATCCTTGCGATCTCCATGATCCCGATAATTCGCTCTATCACCGTTTCGTTCCAGTCATCCGGAAGAATTGAAGCGATGACCCACGCCCTTGCCGCAGCCGCCGGTCAGTTGGATAAGGCAAAGGCCATGTGTGTTACGGACTACCCAGCAGATGGCGCATTGGCGGTTAATTGCCAATCCGCGGGAAACGGAGTTCTGTTCACGATTACAGACACAACAGCATACATTGACGATGCCCGGACGGTGACAGTTACCGCAGGTTGTGATGACGACGGCAACGGCACGCTTTCAGAGAATGAAATAGATGTGACGCTCAAGACGATAATTGCGGCAAGGTATTGACATGAAGCGAACAGTTAAGAACATAAGTGGTGTAACATTGATGGAAATGGTCGTCACGCTGGCGATCATGGCCATTCTCGTTGCAGCTGTCGCCCCGCAGATCGCGGCTGTCAACGCTAAATGGCAGACCAAACAGGACGCTTTCGCGCTGACTCAAAACGCAAGGGTGATGCTCGACCATATTACTCGCAACCTAAGCCAGGCCCGGGAAATAACCGCCGTAACCGATGCGGAAGCAAGTCTTGGCTCGATAACTTTTACCGATGCTGACGGCCGAGAAAATTCATATCAGCTTCAGGACGGAACAGTTTATTATAACGACGGCAGCTCGGACGAACCTCTCGCGGAAAATATTCAATCTTTCAGTCTGCAATGTTACAAGGCTCAAGGACTTTCACAGACTGCCGAACCGTCGGATGTCAGGTATATCGAAGTTGATGTAAATATTCAGCCCGATGATCTCGAGACGGGACGAACATTCAGCACCGCAATTCTTTTAATGAATGATAAATTGATTGAAGACCAGGGCGGAGATGACGGTGATGGTGGTGGAGATGGTGATGACGGTGACGAAGGGGATGATAATAACGACCCAGCCGGGCCTTTCTGGGACGAAATATTTGACGGCTTGCTCGTAGGCGGCCAGAGCGTTTCTTATGTGCTTTATTCGCAGACTCGAGTAACTATCGGCTGGAAGGCGAAGGTTATGGGAAACACAGCGGCTATGGGCAACATTACGCTCGACTCCGAGGCCGTAGTTGACGGTGACATATACTCGACAGAAACTGTTTCTCTCGGATGGAGAGCATCTTACGGTGAAGTCCATGAAAACCTGGGCAGCGCGGCGTTTTATGACCTTACACTGCCGAGTTTCTACGATACCCCGAGCGAACAAAGCGATATCGACGTAGACAGTAAGGATACCCTTTCGCTTGATCCCGGCACCTATGGTGATGTTTATGTTGATTGGAAAAGCAAGCTCAATCTCTCCGCGGGGACGTATTATTTTGACAAGCTGACACTGGACAGCAAAACCGAGATCAATGCCGACACTTCCGCCGGTGAGGTTATCATTTACGTGGCGGGAAAGACGGATTTTGGTTGGAAGAGTGAAGTCAACAGGCAGGGCGGCAGCGAAGTTGTATTCATATCCGCCGGGAAGATTAACACAAACGAGGCCGATCTTGACGCCACCCTGATATGCGCAGATCAAATTATTCTAACTTGGAAAACCGATGTCAAAGGCAAAGTCTGGGCGTCAGGCAAAGTCCAGGTCGACGGCAGGGCAACTATTGACCCAGGTTCCAATTAACTTTTGCGGTTTTAGAAAAACAGGATGATTTCGCCCACCGGCCCCCCAAGAAACAGGTTCAATACCAATGCTATTTATGGGACGTTCATGCGGTTGCACCTTTTCTGAATTATTGGGCTGCCTGACGGTCCGGTAATAACAGGCTTGATTTTGCCTTCGACATTAATTTCGTTGCGTCAGCTTATCCAGGACGGTTAAACAGATATTTTCAAAGTTTGTGACAATCCGCTCTTGCTTTATGCCGAAGATAACGATGTTAACGGTAAGCAGGCATTTACACTGTTTTTACATATATATGCTAATGACAGGATTAAAGGCACAAAAGCGAAAAATGAGACGAGTCGCAAAAACAAGGGGTACGGCATTGCTTGTGGCGGTTTTTATTTCGGCGCTTCTCGCGACAATTGTCGTTGCCATGATGAACATGGACATATCCCAACTGAAGCTCGTCAAAAACCAAATAAACAAGGCACAGTCCAAAGCTGTCGCCGAAGCGGGACTTAACGACGCCATTGCCAACCTGAGGGATGACGAGGATTGGAGAGACGGCTTTGAGGATAAATCGCTTACCGGTGCCGGAACATATACCGTAGAAATAACCCCGGAAGGTGAAAGTGAGGTCGTGGATATCGTTTCAACCGGAACTGCCGACAACGGCTTTGTGACGATAGTCGAGGCACAGGTTACAGTCAGTGACGAATCCCCCAAAATAGTTCTTGAAAACGTGAGGATAAGGTAATGTTGACCACCGACAGCTGCCTCGGAATATATATAACACAGGCAAAGGCGGAGTTTGTCCTGCTAAAGCCTTACAGGGGCAAATTGAAAGTTGCTAAAGCCGGTTCCTGCGATATACCAGCCGGTCTTATCAGCAGGGGCATGGTCAAGGACCCTGCAGCGCTTGGGCGTTGTCTGCGTAGTCTGCTCGCCAAAAACAGGATCCGTAACAAAGAAGCAGTTGTATCAATGCCGCCAGCTGCTTGTCTTACACAAATCATAGAAATGCCGACACGTCCGCCGGCAAATCCCGTCAGTTATATCCAGGGCGAAATTCGTCACAGCTCCCTGCTTGGCGGCAAGTCGCCGTGCCTGGACTATCGTCCGATAGAGAACATAGCGGAAAACACCGTCCCGCGAATAATTGCTGCCGCTGCCGATATGGAGAAAGTCAATTCGCTGATCAAGGCACTAAATACCGCAAGGATAGAGCCTGTATCCATCGAGCCGCCGCAGTTCGCTGCTTTTCGAGCCCTTTACAGGGAGATCACACCGCTGCAGAATGAGAAACGCAGCATTCTTGTCGACATCGAAAAAACAGGTATGACGCTTAGTGTTTTTAACCGCAAGGGCATCGACTTCATCAGGCAGGTTCAATTCAGCGATAACGACCTCCAGGGCGGAGTCGGAAACTGCATATTACTCGAAATATACACAATCCTGCAGTATTACCAGCTCCAGGATACAACCGGCATAGACCCGCAGTGGCATATTTCTCTTCTCGACCAGCACAATATGCTTGATGAAAAATTCAGGATCAATCAGGAAATTGAGACTGCGAAACTCGATAACGGCTCGATAAATCTGCTTAAAAAAATTGTTGTGGACCCGAAGATAAAAGCAGCCTCTATTACCGCTGCCGGGCTTGCTCTAAAGCAGGCCCATACTGTCGCAATGAAAATCAATATGGACCTTGTACCAAAAGAGCAGCGAAAGATTAGAAATACAAAAAAACAACTGCTCATTAATGCAAATGTTGCCGCTGTAACCCTGCTTATCACATTTCTGTCAGCGGGTTTGATAGGCTTTGAAATGAAACAGAAACAGTCCGTCATGGATCGTGCTGAGCTGGACCTGTCGGCAGGTTTACTGAAAATGCAGATCAACCGTTCAAGGGAGCTTGAAAGCGATCTTGCCAGGCTGAGAAACAAAACTGGATCGATCACTTCGATCCTGAACACTTCCCGGGATGTTTCAACATGGACCAAGCTCCTGAATGAGATATCTGCTGTTATACCGGAAAATGTCTGCATTACGGATGTGCGGTCAATAGGTCCCGAAAGAATTGCCATCCAGGGCTATGCCGAAGATCATCAGAAGATTTACGAGTACCTGGACGCGATAAAGGCTTCGCCTGTCACGGCAAATGCGGAAATAATCGAAACAAGTGCTTCCGATTATGCGGATTACATAAACTACCTTATCGAATTCAATTTCACAGGAAAAAAGTTTAATCTTAAAGATGTTTAATACTTTGCTGAAATACCTGACTGATACAAGGGTTCTGATCACGGTTCTCGTTGCCGTGTTCACAGCCTTTTTTGCGCACGGCTGGGTTCTTTCTCCGCAGTTGAAGTATCTAAATGCTGCCCAGCAGTACGAGCAGTTGTCGGAAAAGACCGAGCTCAAGTCCAGCTTTGTTAAAACAAAAAATCTCAATAATACAAAGCTGATGAAGGAGCTCAGCGGTTACCTCGAGAACACCAAGAGTGTATTCTACACAGCCGAGACCGCCGAAAAATTCATCTCGTCTATAAAACAGATGGCCAACGAGGCAGGCTGTGTGATGGTCAGTCATCTTTCAAGGCCGGAACAGGCCGTGGATACAGAACTCGAAAACCACAGCGTGACTTCCTGCTCGCAGGTCGTCAAGCTGACATCGAGCTTTCCGGCTCTTGTCAATTTTTTAGAGAAACTCTCCGCCGGTCACCAGGCGGTATTGATTGACAGCATGAATGTCTCACTTGACAGGCAGACAGGAGCATTCATCAACTGTGATATGACTATCACCATATATATTGCACACCCAAAGGAGTGAATGTAAAATGTGTAAAATAAAAGTAAGGCAATTATCGATAATTGCGGTGGTTATAATTATAAGCATTTGCATTGCCCCGGCGGCTTCAAGTTCAAACGGGCCCGACCGTAACGGCAGCAAGATTACCGACCCTTTCAAGCCGCTTAATTCCGCAAATACTGTGGTTCCACAGGCCGGCGACAAGCCGATAGTAGTACCCGACCTTTACGTTAAAACCGTAATGCTTAAGTTCTTAAAAGCCGACAACCTCGCCCTTGCCATACGCTCAATGTCCTCTCCTTTCGGTGCGATAACAACCGATCAGGACAGTAACTCCGTAATAATTTGCGATACAGAAGAGAAAGTCGAACGCATCATCAGGCAGATACGACTCGCCGACCAGACCCCCAGGCAGATACTTATCGAGGTCGTCATCGTGGACGTCCAGTTGAATGATGACACGGAGATTGGGGTCAACTGGAACCATATATTCGGTGATAATGCAAACGATTTTGCCACAGTTTTTGGTAACGCAGCAACCCCTGATTACAGCGGCTCGGTCCATGACCAGGCGCTGAATATCAACCTCGGCGGGGGACTTACCACAGGAGGTGCTTTTGCTCTGCTGCACAACGGCCTTGCAGTTACAATAAAGGCCCTTCAAACGACCAGAAACCTCGAAATACTTGCTTCTCCCCGTGTGCTGGTCGTTTCCGGTGAATCTGCAGTCATCAAAACCGTCGAAGAGATACCTTACACCGATGTCAGCCAGACCAGCCAGGGCGGCAACCTCACCTCTACGGAGTTCAAGGAAGTCGGTGTAACACTCACCGTTGCAGCCACCATCACCGATGACGGCCAGATAATGCTCAAGATCGAGCCCGAGCAAAGTGTAAACACTGGCAGATTCGGAATTGATGATGTGCCTATCGTTGACACCCGCTCGGCGAGCACCACGCTGCTGATGGAGGACGGCCAGGCAGTCGCGCTCGGCGGACTTCGCAGAAAGGAAACAACACATACAAAGAACAAGGTCCCTGTCCTCGGCGACCTGCCGCTGGTAGGGGGGCTCTTCTCGAACGACCAGAGCGTTACCAAAAACTCTGAGCTGCTCGTTATGCTCTCGCCCCATATCTACAAGGGCGACGCTCTCACAAAATATCAGCGCCAAAAATTCGACGAGATGAGCAAGGCAAAACCGATACAGCTACCCAAAGAGTCGAGACCGGAATATGAAGCTGTCCAGGAAACAATGCCGACAATTATAGAATAAAAAAGGGCACGGTTTTGGCCGTACCCTTAAAGGTGTTTTCATGTTATTGAAATCGGATAATTACCTGCCCGGCCTTACCCACAGCCATTCTTTTGCGAAAGTGGCCAGGTCCGCAAAATTCACATAACCGTCATTGTCGAAGTCCATCGGGTTAGTTTCAAGCTCAAGTGTAAAGTATATCGAAGGATAACATCCACCAAAACTGTCACCGCTGTCGGTGAGAGTAACCTCAAAGTCCGCCGCTGCAAAGACACCGATAACGTCCCCAATATGTGCAGTGAAGGTGTGGTTGTAATTGTTATAGCCGTCCGCTGTGATCGTCTGGTTAGGCAGTGTCCATATCTCGTTCGCCGCTGATGGTGTACCCGGCCATACCGGCGGGTATTCGTTAAGAGTAACCGCGATATGATCCATACCGTTGGTGCCTGTAACATGACCGATTGCGTTGCCGCTTATGTTTGCATATATGTTAAAATCCATGCTCACATTCACCTGGTCTCCAGGAAGTTCGCCCGGAGCGGTTGAAACGATCTCGAAAAAGTAACCGTAAGTGGAGGAATCGGTTACTGTCTCTATCTTCGCATTGGCATACATATCAACCGGGGCGGTGTAGTTTGTAATGCTTGCATTTGTTCCAAGGTGCATATCCACCATCAAAACGCCCGGTTCATGTTCAAAAGAACTGAAACTGCCGTTAGAAGAAGCCGAACCATACGAATAACTCGTATTAATATATAATTCAGAATAAGAATCAATATAGACATCATTCGGGTCCCACTTGTTGACAACTAATGGCCCATGCGTTCCTGACGTATCATTAACGTAGAGTTCTCCATCGGCCGTGAATCCACTCGGCGACAAAGGAACAACATCAAATGCCCCAGCCTGGGACACAATTAAAACTGCCAAAACCAAAGAAACTAATAATTTATTCATCACCAAACCTCCCAAAAAATATTTGTAAAACCCGGATCTTGCTGCTGAACCATTCAGTACAAATCAGGGCCACTGAATTACCCACTATGTCATATTAAAACACCCCAAGTTAAGACTAAAACTATAAGTCTTTATGTTCAATTATATTTTCAAAAGATAAACTGCCAAATACTCTCTTATAACCAAGACATGAAAACTTAATGTAAGTCGTAATAACATCGATTATGATACTAAAAATGGGCATTCAATTCAAGATAAAAAGCAACAAAAAGATGTTCAAAGTCTTTTACTTGGCTGCTTAGCCAAATTTCCTAAATTAACAGAGCATAGCCTTGATTATTGCCAATTATAGGATTAAAATGAGTGAAATTATAGGGCCTGTGATGTAGTTATTTTATCGAGATTTTCAACACAAAGCGCAGACCATGTTTCGAGCGAATTTTTTTCATGTTCCAGTTCTTCCGGGCTCAGGAATCCAAGTTGGGTTATCATCTGTTCGCGACGTTCCACTTTGGGCTCCTGAAGCATTCGACAGTGCACGATACCTAAATGAACCTTACCGACCTCGTTCGTGTCGTCATTGAGCAGGGCGACAATTCTGTCCTCATACGGGCTGTCTACATGCACTTCTTCCTCTACTTCCCGGTCAACCGCGGCAAGGTATGTATCATAAAAGGTGTTAAAAAGAGGCATATCATCGACCGGGTTAATGTGCCCGCCGATGCCTATCGAGCGGTTACCTACCAGCCGGGTCTCACCGGCCCGTTTGCCGCGAACATAGCTGAGGTATTTACCACCACAGGTCATAATAACGTATGGTATAAGCTGCTTGTAACCGGGATCATTCTCGGCCTCGCTTCGCGGAATAAAAGTCGGCACACCCTGCTTGAATATCTCCGAAATATACGCCTCGGTATCAAACATCAAGCCGTGAAAAAGACCTATTTCTTCAATTATTTTTGTCTCTACTACTAATACCTGCTCTTCTTTAGCCATTTTTATCCTTTTTTATTTAGGGTCCATTTGGTCGGAATATAACATAAAACTCTTTCTCTGTAAACAAATGCAAATCGAGATGGACAGGTTTGACTAAAACTCTATATATGGTATTATATAATATTTGTAAAATTGGTTCAGAGAGTTGATTATGAGTAAAATTTGCGTTATAGCCTGCGGAGTGCTGGCTATAGATATAAAAAATACCGCCGGGCAGCTTGGCATTGACGTTAAAACCGTTTTCCTGAAAGGCGGCCTGCATGACAGCCCCGCTCAGCTTCGCCTCGAACTTCAGGCTGCGATTGACAAAGTCGATGAAGCCGGCGATTGCGACCGAATAGTTATCGGCTACGGAGTCTGCGGACGGGGGACCGTAGGCATAAAAGCAGGCTCGACCCCGCTTGTCATACCGCGTGTGCACGACTGCATATCTCTCTTCCTCGGCTCGGACGCAGAATACAAACGTCAGTTTTCCAAATACCCCGGCACATATTATATCTCCGCCGGTTGGTTCGATGAAAATGTCGAACCCGCAAGCCAGCAGGAAAAGATACGTTCCGGTCCGAGCATCAAGCAGGACCTATCCGAGCTCGAAAAAAAACACGGCAAGGCAGGCGCCGAACACATCAGGGAATTCTTCGGAAGCTGGAAACGCAACTATCAACGGGCTGCGTACATCAAAACAGGAATGGGTGAAGTTAGCGGCGCAGAGCAGTACGCACGGGACCTTGCCGATAAATACGGCTGGAAGTTCGAGAAACTCGAAGGGCGAACAAGCCTTATCAAAAAGATGCTGATCGCAACCGAAAGTGATGACGAGGTACTAATTGTCAGCCCCGGAAACGTAACGGTCTTCGACGCCGTAGGCTCAGGCCTCGGTCAGGCCCGTCCGCACCAGGCCCGCCTCGAGAAGCTGATGCGAAAGGACAGGCACCTGTTCGGACTCGCTTCACAAGATGCAGGGCAAAGCGTCCGTTACGGACTCGGCATTGACGCTGGCGGCACATATACCGATGTCGTACTCTACGACTTCAAAGCCGGCAAAGTGCTGGCAAAGGCAAAGGCCCTGACTACGAAATGGAACTTCACCGTCGGTATAGAGCAGGCCCTCTCCGCTCTGGATAGAAACAGGCTCGAAAAAACACAGCTTGTCTCGGTCTCCACAACACTGGCCACTAATTCCATAGTCGAAGGATACGGCCAGAAAGTGGGCCTGCTGCTGATGCCACCGTACGGCTTGTTCTCAGCGGGCGATATAGATCATACCCCCGTAACTGCCATTAGAGGACGCTGCGATATTGACGGCACCGAGACCGAGCCGATCGATCCAGATCAGGTCCGCGCCGCCGCAAAGGAGATGATAGACACACACGAAGTAAAGGCATTCGCTGTCTCAGGCTATGCGGCCAATATCAACCCCTCGCACGAGCTTGAAGTAAAGCACATACTGCGCGAGGAGACCGGCCTTGGAGTCACCTGCGGCCACGAGCTTTCCGAGATGCTCAACTTCCGCACCAGGGCGATGACCGCGGTTCTCAACAGTCGAATAGTGCCCGTCCTTGAGCGGTTTCTTGAGCAGATGGAAACAACGCTCCGCGCCGAGGGCGTTCAGGCACCGATCGTAGTTGTTAAAGGTGACGGCACGCTGATGAGTGTCGAGATGGGCAAGGAACGCCCGGTAGAGACGATCCTTTCCGGCCCCGCTGCGAGTGTTGCCGGGGCAAGGGAACTTACCGGCCTTTCTCACGCGATAGTCGTCGATATTGGCGGAACCACGACTGACACTGCACAGGTTCGGGACGGACTTGTCCAGACCTGCTCTGAGGGAAGCACGGTAGGGGGGTTCAAAACGCACGTTCGAGCTCTTGACATGCGAACACGGGGACTCGGCGGAGACAGCGGGGTCACCATCCGCGAAGGGCGTCTGCGAATAGGCCCGCGACGTGTTGCGCCTGTCTCATGGCTGGGCGCCGTCAGCCAGGGCCTTGACAAAACCTTCGCCCACCTTGAAACTTTAGCCGATAAATCTTGTGTAAACACCGAGAAAATGCAGATACTGACGCTTACTGGCCACACCGAGGATCTCACCCTTAACCCCGCGGAAGCTGCTATTGTAGCAGAGCTCTCCGAAAGACCGATGTCACTCGCCGAACTTGCAGTAAGGACAGGCGTCGAGTTCTGGGGCCACGTCAAATTCGCCCGCCTGGTCGAGCACAATATCGTTCAGCTTTGCGGATTCACACCGACCGATGCGGCCCATTTGAACGGCAGCTTTGTCAGGTGGAATGTTGACACCGCCGCCCGCATGGCGAAAATACTCGCAGCCGTAACCGACACCGATGTTGACCATTTCGTAGAAAATGTTACCAGCATGCTCGTCGACGGTCTGGCTGTAGAGCTGTTGAAAAAGACGCTTGACCACCAGGTCCCCGCCGAGCTTGTGGACAGTGAACAGGTCGCTTGCGCGGTGGTCAAAAACTGGCTCGGCACAAACACGGGCCCCCTGAAAGCAAGGTTCAGCCTCAACGTGCCGGTTGTGGGGATAGGAGCCCCCGCAGGCCTGTTCCTGCCCCGGGCCGTCGAGAAGTTCGAGGGCAAGTGTATAATCCACAAACACGCCGACGTCGCCAACGCAATCGGCGCCGTTACAAGCGACATTGTCATAGCCCGCCATGCCAAAATAGTCCCCGACGCAGAAAAAGGATTCATTATCGAGGGCATCCCGGGCGCCAAAAGGTTTACTGACATCGACGAGGCAGACAAATTCACCTGCAAAGTTCTTGTTCAGCAGGTAGAGAACCTTGCGCGAAAAGCCGGCACAGGCACTGCGAACATAGACGTACTCGTGCAGGACGATGTTGTTATCACGGGCCTGGGCACCGAGCTTTTCCTCGGCCGAGACATCACCGCCTCACTTACTGGCAAGCCCGACCTCGCCGCGCTCTTAAAAGACTAAATAACAACAGCACTGACCTTAACTTATCTCATCTGTAAACCTGGTGTTATACATCTAAACAATACCCCTGTTAACACTTATATACAACATCTTCATGCATTCATAACACTGTCGAAATGACAGGCCGCTGTGTAGAATGAAAATAAATCGCCACGCAACATTTATTTCGTAAACTTATAGCAGGCAAGGCTTTATAGAAAAAAATCACTCTCCCTTCGTTGTTGGCACGGTGTTTGCAATTTAATATTTACGAGTTAATTGAAAGTAATTAAAAGTCAATAAAACAAATTTTAGAAGCTATTTATATAGCAGGAGGTGTAAAAATGTTACTAAGCAGAAGATACGGATTATGGGATATCGACAAGGCGTTCGATGAGATGAACAGGCTGTTCGGAGCTTTCGCCGGTCCTTCCGGCCTGCGGACAGTGCCCACCGGAACCCTGCCTGCGGTAAGTCTCTACGACAGGGGCGACGATATTATTATGGTTGCGGACCTGCCAGGAGTAGACGGCAAAGATATCGATCTCAATGTCGTCGAAAACACCGTTACCCTTACCGGCAGCAGAGATGCCGATAAGAAAAACGGCCACAGGTATTACCGCAGGGAAAGACCCGCAGGTCAGTTCAAACGAACTATCACGCTCGGTGAGAAGGTCGACCCAGCCAAGGTCACAGCCGAACTTAAAAACGGTGTGCTGACGGTAACTATGCCCAAGGCCAGAAAAACAGAACCCAAAAAGATAACAGTTAAAGCTGATTAACAAGGGAGGTGAACAATCATGGCAGGCATAGAAAAAACAAAACAGTCGGATGTCACGAGAAAACAGCAGCAGGACAATTTCTACATTCCCGCTGTGGATATCTGGGAAACCGAGGAAGCTATCGAGATGCAGGTCGATATGCCCGGTGTCGCTAAAGAAGACGTTGACATAAACGTCGAACGCAACTCGCTCGTGCTGCATGGAAAACGAGGCAAACTTGAAGGCAGCGCGGTTTACACCGAGGCTGAGTACGGCGACTTTCACCGGGAATTTAACCTGAGCGAAGACCTCGATACCTCGAATATTACCGCGAAGATGAACAACGGCGTGCTGCACCTGAGCATTGCCAAGTCCGAACAGGTAAAGCCCAGGAAGATCGAAATCGCTGCAACATAAGAAATTGCAGTAAGTTTGCTAAACCATTCCGAAAAAGGGGGGCAGCCGAATCACTCCAAACCGCCGGGCTGTCCCTTTTTTATTGCTTGCCTGCTTATTGAAAGTACATCTGTCCGCTTCATGCCGAAAACATATCCGAGAAATTATCCGAGCTCAGCAGCGTTTCAATTATCCGGTTGTCCTTCGGTATATGAACAGCCATAAACTCACTGTCCTCCTTCGCAACGTAGTAATGATCGAACACCCCGTCGAAAAGCAATGTCTCGTTCTCATCCAGGCCGAAGGTTTGTTTGTCGATGTGGATATTAATGGCTCCTTTCAGCACGTAGCAGAATTCGTTAGTATCCTCGTGCAGTTCGGTAAGATGAAATGTCTCGTCTTTTTTAAGTTTCACCCGCAGTATCTTGGCCTTGTCGAAAGACACCACCATTGAACTGGCTACCCCCTCGGTCTTGACCGCTGGCACGACGTCCTGTATATTCTTCGCCTTCCTTTTCTGCACCAGCCTCCTCTCGGCAAGGGCGATCAGGTTGCTCGTGGAAATCTGCAAAGCTCCCGCAAGCGCGTCAAGCGTCCGCAGCGAAGGAACTGTTTTATTCGCTTCGATGGTTTCGACCGTCGGATAAGTCAGCCCCGCCTCCTCTGCGAGCTTCTGAAGTGTAAGGTTAAGCTTCCGTCTGAGAACATTTATTACAGAAAAATCATAGTCACTATTCATATATCGGACCTCCCGCCTGCCCCCGCAAATATGTTATCAGGGAAACTATTAATTTTTTTTTACAATCGCAGCATTTCCTACGTTTTAAGTAGTTTTTTTGGGCTTTTTGTAAAACCCGTTTTACGATGTAGTATTTTACTAAATATTTTCCTCTGAATTAGCAGGTCACTTTATTCGATATTATTCATTATAGCGGCAAGAACATGAAATCAAACAAAAAAAATTATTTGAAAAAGGAGAGCGCAAAATGTTTAAGAACATGAAGCTGGGAGCTAAGATCGGAATGGGTTTCGGACTGCTTATCCTCATCGCCTGTGTTTTAGGTGGTCTGGCGGTCTACAATATGAAGCACGTCGAGAGTGATTCCAAGAAACTCGCCCATGAATATGTTCCCGAAGTCCAGATGGCCAACAGTGTCGAGAGATACTCGCTTTTGACAATGTACGGTATGAGAGGGTACGGTCTTAGCGAGCAGGAAAAGTACTACAATGAAGGCATTGAGAATTTAAAGCAGGTAAAACACTGGCTTAATGAATGCAAGGATCTCGCCGACAGGTCGAAAAACCTTGTCAAGCTTAAAGGCGCTGTAGGCGAAGTTGAAGCTAATGTCAATAAATACGAGGACCTCGTAAAGCAGACAGTCGAAGCGAATAATAAGTTGAATGGCCTTCGTAATCAGCTTGACGAAGCTGCCGCGCAATATATGAGCAACTGCGCAGACTTCCTTGAAGGTCAGAACAAGAAAATGACTCAGGAAATACAGGAAGGCGCAGACGCTGCTGCACTTAAGGAAAGGCTGGAAAAGATAACCATTGTTAATGACATTATTGACGTGGGCAACTGGACAAGAGTTGCTTGTTTCAAATCTCAGGCTATGAGAGACCCCCAGATAATCGAAGACGCCAAGAGCAATTTCGAAGTTATGCAGCAAAAGTTTACCGACTTACGCAAGATAACACGTCTCGAAGTTGATATTGAGAGAATCGACAATACCGAAACTGCGGCAAACAACTATAAAACAGCCATGCTTTCCCTTCTCGATACATGGAAAGAACTCCGCAGAATTGGCGAAGAAAGAGGAACTGCCGGTGAACTCGTTCTCCAGGGCGCCCAGGAAACAGCGAATGCCGGTATCACTCAAACTGACGAGATAGCCAAAGGCGCGGTCTCGGCCCTGTCCGCAGCGTCTACAATTATGATAAGCGGGCTGATAACAGCCTTGATAGTCGGCGTTGTCATAGCTATCTACATAACCAGAAGCATAACCAAGCCTATTAACAGGATTATTGCCGACCTCACTGAAGGCGCCGAGCAGGTCGCAAGCGCATCGGGCCAGGTCAGCAGCGCATCGCAGTCACTCGCAGAAGGCGCTACCGAGCAGGCAGCGGGTCTTGAGGAAACATCTTCGAGCCTTGAAGAAATGTCTTCTATGACCAAGAAAAATGCCGAAAATGCTCAACAGGCCAACACTCTCTCCGGCGAGGCACAAAAGGCCGCTAACGACGGCACACAGTCGATGGATAAGATGAACCAGGCTATCCAGGAAATACAGAAATCTTCCGATGAAACAGCCAAGATCATCAAGGTTATCGACGAGATCGCTTTCCAGACAAACCTTCTCGCTCTAAATGCAGCGGTCGAAGCGGCACGTGCAGGCGAGGCAGGCAAAGGCTTTGCTGTTGTGGCAGAGGAAGTTCGTAACCTCGCAATGCGTTCAGCAGAAGCCGCAAAGAACACTTCCGAGATGATCGAAGAGTCTGTAAAGAATGCTCAAAACGGTGTCTCAATTTCCGAGGAAGTTGGCAAGGTTCTCGAAAACATCGTCCAGTCGATCAGCAAAACAAGCGAGCTGGTCGGTGAGATCGCAGCCGCTTCACAGGAGCAGGCACAGGGTATCGACCAGGTCAACACCGCTGTTTCACAGATGGACAAGGTCACCCAGCAAAACGCCGCCAACGCCGAGGAAAGCGCAAGCGCTTCCGAGGAATTGAGCGCACAGGCAGAGCAGATGAACACCGTTGTCCAGGACCTTATAGGCCTGGTAAAAGGTGCCAACAACAGCAATCAGATCAGCACTCAGCAGACAACCGGCAAAAGCAAAAAGCAGTCAAAGTCGCAAAATCTGCAGCAGTCCGATCACGTATTCCACCATATAGCAGGCTCCAATGGCCAGCAGTCTCAGCAGGAAACAACCGCACATACAACTGACAGCTCCCAATTTGACAGTTTCAACGGCTGATTGTTTTCTGAATTAAATAACAGCCCGGGCGTTTTATCAATGTCCGGGCTTTTTTTATTTTCATAATTTGATCCGGGCCTTTATAATGCAGTTTTGAGATATTGAAATTGCTTTATTTTTTGAAAGGACTCGGACATGAACAGGTATGCGCCTCTAATCACAATTGCGATTATTCTAATTATTATTCTGTCTTTAGGAACAATGCTTTTCAAGACCATAGAGGCAGGCCACGTCGGAGTCGCAACCCTGTTCGGCAAGGTGCAGGAAGACACATACTCGGAAGGTCTGCATTTCCCCGTAAATCCGCTTTTCAAATGGCACACATACGACGCCAGGCAGAAAAGTCACAAGGAAACCGCCAACGTCCCGAGCCAGGACCAGCTTACCACCGAGATCGACGTGTCCGTCCAGTACCGAATCAACAAGGATATGGCCGCAAGGATTCTCCAGGGAACCGGAACAGCCGATGACATGCTCGAGGTCCACTTGAAGCCAAAATTAAGGTCACTGCTCAGGGAGCTCGGAAAGACCATCGAGCGGGCCGAGGATTTCTTCACCGAAAAAACCCAGCAGAATCTCCAGGCCAACCTCACCAGCGGCCTCAAAACATACCTCGAACCAAAAGGAATAACTGTCGAAGAGGTGCTGATTCGCGAAATACGCCTGCCAAGTTTTATCACCCGTGCTATCGAAACAAAGAAGGAACGTGAGCAGGAAGTCGAGAAGCAAAAAGCCGAGCTCGAGAGATACCGCACAGAGCAGCAGCAGAAAATCGCCCAGGCCGAGGCCGAAAAGCAGGCCGCAGAGCAGGAAGCCGCCAAAAGAAAACTGCTCGCCGACGCACAGGCCTACGAGATACAGAAGATAAACGAATCAATCGCCCAGAACCCTGCATATATCAGGATACAGGCCCTCGAGACGCTCAAGCAGATGTCGAAGGACCCCGCGGCGAAGATTTACTTTATCAACAGCGACAGCCCAATGCCGGTGCCCCTTATGCACATGGGTGAAAACGTCCAGGGAATAAAATAGCCCGCCTGAATTTTCAGATATTCAGCGACTACTTGAAGTTCTTGCGCAAAGCTCTATGACAAGCCTCTCAAGGGCAGCCGGTGTTGTGGTTCCACCCGTCTTGGTCAGGTAATCTATGCGTCCGAGTTCGGCGATGATCTCGCCGATCTGTTCCAGGCTCATACTCCGAAGCTGCCTGAAAAAGGCGTCTTTGATACTGTAAAATATTCGCAGCTTGCCGGCTATCGAGTTAGCAGGCACACGATTTTCGAGCATAACCTTCGCCTCGAACATTCTGCGAAAATGATACGCGAACGCCCCGACCGATTTAAACTCAGCCGACCTGTCCGACTCGAACATGTTCCGAAGCCTCGACACCGCTGTCCCCGCGTCACCGGCTGTCATAGCGTCTATAACCTCAAAAACACCAAACATGCGATTTCGCCCGACAACAGCCTGAACATCCTCCGATGTGATGCTGTTCTTTTTGCCCACATACGCAGCCAGCTTATCAACTTCGCTGCAAAGCCTGCCCGGCTCGTCACCGGCAAGTTCAACCAGCATATTCGCCGACGCAGCAGAAAAGCCCAGTGAATATTTCTGCTTGGCATAGTTTGAAAGAAATCCGGGAAGCTGCTGCCTTTTAAGTTCTCCTGCCTTTATAAGCGTCCCCACTGTCGGAAGCATTTTTGCCAGCCGAGTATTCCCCTGCCAAGTCGAAACCGTCATAACCAGCACACCGTTCTCACTGGGGCTCTCGAAGTATCTTTCCAGTGCGCCGCGGTTTGCGCTTATGAATGAATCCGCCTCCTTCAATACCACCACACGTTTAGCGGCGAAAAAAGACTTCGTCCTCAGCTCGTCAAGCACCTCCGCGCAATCCGCAGTCAGCATATCCGGCTCATAAAGAGAAACGCCCCTGTCCTCCTCGTCCGGCAGCAGCGACTCTATCAACCGCTCACATTCCGACGAAACAAGAAAAGGCTCCTTACCGGCAATTACATAAACAAGGTCGCCCCCTTTATTTGTCTGCCCTTTCTTACCTGCCATCACCAACGCTCGATTTATTCATTATCGCCGATATCCGCATCGTCCTGTGTTTCATCGCCGCCGTCATATTGCTCTTCGTCGTCTACAGGTTCGATCTTATTCATCTCTTCTGTTGCCGGGGCATTTTCCTGCTTGCTCGCCGACTGTTCCACGGCCTCGGCGGCCTCATCTTCCGCAGGCAGCCTCTCAGCCGCTACAAGATAATCCTCGCCTTTAAGGTGAATAAGTCTGACCCCTGCTGTGTTCCTGCCGATCTCACGAACCTCATCCAGCCCTGTCCGGATTATCATACCGTGTGCCGAAATAAGCATCACCTCGTCGTCATCACTGACCGCCTTTAGCGCGACAACCTTCCCGTTTCGCCTGGTCGCCTTTATATCGATAAGCCCAAGCCCGCCGCGACTCTGCGAGCGGTATTCCTCAAGGCTGGTCCGCTTGCCGTACCCTTTCTCGCAAACAGTAAGCAGCGAGGAACTGTCCTCCGGTATAACCATATCCACAACCTGGTCGTCGCCGCGAAGCTTGATGCCTCTAACACCTCTGCTGACCCGTCCCATCGAACGTACCTGCTGCTCGCTGAAGCGAATCGCCATCCCGTTTGCAGTGCCGAGTATAATATCGTTGGCGCCTGTAGTTATCGCCGCACCGATAAGGTCGTCGTCCTCGTCCAGCTTAACAGCGATTACCCCGTTCGCTCTCGGGTTGCCGTATGCGCTTAGAACCGTCTTTTTAACCAGCCCGTTCCGCGTGGCCATAACAAGCTGTCTCTCGTCAAAGTCCCGCACACTCAGTATCGACGTCACCTTCTGCCCCGAAAGCTGCAGCAGGTTCACAATGTTCCTGCCCTTGCTTTGTCGCGACATAGAAGGTATATCGAACACCCTCAGCCAGTGGCATATCCCTTTGTTCGTGAAAACAAGCAGGTAATCATGCGTCGACGCCACGAACATATGCTCGATAAAGTCATCCTCTTTTGTGCTCGATCCGATTATGCCTCGACCGCCTCGGCCCTGCTTCTTATATGTATCGATAGCCATCCTCTTGACATACCCGCCGTGACTTACCATAACCAGCACTTCTTCGTCGGCGATAAGGTCCTCGATATCAATATCTTCAACATCGTCAATCGCTATTCGCGTCCTCCTCGCGTCCCCGTACTTTTCCTTTATCTCGTAAAGGTCCTCGCGGATAACGTCCATAACCATAGTCTCATTCGCCAGCAGGGCCTCATAGCCCTCTATCTGCTCCATCAGTTCGGCGTACTCCTTCGCAAGTTTTTCTATCTCCAGCCCCGTAAGCCTCTGAAGCTGCATCGTCAAAATAGCATCCGCCTGCGGGCCGGTAAGGAACTGGTCATGCTCCATGCGTTCTTTAACAAAAGACTCCGGCAGCAGCTTTCGCAGCGTCGCCCCTTCGCTCAGACGCAGCGGCTTTTTCATAAGGTTCAGCTTCGCCGTAGGTGCATCCGGAGATTCTTTAATAAGCTGGATAATATCGTCGATATCGCTGACAGCAAGTATCAGGCCCTCAAGAATATGTGCCCTGTTCCTGCAACGCTTAAGCAAATACCTCGTCCGCCTCCTGATAACGGTTCGCCTGTGTCCGAGGTAGAGCTTAAGCATCTGCTTAATATTCAGCGTCTCAGGCCGGTTATTGACCAGTGCGACATTGTTTATCGCAAAAGTTGACTGCAAAGGCGTGTACCGGTACAGCTTGTTAAGCGCAACATTCGGGTCGCTGTCCTTTTTAAGCTCCACAACGATCCTCATTCCCCGCCTGTCCGACTCGTCACGGATATCCGATATTTCCGGTATCTGCCCGCCCTTCACACAGTCGGCGATCTTAGAGACAATGTTCGTCTTGACCACCATAAAAGGTATCTCGGTAATAATTATCCGGTCCCTGCCCTTTTTGGTCTCCTCGATATCAGCCTTGCCGCGAACCTTCAGGTGTCCCTTGCCGGTCACGTAGGCGTCCATTATACCTTTCCGCCCGCATATCACACCGCCTGTCGGAAAGTCCGGGCCGGGCAGCTTTTCCATTATATCCTTAAAGCCGCAATTCGGGTCCTCGATCATCAGCATAAGCGCATCACAAACCTCTGACACATTGTGCGGCGGTATATTCGTCGCCATCCCCACCGCGATGCCGCTGGTCCCGTTGACCAGCAGGTTCGGAAACTTCGCCGGCAGCACAACAGGCTCCGAGCGAGTCTCGTCATAGTTCGGCATGAAATCCACGGTATCCCGCGTTATATCCTCCAGCATATCCACAGCAGGCGCCGCCATCCGCGCCTCGGTATATCTCATAGCAGCAGGGGGGTCCGCGTCGATACTGCCGAAATTTCCCTGCGGGTCGACAAGCTGATACCGCATGTGCCAGTCCTGGCCCATACGAACCAGCGTTCCGTAAGTCGCCTGGTCACCGTGCGGGTGATAGTTGCCGCTCGTGTCACCGACGATCTTGGCGCATTTTCTATGCTTCGACCGCGGACCGAGGTTAAGATCGTTCATCGCCACAAGTATCCGCCGCTGGGACGGTTTAAGCCCGTCCCGCACATCCGGCAGGGCCCTCGAGACAATAACGCTCATAGCGTAATTAAGGTAAGAATTCTTGAGCTCGTCAAGAATCTGCATGTCCTCAAAGCGTTCCATCGGGACGTTTGTATTTTCTTCCATGTGTTTTTTTCTTCCTTTAAAACAGAAAACCGCTCGCAAGCCTCGAAAACCGCCCCCCACGGGCCGCAAATCATCCTGCAATTATAAACTCGAACTTGACAAAAGTCCAATAATTCAGCGGGATTTTCGTAATAAAAACAACAAAATAATTTAGGCCAAAAGTGACAAAAAATCGCCATATTTTTAAAGTTCGATTTGCCCCTTTCCGATGCGTTTAAATATACGCTGCAAGTTTGAAGAATCTGCAAAGCCGATTGCTTTGGGAGTGTTTTATGTCACCTGAAGACGTAAAGAAAAGCTGGATAGCTGAATATGCAAAGCGTATCCTTTCACAGCTCACAAAATGGAAAACCCCTCTCGGCATCGATGAAGAATATAAAAACCAGATCGAAAGCGACCTCGAATCCTTTTACGAAGACCCCCTCAAAAAACAGCTCATAGAGCAGACATACTGACCTCTCCAACCTTCGATCTATAAGCTTTTTTCCGACCCGCCCGATATGAAACTAAACGCGCTGAGGTTCGGAACTATAGGCGCCACGTACCCCGCAGGTTTGAAAGCGTTCGCCCAGTAAATGAAAAAGGCCTTGCCCACGAGATAATCCCGCGGAACCACTCCCTTGCGGTACCTCACCCCGTTGTTGCCAATGCCGTTAAGCGTCCACAGCCGCGAATCAAGGCTTGACGGCGAATTATCACCGCACACAAAATACTGTCCATCATCCAGCGTAAAAGGCTTGCCCAGAGTCGCCCGCCTGGCCCCGTCGTCCATGTAATACATATCCCGGTATATAGCGAAATCCGCAACAGTCAGCCTGCCGGTGCCCAGCAGGGTAACCTCAGGCCGTATCCCGATCCGCCTGCCCGCAGCGTCCGGGCCTGTTCCCAGGTCAAAACGAATCTGCTCATTGCCAAACTTAAGTACCAGCAAATGGTCCACAACTGCGAACTGAAAATCATAGACCCTGCCCGCCCGAACCGGGTCGATCCGCTTTTCCGCAAGTGTGCTCGGCTCGTATTCTCCGTCCTGCTCCTCGCTTTTTATGCTCAGGCTGCCCTCCAGCCCCACACCCGCCGTGTAAGTCGTCCTGTACTTCGATATAGACACCCCAACCATGCCCCTTTCACTTCCCGGCATCACCTTAAACTGCACCATCGTATCCGTACAGAAAGGCCTCATTCGATGCTCCCTCGGGTCGTTATAAGCGTAACTCGCGTAAAAATCTTTCCCGATCCTCGTGTCGTAATAACCCCTGTGCAGTTTGTCGCTCAAATCATCAAGCTCGAAAACCGCCGGCCCGCAGTCGTTAAAGTTCCACTCACTGCCCGGTTTATTCTGCATCGGCATCTGCCACTGACCACGCCTGTTCACGCTGTGCATTTGGTTTTTAAGCCTGCCTCCACCTTCAACACAGTCGAAACCTTTATAGTTATTATCGTAAATAACCTTCCAGAACTCTTTTTGAACCTTCGGCGGCTTCCTTTGTATCTCACCGTCTATATAAATATCACCGTCGATGATCTGCACCGTCTCTCCGGGAAGCCCGATCATACGCTTGATATAGCTTTCCACCGGAAGCGTCGGGTTCTTGAAAACCACAACGTCCCACCGTCTCGGCTCGGTGAACTGGTAAAGCGACTTCAGCACGAAAATCCTGTCACCGAACGACATCCCGATCTCCGTTCCGTCCGGCAGTTCGTATTCGCAGTTCGGGCAAAGCGGGTCCATCCTCGAAAACTCCATCCCGATATCCGCCCCGACATCGTAAACATACCCGCACCTCGGGCACCGAATATGATAATGATCCCCCCTCAAAGTATCTGCCATGCTGCCCGTTGGAATACGAAAAGCTTCCACAACAAACGCCCGCGCAATCAGCGCAAGTGTAAGAGCCACGACTATCCACATAAGGATATTCGCGATCTCCTCGACCCTGCTGTTATATCGCCTGAAAGGCCACTGCTCATCGCTGCGGCTTTGTCCGGTGCTTTCATCCATGATTAAAACCGCTTGTCAAAACTAAAAAAATCCTCTTTCGCCTGAACCGTACTCACTTCCGCCGCCTCCGTAGATAAACTTCATGCCCTCCAGATACGGCACCATCTTGAAACGCGAGAATGGCTTGCCCGGCCCGGGCCAGTAAATAACAAACGCCTTGCCCACCAGGTAATCCCTCGGCACAATTCCCTGCCTGTATAAAATACCACTGTTGCCCTCGCTCGGCCTATCCCACATCCGCGAGTCGTTACTCGCAGGCGTATTATCACCGCACACGAAATACTGCCCGTCCTCAAGCTCGAACTCCTGCCCTTCCTCGGCCTGTTTAACGTCAAAACCAGGTCCGTCCTTGGAAATATAATGCAGGTCCCGCCATATCGCCACATCTGTTATGCTAAGCTCACCGGCACCGTGTATCTTAACCTCCGGCATGATATCCTTTATCTCGCCTGCCCCGTCAACACCGTCACCGAGTTTATAGTTGAGCACTGCCCCGCCCGCCTTAGCCACAAGCTGATGATCGACATTGGCAAGTGAAAAATCGAAATCTCCACCCCGGTCAATATCTCCCCCAGCCTCCACCGTCGCAAGCTCCTCAAGCGTTCCGTTATGCACAACCTTGGATATCGTCAACTTCCCCGACCCCTCAAGCATCGCCCGGTACTCGATCCCGTACTTGCTCAGGCTCGCCCCGATCATTTCCTCGCTATCCCTCGCAAGCCCGCTGACCTTGAACTCTACCATAATATCGCTGCAAAGCGGCATGAACGAAAACCTCCGCGGGTCGTCATATGAATGCGTCGCCGTGAAGTCATTGCCCTGCGAAGTGTCATAAAATATCGTATGCACCCTCTGGGCCTTTGACTCAGCCAGCGTGAATATCGTCTCCTGCTCACCGATTGTACCCCAGTTAGACCCGTCCGTGTTCTTGAAAGGCTGCTTCCACGAGTGCCCGTTAAACCTCATGCTCAAAGGCTCGACCGGCTGATAATTATTATTATAAACCGGCATCCAGAGCTCGTCCTGAACGTGCTGCGGCTTACGCTGTATCACCCCGTCGACATACACATCACCGTCAATTATCGACACCTTCTCCCCGGGCAGTCCGATAAGCCGCTTAATGTAATTTATCCGGGGGTCCATCGGCGCCCGAAAAACGATCACATCCCAGCGCTTCGGCTCGAAAAACTGGTAAATGCACTTCAGAACAAATATCCTGTCACCCGCGATAACCGGGTAATTATCCCCGCTTTCCATGTAATACCCGCAGCTCGGGCACCTCGGCGGCGCAGGCCGCAGCGGCAGATCAACAGGCGGCACAGCGTTCTCAGGCATCTTGTAATAAGCAGGCTGATAATCAAAATCGAACCTGTAACCGCACTGCGTACAGCGAAGCCGAAAATGCGCACCCTTTAGCGTATCAGCCATACTGCCCGTCGGTATCGTATAGGCCTGCATCTCGAAAACGAGAAACACAAGCGTCGCCGAAAACGCCGTCAGCATCCAGTGAACAGTATTAAACCAGCCGTGATCCGGGTTAAAACCGCCCTTTATATTCTCGTCGCCATGCTTATTCTTCTTTTTTTGGCCAAACATCGCTGCCCCTGTAAAAAGTAACCATTATCGGCCCACCCCGTCCGAATTACGAATAAACAGGCATTATCGACCAAAATACGCGTACAGTCAAGTATAGTTTGGCACTATTTCAGTCGATACCTCTAAAAGCTGCCTCAATATAATATTTGGAAATGAATAATAGGATAAGAACGGCTGTGAACTAAAAACTTGACAATTAAAGAAAATGCTTGATATGTTCTCCATTATTTGAGAATTGATTTAGAACAATATATTAATAATGATAGGCAAACTAATTACGGAAAGCCATTATGTGGGATTATCTTATAGTAACTGCATCTAACGAAGCCCAGGCACAGGGGTACAGGGTACAACTAGAGATTCGTCAAAATCTCGGACTGCTTACCGAGGTCAAAAATGTACTCGTGGTTCCAGACCCACAGGGAAAACGTGTCGGTTCAGGAGGAAGCACTCTTTTTTCATTGCTTAATGTTCTTGAGCATCAACAGATTAATAACCCGCTCTGCCCTGAAAATATCCGTGAAATCCTTGAAAAACTTCGCATTTTAATAATTCACGCGGGTGGAGACTCCAAACGCCTTCCAGCCTACGGACCGTGCGGCAAAATCTTTGTACCCGTCCCCGGCAGGTCCGACCGCTCTCTGCCTCTAACCCTTTTCGATAGGCAGTTACCCACATACCTCGACCTGCCTGCCCCTCCGCAAGGTACAGGTCAGGTCCTAATAACTTCCGGCGATGTAATGTTGTGTTTTGACCCACGACAAGTCTCTTTTGATCGCCCAGGCCTAACAGGTCTGGGTTGCTACGCACCACCTGAAAGAGCCGCCAACCACGGTGTTTATTGTGGTGTGGATGAAAATGAAAGGGTCAGACTATTCCTCCAGAAACCCTCCCCTGACATCCAGCAGTCCCTTGGAGCTATAGACATTTACGGCAGGTCAGTACTCGATATAGGTGTTATAAACTTTGACGCTGCAACTGCCATTCGACTGCTTGAATTATTTGGTCTGACTAATGAATCAGGCCGTAAATCGTGGCAGCTTACCGGCGAAATGGGCCGGGCAGTAATGCAAAACGGCCTTGATTTCTACCGTGAAATCTGCTGTGCTCTCGGCAGAGAGGTTACCCCCGAACATCATATAAAAACGGTGCGTTCCAGCGGCAGCAAGTGGGATAATTCAATGCTAAAAATAATTTTCCATGGACTTGCAGGCATAGATTTCAACCTCCAGCTTTTACTGCATTGCGATTTCATTGACTTCGGCACAACCGCCCAGATAATCACGAGCGGAACCGCCCTGATGCAGCGCGACAGCATCGCAACAGGCCAAAATATATGTCTTGATATTAATAACGAAGTCAAAGAACCCGGACAGCTTACAGGTATACAGAGCTGGGTAGAGTCATGCCGCATAAATTCTCCGCTAAAACTAACTTCTAATAATGTAATAACAGGTGTGGACATTGATAGACCACTTACACTCCCCCCCAAAGCCTGCCTTGATGTAATACCCGCCTGCGACCCGGATGAAAAAAACAGCCAAATCTGGTTCGTTCGCTGTTACGGCGTTGAAGATACATTCAAATCCGCCGATCTTGAAAATAATACTTTCTGCAATATGCCTGTAAACAATTGGTTAAAAAGTCTAAATGCAGGCCCTGGTGACTTGTGGCATAATTCTATCACAAAGCAAGATCGCACATTATGGAATGCAAAACTCTTCCCGGCGGTAGGCCAACCTGATAGATACCGAGATTGGCTTTGGATGTTCGATCCCGAAACAGCTTCAAATCAACAGAGGGAAAAATGGAAAAAAACACGCAGGTACAGCCCTGAAGAAATAGCAGGATTTACCGATCAGGAAAACTTTTTCAAACGAAGACTAAATATATACTCTCTGCGCATCAAAAACGAGCTGCATCAAATATTTCGTCCCGAAAGTGAATTTTCAGCCGATGAACTCGCCTTTGTCATCGAACAAAGTGAAAACAATGCTGCCTGGCTTTCGTCTCTGATAGAAATGGCTCGTTGGCATTATGAAGAAACACCTGGCGGCCAGAGCCTTACTTTCTCAAGGATTATTCACACCCTCGCTTCGGTAATCGAAAAAATCGCCGGTTCTTCCGAAAAAAAAATATTTACCGTCTTCCCCGCTCTTGTTGAAAAATTGCCCCCTGTCGACATTCATTGGCTGAATACCGCAGGATTGGCAATAAATGAAAGTGTAACTATTGATCAATGGTCCAACAAAGCCCGAGCACTTGCTTTTGAAACCCTCGGAAAAGCCATACTCCTAAGCGCTTCCAATAAAGCCGACTGCCCGCGAACAAGCCTGCGCAGCGACGAGATCGTCTGGGGCAGAGCTCCTGCAAGATTCGACACCGGTGGTGGCTGGACTGACACACCGCCTTACTCCCTCGAATACGGCGGGTCCGTCATAAACGCCGCAGTCAACCTCAACGGCCAGGCACCTATACAGGCCTATCTTCGAGTAATCGACCGACCCGTAATCAAGATAGGCTCAATCGACCTCGGAACCACCGTAACGATCTCAGACTTTAATGAAATGCTCGATTATCGCAGCCCGCACAGCCAATACGGACTCGTAAAAGCTGCCCTTGCCCTTGCGGGATTTTCAAATAAAAATACATCATTGCCATCCAAAACAGCCTTTAAGGATATGCTCGAATCATTCGGAGGCGGGATTGAAATAACTACACTCGCCGCGATACCAAAAGGCAGCGGACTTGGAACCTCAAGTATAATGGGAGCTGTAATACTTGCCGTTATATACCGTGCCATGGGCAAAACTCTCACTCAAAATGAACTGTTCAACAAGGTTCTTCATCTCGAACAGGCACTAACCACAGGAGGCGGGTGGCAGGACCAGGTAGGAGGTGTAACAGGGGCAGTCAAAATAATACACACGGACCCTGGTCTTGTACCGAACCCGAAAATACACTACTTGCCGGAAGATATACTCGAACCATCAGCCAACGGTGGAGTTACTCTGCTTTATTATACCGGCATAACACGCCTGGCAAAGAATATACTCGAACAGGTTGTAGGAAGATATCTTGACAGAAACAGGAGAACCATGGCGACTCTGAGAAAAATACATGCACTGACCGCAGAAGTCTCCGATGCCCTTTCTCGTAAGGACCTGCCCAGATTTGGAGAACTTGTTGATGCGGCTTGGAGACTGAACAAGGAACTGGACCCGAACTCATCAAATGATCAGCTCGAAAAATTATTCAAAAGAGTGGAAAATCACATTTACGGAGCAAAATTACTTGGTGCGGGAGGTGGAGGTTTTATGCTTATGGTATGCAAATCACCGAAAGACGCACAACAGGTTCGGGAAAAACTTCATGCCGAACCGCCTAATGAAAGAAGCAGGTTCTTCGACTACAACATCAATCACAATGGACTCGTAGTTACCGTATGTTAAAGCCCGGTAGGGTGGGCTAAATTTTCTTTAACTCACGTTGATAAGCAAACAACGTCCCCACAACATCCACCCCTGTTCCCTGACCAAATCATGCGCCCGTGTTTCACCACTGCAAGCCCGACCTCTATTGCCTTCCCTTACCACCAATACTTCTTCAGCCGCTGCGGGAACCGCTCCTCATCCAGACCCATCTCGCGCGTATCAAGTTCAACTATCCCCATCTTCTCCACGGGCGAGCCGGAACGAAACCGAAAATCCCCGACTGCCGGGTCAACAAACATCGGGTCGGCGACCACCGAATGCTCATCGTCCCCGCGATCCCGCTGCATCCGCTCAATATACTGCTCCACATACCCCGTATCCTTCGTCCAGTACAAAATATTCCTGTCCACCTGCGGTGCGACCAGCACCTTGCGCACCTTCTCGTAATAATCTTCAGGCCAGTTCTCATTAAGCTCGCCGTAAAAAACCGGTCGCTCATTCCCCGTGTGATACAAAATGTTATTATAAATCTCCGCGCCACTGTGCCCCACATACCCGCTGTGGTCATAAGCATATGAACTCAGACGCATCAAAATATACCCGATCGGCTTGACGTTATGCACATTCAGCGGATCCCCCGCACCGAATATATCGGCAATAATATTATTGCGCACCAGGTTACCCCCTTTAAGACATATTCCCCCAGCCACACAGCGATGAATTACATTCTCGACAAACTCCGTCCCCCACTGCGCATCATCGGCCCTGACCGCAGTAGTGATCGTATCATGCGAACCGTAAACATCGTGAATATAGTTGCGCCTTATAATATTACCCGGCGGAACCATCCTCACGTATATCGGGTTTCCGTCGCCCATCACCTCGATGCAGTGATGCATTTCGTTATACTCGAACACGTTGCCCGTCGCGTGCAGATACGGCATAATATCCGCCCACGTCAACTGCCCCTTATGGTTCAAAAGCTCCCAGCAGTCCTCGACCTGCACCGTCCTGCTCAGTTCCCTGTCGTTTATAACTCCCTTTAGTCCCCGGGCAAAGTTCTGAATACTCGCACCGCCGAAAGAAACCCCGTTATAAGGCGTGTTATGTATATGATTGTGCGCGATATGATTATGCCCGCTCTGCCAAACCATAATCGCCTGGTATGCCCAGTTAAGCTCGCCGATATGATGTATATGGTTATTGTAAATCCTGTTGTCCTTGCTAAGGTCTTTCTTGCCCGGCCCATACCCGCAAAGCAGCACACCCGTTCCGCCCAGCCAGCTTATCTCGCAGTTCTCGACCGTTATCCCCTGCGCATACAAATCCAGCCTCACCCCTCCGCCGCCACCGCCGACAAACGCGCAGTTCCGCACCGTGCAGGTATCCGCCCAGCGAAGCCGCATCATCGCGTTATCCGTGTCGTACATCTCCCAGTCATGCTGCAAACCTTTGCTCTGCTCGTCCCACACGTCCCGGTCCCCGTGCACGAAAGTCAGCCCGTCAAAAGTCACATTCCGCACAGGCCGCTGCTCTTGCTCATCACCCATTACCGCAACAAGCTCCCTCAGCCTCGGCACATAAATATTAGTCAAATCCGTCTCACTGCTCACCCACAAATATATCTTCCGTGTCTTCGTGTTCACGAACCACTCGCCTGCCCGGTCCATCGCCTCAGGCACATTTTCCACCCACACCGACTGCTCCGGGAACCGGTTAAACCTCTCACGCGTAAGCGGGTAACTTCCCTCCACTGCCGTATAAGCGATACGCTTCTCCACGTCCACCTTAGCAAGCGGCAGAATATTCATCGACCACAAACACCACGGCCGAATAAAAATTTCAACATCCTCAATATTATCCCAGCTGCGAATTATCGTCCCCTCCGGGTAATGCAGCTCGCTGCGGGATATCCCTTCGTCCTTAGCGCCCTGGGTCGGCTTAAAGCCCTCGCCCCTTGCCCTGGCCAGCCGGTAAATACCCTCGTACATCGTATAAAACTTCTCGACCCCCTCCGGCATATCCGCCACATACACTTTCCCGTCGGATTTATCGCTCAGACCCTCAGGCTTGAACCTCGGGTTCAATTTCTTCCAGCCCTCAACCCGTACAGCCGACGAAAATATCGGCTCCTCATCCTTATAATTTCTAAGCACCAGGCTGCCCTTGCCGCCCGTGCATTCCGGCCCGAGCACCCACGTCTTATCAAGAAAGTACCAACCGCCCCGAAAATGTACCGTAACTTTCCTCTCGCCGTCACTGAAAAACCGCGACGCTATTTCAACTGCCCTTTCCGGCGTCCTGACGGGCCCGTCCTCCCCAGCCCCGACCTCCGCACTATTACCTGCGTTCTCGTCGCTTCCAACTGGCGAAACGTAAATCTCGACCCCGCCGCAAACCTGGCCAACAAAAAAAACTGCCCAAACAACCAACGAAAAGAATTTCAATTTCTGCATATTGCTTCCTTTTCATAAAAATCCATTTTTGACGATTATAAACGCAAAATGCCTTTTGTTCAAGAACACACGAATATCAAAGTATGGCTATTTATATTAAAATCAGGACATGCTGTTAAATCCCTTTTGACATGCAGCCCCAGTTAAATTATTATTTCCGCACAGCCAAAAAAAACTTTTTTAATAAACAAGAGAGCATATATGTTGAAAAAAGTTGAACACCGTAACCCATGGTTCTTCGTACCCACACTTAACTTCCTTTACGGCCTGCCGCTTATCATCGTACTCGAACTCAACGGCACTATCTTCAAAACACTCGGCGTTTCCAACCAGATGATTGGCGTCCTCTCACTGCTTGGCCTGCCAATCGCACTCAACGCCTTTATCGCACCGCTTGTCGACATGTACAGCACCAAGCGCAACTGGCTCCAGCTTACACAGGCTATTCTCACCGTCTGCACTTTCCTGCTCGCCGGTTCAATGCTGTTCGGCGAGAACTCTGTTTCGGCATCGCTTGTTCTGCTTGTCGTGCTCTCACTGGCCTGCGGAATATTCGCCGCCCCCAACGGCGGTTTTTACATTGACGCTCTCAATAAGAAAGAGCAGGGCTTCTTTGTCGGCATAACCACCGCTGCTTTGCGAACCTCCATCGTCTTTGCAAAAGGCGTGCTCGTAATACTCGCAGGCAGAATTGCGACAGCCACCGGCAGTGTGGAACAAGGCTGGGCGGTCTTTTACGTCATCATCGGCATCATCCTGCTTATACTGACGATATGGCACCAGTTCGTTTTGCCCTACCCAAAGGCCCACAATATCGACACCGGGCAAAAAGCAAACTACTTCACGGTAATAAAAGAGTTCTTCACACAGAAGGGGCTCGTGCTTTATGCGTGTTTTATAGTTCTCTATCGGCTGGGCGAAGGCCTGCTCGCACGCATGGCCGACCCCTTCCTGCTCGACGGCATCAACGAGGGAGGTCTTGCGATAACACTCGAAAACGTCGGCATCATGCGAGGAACTATGGGCATGATAGCTATGATAGCCGGCGGACTTGTTGCCGGTATCTTCTTCAAAGGTAAGCACTACCGCAAATGGATCATCATTTTCGCGGCACTTATGACCGCCCCGAACGTATTCTACGTCCTGCTCGCACACTACCAGCCCCACGTTGAAGCAAATATCGACCTTTCGTTCATACCTCGCATCTTCGGCTCCACAGGTCAATGGTCGCTTATGATGAACATGCAGGCCCTGGTCTCAATACTCGTCGAGTCGTTCGGCTATGGAATGGGCTACGCCGCCTTTCTTTTCGTGGTCTACCGCATCTCTGATCAGACAAAATACACCTCAACCTCTTTCACCATCGCAATGGCCCTGCAAACTGTCGGCTGGATATTCTCCGGCACGGTAAGCGGTCTTTGCCAGCAGTGGCTCGGCTACGAATGGCTGTTCATACTCAGCATAGTACTCTCCATCCCAGGATTCATACTCCTGGTCTTCCTGATTAAAGCAAAGGATATCTAAACCCCAATCGCTGAGTCTATGCCCCGCATTGACAAGCAGACCTGCATGGTCAAGGTGCTTGACTCCGTTGCCGAATACTGCTACTATTATAAAAGTTCGTTAAGCGTTGTCGCTCTTTGCAGGATATTATGCGAAATGCTATGCGGCTAAATTGTATTATCAGCATGGATAAAATAAATACTTAGCCCATCCATGACTTTTCAATAAAAGTTTTATTCTTCTGTGGCCGATTTATTTGACTGCTTAAAAATAGATGTAATATACCGAAAGGGTCCTCAAATGGTTCAAAAAAGCGAAAAACCCAGTTTCCATTGGCGTAGTTTTATCTCATTTTTGCTTACTTTGAGTTTCCTGGTCATGGTTTTTTCCGGCTTGGTGCTTTATTTGGCACCATCCGGCGGGCAGGCACGAAGAACCGGATGGCAATTCTGGCTGCTTGGCAGAGATGGCTGGATGGCCCAGCATCTAACCGCCTCGACGGTCTTTCTGGTTGTTTCAATTTTCCATCTATATTTTAATTATCGTGCCCTGTTAAGTTATATCCGCAGCAAAGCCCAAAAAGGCATACGCAGGCCTGTTGAGTTGGCTGCAGCGGTGCTGATAGCTGTATTTCTTGTGGCAGGGACAGTGACCGAACTTCCGCCATGGAGTTATATTTTGCAAGGAAGTAAGCATTTAAGCCAATACAAGAAAGAGGCCGCTCAAGGAAAGCCTCACGGGAATTTCCACCAAACACCTCCTCTAAAAGAGAGCGAAAGAGATTAATATAAAAACGGATGAATTGAATAAATCTGTATTACTTTACGGCTGCACAATATTCCTCGGTGCGTTTCTGCTTTTCCAGGTACAGCCTATAATGGGTAGATTCCTGCTGCCGTGGTTCGGCGGCAGCGCGGAGGTATGGACGGGCTGCATGCTCTTTTTCCAGTTGCTGCTCCTGGCAGGATACGCATACGCTCACCTCGGCTCGAGATTCCTGCGGGCCCGACACCATGCGGTGATACATATAATATTAAGCGTTCTTGCGCTTTTTTCGCTTCCGATTATTCCCGCCGGTCAGATGCAGCCGGCCTCGGGCGACGAACCGTTGACCAAGATACTGCTCGTGCTTATGATGACAGTCGGCATGCCTTACTTTTTGCTTGCCTCGACGGGGCCCTTGCTTCAGAGGTGGTACGCGGGCCTGACCGGCTCGAGGCGTGTTTATGGTTTGTATTCGGTTTCGAATCTCGCATCGATGCTTGCGCTGGTTTCCTTTCCGCTGCTTTTCGAGCCTCATTTATCTAGGGCAGCCACAGCGTATACGTGGGGCGGGGCGCTGCTGTTATTTGCCGCCCTGAATATAGGCTGCGCGCTGATGCTCCTGCGAAAAGGTGGGGACTTGAAAATACAGGAGGCTGAGGACCAAAAAGCACCTGAGCGAAAAATATCCAGAGTTCCTTATTTGCTGTGGGTTGCACTTGCCGCGGCGGCAAGCATGGAACTTCTGGCGGTTACGAACAAGATAACCCTCGACCTTGCGGTCGTGCCGATACTTTGGATACTGCCGCTTGTTATATACCTGCTTACGTTCATAATCTGTTTTGCGGGAAGGGGTTTTTACAACAGGGGCGTTTTTACGGTTCTGTTTATGGTCGCTATAGTTGCTGCGGTTTTTGTTCGGGCAAACGAGCTCGAACTCGGCGCGGGCCATGTGATCGGGGTTTACTGCTTTTTGCTGTTTACGCTGTGTATGGTTTGTCACGGCGAGCTTTATGCAAGCCGCCCTGAGCCTCGGCACCTGACCGGGTATTACCTTTGCATTTCGATCGGCGGGGCCGTCGGTGGGGCGATGGTGGCGGTCATTGCTCCTTTGATTTTCAACAGCTATCTCGAGCTTTGGCTCGGTGTGCTCGGGGCGTGCCTTTTTATAATGTTCGCCCAGCCCACAAGCAGCAAGAAGCAGTCGCGAAGGCGAAACGCCCTTGCCGTGGTTGTTATTTTTACCGCTGGGATCGCTCTTTTCGGGCACAACAAGAGAGGCGCCGATAACGAACGGGCAATTTACGCCAACCGCAACTTTTACGGGGTTGTTACAATATGGGAAAAATATGGGGATCAGCCGGACCAGAGGCGGATACTTATGCAGCATGGCACGACCTTTCACGGTGTCCAGTTTACCGACCCTGTTAAGTCCGGGTGGGCAACGGCTTACTATGGGCCTCAAAGCGGTGTCGGGCTGCTTTTGAACAGCCTTGACAAATCGTCACTGGATATTGGCGCAGTGGGCCTCGGGGCCGGGACGATATGTACCTACCTCAAGCCCGAAGACACCATAACTTTTTATGAGATAAACCCGGAGGTTATCGCCCAGGCCAAGCAGCGTTTTACTTTTTTGCATAACTGCAAGGGGGCGGTAGATGTCGTTCAGGGCGATGCGAGGCTTTCGCTGGAGCGGACCGATCGTAAATTCGACATCCTTGTCCTTGACGCGTTCAGCAGCGACGCCGTACCCGTTCATTTGCTCACAAAAGAGGCTTTCAATGTCTATCTTTCACGCCTCAGGCCCGGCGGTGTTATAGCCGCTCATATTTCCACTGTTCATCTCGACCTTCAGTCGGTGGTGTGGAAGCTGGCTGAGCATTTCGGTCTTCAAAGTATTTGGATTGAAAGTAACGAGGACCCGGACAGGGCTGTTTATTCGGCTGACTGGATACTTCTGACAAACAGCAACATTGTCCTCACCGACCCTGTTATATTGTCAAGTTCCACACCGAAACGACCCGGCCGGAAAGATATCGACCTCTGGACCGACGACCATATTAACCTGCTCCAGATACTGGACCGCACGCTGAAATAGTCTTCCGGGCCTTGCTGCCGGTCCTATATAAACAGGTTTTTCAATGCCTGTACTCACACAGGTCGGAGCGTTTACCGCCATTGCTGTTTTAAATTTACCGACAGGCCTTTCCTTTTTGGAACTAACCGGCGTTCAGAGCTGCAAAATCAGGCTGTTTAGCGTTTTGCTATACCACGGCTGTAATTTTTGACTAAGTTTGACATTTATTATTCCGATACAAATACAGTATAAGGGTCTATGTGTAAATGAAGTCTAGCCGGGCTTAGGGACAAAACTCAAAGACACGGCAGTAAATGATAAAGAGGAGTAAAATATGCCGGGAAAAGACGGACAGTTAAAAGCGCTGGTCGTGGAGGATTTCCAGACGATGCGCAAAGCAGTTGCAGCTTCGCTTAACGAGCTTCATATTGAGGTGACCGAGGCGTCAAACGGCATAGAAGCCCTTGAAAAGCTCGAGCATGAGAGCGTGGACTTGGTTTTCACTGACCTTGTAATGCCGGAGATGGACGGCTATGAGCTTTGCGAAGAGATCCGAAGAAGGCCGGACATCAGGGCGCTGCCTATAATAGTAATTTCAACTCACCGGGACAGTGATTACGTTATAAAAGCCCTGCGGGTCGGAGCCGATGATTATCTTACAAAACCTTTCACGCCTAACCTGGCAAAACGTGTTGTCGAAAGGGCCATGAGCAATGTCTGAAAATACAGCGCTACTTAGCGAGAAAAACACAAAGCACCCGCAAAACGAGAGCATGGTAGTAAAGATGAGCAGCCTTGACAACATGCTCGAACTTGCTGGCGAGGTCATTATTGTCAGCTCGAACCTTAACGCTCTCGGGCGCAATATCCGGGAGGGACTGGAGGTTTCCCATGAAATATCGCAGGATATCAAGGACCTGGCGATAACATCCTCAAGGATTTCTTCTGATCTGCACAATCTTGTATCCGATGTGCGGACGGTGGATATGAGCGACCTGTTCGCGAGATTCAAAAGGCTGGCGAGAGATACTTCCCGAAGGCTCGGCAAGGCCGTCCGTTTCGAGGTTTCAGGCCAGGATATATGCATCGACAAGAAGACAAGCGAGAAAATATATGACCCGATAGCCCACCAGATACGCAACGCGATGGCTCACGGAATTGAAGACGAGCAGACACGCAGAAATGCAGGCAAGGACCCCGTGGGTACCGTTAAGCTTGAGGTTGTCCACTCCGAGAACAGCACCATAATTAAGGTGATCGACGACGGGGCCGGAGTTAATTTCGATAAGATACGAAATAAGGTTGTCGAGCAGGGCTACAGCGATGCCGATTCTGCGGCGAAGATGGGACAGACCGAGCTGCTTGAATATCTTTACCTGCCGGGGTTTTCAACATCCGAACAGGCAAGCTCAACTTCAGGCAGGGGGGTCGGCCTTGACGTTGTAAGAAATATAATGAACGAACTCGGAGGCGAGACAAAGATTGAGACTAAGCCCGGCGAGGGCACAACTTTTTCGTTCGTGCTGCCGAAAGTCACAGCCGTGAACATCTCCGATGCGCTGCTTGTACGGGCGAACAATACCTTTTTCGCTTTCCCGATACTTTCAGTGGTCGCCTCGATATCCGTTTCACCGGATAAGGTCAGCACCACGACAGGCAGGGGCAAGACGATAATGTACCTCGGCAGCATCCTGCCGTTGTTTGATCTGCTGGACGTTTTCGGTGAGAGGCCCGTTGAGAACGAAAGCGACCAGCTTCGTATTGTTATTATCGAATATAAGAGCAAGCGCGTTGCTTATGTTGTTTCGGATTTCCTGAACCCGCAGAAGGTGGTCATCAGCGAGTTTGACGGCGGGATACATGTGCCCGGCCTGCTCGGAACTGCTGTGCTGAGCGGCAGGCAGATGGCAATGGTGGTAGACTTGCCGCGGTTTATGGAACTCACGCTCGGTGCCGAAGAGCTTGAAAAGAAAAATTCAGGAACAGGTTTTGCGTCCGTCGCGGAGATTGAATCACAAATCACGGACAACGGCCGGCAGCAGGTACCGGAAATGACTCCGCAGGATAAACAGCAGCAACCCGTCAAGGCAGGCTCTTGTAACAGCGCCTTTGACGGAATTGGCGAAGAGGTTGAACAGCCGGATTCTGCTTTCCTGCAGGAAGTTGAGACCATGCTGGCACAGCTTAATAAGGAGCTTTTGAAACTTGACGAGCACAGGGACAGGGATACGGCCGATTCGGTATTCAGGCTCATGCATTCTATCAAGGGCAATCTTACTATGTGCGGGGCGGATACTCCTTCAGGAGTGGCACACAGAACCGAGACCATCCTTGCAAGGGCCAGGGATGGAGAAATTGAACTCAGCGACGAAGTATTCGATGTCCTGTTCGATTGCAGCTCTTATCTCGAAGAAGTTGTAGCGACGTTTCTGCAGGGAGGCAAATTCCCCTCTGTTCCGGATAAGCTCAATGCCGGACTTGAGAGTTTCCAGAAAACCCATGAAACGCCAAACGACGAGGACTCAAAGCCCATCGATCTTGACGGTGAGCAGGTTGTGCTCGACGCAACCGGCGAGTTTTACCTTTCATCCCGCAGAAGAGACGGCGCCTCGCTTTACAAGTGTAAGATAGAATTTGACCCCGGCGATCAGCCGGACTTCCTTGTGGCGTACCTTATACTCAGAAAGATACAGGGGGTCGGAGATGTTCTCGGGACCCTTCCCGCGATGTCGGAAGTCGAAGCAGGAAGATGCGGCACGAGAATAGTCGTGCTTTTCGCTCCACGCGAAGAAAAAGAAGCGATGCTTGAGGATTTGGGAGAAAACCTGAAACAATATTACGGAGTCAAGACTTATGAACAGTCGAGCTTCGTCTAAATTACGGGACGCTGATATGGAAATAACCGCTTTATTCATATTTGATTCTAAACTTGATTGTGATCTTTCACTGCTGCAAAGGTTCTGCAGGGAAAATGAGCTGGGTATAGTCGATTACTCCGATGTACAGGACCATGAAAGACTGCGTGGTCTTTTGCCGAAAACGGCGAACCTCGTATTCCTGCCCGTCAAAGAAGACGACTGTTTCTCCGTGAAAATGATTCAGGAAGCAGTGTCTGTTTCACCTTGCAATTTAGTGCTGCTGTACGGTGAAAAACTGCCTTGCACGGAGTTTGTAAGCCTCGCCTACCGGGAGGGAGCGTCGGATATTATTGCACTTGGCTCAGGGGCTGACGCCGTGACAAATCAGGCCAGGCGGGCCTTGAAGCTGCTCAGCAGAAGAGTCGAAGAACATAATGCTCAAATCCGCGCCGAGCAAATAATTGAGTCACTGAAAAACAAATGCAGGGAACTGGAAATATCCCGTGCCAGGCTGGAAGAAAGATTCCTTGCACTTGCCTCGACCGGCCAGAGGCTTGCTTCAGGCAGGCTCAATATTGCCCAGGACGCACCGGTGGCTTTGATACTCAGTGCCAGCACTTCTCAGACGAACACGGCCGCAGAGATCGCACGAAAGCTCGGTTTCGACCCGAAGCCTGCTTTTAATGCAAAGGAAGCTCTTGAGTGCCTTAACGATATCACACCACGGGTTATACTGACTTCCAATACTTTGCCCGATATGGATGCAAGGGATTTCGCGAAACAGGCACGGCAGAAACTCCGCGACAAGCCGGTTGTTATAATCGTCTGGTCTTCGTCGGCAGATACCGAATATGAGCTTCTTGAACCGGGAACGGGAATTGACGACTTTGTGCTCAAAACCGCGGGTACCGAGGCCGGCGACCTCTTGGCAGCTTCACTGCTCGGCAGCCTGAGGTAATATAATCCGCAAGAATCTGCATTAAAACGACCTGAGGACTTCGGATGCAGATTAAAAAATAATAATCCGGACAATCGACAACTTTTTAACTAAAACAGGTATCCTTTGCCGATCTTAAATTTTTCCGGCCTTTTTGAATTTATCGTAAAGCCCTTTTTTCCTCTTGGCTTTTTCTATTTTTTCAAGACATTCCTGCACATAAGCGTTATCGAGGTCGGGGCCGGGCAGGTTTTCTAATATTTTTTCAAACCTGTTTCGAGCTGCGATTACATGAGGGTCATTTGAACCTGTTACATCCTTGTAATTATTTTCGTCCCTGTCATCGCCGCAGTCGTAAAAACGGCCGTTCCCGTCGAGCAGCCAACGACGGTCACGCATCGCCCGCTGGTCGCCGACATAGCTGAATATCCAGTCTCTTTCGACGAAAGGTTTGCCGAGAACAAGCGGTGCAAAGCTCTGTCCGTCGATAACATAATCTGAAGGTATTTCTCCCTTGCCTAACTCACAAACGGTTGGGAAAATATCCGAAAAGTCTATCAGGGTATTGCATTTGCCCCTTGGGGGGACCTTCCCGGGACAGTTTACGATCATCGGAACCCGAATGCCTCTTTCTTCGACCATGAACCATTTACCGTAGTTATCCGATCCGTGGTCTGCGGTGAACATAATAATAGTGTTGTCGCGGATACCGAGGTCTTCGAGATTTTTAACTATTTTACCTACGAGATAGTCCAGGTATTCGATATTGGCTTTGTAGCTGCCCGGTGTTATATTTCCGGTCTTTTCACCGTTTTCATCAACCTCCGGCACTGAGACATAACAATGCCTTTGCTGGTGAACATCCCAGCCCGAGTGGCAGAGGTTGGCGGCATAATAGGTGAAAAACGGTTTGTTCTTTTGCGCATTTTTCTTCGCAAAGTCATTTATGAAGTCCACCCAGATGTCGGGAGCGAAGTCTTCGTCCGTGGTTTTGAGGACTTCTCCGTTTTCAACAAGGAAAGGATTCCAGAAGTCGGGAGTGAACCCGTAATCAGGTGTCCTGAAGCCGTCGTTTTTCTCCTCGTAGGCCTTTTTCATCTCAGGGGTGTGGAAGTACCCCGGCCACCAGTTTGATTCGTCAAAGCTATACTCGCCCGGGTCGCCCGGAAGCTGCCATTTAGACGCGAACGAGGTCGCATAGCCCTGCTTTTTGAGCGGTTCGGTAATTATCATGTTCCTTTCGGTCAGCTTTTGCATTTTGTATGGTTCACCGCCCGGTACGCGTAGCAGATTATGGAACCACCCGGTTCTGAAACCGTATCTGCCTGTAATTATTTCGGCCCGGCTGGGTATGCATATTGCCGTTGCCCAGCAGGTCTGGAACTGTACACCGTTTTTGGCAAGTTTATCTATATTTGGTGTTTTGTGCTTTTTGTTACCGTAGCAACCTAACTCTTTGGCTGATAATGTTTCCGCCATTATCAGTATTATGTTGGGTTTTTCGGAGGCTAAGGTTTGTTCGCTGGCAGGCTGCTTTTTGGAATTACAACCGGTAAGGCACAATCCCGCGATACCGGCGCCAACAGCCTGCATGAAACTTCTTCTTGTGGTTTTAGAATTATTATAAAGCATATAAGACCCTTTGAATAAACAAGATTGCCTTAATAATAACGAATTTTGCGGTCAGAATCAATTTTTTTTGGGGGGGTACCCGACCGTTATGTTTTAAAATTATAAAATCTTTTTACGTCATCTCTGATAAATCAATTTGATGTAAAAGAACTTTTTACCTCCGGACAGGACCGGGCAAGAGCAACCTTCAACATCTAAAATCTCCAGGTGACCGTCAGTGCGCCTATGCTGTCCGAGTCTGTCTGCTGTTCATAAAGATCCGTTGAGTGAGTTTGTGAATAACCTATTTCGAGCTGTTTGTATTTATAAACAAACCCGATCTGCAGTTTACCCACGAACGGCTCGTGGTCAAGGCCGGTCAGAAATCGGTTGTACTGAACTGCGTGGCCTGATGCCCTTATAAAGACATAGCCGTTATGTTTATTGCGGTCAAATCGCAGGCTTGAAATACCACTTGGCAGTGTCAGGCTGCCCGGGCCGAAAGAGTTATCAAGATTGAAGCCCCATCGGAACATCAGGCCCGCATGAGCATCCCTGTGGACCGAACCGACTGTAAATCCGTAATCTGCGATGAAATCCCTTGAATCGGTTGGCTCGAATATGCCGCCGCGAAAACGGTTTTGCCTTGTGAACATGAAGTCAGCGGCAAGTTCGTTACCTATCTGGGTATCCCATCCGACAGGGTCAAGACCTCCTGTTACGTTATGAACATTTTCCTGGAACCATTCGCCGCCTGCGCAGGGCCCGATGACCCCGAGATTCAATTCAACGTGGTCGAGGATGTCATCTGTGGCGCGCTGCAAAAACATGCCCCCGTACAGCCATGCCGCAAATTGGTAATCGTGCGGGCTCCGCGATGCAGGATCGTCGAGGTTGTCGGGTGTGTACATTTGCTGGCCTATGAAGAAGCCTGCCCCTTTGTCGATCGGCCTGTCGAGATCACCGAAGTTCCATTTCGAAAAGTCGTCCAGCCATTTCCAACCCGGCTGCGTGAAGTAAACCAGTTCCACACCGCTTGTATAATGCCGGTCACGGGGGCCGTTAGGCTTTAAGAACACGCTGTCGTTTTCTATATATAATGACAGTGTATCCTCAGCCATGAGCCCTGAACAGCAAAGGCAAAGTAAAGCGGCAAAAACCAATAAGCAGCAAGTATAAGAATTATTCTTAAAAAACATGCGAATCTCCCTATTTTTCTCGTGATGTTAGCAGGGGTTGGCTGCCAAGTCAACGATCTAATGGCGACAAGCGAATTTAATGTCAGTGCTTTTTTTGGGCGGGGGGTTAATTTAACGTCGAACGTGTGGTAAAATGGTTCTATGGTTAGCGAGAGTTCGATAATTGAATGTGCCCTGCGGGTTGGTTTCGACGCTGCGGCGGCGACAAACGCTGCACCGGCAGCCCACGCCGAGACGCAGTATCTGCGCCGCTGGCTCGATCAGGACCGTGCAGGGACGATGGGTTATATGTATCGCAATTTTGACAAACGTGTCGATCCGCGTCAGCTCATGCGCGGGGCCAGGAGTGTAATTTGCCTTGCGGTTGGTTATAAGTGTGCGAAACTGCATCCGCCGGGCGGCGACAAAGCCTGTGGGGTGGTTTCGGATTACGCGCTGTATGATGACTATCACGAAACGGGTAAGGAGATGCTGCGGGAGTTGGCAACCGCTATCAGCAGCATGGAGCAATGCCGCACCGCGCACTTCAAGCTTTGCGTGGATTCGGTCCCGATCGCCGAGCGCTCGCTGGCGGCAAGGGCCGGGCTTGGCTTTATCGGCAGGAACCATGCGCTTATCAGTCCCGAGTTTGGCCCGGCGATCTTTCTGGCTGAGGTTGTCACTGATTTGGAGATCGAAAAAGATATCAGCCGCCCAGCCCGTGAGGGAAATCTGCATCATGGCTGCGCAGGATGTGACAGGTGCATAAAGGCCTGCCCGACAGGGGCGCTGGGTGTTGACGGAAGTTTCGACGCCCGAAAGTGTATAAGCTATTTGACTATCGAGCATAAAGGCGAGATTGCGCCAGAGCTTTCTCGGCTGGTGGACGAAAGATTGTTCGGCTGTGATAACTGTGTCAAGGCTTGTCCGTATTACGAGAAGGCGCCGCCCGCAAAAAACGACAGGCTGGGGTTCAATGCCGGACGAAAGTACCTCGAGATTGAACAGGTTTTGAAGATGACACAGCAGGATTTTACAAACAACTTTGCCGGAACGTGTATTTACCGCCTGGGCCTTGAAAGGCTTAAGCGAAACGCGCGTGTATGTTTAGAAAATATTGACACCAGATAGTCCAAATTAATACTATAAGCCCTGTATATAAGCAAAAAATTGCACTTTTGGGTTTTTTTGCGAAAAATACTGGTTGAAATGTGAAACCGATTGCCTATTAAACAGGAAATACACTTCAGCGATTTCTAATGCATCCTGCGAATATGAACAGGCCCGTCGGGATCCAGCATGTCGTATATCCTTTTCGCCCAACGGGCCTGCCTGAATTGTCCCTCCGAACCCATAAAGAACGGATCGTTACAACGCGACAAAACAATCAGGTCCCCAACTTGCACCTGCCGTTTACTTGCCAAACGCTTCAGAGAATCTCTTGGTCTCATCAGCTCCTCAGTACAAAAAACTAAACCCCATGCCGGGCTGGACACGGCCACAGCCACCGCTGCCAATAGGCTTTTGCCCGGCTCAGGGTTAGTCTCCTGGTAAACGACTGCTGTGTTTTTGTCCGCCCCGAATATATCATATATACACCCGTGAACCTAAGTCAGGAAGTGCATCAGTGACAACGTTATGTCACTGATGCTAAAAAAAGTTTGCGAACATTGGACCGTTGAGGGTAATATAGGGCTGTAATGGTTTTAAAATATTAAAATTTATTCCGCAAAAGCGACACGGAAGGCGCAGACATTGAGAATAATTAAATTTTTTGCAGATTTTCTGATAGGTCTTGTAATGCTGCCCTATACTATAATTGTCGGGCTTGGCATTACCGTTTACAAACTTTGGCAGATTAAATGGAAGGTCCTGCTCGGGCTTGCTCTGCTTGGCCTGCTTTATATCGGCACCTGGCCCATTCGAAACCCGCTCGTCCGAAAGGAACCCTACCTGATATATACCGATGATCCTTCAGAGATGCTTATGATGTGGCAGCTTGACAGGCCCTTTGAACACGGCTGCACGTTAAATTGGGGCCAGGACCCGACAAATCTGACAAATTCAATAACAATCAAAGTGCCCGGACAAGACCAGATTTTTAATGAATACCTGAAAAACCTCAAGCCTGAAACTCATTATCATTATACTGTGCAGATCGATGACGAGACTTTTACCGGCTCGTTTCTTACTGCCCCTCATGAAAACGCCAAGTCAGCTAAACTTATAATCTACGGCGACACAAGGAGGCACTACGCAGACCACGACGATGTATGCGCATCCATAATGCGTGAGATTGACAGGGACCCGAACTACGCTTCGCTTATAGTATTTACCGGGGACTGGGTGCAGGACGGCAGGGAGGAAAGCGACTGGCAAAATGAGCAGTTCAATCGGCACATGGAGGCAATGGTCGGACTAAAAGCAATTGCCCCATATATGGGCTGTATCGGCAACCACGAGTATAAGGGAAAGCTTTACGCGAAATATTTCCCATTCGACTACGCCGGCCACCCGTTTTACCTCGACATAACTCACGGACCTATGCACCTGTTCATCATCGACCAGTACCGCCAAGACTATTCGCCGGGTTCTTCGCAGTATTACTGGCTCGAAAACGCTATCGCTTCGAGCGGCAAACCATGGAAAGCAATCATACTGCATGCCCCCGGTTATTCGGCAAACGGCAACCACGTCGACATGAAAGAGGTGCAGGATTACATCCAGCCGTTATGCGAAAAGTATAACATTCCGCTGGTTTTTTCCGCGCATAATCATTACTACTGCAAAGCCCGGGTCAACGGCGTACTGCATATCACGACAGGAGGCGGCGGGGCCCCCCTTTATACCCCGGTTCCGGACTATTCGCCATATATTGAAAAAACGGTCAAAACCCACCATTTCTGCAAAATCAACATCCAGGGCGACCAGTTAACCCTTACCGCCGTCGACAAGCAGGGAAAAGTTATCGACACGTTTACACTTAACAGATAATTCCTTCGTTGACATATTTTCGCCGCGAGGTTACATTTTACTCCTGTATTCACAAAGTTGCACATAATTGATTACGGAGAAATGCAGATGCTGGCGGTACTGTTCGGCCAGGGCGAAGTCCTGATGATAATTATAGTCGTCTCGATTGTGGTCTACTTCCTGACCAGAAAGACGAACAAAAAGAAAGACAACAACAACTACCCGACCAAAAAGCGATGAAAACCCGCTCAATTTTGTTATTTTTACCAGCTTTTTTCGCAATTATCACTGCCGGATGTGCTTCCGTGCCGCTCACTGCAATGATTCGCATGAGTGGTTACTCCCCGCAAAAATTCGCCCAAACCGATCCGAACGACATCCGCATCAAGGTTCGCCTGCCGCAGTCGTTCAAAGTAGATACGGAAAAGACCTTCATGGAACTCAGGATAACCACCCTGGATGATATGGACGAAACTTACAATTTCCCGGTCGAGCAGGTAGATAAAGAAGACACGGTGACAGGCTTTTTCAGGAAGAAACACCATATCGATTATATATTGGCGATAACTGGGCAGGGACTGCTGGACTTTGATAAGCTTCGCAGTACAATTCGAGAAAATTATATGTACAAAAAAGCTTCAATTAGTGCAAAAGCCGCATTTGATTACGCTGAACCTTTAGATCAAGCTGAGCAAAAAAAGTTTAATGAACTCCAGTTCAGCATTTTTTTGAAACTTGACGAAAAAGAAGACTATTTTACATTGCTGAACAAGGTAAAAATAACCCGGGAAGGAATTAAATAGTATCTGTCGCCTCGAAGTGGATTATTTAACATTTTTGTGTTTTATTTTCGTCGTCACCGCTGCCAGCAGAATATGCCTGAGGCGGTCCAGCGTCAGGGCGTCGAGGTATTCTTCGGTGAAATCGAGACAGAATGTGCCCTCAAAATTCAGAAGCCTGTCCTTGATCTCATCCTTGCCCAGCTCGGCTATTGAAAGTGCTATCTCTTCAAAAGTTCTGTCGTGTCTCATCTTCCACTCAGTCAAAATATTCCACTTATATCTTTTCGGAAAAAACTGCCAAAATATCACATATTGTTTACCACTTCGCTAAAATAGCTTATTATACATCAGATAAACGATAATATTTTTATACAGGGCTGGACCGAGGTCCTATAAATTTACCCATGAAAACCGAAATGCTCGATTACAAACTGCCCGAAGAACTCATCGCCCAGCACCCCGGCGATAAGCGGGACCGCTCCCGTTTGCTGGTCTACGACCGGAAAATCGGCAGCCTCGCCGACCGGGTCTTCGAGGATATTATCGAATATTTGCATGAAACTGACTGCCTCGTAGTCAATGACACCAGGGTTATGCCCGCCCGGTTTTACGGAAAGGTTGCTACAGGCGCGAAAATCGAGGGCCTTTTCCTTGAACAGCGAGAGGACGGGGCATGGAAGGTTATGCTGAAAAATTCCCGAAAAGTCAAGCCCGGCAAGAGTATCAGTATTTTCGACAGGTCCGGGGAGGTGTTCACAGACGCTAAGGCCCTTGAAAAAACCCCTGACGGCACGTGGACCATATCCCCGAACACCGAACTGCCGATTGAACAGACTCTTGAAAAAGTCGGTTTCGCGCCGCTTCCGCCTTATATTAAACGAACCGCCGGGCAAAAGGACTTCGACAAGGACCTCCAGCGGTATCAAACCGTTTTCGCCCAGCGTTATGGCGCGGTCGCCGCCCCGACCGCAGGCCTGCATTTTACCCCCGACCTCATGCGGAAGATTACCAAAAAGGGCATCTCCATCGCTCGTGTAACCCTGCACGTAGGCCCTGGAACGTTCAAGCCCGTTACAGTGGAGGAACTTGAGGCTCATGAAATGCACAGTGAGCGTTATTCACTGGACGCCAATACAGCCGATACGATAAATGCTGCTGTCAAAACAGGCGGCAGGGTCATAGCGGTCGGCACCACCTCGGTCCGGACGCTCGAAACTTGCGCTCGGCAGGGCGGGGTTGCCCCCGGCACCGGCTCAACGGACATATTTATCACACCCGGCTACAAGTTCAAAGCCGTTAACGCGATGATTACAAATTTCCACCTACCGCGTTCAACGCTGCTTGCTCTTGTGGGCGCTTTTGCGGGCCTTGATAATACGCTAAGGGCTTACAGCCACGCAATTGAGCGGCGATACAGGTTTTATTCATACGGCGATGCGATGTTCATCTGCTGACCCGCCAGCCTATTCTATATAAATATCCGACCCTGCTGGTATATTCGCTATTTGCTCCTTTTTCGCTTGCACATCCCCAGCCGATAGCGCAAAGAGAGGACTGATTTCAAGATTGCAATCAGCCTTGCCGTCGCTGTTTTTCGGTACCTCGATACCCGCCGATTCCAGCCACTTCGCCGCCCGGTCCACCATCATCTGCCTGGTTACAGCCGGACTGTCCTTGCCCTCGGCATTCTTGACCGGGGCAAATTCTTCTTCACGCTCGGTGCGCAGAATTATCGACTCCCCAGCCATTGGCAGGGCGTCGAAGACAAAAGTTTCGAGTTTAACCCCGTTCGGCTTTGCCGGATCAACCTTGTCGCCGTTTTCATCAATGTGCGGTATCTTCTTGACCGCGCGGTGGATCGGCAGCGCGAAGCCCTTCTCGTTAAGCTTCTCCACGAACTTCCTGCTTATTATATGTATAGCGATTGAACCGAGCTCAAAAACGAGCGAGCCGTCCGGGTTTTTCTTTTCGGCCATCTCGTCAGGCAGGTCGCTGTACTCGATCACGGTCACCCTCCCGTCAACGAGGCAAAAATTACCGACCTTTTCCTTCGGGTAAGCCTTCTTCAGTGCCTTCGATGACATTTCTGCGTTATCGACTGAATGCAGCCCGATGAAAAGCGGGTCAATTGCCCTCACAAGCGGGTTGTCGACCTGGAAATAGCTGATGTAATCGATCCCCCGTTTTTTCATGTCCGCAGTTGCGCCGCTGTCGAAAAGTGCCTTGAGGCTTCCCCCGTGCCCGTTGGGGCTGAACGCTATCTGTCCCTTGTCGCGCAGAAGTATTTTGCCGTCAAAGCCGAAGTTTGGATTCTTGTCCTGCCTGAAGATCATAACATCCTTTTCATCCAGCCCGAACCATCCATTCTTTTCGAATATTTCCATAGTAGCCCGGTGGTTGATCTCGCTTGTCATAATGTACCACGGGATACTCGTCTCATATTTCCGCGAGGCTGAAATTATCGTTTCAGCGAAGATTTGAAACAGGGTCTTGTTATTAACCGGGCTTATCGGAAAATCCCCTTTGGGCCCGTCGAAGCCCAGCCGGGTCCCCTGGCCGCCGGCGACGACAAACGCCCCCACTTTCCCCCTCCGCAGAAGGTTGCGCCCGATTTTTTCCGCCCGGTCGATCTTCTCCTTTTCAACGGCGTCATCCGTGGCACGGGAATAATACGGGGCAGGCTCAAAATCCGTCGGAACCTCCGTCGCCGACTCTTTCAGAACATATTCTTCAACCCAGCGGGATATCTGCTCAAGGTCAAGACCCTCGATCTGGTCAAGAAGGGATTCCTTGCCCTTTACATCCAGTTCATCCACAAACCGCAGCAGGTGCTGTTGGTCGAATTCTTCAAGCCTCTTTCTCGCTGTTTCAACTCTTTTTTGCAAATCCATGCAAACCTCCGCAAACAATTTTTAGTATAAATAACAGCTTTTACACTTTAATGGCCGATAAAATATTTGCAATAAAAATAAAAATTCACTTGACCGACCATTTAGCTTGTGTTAAACTTTAATTAGACAATTGAATACAGAAGACAGGAAGGTGGATTAATAATACTTATCAGCTATTATATTTCCTAAATAATTAATTCATTTTCTTAAACCACTTCTTTCGGTCTTCATTTCTTTCTACGGCAGACGTTCAGTTGAATTTATTGTACTGGACGCTGAAAACATGATTTTCGGCTATATTTGCGCTTTCGTATTTCATGTTCTGGCAGGTTATTTTAGTTACTTTTAAAAATGTAAGTCGCTCTCGGTAATTATTGATCCGAGGGATATGCGGAAAAAAATGTTGGTCAGCTTTGATTTACACCTTTTTGGACTAATAAAATCGTTTATTGTGGGAGCGGCTTAACCGCGTGTCCCCAAAAAGTTAAGGAGATGTTAAAATGAAAAAGAAAGGTTTTACACTAATCGAGCTGCTGGTCGTTATCGCGATCATCGCAATGCTCATGGCTATCCTCATGCCGGCACTTGGCCGAGTTAAAAGACTCGCCCAGCGTCTCGTATGCGGAACCAACCTCAAGGGCCTCGGAACAGCGACCCTCATCTACGCCAACGAGAACGACGACGAGTTCCCCATCGCCGGTGGAAGAGGCAATGCATTGTGGTCTGAAGTAACCGTCAACTGGGGCGGTGAAACAGAAGATGACCCTTCAATCACTAACAGGGACGAAGTTACGATCGCAGCAAGTCAGTTCCTGCTTGTCAAGTACGCCGATGTTGACCCCAAAGTGTTTATATGCGGCTCAAGCGACGAGGATGAGTTTGTATTGTCCGAAGACGAAGACCTCATAGATTCAGGTTTCGACGTAGAGCTGGTGGAACTCTGGGATTTCGGGGTGGAACCGTATGAACATGTCAGTTATTCCTACCATTTCCAGTACGACCCGGATGGTGCCGGTGGTAATGCAGCCTATGCGATCAACGGCATGTCTGCACCTGGCATGGCTATCATGGCCGACAAAAATCCTTGGTATGACACGGATTTTGACTCAAATAATATGGTTAACAGTTATGCAGGAGATGTCGTTCCAGCTAACGGAAGTCATACGGATTACGTTGCGTTAATAGCTGATCCGGATGGTGAGCCCACTCAAGGCTGGGATGGCCTCCCTAAGGAAGATTACGAGTGCGGTAATTCAGGGAATCACCTGCGTGAAGGTCAGAATGTTCTGTATACTGACGGCCATACAGTATTTGAGAAGCGATCCGACGTTGGTGTGGATAGCGACAATATTTACACTCAGAGAAAGAGATCATCTTCCTCCGACTGGACTGCAACTCCTGCCTATGTAAGGGTTGGCAATGGGGTTACGTATAGTGATGGTCACAGTGAAGGCCGTGCCAAGAGCGATGAGGATAACTGGCTGGTACACGACTTTTTAGAATAATTCTTGAAATATTTCCAATTACGTTTTTAAGGGTCTTTCACTAATACTGAAAGGCCCTTTTTTGCTGATATCATATCACGGGCGACAACTGTAAATATGTTAATTAAGGTATCCCAGCGACTTGAGGTTCTTGATAACTTCTTCATCCATCTCGCTGCTGTCCGGTTTTCTAAACTCTCCGTCCTGCCCGGCAGGGTCACATCTTATTATCTCTAAAAGCAGCCTGCGAACCATTTTAACATTATCATCCGCAATATTTACCATTGCAGTGGGGTCTGTCTTCAAATCGTAAAGTTCTACAGCCTCGTTTAATGCATCATGTATGAGCAGCCATTTTTCCGGCTGAAGGACAGCGCGTTTTGTCGGATTAGAAACATAATTAATTCCTTCTTTATAACTTATCTGGGAAATAAGATATTCCCTGTTCGAGCCTCCTTTGCGTATTACCGGCAGAAGAGACTTGCCATCGATACCCTCCGGTATCGCAATACCAGCAGTATCCAGTATTGTAGGCATTACGTCAAGAAGGGCAGCGGGAGTTTCAAAGCGTGCTGGCTCAATTTTGCTGTCAGCGGGGAACTTAATAATCAAAGGAATACCTAACTGTTCGGGATAAAAACCGCCGTGCCCGACCTGGCCATGCTCCTTAAGACTCTCACCGTGATCGGATGTCACTATTATCATCGCCTCGTCATAAATACCCTGCTCTTTAAGAAAGTCAAATATGTCCCGAATATAACTGTCTGCACTTGCTATCCCTCCATCATAATGGTCTCGTATTGCGATTACGTCCCTTTCGGTTAGTTCTGCCTCCATCAGTGTGGGCTTTCCGCAAGCATCTCTCAGGTCAATATGATCATTGTGATTCTTGCAGTACCTGCTGTTATAAGGTTCCCTGCACCAGTAAGGGCAGTGAACGTCGTAAGAATGCAAAAACAGGAAAAAAGGAGTCTCCTTGTTTCCTTTAATCCACTCCTTAAAACGCGGAACGATTTTCTTAAACCTCCCTCCCTCATCGTCAAAATATTCAAAACCTTTATCAAAACCAAACGCCTTTCTGACCCACCCGGCATCTGTAATTGCAGCAGTTTTATAACCAGCACTGCTTAAAGGATTGAGCATATTCGAGCAATCCGCTTCGGTAAAAGCATCAGCCAAAAACTGTGAATCTTGGGGTTCTTTAATAAGGTTGTCAAGTGAGGCTCCTGTAATTTCATTTAGTAGCCTCAAAGGATACTTTGCCGAAAGAAAAGATTTGTGCGAAATCAGCGTTTGTGTGTTTTGACAACTTACATTCCAAAATACAACAGTTTCATCGCCAAATAAATTCATAAATGGGTCGGTATTTCTCTCATACCCATAAAGCCCCATTCGCTCGGCACGCAGCGTGTCAAGCGAAATGAGTATAATATACCGGGGTTTTAAGTTCGCATTTTGCTTTTTTTTACCGCAACCGGACAAAAAGATCAGGATCAGTAGAAGTAATACAGTTAAAAACGTATAGGACAGGTATCGAACGGGTTTCATTTTCTAAGAGTTCCCTTAACTAAAACAGCAGATATAATCCTTATTATATGCTGTTTTGCTCACATATTCAACCCTATTTCCTCCTGCCAAGCTGCTCGTACACTTCGTTATAGTACATTGCGTTTTCAACCGGCGTGTTCGGCGGAATATGATTTCCCACAGCCATGAAAAACCCCGGGCAGTCTTTGCCGATATCCATGCACCGCTGCACTTCATCCCGTATCTGCTCCTTCGTGCCGTCAAGCAGTATTCTCGTGTCGGCGTTTCCAACAAACGCGTGCGTTTGACCGTACTTTTCAGCGACATATTGCATATCCGTTGTCGGCTCCATAACCAGCCCATGCACACCGCATGCCGCTATGTCATCGATAAACTCCGTGTAGTTGCCGTCCGAGGTATACATTATTTTCTTGCCCGAATCGATCAGCGGCTCGAAAAACTTTTTATAATTCGGGAACACATACTCCCTGTACCAGTCCGGCTTGGTAAACGCCCCCGATGTCCAAACAATATCGTCATGAACCATAACAACCGGCACATCCGCCGTCGCCAGGGCGTCGAAATACTGCTGTATCCACCTGGCGTACCTGTTGGTCACCTCCCCGAACTTAACCGGGTCAGTTCCCATCGCCATCAGCATCATATCCCAGCCGAACATCTCGATAAGCCCCGAAACGCAGGTGATATAAATACCCGTCATATTTAAGGCATCTTCAGCGGCGGCGCAGTTTTTCTTGTAATGCTCCTCGAACCGCCGCGCTATATCCTGTTTGTCCTTAATCCCGTAAGTTTCCATCGGGTCGAATTTAAGCACATCTTCCGGCGTCCTGAAAGGGCACGATACCTCCGCGCTGTAATCGGACCCCTCAGAGGCGTACTCGGCGTGCCCCATCTTCGTTCGAACATCACCCAGGTCGGTTGTATGGATCAGTATGCTCCAGACAAAGTCATAGTTCCAAGCCTTGTAAAAAGCCTTTTGGGCCGCTGCCTTTTCCTCGTCCGTCGAGGATTGCTTAACCTCGACACCCGTAACAGCCGTTATAAGCTCCCAGTGCATCTCCGCAGAGTATTCCGTCCGGGGAACCCTCTTCGGCATCTCAAGATTAACCGCTGCCCAGCCGTCAGAATATGACATACAGCATGCCTTTCATTTAACAGTTTGCGTTATTTGCTCCTGCTGCTACAGCCCCGCCCTGAAGTTGCCGATAGCCTCAGCGGTGCGGAGGACCCTCTCGTAAATACGCATTTTCTTTATCTCGCCCTTAAAATTCGGGGCGATCTTCAGTTGCTCTTCGCCGTTGAGGTCATAAAAATTAGGGTTGTACCTTCCCCAGCCGAACTGGCGAAGCTCAGCGCCGTCACAGAACTTTCCGTCTACCACAAAAGATATAATCTTCGGCCCGCCGTCAACCACAGCGACGATATGGTGCTGCTTGCCCCTCTGCAGGATTTCGCCGTCACAGTCCCAGCGACACTCACCCCTTCCGTCGTGAAGTATAAGCTCGACTGTTCCTCGGTCGGTAGTCTGCAAGGCAAAACCCTTACCCTGCTCGTTGCGGTTGTCGAACAGCACCTGGTCCTTTTCCAGCGAATCGAATTTGACCCACAGCTCGAAAGTAAAAGACTGACGCAGGTCTTTTGTGCCATAGTCCGCACGTGAGAAATCTCTAGTTGTAAAGAAGGGCAGTTCCGGCATTTTCACCTGCCCGGGCTTCGGGGCATCCACTTCGAGGATAACTCCTTCATCGCTCGACGCAGGGTCGCTCTCAAGCTGATCCCAGAGCCCGTTCAGCAGTTTCTTGTCAAGCTTATGGACCCGTGCGACATCTTTCTGTGTCTCGGTTACATAATATTCCCCGTCCTCTTCAATGAGGTCCGGATAGCTCATCCGTATCCGCGTGTCATCGTCGTAAATAAGCACCTCAGGCTGGGACCACTTAATAATCTTCCCATTGGGTCCGTCCGCCTCAACGCCGCCGCTCACCCACACAGGGTTGCGGTCCTCATAAGGAAGCATCCCGTCGGGTGAGTCCATCTCCGCTATGAAATGCCCGCCGTGGTTGTGGAACCAGTATATGTACTTGCCGTTCTCGCATTTCCATGCGAAGTTCGCCGCGCGGGGGTGCTTCATTTTCCGCCCGTCGGCATATTCTTTGTATTTCGGCGTTTCCCATGTATGCCCGCCGTCCCTGCTGTATGTTTCGCAGGGATAACCGTCGACGGTCCTGTATACCGAATAAAAGGAACCGTCGCTGAGCACGCTGTAACTGTGCTCACCGGCAACCGGGCCGCCTCCCGGAGGTGTCCTCAGCCCGATATCGCCGTCCGGAAGTGTTTCCCACTCGATCTTTGCCGGGTCGGTCTCAGTAAGTATATTGCTGCTCTTGAGCAGCACGCCTTCGTTGCTTGTGAAAAACCCCTTTCCAAAACCGCCGACTTTATGCAGTGAAACAAATCCCGCACCGTCATAAGTGAAAGGCCTGCCGACGTTCCAGAAAAATCGAACCTTGCCCTCATAGGCATTCTGGCGATCGATCTCGAATTCCCGAACCGGAATAACATACCTGTCCTTCGACCAGCTTTTACCGTGGTCGTCACTGTACTTGAACACGAAGTAACCCAGCGAATCCATCCTCGTGCAGTAACCTCCCTCGTAGGGCGGATCGTCGGCGATAACTTTCCGCATATCATCGGTATTGTGGTTATAGAAGATATAAATCCTTCCCGAGTTGGCCTTAAGCAATACTGCGAAGGAATTCTCCGGCCCGCCGATCGGCTCTATATAAACCGGGTCATCCCACGTTTTGCCCTTGTCGGTGCTTCGCATTGTAGTAACCGACTGGCCCGGCTCGCCTTCTTCTCCGGTTCCTGTCGTTACACAGCAAAGCCACGCCCCGTCGTCGGTCTTTACGATATAAGGCTGGTCCGAATAGCTCACTGTCGGTATCTCATTTCCGTTTGTAATGTGTCTCGTGTCGATAGTCATTAAACTTTTCCTTTTCACTATATAGTTAATTATTCGTTTTCTCGTGCCGCTTCAAGCAGCGCCTCAAGATTTTCAAAAGGTATATCATCCTGTATTTCCTGTCCCGCGGCGAATATATACCCGCCGTTTTCGCTCATAACCTTACGCGTTTGTCTCGCCTCTGTCAACACTTCCTTAGCCGTTCCGTTGGGCAAAGTGCTTTGCGTGCTGATCCCGCCTCCCCAGAACGTCATCTTGTCTCCGTATTCTTTTTTCAGCTTGTATATGTCCATACACTCCGGCTGGATCGGGTTCAGTACATCGACACCCATCTCCGCGAGCCTCGGAATAAGCTCGGCAATATTCCCGCAGGAATGGACCCAGACGTCTTTTTCATAGCTGTGCACCAGGTCGTATTCCCTCTGCTCGCCCGGGCGAATGAGGTCATCCCATATCTCCGCGCTGAACAGCAGACCCCGCTGCGTGCCCCAGTCACTGCCCAGCAGCACCCCGTCGATCTCACGCAGGCTAAGCAGGTTTTCAAGCATAACCAGGTTCTTCTCAATTATTGTGTTGCAAAGCTTTTTGGCAAAACTATAGCTGCCGGCCATATCCGCAAGGAAATTCTCGATGCCCCTCGCAAAGTTGGCCTTTTCAAAATGGCTGCCGTAGATAAGCACAAGTATGTACTTGCCGCTCTCCGCCGCGGCCTTTTTAACTGTCTCGATAAACCCATCATAGCTGCCGGTCCCGATTACACTTGCCTTGCTCGTCGGAGCTTCAAAACCTTTCCAGTCCTCAGCCAGTTCGTACCAGTCCCACCACGGGGGAAAAATATTTATAACGTCATTGTCAAGCCAGCCTTCGACATCTTTTATGCCTTGCTCCCCGGCCAGCCGGTCTCTCATCTCCGCGGTAAGAGTTATGTTATATGGGACCCTCGGGCCGCTATTGTGCGATATCGCTGTTTTTACAAGTTCTCTGCTGTCCAAGCCTTACTCCTTATCTTGTCCTTTGCGTCTGTTTACCTTCAGACCGTCGCCTTTGCGAATATATTTAGGCGACATGCCGAATGCCTCCCGAAAGCATCTCGTAAAATATGACGTACTGCTGAAGCCGGTGTTAAATGCAACGGCTTTGATGGGAAGGTCCTCATCGCTTTGCAGCATTTTAATTGCCCTGTCCAGCCGTATCCTCACTAGCGCCTGGCTGATCGTTTCGTTATACTGTTGCTTAAATATCCGGTTGGCCTGTCGAGAGCTCATCCCGATCTGAAGCGCGATATTCTCAAGATTCACATTATGCATGTAGTTCGACTCAAGAAATTCCATGACATTTTCGGCAACTTCTTGTGACCTTCTCCGCGGGGCCTTTTTTATATTTTCATGCGCCGGCGTCCATTTCAGCAGTTCAAATTCGGCCTTGATGCACTCAAGCAGCCATATCTCGGTCAGCATGGAAAGTTTCTCGATCGACCAAAGCTGCCTTTTTTCTTCGATGATTGTACTGAAAAGTTCATGCAGGAACTTGTTTGCCTCCTCTGACTTAAAAGTGCAATTTTTCTCCTGCTGCCTTTTTTCCAGCTTTTGGAAAAAATTTCCGGAGTTGTGTCCGGATACTTCAATCATCGCCCCGAAAATGCAGCCCCTCCCCATGCACCTCCAGGTATGCGTCGTATTGGGGGGGATAAACAAACCGCTGCCGCCGCTGATTTGAATCCCTGTATTTTCAATTTCAAACTCAAAGTCGCCCTCAAGAATGAACTCAAGCTGCAGTTCCGGGTGCTGGTGCACTCCCGGGTCGATACTGCTTTCATAAACCCCCGGACCTATATGCAGAAAAACACACTTGAACAATAATCCGTTAAGCTTGAGGGGCCTGGCCCGCATAAGCGACGAAGAAAGCCTGTTATTAATATCTCTGACCTTGTTAGGGTTGCTGAAAACACTTATTTTAGAATTCAGTAATGGACTTACCATAATAAAAATCCAATATGCATAGACGTCTTGATTTTAATTATATGTTTTATGAGAAAGTTTGAAACCAGAAAGTGTACACATGTCATTATTTTAACACAAATGTCTGAAAAATGCTTACAAATGATTTCGAGGAATTCACAAAAAAGCCTGCTGCTTTGGAAATTTCTGATTTTCTGATACCCCAGCAAAGACGTCGACCGCCACCCTCAAAGCAGCAGGACATCTCTGTTCAAACTCTGGAGATAACTAAACAGCAGCAACAGCAGGAGCAATAATTGCAGCCAGCCCCCCAATCTTGCCTTTCGCCGAAGAGATAATTACTTCAAACCCCACCCGTCCGGGCAGTAATCAAGCCACCACTCGGTAAAGATCGAGAAATCCTTCATATCCACATCACCCATTGCATCAAGGTTGCCCGTGCTGTTGTAGCTTAGCCAAAGCTCCGCAAAGTTCTGCAAATCGTCTATTCCGACCACACAAACCCGCGCGCTCCAGCCCTGCGTCTTGTCAAACTGGATCCATCCGATATTCTCACCCCACGCCCAGCCGTCAAGGTACCCCTCACTGTCGATGCTCACCTTGCACGGGTTATCCCTCGTCTCCCCGGGATAGTAAGGATCGAAGTTTATCCACCCAACGTTCTCTGCCCACGCGTAGCCGGATAAATTGCCTTCGCTGTTGTTATAAACACCAAAATTGACCGTCCCGCAGCTGCCGTCGTTATCACACGAAAAATTTATCCATCCTATATTCTCGCACCACGCATAACCCAAAAGACGCGCGCTGCGCGATACTGCCTGCACACCGCCCCCCGTTCCCGGTTCGAGATTAACCCATCCCGTATTCTCACTCCAGCCGTACTGTGCATCGGTGTCATAAGGGTCAATATTTTCTGCGAAAAGCGGCAAAGAGCACAAAACTGTTATTAAAAATATCTGCGCCTTCATTTTTCGTTTCCTGGCATTAAAACTTAGAAGAGATAATTTGCATTGTCACCCGAGAAAGGCATGTAATAATTCGTCACACTTGGGCTTATGTAAACAGTTCCTGAATTGTCAGACAATACATTTTGTATCAAGTAGCAGTTGTCCCCGTTTATCCTTATGCCCAAACTGCCGTTATTGCGTATATTATTGCCCTTGACATAGGAGTTTTTACCTAACTGTAAACCGGTCGAACCGCTGTATTGAATATTATTATCCTCGACTCTGCTTTCAGTGGCAACTACTCCGATCGATGCCGGATCGCCTGCATTTTGATAAATGTTGCAGTCTTTCAGAATACACCTGGTTAAAGTAACTGAAGTCTGCATGGATATCACCCCGTTATTATGGATATAACACTCTGTAACAACGGCATCGGTGCCTATCAAACCGTATACATTGTTGTTGTAGATATTACATCTCTTGACTATGCCGCTGTAGATGATCAAACCATTCGTATTCCCACCTGCGCTGCAGTCTATAATCCTGCAATTTTGAAGCAGATAAAAACCGTAATCTCCGTTTTCGGTGGAATCGACATTGATGACGCTGTGCCCGGTATTATAAAGAAAAACCCCATGTCCCTTGAACTTTTTCACACTGCCGTTCTTTATAGTAAGATTTTGCGACAGACCGGTATACGTATATATACCATGGGCCGAGTTACCGTTTTCTTTTCCAGGACCGATCACGCTGTAACCGTTAAGGTCTATAGTTACTTCGCTTGCAGTTATCATTATCCCGTGCTTGCTTTCCGGAACAGTTATATTGCCCGTGAGATAATAACTGCCCGGCTGGGTAATCTTATACAGCCCGAGGGAATCACCCGGAGTGTTCTCATCGTTAACCGGAATCCTCGCCTCAACTTCGTCGAGTGTCTTCATGGTCCCGCCGGAAGATGGCGGGGCAGGGGGGTTAAGCTCGCCTCCATTAACCGACAAAACAAGACATAAAAAAATTAGAATAACTGCAGCACATAAATTACCAGTTCTGATATTCATCACAAAACCTCCATAGAAAAGACTGCTTTTTATTTCCTTACCGTCCAGAAATTATTATATACTTGATTGAATAATATGTCAAGTTTTTAGTGCGGCAGCACCCCAGCAAAAAGGGCCTTAAGGCAATACTTTTCCTGCATAAGAGCTTTAATATCAAAGGTTTAAACCGGCCTGGCCTTGATGTCCATGTAAGGTCTCGGGAATTTCACATGTGTTTTTTTTGACTTTTCCAAAACAACCAGCCGAAAATCAGAATCCTCTATACCGCTGAGTTTATACCCGACCTGCCCTGAAGCTTTACCGCCGACGGTTTTTATCGTCCCCGCCGACTCCGGCAGTTCCTGCTCGGCCCTGCCCCCTTTGTGGGCGATAACTCTGCCGCCAATCTTCAGAAAAGGCAGCCCGATCTCGGCAATTATACGCAAATGTCCCACGGCCCGAGCTAAAACAATATCAAAGCTTTCCCGGTATTGACCGAACCCTGCCAGCTTTTCAGCCCGGGAATTCATAACCGTAACATTATCCAGCCCCAGCCGCTCTACAACCATATTCTGGAACATCGCCTTTTTCCCCGTCGCCTCGACAGACAAAACCTCCCAATTCGGCCTGGCTATTGCGACAGCAAGCCCCGGAAGTCCCGCCCCCGAGCCAATATCCGCAACCTTCAAGTTCTCATCTTCTCCCCCAACAACCTCAAGCGCAATCAGCGAATCTTCGTAATGCCGCACCCATATTTCCCCAGGCTCGGTTATCCGCGTCAGGTTCTGGTGCTTGTTTTCCTCAATAAGCATATCGGAGAATAACCGCAGCTTTTCCTTAATCCCACCGTTCAGCGTGTCCATATCAAAGCTTATCTCAATCATTAACAACCTTGTCCTTCCCGGCAGGGGGGCAAACCTTCACCGCCGCAGCAGTATAAACATCCCTGCCCTCAATAAGGTACTTTCGCTCATAATTAGTTCCCACTATTTCACCTTCATTCGCACCTGCAGCCCGTATAAACTCCGCCCGAACTATATTGCCAGCAATAAGCTGCCTATCGAGCACTTCGCTTATCTGTTCAAAATAATCCGCGTGGTCCGTAGCTATCTGTATTCGCCCCCCAGACTTCAAACACCGAAGAAGCTCTGCAAAATTCCCATCGTTAATAAATCGCCGCTTATTATGCCGCTTCTTGGGCCAGGGATCAGGGAAATAAACGTGAAAAAAATCCACCGTCTCATCGCCCACATGCTCACCCAGCAGCCACGCCACATCCGTCCTTATAAGACGCACATTCTCAAGACCCCACCTTCCCGCACGGTCGACAGCGTACTTATAGAATTTGTTCGCCCACTCGACACCGAAAAAGTCTATTTCAGGATATGCTTTGGCCTGTTCCACTATAAATGTCCCTTTTCCCGACCCGATCTCGAAATGGACCGGCCCCGATCGTCCGAATATCTCGGAAAAATTCAGCGTTTCAGGCAGGTTTTTGGGCTCAATTGATATTTTTTTGTAATTTTTTAGTATTTTTTTGCTCATTTCTTGCAACGAATCAGTATTTTACCGGACTGTTAATAACAAAGAGTCAAGGAAAGGACTATTTTGCGTTTAATTGCATTTAAAGTCAAGCCCGATAAGCTCCGATGCAAGGGGGGTATGTTTCTATATACAACGTTTTTTGGCGGAACAGTCCAACTGTACCCGCGTATTAAGAATTAGTACTAATTAGTCTTATGTGCGAAAGGGCAATAAATGATAAGGCCCGTAATTACACTTAGAAGAAGACGCGTACTGGTCGACATTGACACCCAAGCCGACTTCCTTTTTTCTTCCGGGGCGTGCAATATCCGCAACCACCGCCGGGTACTTGCCAACATCCGCAGGGTTTTCGCCTGGTCAAGGCATAAGAATATCCGCGTTATCTCCACCGCCCAGGAATATGACCAACGCGGCCTGGCAGGTCGAAACTACTGTCTCGCCGATACACCCGGCCATAACAAGGTCTCTTACACACTCAGAAACAGGCACAAGGAATTCCCCGCGGACGGCTCGACTGACCTGCCGCGCGACATACTCCGCGAGTACGACCAGATTATTCTAAACAAACGCTGCGAGGATCCCTTCGACGAGCCCCGCGCAGACCGGGTTTTCAGTGAACTCCGCGCAGATGAGTTTATAATCATAGGTGTGCCCGTCGAAAGTGCGATTAAATTTACAGCTCTCGGTCTGCTAGCCCGCAAAAAGAATGTTACCCTTATTACAGATGCCGTCGGTTACGTCGAGAAAGGCCCTGCAGAGGTTGCAATGCGACAGATCGAGGCAAAAGGCGCCCGCCTGAGGGACACAAGGTCGCTTCTCGGTTCGTCATCTCTGCGTCTGGTGGGGGCGTGCGGCTGTGAAAGATGTCTCGGAAAGTTGCAGAAAGAGTACGCACAAGCCAACACCGGCTCGTGAAATTCTGACAGCTAAGACATTAACAATTTTGTCCCCGAACAGTTGTCCATATCCAAAATATAAATGGACAATGAACCAATTTTTTTAAAATTTGTCCAATAATCCCCTTTTAAATTCCTTTTTAACGTTGACACTCCTTTACAACTGCAATATATTTGCCTGAGTTTATAGTCCCCCTGAGATTTATTGTGTAGTTGAGATACAAAAAAAATAGGAGAATCGACGAATGGCCAAGAAAAAGGCAAAAAAGAAAAGTACAGCAAAAAAAGCTAAAAAGATGGTATACTTCTTCGGCAGCGGAAAAGCCGAAGGAAATACCAAAATGAAGCAGCTTCTCGGCGGTAAAGGCGCCAACCTCGCCGAGATGACCAACATCGGCATCCCGGTACCTGCCGGATTTACGATCAGCACCGAGGCTTGCGCCGAGTTCTACGAGAACAAATGCAAATGGCCCGATGGGCTGGATGAGCAGGTATCCAATAATATTGCCAAGCTCGAAAAGGCGATGGGCAAGAAACTCGGCGACCACGACAACCCGCTGCTCGTGTCGGTCCGAAGCGGCGCGGCCGTATCCATGCCCGGCATGATGGACACGGTCTTAAATCTGGGACTGAATGATACTGTTGTAGACGGTATTATCGAAAAAACCGGCAACGCACGTTTTGCCTATGACATTTACCGACGTTTCATCGACATGTTCGGCGACGTCGTTATGGGGTGTCACCACGAGAAGTTTGAGGAAGTAATCCACAAGGCCAAAGAAAAAGCCGGAGTCAACAACGACAACGAGCTTTCCGCCGAACAGCTTAAAGATGTTGTGGAAGGCTACAAAAAGGTCTATAAAGACAACGTCGGCAAGATGTTCCCACAGCAAGGCAGAAAGCAGCTTGACCTGGCGATAAACGCAGTATTCAGCTCATGGCACAACCCCCGTGCCGACCGCTACCGTAAACTCAACAACATAACCGGCCTGCTCGGCACAGCGGTAAACGTACAGGCAATGGTATTCGGCAACATGGGCGACGACTGCGGCACCGGCGTGTGCTTTACACGTAACCCCAGCACAGGAAAGAAAGAATTCTATGGCGAGTTCCTGATGAACGCTCAGGGCGAAGATGTCGTTGCGGGCATAAGGACCCCCATAGAGCTCAAGAAGCTCAACACCGTAATGCCCAAGGCATACAAGGAACTGACCTCCCTGATGACAAGGCTCGAAAAGCACTACAAAGACATGCAGGACATCGAGTTCACCATCGAGGAAAGAAAGCTTTACATACTGCAGACCCGTACCGGCAAACGTACAGCAGCCGCCGCTGTCAGAATCGCAGTTGACATGCTCAAGGAAAAACTCATCAACCAGAAACAGGCCGTCATGCGTGTCGAGCCCGCTCAAATTGACAGGCTCCTGCACCCATCGTTCGACTCAAAAGCACAGCGCGACGTGCTCGCAAAAGGTCTTCCAGCCTCACCGGGCGCAGCGGTCGGACAGGCCGTATTCGACGCCGACACAGCCGAGCAGTGGCGTGACGAAGGCAAGAAAGTCATCCTCGTCCGTATTGAGACAAGCCCCGAAGACATCGGTGGAATGGACGCTGCAGAGGGCATCCTCACCGCACGCGGCGGCATGACATCCCACGCTGCTGTTGTCGCACGAGGAATGGGTAAATGCTGCGTCGCAGGCGTTGGTGACCTCGAAATAAGCTACAAGGGCAAAAAGTTCACCGTAAACGGAACAACCGTTGCCGAAGGAGACTGGATCAGCCTCGATGGAACCTCAGGCCAGTTAATGAAGGGTCAGCTTCCCACCGTCCCTCCAGAGCTTAGCGGTGACTTCGGCAATTTCATGAAAATATGCGACAAGGTCCGCACGCTCGGCGTAAGAACAAACGCCGACACTCCAGAAGACTCCAAACGTGCCCGCGAGTTCGGCGCAGAAGGCATCGGCCTGTGTCGTACCGAGCACATGTTCTTCGAGGGCGACCGCATCTGGGCGGTTCGAGAAATGATCCTTGCCGCCGACGATTACGCTGCAATGCTCAGAGAATCTCACGAAGCCGCTGAGGACAAAGACGCCCTGAAAGTGATCGAGAAAAAGTACGCAGGCGCCAAAAAGCAGTTCGAGGGCTCCCTCAAGAAGCTCCTGCCGTACCAGCGCAGTGACTTCGAGGGTATCTTCAAGGCTATGGCCGGACTGCCTGTAACAGTAAGGCTGCTCGACCCGCCGCTGCATGAGTTCCTCCCGCAGGACGAAAAAAGCCAGGCCGAAATGGCACAAAGACTCGGTGTCAGCCCCTCAAGGGTCAAGCAGGAAGTTGAAGCTTTACACGAGTTCAACCCGATGCTCGGTCACCGCGGATGTCGTTTGGCGATCACATACCCGGCTATCTACCGCATGCAGGCAAGGGCCATAATCGAAGCCGCACTGAAGGTTAAAAAAGCCGGCAAAAAGGTTCTGCCCGAGATCATGATCCCGCTTATCGGCACCGCAGAAGAGCTCAGGATCGTCAAGGAACACGTCGAAGAAGAGATCAAGCTGGTCTTCAAGGAAAAGGCCGCCAAGATCAAGTACCTCGTCGGCACCATGATTGAGGTCCCCCGTGCAGCTCTTACCGCTGACGAAGTCGCAGAAGATGCAGAGTTCTTCAGCTTCGGCACCAACGACCTGACACAGATGACAATGGGCTTTAGTCGTGACGATGCAGGCAAGTTCCTCGGCGAATATGTCGAGCAGGGCATCTACGACACCGACCCGTTCCAGGCACTCGACCAGACAGGTGTTGGCAAACTCGTCGAGATGGCAGTTACACTCGGCCGCAAAACACGCAACAACCTCAAGTGCGGCATCTGCGGCGAGCACGGCGGCGAACCAAGCTCCGTAGACTTCTGCTACAGGGTCGGCCTGAACTACGTTTCATGCTCCCCGTTCCGTGTGCCCATCGCAAGGCTCGCAGCCGCCCAGGCAGTGGTTGCAAACAGCTAACCAAATGCCCGCAAAGGCTCAAAAGCCTGGATAGATGTAAAAACCCAAGGCAGGCCCTCAAAAGCCTGCCTTTTTTATTCCTGCCCTGCGGCGAATTATTTTTTACCAGCAGTTGACAGCGAGCCAAAAACAGTATATTATATATGTTTAATTATTTTTGCGGTGGTAGTAGCTCAGTCGGCTAGAGCACCAGATTGTGGTTCTGGGGGTCGCGGGTTCGAATCCCGTCTTCCACCCTTTTCATTATCAGCACCGCGCACTGCTTCTGCGCAGATCAGCAGTCCCGTCCCCAATCCAATATTAGCTTATAAGTCAAGCCCTGTCTTTTTTGTCATAAATTATCTTGTAACTTTACCGGGGTTAGATTAATATTAAAAATTATGGATAATCGGAACAGGACAATTCTTTTGGCGGCATTTTTTTTGTGCCTTTGGCTAATGTTTACAGGGCCGGGAATTTTATGCGCCCAAACACAGCAGACTCAACAGGGTGGGGCACCCGCTGAAAAAAACGAACTCACCGGCGGCAGTTCTCTTGAAAAGCTCGAAAATTCGTCCGCAGCACTGATACCCTGCAAGGGAATGATAGACGACGGCCTGTTCCAGTCGATAAAAAGACGCTGCGAGCTTGCCATGGAAAACGGCGCCGAATACCTCATCCTGCAGATAGAAACCTATGGCGGCCTGCTCAAAAGCGCCGACGACATCTCAAAATACCTCATCCTCGACATAAAGGACGAGGTCCACACCGTCGCCTACATCACAACCGAAGCCATATCCGCCGGAGCGATGATAAGCGTCGCCTGCGAAGATATTATAATGCTCGAGAACACAACGATAGGGGACTGCGCACCGATAGTCATGGGCGGCCGGCTTGAGGGCGTCGAACGCGAAAAGGCCGAAAGCTTCACCCGCGCCGCCTTCAAACGCGCCGCCGAGGCAAACGGCTACCCCGACGCACTTCTCCTCGCGATGGTCTCCCAGAAAATAGAGGTCTACAGGGTGCTCAATAACCGAACAGGCCAGTATGAGTTCTTCGAGACCGAGGACCTGCCCACCGACCCGAACACATACGCGCTCGACGAGAAAAAACTCGTCGACACCGAAGACGAAATACTGACCCTGACTTCTTCGGTAGCCAGGGAGTACGGCATCGCCCGTGCGGAGGTGGAAAACCTCCAAGGCGTTATGGATTACCTTACCCAACAGTATGACGTAAGCTTTGCCGCAGGCCCCGTAGAGTACCCTATGCTCTGGTCTGAACAGATGGTGAGGTGGATAAACTCCCCGGCGGTAATGAGCATACTCATAATGCTCTGCCTGCTCGGCGTCTATGTCGAGCTGAACACCCCCGGCCTCGGAATTCCCGCGCTACTGGCCGTCGCCTGCGGTGTAATAATCGTCGGCAGCAAGTACCTCGTAGGCCTTGCCAACTGGATAGAAATAGCTGCCGTCATAGTGGGACTGATACTCCTGCTCGTGGAAATATTCGTCATACCCGGCTTCGGCATCGCCGGGATAAGCGGTATAATATGCCTTATGCTCGGCCTTTTCGGAATGCTCGTCAAGAACACCCCCGACCAGATACCCTGGCCCCGGAACGACATCGACTGGGACATATTCCTAAACGGCATGCTCGGCCTTATAGGCGGTGTCACCGGGTTTGTGATACTCGCCGCGCTGGTCGCCAGGTTCCTTCCGAAAATGGAATTTATGAGCGGACTCATACTCGCCCCTTCGCTGAGCCCCGGCGGTGCGACATCGCCGGTAAGCACGGACATGCCCGACCAGGCACGCGGCGATAACCAGAAACTCAAGGTAGGCAGCAGGGGGGTGGTAACCTCGACGCTGCGGCCCATAGGCACAGCCATGTTCGCTGACGAGCTTGTCGACGTCGTCGCCGCCGCTGAGTTCATCGAGAAGGGCACAGAGATCGAAGTAAAGGAAATTCACGGCAACAGGGTAGTGGTGCGTAAGGTTAGAACCGAACAGGGAGTTTAGAATGGGCTGGATATTACTTGCTGTATTGTTGTTTTTGCTCACTGCCGCTTTGGTAGTCGCAGAGGTATTCGTCCCCAGCGGAGGAATACTCAGCATTCTCGCCCTTGCAAGCGCGATAGGGGGGGTATGGATATTCTTCAACCAGAGCGTTATGATGGGCTGGATAGGCCTGGTCGTAGCGGTGCTTATAATACCGACCGCCTTAGGGTTTGCTTATAAGATGCTGCCGCACACCAGTTTCGGCAAAAGCGTCCTGCTTGCCCCGCCTGTGCGAAAAAGCGGCGACGCAATCGCCGACAATGACAGGCTCCAGCAGCTTCTGGGCAAAACCGGGCAAGTAATTACCGCCCTTCGTCCGGTCGGCACTTGTGAATTTGACGGTGAACGTGTAGAATGTGTCGCGGAATCCGGATATGTTGAAAAAGACAATAAAGTAAAGGTCATCAGGGTGGAGGGAACACAACTTACCGTCCGCATGGTGCAGCAAAGTTAATGAAAGGGACTTAAAATGCTTGATCTAATGGGCTTACTCGCGGCAACACCGGGCAAAATTCTTTTGTTAGTTCTTGGCGTGATATTCTTGATAATCGCGCTTATCTTCATCCTTGTCTTCCTCGCGTTCATAAAGTTATGGCTCCAGGCTAACTTCTCGCGTGCAAGGGTCAAATTTACCGAGCTTATCGGCATGTCCCTCAGGCGGGTCAATTCCCGAACTATCGTGCTCAGCAAGATAACCGCCGTCCAGGCCGGCCTTGAGCTGACCACCCAGCAGCTTGAAAGTCACTACCTCGCAGGCGGACGCGTCCCGAACGTCGTACAGGCCCTTATCGCCGCAAACAGGGCCAACATCACCCTTACTTACGACACCGCCACGGCAATCGACCTTGCCGGCAGGGACATCCTCGACGCGGTTCAAACCAGCGTAAACCCCAAAGTTATCGACTGCCCCGACCCTACAAAAGGCAAGGAAACCGTCGACGCCGTAGCCCAGGACGGCATCCAGCTTAAGGCAAAGGCACGCGTAACGGTCCGGGCAAATATCGAACGCCTCATTGGCGGGGCAACCGAGGAAACCATCATCGCCAGGGTCGGCGAGGGTATCGTTACCACTATCGGAAGCTCAATAAATCACAAGAGGGTGTTGGAAAACCCGGATAATATTTCAAAAGCGGTTCTGCAAAAAGGCCTCGACGCCGGAACCGCCTTCGAGATACTCTCAATCGACATCGCCGACGTCGACGTAGGCGAGAACATCGGTGCGAAACTCCAGGCCGCCCAAGCCGAAGCCGACAAACGCCGCGCCCAGGCCGAAGCCGAAAAACGAAGGGCTATGGCAGTCGCCCGCGAGCAGGAAATGCAGGCACTTGTCCAGGAAAACAGGGCAAAAGTCGTTCTCGCCGAAGCCGAAGTCCCCAAGGCCATCGCAGAGTCGTTCAGAAGCGGCAACCTCGGCATAATGGACTATTACCGTATGAAAAATATAAACGCCGACACCGACATGCGTGACAACATCGCAAAACAGCAGCGTCAGGAAGGCGAGGACCAGCAGGGCGGTAATTAATGATAATTGAACTCTTACAATTCATTACAGGACAGGGCGAGTCGGGTATTATCGACTTGCTCATACCTGTAATTTTCCTGCTCGTATACGGTCTGGCTGCGTATTTCAAGAAAAAAAGCCAGACACTCTCGGATGTCGAGCAAGACGAGGATCAAAACGCCGAAGTTGAGCGACAGATGCGACTGGCAGAGGAAAAACGTCGCCAACGCCAACAGGCTGCCCACCAGCAGCACAGGCGACAGCAGGGCGGTCAGACTTCACAACCGGCAAAAGCAGCCGGACTATCCAGGCTTGACCAAGCCACACGCAAGCGGTTCGACAAATGGCAGCAGGCCCAAAAAGCCGAAGCCGAAAAGATAAAACAGTATTACGAGCAGAAGAAGCAGGAAATTGCCCGCCAGCGGGAAAAAGCCAACCGCGAAAGGCAAAGGGCTCTCGAACTGGAGCGCCAAAAACAGCTTCAAATTCAAAGACATACCGCCCAAACAGCACCCCGGGCCGAAACAACCCAGCCGGTAAGACAGCACCGAAGCAGACCGAAGCCTGCACAAGTCACAAATAGGGGGCGTGGGACATCAGCGGTTAAGACCGCACCGATAAGCGTCGATACTATAAAAGGTACCCAAATAGGCCAAAAGGGCGAAAAAGCTGGTATAGGACCTGCCAGTTCAAAAGTTTATGGCGGTTTTTCGCTGGATTTCAGCAATCAGGGTCTGAAACGGGCAATTGTTATGAGTGAGATACTCGGCAAACCCGTCAGCATCCGGAAAAATAACCAGAACTGGTACTGAACGAATCGCCTGATATCGGCGTATAAACTAATTGTTCAGGGAAATATTTCTTACCCTTTAAACCTGTAAACTTAATATTTATAAGCACTTAAAATATGGATACCGGGGTTTTTCTGCGTTAGATGATTTTTTTTCTTTCATTAAGAAAAAAGAAACTTGACTTATACGCGTTTATGTAATAAAATGCTTTTACAAAATGTGGGTTGAAATAATTGCTGTTTAATTCGGGATTATTGATCATGAAAAAACGCGGATTTACACTAATCGAGCTGTTGGTTGTTATTTCCATTATCGCATTGCTTCTTGCCATACTCATGCCGTCACTGGCAAAGATTAAGCAAATGACAAGAACACTTGTTTGTACGACAAATCTTAAGTCTTGCGGGACTTACTTTATTATATTTATGGAAGAAAACGAAGGTAGGTTTGTTGATTGTAAAAATCAGCGTGGACCGCAAAACTGGAAGACGCAGTTACACTATTTGTGGAAAGATGCACCTGAAATTTTTATGTGCCCGACTACAAGCCCCGACAAATCAGAGCCTTTCAAGGCCAAAACGCTCACTATATGGGTCGACAATGACGGAGATGGCATTAAAGAATCCACTGAACCAGTGCCAAACCACTATGATAGTTACGGGTTGAATTATTGGATTAACAGCCCTGATCAGGCTCCATTCTTAGAGTATTATTGGAAAAATAAGGACATGACCCGAAATCCAAATGATGTACCCATGCTTGGCGATCACAATGAATGTTCAAATGGTGCTTGGGCTTCAACAGATTTAAGAACTACAAATATCACCAATAACTCAATTGATGAAGCAAGTAGAATCTTTGATCCACCGGTTAATGAACAGGACCCTTGGTATAACGATGATGCCGGCAATACGCAAACCATCAGGGAGTTCTGCATTGACAGGCATCAGGCCAATACTGTATTCGCCTTTATGGATGGCTCAGCTCGGAAAGTTGGTATAAAAGAAATGTGGACACTCAGTTGGGCAAGAGGGCAAGGCTGGGATGTCAAAAACGAATACACTATCGCCGGCAATAACGGAGATACGGCCGCCTGTGCCCAAAACTGGGATAACGCGGCACCTTGGATGAGCAGTATGAAAGAGTATTAATTTTGCTCATACCGAAAAACATTTTTTCAGTATTTGTATTTACAAGGCCGGTTCTCAAATCGGCCTTTTTTTTGTGCGAATCCCATGGCAGGGGGGCAGAAAATTTTGGCATTTGAAAAACATTATTATTGACTAAGTGCTGGTTTTGCTATAAATTGTAATTACAAAAAAAGCATTGCTGTTAAAAATTGGAGGCTAGAGCAATGAAAAAAAAGGGATTCACTTTAATCGAACTTCTTGTCGTAATTTCCATTATCGCGCTTCTTTTGGCAATCTTAATGCCGTCCCTGGCGAAAGTTAAGGAAATGGCCAGAACACTGATCTGTACCACTCGACTAAGGTCCTGCGCCACTTATGTAAATATATATATGGAAGAAAACAACGGGTCATTTATCAATAACAAATGGCAAAATCCGCTTGAAAATAACTGGAAGACACTCCTTCATTACCTGTGGAAGGATTCTCCAGAAATTTTCATGTGCCCGACAACTGGGATTGACAAAAATCCTCCTTACTCAGCATCTGAACTTGAATATGCAGTTTACGAAAATGGGCAGTATGTAAGGCATACTGCAAAAGAATATTTTGACAGCTATGGCCTGAATTTCTGGATAAACAACCCAGATCCCCAGGAATATAACCTCAGTTTTGAGGATTTTTACTGGCGAAACAAAGACAAAACCCGGTATCCACATGATGTGCCGGTTCTGGCCGATCACACTGAGCTTTCCAATGGAGCCTGGCCGTCGACAAGCAACATAATGAGAAACCAGATGGGTGAAGATGATGGTGCGGCAAATGTTTTTGACCCGCCGGCTAACGAAGATGACCCTCTATACTCGGACCAGAACGCAGGCCCGGGATCTCCGCGATATAGGGCTGGTGCAGACGGCAATACACAGACGATCAGGGAGTTTTGTTTTGACAGGCACGGCGGTTATAACGTGATGGGATTTATGGACGGGTCAGCACGTAAAGTTGGACTCAAAGAAATGTGGACGCTCAGATGGGCAAAACCCGCCGGGTGGGACATAAATAACATTTACACTATCGCCGGCAACAACGGTGATACAGCCGCCTGTGCCCAGAACTGGGACGACGCGGCACCCTGGATGAGTGCTTATAAAGAGTATTGAATTAAAAAACTCAGCAATAACAGAAGGGCCGTTAACTGAAAAATGTTGCGGCCTTTTTTATGCCCGCAGTATTAGTTGCAACTAACTTTCCAAAATTCTCTAACGAACCTTTAGCTGCCGACTGAAATACCAAACTAAACCGCCCCACCTTAACGTCCCATAATATATGTTATGTTACATTCAGCCGTTTTCGGTCCAAAGGGAAAATATTGCGTGTTTTACCCAGGAACCGTCATATAACAGTCGTTCGTGGCGGACCTTGGGCCTGGGTATATTACTGCATCTTCATATCGGCGACCTTTTTCGCAGCTTCCGTCAGCCGGTCCCACGTCGCCGGCACCCTGTCGATAAGTCCGAGATTTTCAAGCACGACTTCTATATTCAATAATGCGTCGGGTTCGGTAAAGTTGGCTTTCATATTCGACTCAAGCGCAGAAAGCGCCTTTGCAAACCTCCGCTTGTCGCAGTACAGGATAGCCGTGTTATAATGAAGCTGCAGCAATTCAGCTTCAAGCTTTTCCGTCTCGAGCAGTTTTTTTATCGCGACTTTACATTGCCCCATCTCGTAAAGGCACATCGCGATCTTTGACCGCACCCTGTGGTGCGTGGGATTTATCGCAAGCGCTTTTTCAAATGCCTCGACCGCATGCGGCACATCGCCCTTGATCAGCATCAACAGCCCGTACTTATAATGAATATCGGGGCTCTTCGGCGTGGCCGAAATCTGTACCTCGTGGGCCTTGATTATATCATCGAGCAGGTCGTCGGCCTTTTGCGGTGTCGACCCGAGTTCGCTGTCGTCGTACCCTGTAAACTCTTCAGCAAGCGCCGTCTGCAGGTGCAGCATAGCTGTTTGTGAGAACAATAACGTGCTGTTCTGCTGAATAGCAGAAGCAAGCGAAATCGTCGTATACGCCTCGTCCTCTTCCTCGGCTTTGGCCTGGGCGATTGCAAGGCCGATATAGGCGTCGACTATCTCGTCGTTGACCTCCATCGCCCTGTTAAACTGCGCCGCCGCAAGCTGCTGCTTGCCGAAACGCAGGTAATGCGTACCAAGCTTGATATTCGCTTCGAGATAGTTCGGCTGTATCCGCAGCGCGTTTTCATAATACGAAATCGCCTCGCCCGGCCGGCCCGATGCGCTTAGTATATCGCCCATCCGCACGTTAAGATCAGGCAGATCCCCAAGTCTCTCGGTCATCTCTCGAAGAAGTTCAAGTGCCCTCTCAAAATCCCCTGCCTCTGCCAGTTGCTGGATTTCGTCGTTCGGGTTGTCGTCATGGAAATTATCCGGATGCGCTATAATCGCCGTGTTAAAAGTATCCACGGCCTGGACGTAACTTCCCGCCGCAACATAAAGGTAACCAAGCAGCACAAGCGAACTTATGTCCTCGGGGTGTTCGGTCGTAAGATATTCATACTCCTGTATCGCTCTGTCAACCCGGCTGGACCGCATATACACCGCTGCCAGCCGTTGACGAGGAAGCTGCAGGTGACTCTTGAACTTCAGGCAGTCCTGGTAAAACTCCACCGCCTGCGCCGTGTTGCCAAGCCTTTCGTGACAGTAACCCATCGTGTAAAGAGCCATCGTATTGCTCGGTTGGCGCATATATATGGACTGAAGCTGTTCGAGCGCGTCGTTTACATAGTTTTCATGCAGGCAAAGCGAAACCGCTGCCATTCTGCCGAAAACGCACTCCGGATTTTCAAACAGATAAAACTTGAGCTTCTCACTTGCTTTCTCAAGCTCCATGTTGCCCATCAGCTCGATCACTTCGTCAAGCTCATTAAGCTCGATTCGGTCGGTGCTGAATTCTTCTTTTCGCTGAACGGCATTAAGCCAATGCCATATCAAATCAGCAGTGTCGACAGTTATCGCCCTGCCGAAAATTTCCAATAGTTTGTACATAATCTCAAAGCTCCACCAATACTGATTGTCGATTTTTGACCCTTGGTTGCAGCAGGAATGATATCGGCTTGAAAATGGCCCCGCTTAAAACCGGATATCCTCCGAAAAGGTAATTTTGGAGTAAATAATCCTGAATCAAGCTCTCTATGCCGGATGTAGCGGTTATCCGGGGGCGATAATAAACGGGCCCATGAAAAAGTTAAAACATGGCCTCTTGTATATTGGAAAAACTTGTATTATGGGGCAGCGATTTTTGAGATGCCTGTCACAATATATTGTGACAAAAAAATATAGGTGATTTTTTTTGAATTTTCCCCACTCAAAAATATTAAAGGACCATAATCTGGCCCCGCTCGATGTCCGGTACCTGATAGCAGTTTCTTAGACATAAAGTTAGTTGCAACTAACTTGGTTGTCAAAAGTAATATAACAAATTTTCAAAAAATATCTGCCCCAGCAGAAGCTATTTCTTTAACTGCACCTGTGATTCGATCTCCGACAGGTACGCCAGCGTGCGCTCAAGCTTGTCGGTCAGGTGCTTGAGTTTAAGCATGGTCTTAACACGGGTTATAAGTTCAAGCTTATTTACCGGTTTGGAAAGAAAATCATCCGTACCGGCATCTATCGCCCTTTCAATATCCCCCATTTCATTAAGCGCGGTAACCATGATAATCGGAATTATGGAAGTCTTAGGGTCGGCTTTCAATCTTCGACAAACCTCAAAACCGCTTATCTTCGGCATCATAACATCAAGCAGTATCAGGTCTGGAAGCTTCTCTTTCGCAAACTGGATGGCATCGTGCCCCCCTCTCGCCGATATAGTCTCACAATCAAGGTCCTCCAGATAAGCAAGAAGCAGCTCAAGGTTCTGTTCGTTATCGTCAACGACAAGAATGACCGGACTTTCGTTGGCTGTATTTGTATTTTTCATATTCATGATCAAATCCCTAATCTAAAGAAAACATTCTATCGATTTGGCCCGCTGTGTCAATCATTAAACATATTCCCTGGCGGCCGGAAAAAGCAAATTACTGTACATACTCCAATTATGTTAGAATAGGCAAAATTTGAATTTGCGGAAATACTGATTATCTTGACAATAACAGTCCGAATGTATTATAGTTGCAAATATTCAAGAAAATGCTTTTTATGGGTCGATATGGTTTACATTAATAAGTGGCCCTTACAGTTTCGCAGAAGCTTCGTATTTGGAAATGCAGGTACACGGCAGGAAGGGAATTGAGTTTGTCAGGCATACTTGATAAGAGAAACAATCTTCATAGGCAGCTTGCCCGTGAAAAAAACCTGAACAGTAACCTTGAAAACCAGTTGTATGAGCTTCAGCCGCTCGCCAGCGCAGGACTCATTTCTGCAATGATAGCCCACGAGATAAACAATATCCTTACCCCCCTGAGCACTTATGCCCAGCTTGCCCGGGAAAATCCCCAGGACCAGCAGCTCAATGACAAGGTCATCGAAAAAGCAATAGCTAACTCGAACAAGGCATCCAAAATTCTTGAAAGCCTGCTCGCACTTGTTAAAGGCAAACCGCAGGCGAAAATGATGTGCAAACTTGGCGAACTGATAGACGACATCTTCAGTTGCCTTGCAAGGGATTTCGGTAAGGATGGAATTACGGTAAGGATGAAATACGACCCGGAAATGGAAGTTTATGCGGACGAGGTTTCCTTCCGCCAGGTGCTTATGAACCTTATCCTCAACGCTCGCGAGGCCATGCTTGAACGCGGCGGCAGCCTTGAAATCGACGCCGCCCATCAAAACGGCAGTTCTTGCGTAACTGTAAAAGACACCGGCTGCGGAATCGAACCTGACAAGGTCGACACCATCTTTGAGCCCTTTTATTCGACCAAATCGACCAGCGACAAACACAATGCCGGAACAGGCCTGGGGCTTGCATTCTGTAAACGCGTCATGGAGGAGCACGACGGTTTTATCAGTGTTAAATCACAGCCCGGGCACGGTTCGATGTTCACTTTAATTCTGCCCGGCAAAGAAACATGAGCTTGCCAGGGGGTCTAACGTGGCTGGTTTGATCGAAAATACCGGCCGATTTGTCGTTCTGGTCGTGCTGCTTGTTTTTTCCGGAATTATGTCCGGCTCCGAAACTGCATATTTCAATCTTTCCTACAGGCAGGTCCAGGGCCTGATTCGCTCAACAAATAACAAGTTCGCCGTTATTGCCGCAAAGCTGCTGCAAAACCCCAAGAGACTGCTTTCCAGCCTTCTTCTGGGAAATATGACCGTCAACGTGCTCTATTTCGCCCAGGCCAGCGTCCTTAGCGTAAACCTGCAAAGAACACATGGCAATACCGCCGCAGCCCTCAACGCGATTGTGGTATTCTTCGCACTTCTGCTTTTCGGGGAAATGCTGCCAAAGTCCATAGCTTACTCCAATTCCCTCTTTTTCAGCAAAGCCGTCGCACCGGTATGCTATCTTTTCAGCAGGGTCTTTTTCCCTTTCGTAAAGCTCTTCGACATCGTAGTCGTCGAACCGAGCATCAGGCTCTTATTGGGGATATCCACCAAAACGAAACTCAGAAAACGGAAAACAATCGACCCACTGACCGTAGAGCAGTTCAAGTTCCTAATCGAAACCTTTCGACAGCAGGGCCTCATCGGCGAGGACGAAAACCAGATGTTAACGGAAGTTATTGAACTTGGCTTCATCAAGGTGCGCAATGTAATGATACCGCGGGTCGACGTAGTATTCGGCAAAGTCCACGAACCTTTAGACGAGTTGAAAAAAAGGCTGCTCAACAAAGGCATGACAAAGATGCCGCTTTGCCGCGACGAACTCGACAATATCGTAGGCATGATCCACCTCCGGGATATTATTCTTAACCCCGATACTGAGCCCGAAAATCTCTGCAAAAAGGCCAATTATGTCCCCGAGCAGAAGACCGTCGAGTCGCTGCTCGATTACTTCCGCAAAAACGGCCTCGACACATCCCTTGTGGTCGACGAATACGGCGGAATCGCCGGGCTTGTAACTGTCGAGCGGGTCGTGGAGGAGCTTTTCGGGCCTATAGAAAGCACCGCAGAAACCGAACCAATCGAACAGGTCGGTCCCCTGAAGTACAGGCTCTCCGGAAACGTTGCCATACACGAATGGGCAAGCCTCTTCGGCATCGACCCTGGCCAGAACCGCCTTACGACAATGTCCGGACTTGTAACCGCCCTGCTCGGCAGGATACCCCAGCCGGGAGACAACGTAAGCCTCGCAAACCTCGATATGCAGGTCGAAAAAGTCAGCGGCAACAGGATCACCTCAATACTGCTTTCGCTGAAACCCCACGCACCCAGAGGGGAGGACGAACGATGACCGAGGTTATAATGTATGTTCCGCTGGTTGTCGTGCTGGTTTTGCTGGGCGGCTTTTTTTCCGGCTCAGAGACAGGGGTTTACAGGCTCAGCAAATTCCGGCTCCGCCTTGGAACCGAGCAGAACAAGCCCTTTCATTCCCTCCTTTCCGGAATACTCGCCGACAGCCAGGGCCTCGTATTCTCCATCCTTATCGGCAACAACCTCGTAAATTACCTCTCAACCAGCATTGTAACCTTTATGCTCCTTGCCGCTGGCAGCAGCGACCAAGCCGCACAGGCATGGGCGACATTCATGATGACCCCCCTGCTGTTCATTTTTTCCGAAGTCCTGCCCAAGAACATTTTTTATTATCGTTCGGACCGGCTGATGCCCAGATTCGCCGCCCCCCTCTGGTTTTTCGACAGGCTCTTCAGGTATTCAGGCCTGGTCTGGGCCCTTAAACTTGTGCACAAGCTCTTCGACAGCATCTTTTATGTCACAGGCAGTGAAACCGCCAGCCGGCACCTCAGCGAAAGAACGCGTCTACTCGGCCTGTTCAGGGAAAGCAGCGAGGAGGGAATACTCAGCAGCATACAAAACGAACTCATCCACCGAATGGTAGACATGCCCTCGACGAATTTGCAGATGGTCATGGTCCCCGCAGCCCGCATGACCGCGGTGGACGTAAAGACAAACCGGGCCCAACTGCTCAAAATTGTCGAACAGGTCCCCTTCACCCGGCTGCCCGTTTTCGAGAACAATCTAAACTCGATAATGGGCTATGTGAATGTTTACGAAGCGCTCGGCACAGGCGAGGTCTTCAGCGACCTCCGCAAACACGTCAAACCCATTTCAAGATTAAGCGCAGACACAACCGTCATCGAGGCCATAAACATCGTCCGCCAGAGGGGCGACAAGATAGTCCTCGTCATCGCCGCGCCCGGAAACCGCAGGCGGGTAATGGGCCTTGTAACAATGAAAGACCTCGTAGAAGAAGTCACCGGCGAACTCGCACAGTGGTAAAGGTAAAAAGCTAAAGATTGATCAAGTCTTGCCAAGCGGAAACAAAACCCTCAATAGCTGATATTAACGATTATCAATGATCGCCTTGACAATATCGTTTATGGATTTCCGCACTTTCCAGTTGCCGCCTTCGGTAAGTATGCTGAAAATCACATCGCCCTGTGAGGTCTCGCAGCAGCCCGAAAAAGTCCGAACGCCGTTTATATACCCCGTCTTGCCATACACCTTGCCCGCGTATTCCGGTTCGCGGAAGTATTTCTCAATTGTCCCCTCGCTGCCGCCCTTTGCAAGGGTGTAGCGGTAGGTCAGCCACTCCTCGTCCTCGTAAACATCATTCAGCACCGCCACAATCGCCGCCGGTGTTATCTTATTTAGCCTGCTTAGCCCCCTGCCGTCGTCAAAACTGAACTGCTCCCGGCCGACACCCAGCGAAACAAGGTAATCTGCAATGCACTCAAGCCCGTGCCCCCAGCTGCCCCCCTTGCCCGATTCCTTATAATGCGCCGAAATAGTTTTAACCAACGCATCAGCCGCAAGCCCGAAGCTGTCCTCGTTACACCTGCGCAGCACCTTCACAAGCGGTGTCTTAAACTCCACCAGCGTATGGTTTCCGCCGTTTTCCACGTCCTTCTCGATGATCCGTCCGTCAATGCTTATACCCGCGGCGATAAGATTTTCCGCCAGCAGGTAACCGAAAAACGCCGACGGCCTTTGTATCGCCACGTCGAACGAATAACTGCGGTTGCACTTGCCGAAAACTACAATCCTGTTCGGGCAATCAGCCACGCGATAGTCCCCCACTTTTGTAGAGCCCTTCGATATCGCCGACGTCTTGTCGACTATCTGTACATAGCCTGTCGGCGGGTCATGCGAAACCCTGCATATATTGCCCAGCCTCGCCGTCGTCACTTCTATGCAGTTTGCGTTATAGTTCAGTCCGCAAACCTCCGCCGCGTAGGACCTGTTAAGCTGGTCTTTCGGCCAGTTCGGATGCACGAGCATATCATCGAATATGAAGCTGTCCACAACAATGTTCTCAAGCGACGTAACACCTTTTTCCTTCAAGGCGTCAATGATCATCTCGAAGTGACTGAAACGCGCCTCACCTTCACTTGCCTCTGTGATCTTGTCCCCGAGAAGCGGGTCCCCGGAGCCTATGACTATAAGCTCAGAATCCTTCAGTGCGACTTTCGTGACATACTCAAAATCGGCCCCGAGCAGTTTCATCGCCGCCGCCGATACGATTATCTTCATATTGGACGCCGGTATCATGCTTTGCTCGGGTTTGCGAGAATAAAGCGCACGCCCGCAGTTCGGGTCATAAATATAAACAGCGAAGTCGGCATTTTTGTTATCCGCACTCGCAATAATGGCGTCGATCGCCCCGCCAAGCCTCCCCGCCCGCACCGTAGGCGAAGCAAAAGCGGACAATGCGAATAAAGCGTATATAATTGCATGTTTTTTCATAGGGAAGTTTTTAACAAATCATCTGCGGTTTTTCAACACCCTCTTTTGATACAATATTAATATTGTACTTGAAACTCTCTTATGTTCATAGATAATTCGTACATCGGTAATTTTAAGGGAATCTGGCCATGAAAATTTTGTACTTTGACTGTTTCGCCGGCAGCGGCGGAGATATGATATCAGCCGCTCTTATCAGCGCAGGCGTTGACAGGAACTTTCTGCTCGACCGCCTGTCCACACTCGGGCTGAAAAATGTGAAGATAGAGGTTACGGATCAGGTCCGTCACGGCATCGCGGCGCTCCGTTTCAACCCCGTAATCGGGCATAGTCACCACCACAGGGGACTGAAAGAGGTGACCGGGATAATCCAGGCAAGCAAAATAAGCGACCGGGCAAAAAAAGACGCAACCGGTGTTTTCGAGATTCTCGCCAAAGCCGAGGCAAAAGTCCACAACACCACCCCAGGCAAGGTCCACTTTCACGAAGTCGGCGCCGAGGACTCGATAACGGACATTGTCAGTGCCTGCCTCTGCATAGACGCACTTGCCCCGGATAAAATATACAGTTCAATCATTTCAACCGGAAGCGGCCAGGTAAAATGCGCACACGGCATAATGCCCGTTCCCGCACCCGCGACTGGTGAGATTATCCGAGAGCACAATCTGCCCGTCCAGGCTGGACCGGGAAATTTCGAGCTTCTAACCCCCACCGCCGCTGCTATACTGGCATATTTCGTTGACAAGTTCACCCCACTGCCGCCAATGAACATAGACCGGATCGGCTGCGGCGCGGGAACCAAAGATGCCGAAAACTTTGCAAACGTTCTAAGGGTCATGACAGGCACAGAACTATTGCAAACCGATGTGCACGAAGAAATCGAACACGACTCAGCCCTACTGTTCCAGTTTAACGTTGACGACGCAACCGGCGAAGCGATTGCCCATTACACCGATCGCTTTCGAGACGCTGGCGCCCTCGATGTATGGACCTCGCCGATTTATATGAAGAAAGGCCGTCCCGCTCTTGAAATTTCAGTACTGTGTGAACATGAAAAAGAGGAAGCGCTTACGGATGAAATTTTCAGATCGGGTTTAACACTTGGCTTTAGAAAAGTAGAAGTATCGAGAAAAAAACTCGCAAGGTCGATTAAGAATATTGAGACAGAGTACGGAAAAGTAGCTTTCAAATGCGGCTGTTACAAAGGAAAAAACGTTTTCTTAAAGCCCGAATATCAAGACTGTCTCCGGATAGCGGCAAAACAGGGCATCGGACTAAATCAGGTCATTCGACGGGTCCTCAGCGAGGACTTTTCCGGCAAAGATAACCAATGAATAACAGGCGAGATTGAATAATTGCAGACCCTGAATTACCAGTTCATAAATATATGCAAACAAAAGACTTAGAGAAATTATTATTTTGTTGAATTTATTCCAAATTTGATTTATTGACAATGCCCGAAACCAACGATATACTTATTAGAGAAATTAACGAGGCGACAAACTGCCTCTTACAAAATTGGATTTTGCGGCTTTTCTTTTGCCGTGGCGCACTTGCGGAGCATGAGTGGATGAATGTTCCGCAAGTTTTTTATACCCTCCCTCAAAAAAAACTTAAAACCATTATGGACAAGGGTTTAAATATATGACGAAAGGCTCAAAACGGATATGTACCGGCATCGTTACTGAAAACCGGGAGGTTCGACCCTGCTATTGGCGGCTTGAAATTCAATTTGTTGGCCCGGACGCGGCGGCTTTTTCCGCCCTCGCACCCGGCCAGTTCGCTGAGATTGACCTTTCGGGACTCTCTTTGCCCGATATTTCCGATAAATACAGCCATTTAAACGACATTTCCCGAAAAAATATCATTCTTCGCCGCCCTTTCAGCTTTTATCGGGCCGAAAAAACTCCCGAAGGTTTCGAGCTCGGGCTGCTTTACTGCGTCCTCGGCCCTGCCACACTCAGGATGACAACACTTCAGTCAGGCGATAAACTTTCGGTAATTGGCCCACTCGGTAACGGCTTTACCGTCCCCGAAGGGCTCAAACACGCGATTCTTGTCGCAGGCGGCATGGGCGCACCCCCGCTCCAGCACCTCGGGCAGTTTTTAACGGAAAAGTACCCGGGCGTTAAAGTAACCGCCTTTGTTGGCGCGCGAAGCGTAGAAAACCTGCCCTATTTCCACATAACCACCGATACCGCCGGAAACGCAGGCCTTGAAGAATTTTCAAGATATTCCATTGACTGTTGCCTGGCGACCGACGACGGCTCGGCGGGTTTCAAGGGACTGGTTACCCAGGCAGCCGAACAATATATTCGACAAAACAACTTAAGTGCAGATGAAACAATTATTTACGCTTGCGGGCCGGAAATCATGCTTGCCGCCGCCGCTAAAATAGCCTCCAGCCTCGGCATTCCCTGCCAGGTCAGCATGGAAAGGATGATGGGCTGCGGAATAGGCCTCTGCCAGAGCTGCGCCGTCAAATCCGCCGGCAGCGACGAATATAAAATGTGCTGCAAGGATGGCCCCGTTTTCGAGAGCACGGAAGTGGAGTTTAAAATATGAGCAATGTTGATCTAACCGTTGATTTTGCCGGTATTAAACTCAAAAACCCCCTATTTACGGCCTCAGGGACCTGCGGGTACATAGACGAACTGGCTGATTTCTTCGATCTCAGCCTCCTCGGCGGACTCGTAACAAAGAGCATAACCGCACTGCCCAGAAAGGGAAATCCCGGACCACGTATCGTAGAAACCGACTCCGGGATGCTAAATGCGATAGGACTGGCGAATATCGGCCTCGAAAGCTTTATTAGCGAAAAATTACCGATCATTCAGAAGCACGACTTGGCGGTTTTCGTCAACGTTGCTGGCTGGACAATGGACGATTACCTTGCCGTGATCGACAAACTCGCAAAAAGCGAAGGTATATGCGGGTTCGAGCTGAACATTAGCTGCCCGAACGTTAAAAAAGGCGGCATAACCTTTGGCAAGGACCCGGCCCTGATTGAGAAAATAACCCGCCACGCCAAGAAATGCTGCCCCGACAAGGTCCTCATTGTAAAGCTGACCCCGACTGTCTCTGACATAAGCGAAACTGCCCAGGCCGCTGTACAGGGCGGCGCAGATGCCCTTAGCCTCGTCAATACCTTCACAGCAATGGTCGTCGACATCGAGAAGCGAAAGCCCGTACTCGCAAACCGTACAGGAGGCCTTTCAGGCCCGGCCGTTAAGCCAATGGCCGTCCATCTTGTCAACGAAGTCTACGAAAAAACCGCCAAACAAAACAACATACCCATACTCGGCGGAGGCGGAATAAGAACAGCATCCGACGCCCTGGAGTTCATTATCGCAGGGGCCTCAGCCGTTACCGTCGGAACAAGCCTTTTTGTGGAGCCGGATTGTCCTGTAAAAATAATTAACGGGCTTGAACAATACTGTCGCCGACACGGAATTACTAATATAAAACAACTCACAGGCTCCTTGCAGTAAGCATATGTTTCTGGTAAAATAGGGACGTTATTGAAGCTTTTGAAAATTCGGCTTGGTTATTAACGGGGAAACAGGGATGAATACCCTAAAACTATTATGCGATTTTTTTCCCGCAGCGGTCTACACCGGCAGGTGCCTTGTATTTATCAGCGAGGACTGGCGGGTAGAGCTCACAGAGCACACCTGCGACGATTTCAGTGCCGCAGGCAATGAGCTGCCTCTTGTGAGGGTCAAAATATTCAAAAAGGCCCTCAACGGTGAGTTCGTGCCCGGACATTACGAGGATTTCAAGCTCGATTCGCTTGGCGAGTTGGCTATGCAGATCGAGCGATATGTCCAGTTCGCCGTAGGTAAAAATTTGCGCGAGGAAAATGTGTAGCCCGCCATGGAAGGCGTCGAAATAAAAATAAACGGAAAGACCGCATCTTTTGCCGTCAAAGTGGTGCCGGGCTCGAGCAGAACCTGCCTTGCCGGAATACATGACGGGATGTTGAAGGTTAAAGTGGCCGCCCCGCCCGAAGACGGAAAAGCCAACAAGGCACTGACAGCGTTTATAGCGAAAAAACTTGGTCTGAAAAAAAACGAAATCACAATAACTTCGGGCAGGACAAGCCCGGTAAAAAGACTCGAGATTAAAGGTGAAAACACTGCTGGTGTCGTGAATTTGCTCAAAAGCCTTTAGACCTCAAGCCTCGTATTTAAGGGTTATGAATATGAGAAAAATTAGTTCGGTTGTCCCTGCAGCGACACTGTCGATGGTGTTTTTTCTGTTGGTTTCATTGCCGTGCCCTGCCGACAGGCTTGCTAACAACGACAAGGTCGGGCTCTACTCTTTCGCCGACATCGACCGGATTCTCAAAATGGAGGACTCCGAGATCGACCTTGCCACTGCCGCCCTGATACTTTCCCGCGAGTGGGGAACCGATAAGACACTCCTCAGATACAGGAACACCGTCGACGAATGGGCCCAGCAGATACTCGAAATAACTCAAAAAAGACATGTGCCAATGAACCACGAGGCACTCGAAGTTATCAACGACTATCTATTCAGCCAGGTAGGTTTCGATTCGGTCAAAAACGCCACCGACCCCGAGGACCTCTTCCTGCATACGGTGATCGACAAAAAACGCGGCTACTGCCTGAGCTTGTCCATGCTCTACCTTGCCATAGGCGAAAGGCTTGGCCTGCCCCTCTATGGTGTTGTCGTCCCGGGCCATTTTTTCGTCCGATACGACGACGGCGTCCGTAAGATAAATATCGAAACCACAAGCAGCGGCGCCTTCGCACCCGACAAGCACTATCTCGACAAATTCAAGCCCCCCGAAAACGGCATCTATATGAAAAATCTTACCAACCTCCAGAGCCTCGGTTGTTTTTTCAACAACCTCGGCAACTGCTACAGCACAATAGGCGATTTTGAAACCGCAAGGCTACACCTCGAACGGGCAGTCAGGATAAACCCAAACCTCGCAGAGTCACGCACAAACCTCGGCAATATCTACCTGAAACTCGGTTATCCCGAAGCAGCCGTCAGTGAATACTCCGCCGCACTGAAACTCCTCTCAGGCGACCAGAAAATACACAACAATATCGCCAACGCCTACACCCAGGCAGGCGACTACAACCTCGCGATCAGCCACTACAAAACCGCAATACGCATAAAACCCGATTTCGAGGACGCCTACAAGAACATGGCAATAGCCTACGTAAAAAAAGGAAGCCTGAAAAATGCCGTCGACGCCCTGACAAATGCCCTCAAAATTGATAAAACCGACACCGAGACCTATTGCAACCTCGGCGACATTTACATGCAGATGGGCAGCAGCGACAAGGCAATAAGCAGCTACCGTAATTGCCTCTGGATCGACCCCATGCAGGCCTACCCAAACACAAAGCTCGGTTACTGCTACCTCAAAAAAGGCTACGCCCAGCAGGCAGCCGATTTTTTCCGAACAGCTGTCTCACTCGACCCCGCCCTTACTTCCGCATATTTCGGCCTTGCCCTCGCCTGCGGGCAGATGGGCCAACCCCATCAGGAAATAGAGGCTTATGAGCAGCTTCTCGCGATCGACCCCCACGCCGTCGCAGCCATGCAGAACCTGGCCAACGCCTACGCGGGCATCAAACAATACGACGCAGCCGTAGAACTTTATACAAGGGCGATTTCGCTCGACCCGGCAAATATAGAACTGCATTTTAACCTTGCACTGCTCTACTCCAATATGAGCGACCACGACAAGGCGATAATGCACTTTAACGATGTGATTGAACTGGACCCGACAAACGGTGACGCCCATAACGGGCTTGCTTATTCATACTATATGATGGATATGCCCGGGTTGAGTTATCAACACGCAATAAAGGCAAAAGAAATGGGCTGCAATGTGCCCGAAGTTTTGCTTGAAAGCGGCAAAATTATTTCCGCGGACCAAACTAACCAGCAGAAGTAGTTCAAACAGGAAATTTAAACTTATTGAAAGGGGTGGCGCATGGCAAAGAAGAAAAAACTAAACACAATTCAGATCATTGGGCTGGTCATCATCGTGATCGCAGTCGCGCTTTTGATCATAGGGTCGATGACAGGCGGGATGGTCAAAAAGGCCGTCGAATCGGCAGGCACCAATGCGCTGAAAGTTCCGGTCACGCTTGGCGGCGCAGAGCTGCGGATTCTTTCCGGAAAGGTAAAGCTTGACGACCTCGTTATAGCAAACCCGCAAGGCTACCAGAACCCCACAATGCTCGAAGCCGGAAAAATATTCGTCGACGCCGACTTAATGTCATTCACCGGCGACAAGGCTCGTATTCAGAAGATAGAGCTCGACAGGATAACCGTCACAGTCGAACAAAAGCAGCTAAGCAATAACATCAAGGAAATAATGAACAACCTGCCCAAAAAGGACAAGCCCGAACCGGACCAGCCGAAGGATGAAAAGAAAGTCCAGGTCGATGAGCTCATAATCAGCGAAGCAAAAGTCCGCGTAAAGCTCCTGCCTCTGCCCGGCAAGTCCGACACTGTAGAATTCTCCCTGCCGACAATTACAATGAACGATATAGGCAAAGACGAGGACGTCTCCATAAAAGACCTGGCCGCCAAACTTGTCGCCAAAATATCCTCAGCCATCGCAACCCACGGTGCCGGACAGCTGCCGGGTGAAATGGTAAAGGCTATATCTGGAAGCGTCAGCGAATACGGCAGTGCGTTCCTGAAAACCGGCTCAGACGTGATGCAAAAAGGAATGGATACCGGTGTCGAAGCCGGAAAGAAAGCCCTTGAAGGCGCCGGTGACATAGGCAAGGGCGCAGGCGATGCCGGCAAGGAAGCGGTCGAAAAAACCGGAGACGCGATAAAAGGGATATTCGGCGGCAGCAAGGATTAGTATTGCTCGAAAGCTACAGCGATAATAATGTTTTTGTCGCCATAAGCGGCGGTGTCGACAGTTCCGTAGCAGCCGCCCTGCTCAAGAGCCAGGGTTACAATTGCCGCGGTGTCTACATGATTACACATGACAGCGATGTCCAGGCCCGGCAAAATGCAGCCGCGGTTTGCGATGCCCTCGGGATCCAACTGGACGTCCTTGATTTTCGCGATAGTTTCTCGCAGGTGATCGAATACTTTTGCAGCCGGTACGAAAAGGGATTAACTCCCAATCCCTGCGTATATTGCAACCGCGTAATGAAGTTCGGCCTGCTTTGGGAACACGCCCGGCAAAACGGCGCAGCCCGCATCGCCACCGGCCACTACGCAAGGATTCTGAAAAATAAAGACAGCCATTGCATCTACGAGGGCATAGAATCCCGCCGCGACCAGTCCTATGTCCTCTCGATGATAAGACCCGAAATGCAGGAAAAGATTCTCCTGCCCGTCGGCCAATACACTAAACAGCAGGTCCGCGCCTTCGCTGAGGAATTTTCCTTGCCAACCGCTTCTGCACCCGACTCACAGGAGATTTGTTTCATACCGGACAACGATTACGCGTGTTTTCTCGAAAGCAGGATCGACACCGCCTCCCTTGCCGGAGACGTGATCGACGAACAGGGCAAGGTTCTCGGCACTCACGACGGGATCCACAGGTTTACAATAGGCCAGCGCCGCGGACTGGGCATCGCGATGCTCAAGCCTGTTTATGTAACGAACATAGACCCGCACAAAAAAACCGTCACCCTCGGCCCGAAAGAGAGCCTCTACACAAAAAAACTTACAGCGCATGATTTCAATTGGTTATCTGCCGTCCCCGCTGCAGCCGTCAAAGCTAAAGTAAAAATAAGGTACAACAACACCGGCAAAACAGCCGACATCAAACCGTTACCAGGCGGGAAACTCGAGGCCCTATTCGACGAACCCGTCATGGCCGTAACCCCGGGCCAGGCAGCCGTATGCTACACCCGGGACCACCGGGGCTGGCGAATGCTTGGAGGCGGCTGGATAGAAAGGCAAAACCAATGATGCCGCCTGACATTTTCCAAATGATCGAAGATGCCGAAAAGGACCGCTGCATCAACTGTCGCAGGCTTCTGGTTATTAACCCCGGCGCAATCGGCGACTGCGTTCTCTCACTGCCGCTGATTATGTTCCTCAGGCAAACCCTCGACGCAGGAAAGGTCCACCTCGCCGCCAATACCGAATACACCGCCTTTTACCCCGGCAGATCCCCCGTCGACGCCGTACGCTCAATAGAAAACCTCCAGATGCACCGGCTTTTCGCAAAGCACGATGACTTCGATCTCGACGACAAGGACCCGCTGCTGCAGAACTTCAGCGGCTACGAATGGATTGTCAGCCTCATGGGCCAAAAGGACAGCAGCTTCGAGAGCAACCTGATCTATACCGTAAATTGCAGCAACCCCGCTGAGGTCGTCGTGCTGAACCCAAAACCCGAAGCCCAATACGAAGGGCACGTAAGCGAATTTCTCATCGAGCAATTTTTAAACGAATACGGAATAACCAAAGATGTCTCGACAGAACTTTGCCGCAAGCCGCTTTTTTCTCCACTCGCAAGTGACGCCCACGCCGGCACCCAAATCCTTTCGGAACTCGAGGTTAAATGTGACAAAAATATAATAGCCATTCACCCGGGCAGCGGCGGCACTGAAAAATGCTGGCACCTGGACAATTTTCTCGCACTCGCACAGAAGCTTTCTGAAAACGGATTTTCTCCCGTATTCATTCTCGGCCCTGCCGAACTTGAACGCATGAAAAAAAACACACTTGACAGGATAGCCCGAAAATTTCCCTGCCTGGTGAACGCCTCACTGATTGAAGTTTTCCAGGTCCTAGTAAACTGCAGAGCCTTTGCCGGCAACGACAGCGGCCTTGCCCACATCGCCGCATCGACAGGCCTCAAAACTTTCGTGCTCTTCGGCCCCAGCGACGAAAGACATTACCGCCCTCTCGGTCCGTTTGTGCATATTTTACGCCCAGCGGCAAATAGTTTTAGTCAGTATGACCCGAATCAGGTACAGCAGGTGGCTCAGGCAATAACCCCGGTTGAAGGTTGACTGCTGCTCTTTAGCGGGTATAATCCTGTCTTTGACATATATTCAATACAAAAAGGCAATGCTATGAAGGGAAGAAAACTTAGCGAACTTGCAGCGCACGTCGGCGGAACGCCCGCAGACCCTGCACGCGACCCGGTTATAACCTCCGCAGGCACACTCGACAGCGCCGGGCCGGGCGAAATAACCTTTTTCAGCAACATTAAGTACCGCCCCACCCTCGCAACCACAAAGGCAGAAGCGGTGCTCGTTTCACAACCAGAGCAAACCCCTGCCGCACAAATAATATGCGAGGACCCCTACTACGCCTTCATGCAGATAGTCGTCCTCCTGCACGGCCACAGGAAGCATAAAAAATGCGGCATAAGCCCCCGCGCAGACATCGACAAAACCGCGAAGATCGGCGAAAACTGCCATATACACAACTTCGCCACGGTCTCACAACGCGCTGTTATCGGCGACGGATGTATAATTTACCCTGGCGCCTTCGTCGGACCGGATGTCGTGATGGGCAACGATTGCATTGTCTACCCAAACGCCGTTATCTACGACAACACCAGAATCGGCAGCAGGGTCATCATCCAGGCCAGCGCCGCGGTCGGCCAGGACGGCTTCGGCTTTGCAACGCATAAAGGCGAGCACCACAAGATACCGCAAATCGGCTCGGTCGTCCTTGAAGACGACGTCGAAGTAGGCTCCTGCAGCGTCATCGAACGCGGCACACTTGACGATACCGTTATCGGCAAAGGAAGCAAAATCGGCGACGCCGTCGCCATCGGCCACGGCACAAAGGTCGGCCCCCACTGCCTGCTCGTCCCACAGGCCGGAATTGCAGGTTCGGCCAGCATAGGCCACCACTGCGTCTTCGCAGGCCAGGCAGGTGTCGTCGGCCACATAAAGATCGGCAACATGGTAAAAGTCGGAGCAAAAGCAGGCGTAGTGCGTGATGTACCCGACGGAGCCGAAATCGTCGGCGCCCCTGCAATCGACGCCAACAAAGCTAAACGCGCCTACTCGCTTATCGAGTTCCTCCCGGAAATACGCAAGAGGCTAAAGACCCTCGAAAACCGAGTCGCAAAAATGGATAAATAAGCGGGCAAAATTTGACCCGGCAAAGTTACCGGCACATAAATGACCCCGAAACACGATAAAATATTGGGCCTGATCGCAGGCGAAGGAAGACTGCCGTTCATGGTCGCCGACGGCGCCCGAGCTGCCGGGATGAAAGTCGTCTGCGTCGGACTGCGCCACAGCGCCGCCGCAGAACTTGCCGACCACACTGACGTCTTCTTTCTCGGCTCACCCGCACGACCGGGCAAATGGATGAGAAAGCTCCGCAAAAACGGAGCAAGCGATACAATAATGGTCGGGCGTGTGGCAAAGACTAAAATCTTCACCCCTTTCCGTATCCTCCACTACCTGCCCGACTGGCGTGCGTTACGGATATGGTACCACAGGCTAAGGGGCAGGGACAAACGCAACGACACGATACTCTGCGCCATCGCCGACGAGTTGGCGACAGGCGGCATTTATTTGAAGGATTCGACCATGTACTGCAAAGAGCACTTGGCAGACGAAGGCGTCATGACACGCAAACAGCCAGACGGTTCCGTGCCCGAGGATATCGAGTTCGGCTGGGACATCGTAAAGAAACTCGGCGAACTTGACATAGGCCAGGCCGTCGCGGTCAAGGAAAAGGAAGTAATCGCCGTCGAAGCCATCGAAGGCACCGCGAAAATGATCGAACGCGCAGGCCCGCTCTGCAAAAAAGGCAAATGGACCCTGATAAAAACCGCAAAGCCGAACCAGGACATGCGCTTCGACGTCCCCTGCGTCGGGCCCGACACAATTCGCAGCCTCGCCGAGAACAACGGCAGGTGCCTCGTCGTCGAGACCGGAAGGACGATCATCATCGACAAACCCGAAACAATCGCCCTTGCCGACAAGCTCGGCATTGTTATTGTAGGCCACGGATAACCAATGCTCGATAGCTTCGTAAAACATACCCTTTCAGGCTGGGACATTTATTTAAACCCCGCTGCGTTTTCCGATACCCCCGACGATAAAACCGCCGCCAGGGTCATTGACAATATACGAGGACCCTTCGAGAAAGTACCTGCCTCAAAAGCTGCCGACGTCTTCAAGGCCAAAATCGGCCTGTTCAGACACCCCGAAGTTTTGTATATCAAATTCTTCAAACACCGAAACCTGCGGGACGTTCTAAAATCCCTCTTTCGACCCAGCAGGGCCGCCCGGGCCGCTCAAGGCGCGAAAATGCTCGAAGAAGCCTCGCTGCACGCACCGCAAACCGCCGCAGTCCTTGAAAAACGTCTCGGTCCAATTCTTCTCCAAAACGTCCTTATAACCAAAGAAGTTAAAGACGCCCTCAGCGTCAACGAATACTTCAGTAAAATATGGAAGCAAACCCCGAACAAAATCAGCCGAGACAGGCATGAAATGGCAAAACAGCTTGCGGAGTACATCGCGAAAATGCACAACGCCAAAATCGTCCACGGCGACCTCCGAGCCGGAAACATCCTCGCCCGAAAAACCGAAACCGCCTGGAAGTTCTGCCTGCTCGACAATGAGAGAACAAAAAAAACCAAAACAGTCAACAGCGAATTGACAATTAAAAATCTCGTACAAATCAACATGCATTTTGATTATCACCGTACGGACAGGATGAGGTTCCTAAACGCATATTCTGCAAAGAGAATAGGGATTGAAATATCAACAAAAAAATTAGCGAAGTTGGTGACAAAGATCACAACACAACGCCTTAAAACGATAACGCAGAAAATAGCCAGGAGTGTACAGTGATGAGAGTAGCATTTGACTTGAATCCGGTTTTGGTCAACAGTTGTTCCGGCTTTTATTCTTACGGAACCGGCTTGCTCAAAGGCCTGATGCAGACTTGCGTTGATTGTGAAATTTTGCTTATTTATTCCCAAAAATATCACTCTGAGGCAAAAAAGATCAAATCACAAAACAATCCGGAAGCTAAATTAAGGCCGCTTCCGATCAAAATGCGGTGGCTTGAAAGCTTTTGGAATCTGTGCAATTTCCCGGCATTACAAACATTTGCCGGAAATTTTGACGTGTACCACTGCGTTCACCATAATGTGCCGCCGACAAAAGGCATAAAACGTGTAATGACCGTTCATGATCTTCGTCGCTACGCTCTTCCCAACTTATATACAAAGTCAAAGTTGCAGAGGTTTGAGGCAGCGGTCAGAAAAGCTGACCATTTTATAGCCGTTTCCCAGTCAACAAAAGATGACCTGTGCAAATATTTATCTATATCACCAGAAAAAGTTGAGGTAATACATCTTGCTGCAAACGACAGCATAAGACCTTTTTCTGAAGATGAAAAGGTCTCGATTAGGCAGACTCTGGCCAAGTATGCGGGCTGCTCTCTGGAAAGATTTTTGCTGGCTTTTTCTTCAACGGACAGACGAAAAAATATTTTAAGAATAGTAAATGCATTTAGGAAAGCTAAGAACCATTTTAGGGAAAATTATAAACTGGTGGTTATTGGTAACGTTCCAAAAAATGAAGATAAACTCGAAGATGTTCTTAAAGATAAAGACGTTATATTCACAGGTCCGGTAGAAAATGCAGCAAACTGGCTGGGATGCGCCGACGGCCTTATTTTCGCCAGCCTTTACGAAGGCTTTGGGATACCGATAGTCGAGGCTTTTCAAGCGAGTACGCCGGTAATAACTTCCAATATATCTTCAATGCCGGAAATAGCAGGTGAAGCTGCGCTGCTGGTAGACCCCGAAAATCAAGACTCAATAATGAACGCTATTCTCAAACTCTGTACAGAAAGTAATCTGCGCCGGGATTTAATTAAGGCTGGCTTAAAACGGGCAGAAGAGTTTAGCTGGAAAAAAAACGCTGAAAAAACTTATAGTCTTTACCAAAGCTTAGCTACTACTTAAAATTATCACTAATAGTTTATTCTTCGAAAGAAAAAAATGAATCACAATGATTATATATACAACGAAAAACAATATAAACTTATAGAGAGCCCCTTTATCTTTGAACACAATAAATGGCACAGTTCGATTAAAAAAAGGTTTACAGCCGTTAGAAGCCTCTTATTTAGCCCAAAAGCAAGGATTCGGGAACGAATTTTTGAATATCCACTGGCATTATCTGCCCTGGGAAGATTAGATGGCCAGGGGCGTGTCGCAGATATCGGCGGCTCATCAAGCAAATTTGCACTTGAAGCTGTTTATCTCGGCCATGAGGTTGATGTGATTGATATGCGAGACTGTCCTCTTCGGCACCCCAAACTGCACAGTTTTAAGATAGACTTTTTTAATAATAAATTCGCCGATAACACCTTTGATGCCGTAGTATCTCTTTCTGTTGTAGAACATGTGGGAATTGAACGATATGGAGGTGAAACCAAAAATGATGACATAAGCTTTATGAGAGAAATCTATCGTGTCACTAAACCAGGAGGTCTTGTTATTTTTTCTGTTCCGTACGGACGGGGACATGAGCCGGCAAAGAATGGCTACCCTAAAGGTTATCGTATTTATAATTGTCAAAGAATGGCGATGCTTACTGAAAACTTCGAGGAGATTCGGTCCAGGTTTTTTGAAATGAAAAACGGGATATGGCTGGAAACGGACCGGCAAAGCGCCGACCTCATAGCGACAAGCAGGCCAGTTAATGGAATTTGCTTTTCAATTCTAAGGGTGCCTGAAATAAAATAAGTTGACATGCCTCTTTTTACCTCTATAATACCCGCGTTTCTATCAATATGTTTTTTTCACCAAAGGGTGGAAAAAGGTCGGATAGTAAAATATGTCGTTTCAATCTATGATATTTTGTTAGTCGTCCTGCATTTATATTATGTTACTGGAAGTTATGATGCGGAAAAATTTCATTGTACCGGATGAAGCTGTAAAATATATCCTTTATCAGAGAACCGGCTATCAAAAATTAGCGAATATAGGTTTATTGCGATCTCTAAAAAAGAAATTCCCATTTGTCTATCACAATGCTGTTAAATTTGAATCAATAATTAGAGCCCGCAAAATTAAAGAGCACTACATCTCTGAAGTAAATTCCGAATATGATTATATTGCAGATTTTTTGCCGAAAAAATGCTGCAAAGTTATGGATATTGGTTGCGGTGTAGGGGGCATAGATGTCTTGATAAACCAACGATACGACAATATTGTCAAGTTGTATCTGCTTGATAAAACCGAAATAAACAAGCAGGTTTTTTATAAATTTAATTTACAGGAGCTTTTTATAATTCCCTCGAAAC
>CAZVPF010000002.1:0-204400 GCA_964628195.1 uncultured Pirellulales bacterium | reverse complement strand
CAACCGCACAGGCAGCCGCCGTCCGGACGGCAAAATCAACCTCATTATTAAAAACGAAAAACAAAACAAAAGGAAACAACGAATAGAAAACAAGCAATACCGAAAGACAAAAACATGATATAGCTCACCCCCCCCTGCGGTAAAAACCTGTATGCTGGCGTAAAAATAATATGTCCATTTTTACCCATGCTGATATGAAAGCATAGCCATTCTACGCCTGAAAGCTGCTTGCTGTTTACGAAATGCTTTCGGCGAGTGCTTCGAGTCTTTGCTGTTTGTCGTAGTCTTTCAGTGCCGTGATAAGTTCGTCCATTTCACCCATCATTACCTTCTCGAGGCTGTAGAGCGAGACGTTTATCCTGTGGTCGGTCAGCCTGTTCTGGGGGTAGTTATACGTGCGTATCCGCTGGGACCTGTCGCCGGAGCCGATCATCGACTTTCTGGCCGTCTCGCGCTGCCTGTCGATCTGGCCCTGGTAATGTTCGTATATTCTCGAGCGAAGTATCCGCCATGCCTTTGCGCGGTTTTTGTGCTGGCTTTTCTCGTCACGCATACTGACAGTTATGCCGGTGGGAACGTGTTCGAGCTTTATCGCCGAGCTTACCTTGTTTACGTTCTGACCGCCCGGCCCGCCTGCACGGCTGACATGTTCGAGCACGTCGTCTGGGTTTATGTCAACGTCGATTTCCTCCGGCTCGGGCAAAACCGCCACAGTCGCCGCGGAAGTATGCACCCTGCCCTGCGACTCGGTCTCAGGCACGCGCTGGACACGATGGCCGCCGCCTTCATAGCCGAGCTCTGCCCAGACACCGGGGCCTTTTATGTTGAGGATGACCTCGCGAAAACCGCCCATCTCCGTTGTGCTTAGCGACATCGTCTCGACCTTCCAGCCGCGTTTCTCGGCGTACCTGGTGTACATCGCGCTTAGGTCCTTTGCGAAAAGCGATGCCTCGTCGCCGCCGGCGCCGGGGCGTATCTCAACGATGATCGAATCAATCGCCGAGTCCTCTGCCATGACCATCGATTCCTTAATGTTGTCGAACAACTCATGTTCCTTAGCGGCCAGCTCGTTGTACTCCTCGCGTGCGAGGTCGCGCATCTCGGCGTCGAGTTCGGAGTCATTCATCATCACCTCGGAGTCATCGAGCTGCTGGGCAACTTTTACATACCTGCGGTACCGCTCGACCATATCCCGCATCCTGCCCTGCTCCTTGGTAAGCTTTACAAGGCGTGTGCTGTCTGTGGCAACCTCCGGGTCGGATATCAGCCGGTCGATCTGCTCGTAACGCTCGTTTATCTCGCGGAGCTTGCTTAAAATGCCCTCTTTTATGTCGGCCATAGGTATTCCCGCGCAAAATGTGCAAAAAAATTACGCTGCCGGTTCATGACCTGTAGGATCAGCGCCAACAGCGTAAGTTGTAGTTAAAAAGTCGCTATTTCTTGCCTTTTTTCTTGCCTTTGAAGTAATCGGTACCGAATTTCTTCTTGAAGCGGTCGATACGGCCGGCGGTGTCGACGAATTTCTGCTTGCCTGTATAGAACGGATGGCACATAGAGCAGATGTCCGCACGAATCTCGTTTGCCGTGCTGCGTGTCTCAAACGTGTTTCCACAACCGCAACGGACCTTTACAGTCTTATATTCAGGATGTATGCTTTCTTTCATTTTTTTCTCCAGACAATCTAAAGCCTCGTATTATACCGCTAAATACGACCAGTTCAACACTTTTTTATGAATTTTTCTCCCATTTTTGAGTCAAAAATTGCCGATAAAGGACAGTAAACGTCGGCCAAATTCAGGGCATTGCAGGTCTGAAAAATTATTATTAACGCTGAAAACAACTATTTTCGCATTTTTTCAAACTTGAAAGGCTTTGGGTTATTATTATAATACGGGCGTTTGTTTGGCCCGTAGCGTGTTAAGTATGCGGAGTTTGTTGATTAATGAATATCAGATATGTAGTTTCGACAATGGTTTTCTGGTGGAGGGAACATCACCTTTCCTTTGAGCAGGAGTGTGACTATCTCAAGAGGCTCGGTTTCGGGATAGAGCTTTGGCCTACGATCCGGGCCAGCCATGACTGCCGATACGCGAAGCGGAACTGGAACAGGCTCAAACACGCGACAGAGGGTATGCTGGTGACACTTAACTCGCGCAACGACGGGCCGACGATCGATGACTGGACCGAGCAGATACAGTGTGCCCAGATGCTGAACAACGCGCCGATGATCGCAACGCTTGAGAGCCTGTGCATATCCGATCAGCTCGGCATAGCGGACTGGTCGTTCGCAAAGGATGTGCTTGATATTGCGCTGGCCCACAATGTGCAGATCAGCATTGAAACGGGAAAGCTCTCTGCGCTGATGCAGGTTGGTGATAAATTTGAGGACATTTATTTCTGCATCGACACGGGCTTTATTAATCTTGACCCCGATGCGCCTTTCACGGAATACGTAGACAAGCTCGCGCCGCGGACAACTTATGTGCACCTTACGGACAACTATGGTGTTATCGACGACCATGAGCCGCCTGGAGTTGACGGCGGGATACCGCACGACCACTGGGACTACCTGCTTGAAGCTTTGAAAAAGTATGACAACCAGATAATCGGCTCGCTTGAAATGTTCCCGACAATGCCGGGCACGATGATAAAACGCGGAAGCGATTTTTTGTTCGATAAAATGAGCTGGCCGGGCAAGCCTGAGGCAAAGGTTCCATACAGCCATTACCGCCCGGTTTAGGGGGTGAGACAGGTTGTAGGTTATAGGGGATAGGAAACAGAACACAGAAGACAGAACACAGGTATCAGGAATCAGGCATTAGAGGTAGGGAAGTTTTTGCGTTGAAACATGGGCCGGGATTTGGTGTTTTCGGCGGTGTTTTTTATTTTCGCGCTAAGCGCAAAGCCGCTAAGGGCGGTTACAGGTTACAGGTTATAGGTTATAGGGGGTAGGTTATAGGGGGCAGGAAAACGAACACAGATGGGCGGGGGTTATTTGACGATAATGCCTACGTATCTTTTGTCGGCTGCGGCGATTACGGGGTCACGTTTGATTTTTTGGCAGAAGTCGCGGAAAGCGTAATTGTCCGAAATGTCGTCCGAGACGAATATCCCGCCTGTTCTAAGGGCCTGCCAGAGTAAAGGATAGGCGAACATCCTGCCGGTGTAACTTTTGTCGCTGTCGTAGTAGCACATGTCGAGGGGGCGCATCTGCTCGATAAGGGCAGGCAGTACCCGGCGGTCGGGCCTGAGCACCAATTGCCAGCAGCGTTTCAAATCTTCGGGCACCTGATCGCCGAAGTTGACCCATCGTTCGAGCGAAGGGACATCGGTGCTGACGAGTTTGCCGCCGCGTTTGCTCAGCGAAAGCAGCAGAGCCTTTGAAGAAAGCCCGTGGCAGACGCCGGTTTCGATAATACGCTGTGCCTGGAGGTGGTCGGCGAATATGTTGAGCATTTCATCACAGCCGCCTTTCCTGATATCGATAGAGCCTTGCGGCTGATAGCGTCCTGTTACTTTTATCGCGGCCTGGGGAAAGGTAACTGCCCTGTCGTGATACCACTGAACTGTCTGCGGCGGGGGTTTGATACGCTTTGCGGCGGCGCGAAAAATCTGTGAGCAGCAGATATCCATCAACCACGGATGTTTCAGGTACCAGCAAAGTGATCTGATGCTTATTTTTTTCATTGCGACCTTTGAGCTGCGCAGCTCGATTACGGGTTATCCGGTGTTGCCCAGCCGATACCCCTGGGACAGTGGCCGCCAACTCCCCTGCTGTAACCCGACGGGCCGGGCAATTCAGCGACCCATTCCTCGTACATCTTTGAGAGCTTTTTGACTACCTCGGGCTTCTGGTCGGCGAGGTCGGTTGTCTCGCCGGGGTCGGCTTTGATGTCGTAGAGCCTCCAGGGCTGGTCCTCGGTTTTTCGCATCAGTCGCCAGTTCTTGTGCCTGACGGCATGGGCGGAGCGTTTTCCCCCCTCCAGCCAGCGCCAGTACAGCGTTTCGTGAGGTTCGCCATCTTTGAGTCCCTGGAGGTAAGGCAGAAGGTTTACGCCCTCGCATTTTTCCGGGAGGGGCTTTTCCGCGACCGCGGCTGAGGTTGCGTAGACATCGAGGGTGGATATCATGCCGTCGTAAGTTTTGCCGGCAGGCACCGTTCCGGGCCAGCGTACAATAAAAGGCTCGTGAACCGCGCCTTCCCACTCGGTAGCCTTGCCTCCGCGGAAAGGTTCGTGTCTTGCGCCGTCGGGATCCCAGCCGCCGTTATCTCCGGTGAGTATCACGAGGGTGTTTTCATCCAGCTTATTTTCCTTTATCGCGGCCATGACTTTTCCAACCGCATCGTCCGCGGCGATAAGCGTGCCGGCGAGGTACCTGCGTTTTTCATCGGTTATGCTCGCGGGGACCCTGTCGAGGTACTTTTGGGGGGCCTCTTCGACGGGGAAGTGAATCGCAAGCGGTGCGAAATACAGGAAGAACTTTTCGTCCTTGTGGCGGGTCACGAAATCGACCATTTCATCGCCCTGGCGGTCGGTCCAGTAGACGCCGTCTTCCTGGATGTAGGTCGGGCCGTTTGGCATAGCTCTTCTCGGGTCGCTGCTGTCGATCATCGAGCGGCGGGCGACTTCCATGAAGCCCTCGTTAAGGGGGCCCTGTTCGACAGAGCCTATGTCCCATCTGCCTACCATGCCGGTTACATAGCCTGCGTCTTTCATAAACTCTGCAAGGGTCGGGTGGTCCTCAGGTATCGGCGCGCCTCGGTCCTCGTTACCAAACACGCCGAAACGGTTGGGGTACATGCCCATCATTATCGCGGTCCGGCTGGGAGAGCAAACGGGGCAGATAGTGTACGCGTTGGTGCATTTGGTGCCTTCTTTGGCGAGTTTGGTTATGTTGGGTGTGGGTATGTCGGGGCAGCCGAATGCCTCAGTGTCACCGTAGCCGAGATCGTCAATGAATAATACGACGACGTTGGGTTTGTGCGATACAGAGACCTTTTTGCCCATGGCAAATGCAGCGGACGGCAGCAGGACGGCGCCGGCGGCCATGCCTAAAAACTGTCTGCGTGTAGTAACATTCAGCGAAGGTTTTGGCGAGTTATTATTTTTGTACATTTTTTCTCCTGTGTTAGAATTTTTTGACATGTCATAAAATATCTGAATCCATGTTTGGACTCAAGAGAAAAATGCCGTTATGACTGAAAAAATTAGCAGATAAGAGCCGTTGAAATCGCTCAGGGGTTTAACTGCGGCAGGGGTTCGGGGACTTTTTCAATAATTCCGTGCTGGACCATAATCGAGGCGACGGCCCCGATGTTTTCATTAATATAGTTGAGCAGGTCGGTGTCGTCGGTGTCCCAGTCGTACTTTTTCATCTCCTTGATCACCTCGTCGGGGTCTTTTTCCTGTACCAAAAGCCTGTAAAAGGCTGTAAGTCCGCCGCTTCTCTGGGAACCGGCGGCACAGTGCAGAAGCACCTTATTGCCTTTGCGGGATTCGGTGACGAGGTCTTTCAGGGCGCCGGCATAGTTTTCAACGGCTCCGGTGCCGTTGCCCCTTAAAGGATAACGACATGTTTTGATACCGAGTCTCTCGGATATTTCCTTTTCGGCAACACTGTTGGGGTTGGCCTTGTCGTAATTTGTGAGGTTGATTATTACATCAATATCATGCTTTTTGAGCACCTTTTCGATAAGGGCCCTGTGAATTTCGCCGCTTCTGTAAATAAGATTCTGCTCGACGACGCCGAAGCGTTTTGGGATTACGCGGTCCTTGATGTAATCGTCCCAAATCCAAAGGCCTGCGCCGATAAATATCAAAATTCCGGCAATAATTAAACGGGTTTTGTCTTTTTTGGTTTTTTTCTGTTCTGTACTGTCCATTTTCACCGAGTTTATTAAATAATTTTATCTTTTAAACCATACTAAACAGTTTCTATGCCGATATTATCAAATTTGTGCGGGAAATTCAGCAAAAAAAGGGCAAAAAGCGTGAAGAACCTATATGGATTGACTACGTATGAATAATTGATGTAAAGATTTATTGTTTTTTTGAGCGAAAAATGAACGTATTATCACATCCTGACAGGTCCGACAAAGTAATAGTATTTTCACTGGATAAGGTGCTGCTTGCCGATATACGTGAGCGTCTGAGCGATTCAAATTTTGGACCGGAAACTGAAACCGTTTTTCCGGATATTGATTCGGGGCGTATAAATTTGGAGCAGCTTGATAACCTTGCGAAACAGACAACGGGCTGCCGGCTGATAATTATGGATGTGCGGACATCCACGCTTCCGACGCTTCAGGCGGTTTACAGCAGGATTTCGGGTTATAACCGCAGCGATTTTAACCGGTACTGTCATACAATGCTTATAGGCGATATGCCGGGCGGGCCGCCTGTGGGTAAACAATCGATGGACAATATCGCGTCTTACGCGGCGAAAATGAGAAACGATTACAGCCCGGGTGTATTTTTTTACGACCCGCTGATCCATTATGATTATGAGGACCAGGAGCACCTGGGGATCGACCACAAAAAGGAGATAAGCGACCGGCTGCCTGCATGGCTGCAGGGCGGTTTTAACGATAAGGATGTGAACGTAAGACAGGTTCGGGCATATTTTCGAGCAGCCATGACGGACAGGGAGACTTTAGCGGCGAGGAAAGAAAGGCGATTGAAAAAGCTTGCCTCGCTTTATGACAAGACGATTAATTACGGCAGTGTGAATGAGAACAGGGACTTCACTGCCAATTCATATGAGGGCCTTGCGATCACAGGGGAGATGCTTGCAGTCAATATTTACCCGTTCTATTTCGAAACATGGGCAGGGGAACTGATGAAACGTTCGCGCAAGGGCTGGAAGTGCGCGTGATTTAAGGAAAGGTGTCAGGCACTGGAGATGTTGCTTTCTGTGTCGGGCTGCTTATGTTCGACAGGACAGAAAGTGTTTACCTTGTTTACAAGCTCAACAACAGATGCAGTTCGCATTTTCTTTAAGATGTTATTACGGTGAAATGCGATCGCCCTCTGTGTTACATTAAGTTCGTGGGCGGCCTCTTTGTCGCTGAAACCTTCAAGGATGAAATTAAGGACCTGTTTTTCTCGATCGGTCAAGAGGGCGTATTTCTTTTTAACCTCTCTCTTTTTGCTGTTATGTTCGGAAAGCTCGTGGCTGTGGTCGAGGGCTTTTCTTATGCAATCCCATAATGCCTGCTCACGGAAGGGTTTTTCGATGAAATCGACTGCGCCGTTTTTCATTGCCTTTACGGCCATGGGGACATCGCCGTGGCCGGTAATAAAAACGACCGGCAGGTTAATATCCATGCTGACCATTCTCGCCTGCAAGTCAAGGCCGCTCATTCCTGGCATTCTGACATCAAGAACCATGCAGCCGGTATCGCAGTGCTCATAATTTTCGAGGAAATCTTCGGCCGTAGCGTAAGATTCAGCTGTAAGTCCCATTCCTTCGACAAGATCCGAGATGGCATCCCTTACCGCCTGATCATCATCAATAATAAAAATGGTGCTGTGCTGTTCCATTACCTTATTCCGAGTGACTTCTAAAGAGGAACTATTATTATCCATTTGTAACTTATTCTAACACAGATATTTACAAATACAACAAAAATGTCGAATTTAGATACTTCAAAATAAGAAGGTCTGTTGGTTATTTCGAAGCATGGACGGGTAAAGTGAATTCAAAACAGGTGTTTTTTTCAGAACTCAGCGACAAAATTCCACCGTGGGATTCAAGAATTGAAGAGCTGATAGAAAGACCGAGGCCCAAACCTGCGTTTTTTGTAGTGTAAAACGGCTCAAAAACGATATTTCGGTATTTACCGTGGACGCCCGGCCCGGTGTCGATGACTGAAACTTTTATAAAACGGCCTTCATGTGCGGTTTTTAAGGTTATCTGCCTTTCATCTTTGTCCGTTTCAGCCATAGCGTCAATTGCGTTTCGGGCAAGATTTATTACCACCTGCTCTACCTGGACACGGTCGGCAGGGACGGGGGGCAAGTCTTTTTCGAGTATAAATTTTACTTTTATATTGTTATGCCTGGTTTCGACTTCAAGAAAGCTGAGCGCCTCTTTTACAAGGGAATTTATATCTATGTTCTCTTTGACGGCGGGTTCTTTTCTGATAAATGACTTTATTCGGTTGAGTATTTTGCCGGCACGGTCGGCCTGCTTGACAATAGTGCCAAGTTTCTGCATTATCTTATATGTTTCCTGTGGATTTTGTTTTACCATTGAAAGGGTTCTCTCGGAGTGAGAGAGAATCGCACACAATGGCTGGTTGAGTTCATGAGCAAGGCTCTGGGCCAATTCGCCGACAGTTATCAGCCTTGAAACCTGGGCGAGCTGCTCCTGGTGAAGGCGGGCCTTTTCGACGGCACGGTTGCGGTCGGTGACATCGTGAATAATCGAATAGAGCATCTGTTTGTCCTGGTACCTGATAGGACTGGAATAAACCTCTACATCACGGACTCGTCCGTCTGCAAGTTTGTGCTGAAAGTTGAAGTGGTTTCTTTTGTGTTTTTTGGCCTTTTGCATTTCTTTTTTAACGCGTTCCGGGGAGAATATGTTCAGATCTGCTATGTTCATGGACTTTAGCTTTTCATGGGAATATCCGTAGAAATCACATGCCGATGGGTTGGCGTCGTGGATGTTACCGTTTTGCGGGTCGATTATGAGTTTAACGGCGAGGCTGTCTTCAAACTGCGAACGGTAACGCTGCTCGTTTTCACGGAGGATTTTTTCGATCTTGCTTCTCTCCTCGACCTCCGACTGAAGCCTGCGGGTAGTGCGTTCAAGCTGCTCGGTCCTCTGCTCGACACGCTCTTCGATAGCGATATTTGTTTTTTGGAGCTGACGCAACACTTTCATCCTCTCGGTAATGTCGGCGTCTGTTCCGAAAATACGAACGGGCTTGCCGTCTTCGCCAAGAACGACCTGGCCCCTTGCGAGCAGCCAGACCACTGAACCATCCTTTTTTAGCATCCTGTGGACAAATTCGAAATTATCCTTTTTGCCCTCGAGAATATTATTGATAATTTCTTCAAGCTGCGGTTTGTCTTCAGGATGAACGTTTGCAGACCAGTTTTCGATATTATTAGTTATCTCGTCCTCTTTATATCCGAGCATTTCTTTCAGCCAGGGGTCGAGGTACATGGAGCCTGAATGCAGGTCCCAGTCCCATACGCCTACCCTGCCTGCCCTGCCTGCAAGTTCATAACGCTGTTCATTTTCTATAAGGGCCTTTTCCGTAAGTTTCTGTTTAGTTATATCGAACCCGATGCTTATCACGCGGTAGACATCACCGGATGCGGAGAAAATCGGGATCAAGGTTGTGAGCATCCAGAAAGGAAGGCCGTTTAGCCTGTATTCGTATTGAAACTGAACAGGCCTTTTAACTTTCATAAGCTCAATGCACCACTTATGTATGATGGTTCCCTGAGGAGGCAGGAAAACTTCGCCGAGATCCTTATTCTGGTCAGGCGGTATATTTTTACCCGTTAACCTCGAACAGGCAGGGTTCATGTGTACGCATTTGAACTGGCCTGCTGCGGTGACGTCAATAACCCAAACGAAAGCGTCGATATTGTTGAAAATGGATTCGAGCAGGACCTTTGTTTCTTTGAGGCGGATGTTCTGGTTGAGCAGGCCTGACAGGCGGGTCTGGAGCGACTCGATGATGCTTTTATACATCTTGAGCTGCTTGGCGACGCTGACATTATTCTGGACATGCGAATCCATAAAACGCCTTAAAATGGGTCTGACATGGTTAATATATTGTAAAGCATATACTTTGAAAATGCAAGCGGATTGACAATTTAAAAATTTTATGCGGACCAAAATTGTCCACTTATGCAAAATATGAATCGCGGCTCTAAATGGCATTTTTTTTATAAAAGCACGTTTTTATTACAAATATTCTGCTGCATTATTGACGTATATTGCTATATGGTTATAATCCGTTATCGTTATGTCGAAATGCCTTACAATGTTAATAAAGGGCTTAAGATGAAAATAAAGGTTAATCTCAAGCGTTACGGTCTTTATCTTTTCAGGTGGCAGTTGAGCACGCCTATTCTTGCGTTAGTGCTGGTCTGGCTTGCTGACCTGGGTAAGCTGGCGGGCACGATTGTTGCCAACTTCATAGGCGGGCTAATCTTTTTCTGGGTAGACAGGTTTATTTTCACAAGTTCCAAACTTGGCTCACAATGGCAGGTAGCCGACAAGGTTCAATGCGGTCGATGCGGAAAGACCGCCCGCGGGTACCGGCTGGTGAAAACAAAAAACTACGACAGAATTTCAGAACCGCCTGTTTTCCTGTGCGAGGAGTGTTCCATAGAAAAAACAGAGCAGTTGCGACTTGAGGGCGTGTCGGTTTAGGTCATTTTAGTGCGTTTATTATATTAATCACCGAATGGCAGCGCGAATGACGATAAGTATACAGTCCGTTCAGTTAGAGTAATCCAAAGGGGGTTTAAGATGACGCGAAAAGATTTTTCAGAGCTGCTTGCCGAAAGGGTTGTTACGGGCGACGGCGCCATGGGGACGATGATCTACGGCAAAGGCGTTTTTGTGAACACCTGCTTTGACGAACTGAACCTGACCCGCCCGGAACTTATCCGGGAAATACACAGCGAATATGCCGAGACCGGCTGTGACCTGCTTGAAACAAACACTTTCGGGGCAAACGCTTTTAAGCTCGCGAGGTTCGGGCTTGCCGACAAAATGGAGCAGATAAACGAAACGGCGGTAAAACTCGCAGCGGACGCGGCGGGGACAGCTAAAAACGAAATCTATATAGCAGGGGCCATCGGTCCTACTGGTACGGAGATTATACCGGTGTTAAGGCAGAATCCGGAACGGATCAGGCATGCTTTTGCCGAGCAGGCGCAGGCGCTTTGCCGGGCGGGGGCGGATCTGATAATTCTTGAAACCTTTGCCAATCCCGACGAGCTTAAACTCGCGGTGGAAGCTGTAAGCGATGTGTGCGGTCTGCCTATTGTCGCTCATTTGACCACTGTGGAATATGAGACAACGATTCACGGTATGAACATCGCCACGGCAGCGGCGGAGATCGCTAAAAACCGGGCGGTTACGGCGGTGGGTCTGAATTGCTCTCAGGGCCCTATGGAGATGCTTGAGTCGCTGAAGCTGATGCGGGCGGCGGTTGAAAAGCCTATCTCGGTGATGCCCAACGCGGGCCTGCCGAGGGATGTTGACGGCAGGCGGATATATATGTGCACGCCGGAGTATATCGCGGAGTATGCCAAACGTTTCTTCGAGAACGGTGCATCGATAATCGGGGGATGCTGCGGAACGGAGCCGCGTCATACCAGGGAGATAGTCAAGGCGGTTCGGCCATTGCATAAGGCGGCTGCGGCGGCAACGCTGAAACCGCAAATGAATATACAAGTTCATGAAGGCGGCGCGAAAGGTTCGGAGCCGGTGCCGCTTGAGAAGAGATCAAAGCTCGGGGGAAAAATAGCCCGCGGCGAGAGCGTAACGATGATAGAGATCACCCCGCCTCGCGGTACGGATCTTTCGCGGGTTATCGAAAAGGTAAAGCTGTGCGGCGAACACGGGATTGACGCTATTAACATACCGGACGGGCCGCGTGCAAGTTCGCGACTTTCGCCGATGGTGACGGCGGTGCGAATATCACAGGCGACCGATGCGCTTGAGCCGATATTGCACGTATGCTGCAGGGACAGAAACATTATCGGGATGCAGTCTGACATGCTGGGGGCACAGGCGCTGAACCTGCCTAATGTGCTTTTGGTGACAGGCGACCCGCCTAAGCTGGGGGAGTTTCCGGAAGCGACGGCTGTGTTCGATCTTGATTCCGTTGCGCTTACGAAAGTGGTCTCGAACCTTAACCGGGGGCTCGATATTGCGGGTACGGAGTTTCACCCGCCGCTTGCTCTTACGATAGGGGTTGGGGCAAACCCGGTGGCTTCGGATTTGAAAAGGGAGATTGACCGGTTTTTCGCCAAAGCCGAGGCAGGGGCGGAGTACGCAGTAACGCAGCCTGTTTTCGACCCTGAAATGCTGTTTACTTTTGCCGATCAGGTTAAGCAAACAAAGGTGCCGCTTGTGGCGGGTATCTGGCCTTTTACGAGCTACAAGAACGCGGAGTTCATGGCGAACGAAGTGCCCGGAGTGGTCGTGCCGGGGGAACTGCTTGAAAGGATGAAAACCGCGGAGACCAAAGAGCAGGGGCGGAGGCTGGGAATCGAGATAGCACGGGAAATGATCGAACAGATAAAATCCTGTGTTGCCGGTTTTGCGGTCAGCGCGCCTTTCGGTAACGTACGCATTGCGCTTTCGGTGCTGGGCAAGATCGATATCGCAGATTTGTGAGCAGTTTTTAAGCGGACCTAAGCAGCGGGCGCCAAGCCCGGGGACGGGGAAATTATTCAGACGCGTTCGGGGGCGATGATGTCTTCGTATGTTTGCCTCCTGCGGATAACGCCGAACTTGTCGCCGTCGACGAGCACCTCGGGCAGCAAGGGGCGGGTGTTGTAATTGCTGCTCATCGTGTATCCATAGGCCCCTGCGGTGAATATGGTCAGCAGGTCGCCGCGTTTTACGGGGGGCAGAGCCCTTTGTTTTGCGAAGAAGTCCGAACCTTCGCAGATTGGGCCGACGACGTCGACTATTTCACAGCCTTCGACGAACAGTTCCTTTTGGCGGGCAGCAATCGCGAATTTTTCTTCAACACTGGCGGGCCAGATGAAATGGAACGCGTCATACAGCGGGGGTCGGATGAGGTCGTTCATGCCGGCGTCGACGATGACAAACTTTTTGTTTCCGCCCTTTTTGGTAAACAGGACCTTTGTGAGCAGTATGCCGGAGTTGGCGGCGATACTTGCGCCGGGTTCAAGGACGAGCTTTAGGTTTTTACCCTTCAGGAGGGGCACTATCCGGTCGGCGTAGTCGGCGGCTGAGGGGGCTGTTCCGGTTTCATAGTCCGCTCCGTAACCGCCTCCTATATCGAGCATCTCTATCTCGAAACCGTCCTGCCTGAGCCACTCTATAAGGGTTAGTATTTTCTGTATCGCCTCGACATAAGGCTCGACGGTTTTGCCCGCGCTTCCGAGGTGAATATGGATTGCGCAGAGCTTGACGCTGGTGTCTCTGCCGTAGTCGGCAAAGACTTTTCTCGCACGCTCGATGTCGACGCCGAACTTTGTTTCTTTTTTGCCGGTAGTTGTGAAGCTGTGTGTTTTGGGGTCAACGTCGGGGTTTACCCGCAGTGCTGCCCTGGTGGTTTTGCCCATAGAGCTTGCGACGTTTATAAGATTTTCAAGCTCCTGCTCGGACTCTATATTAAAGTAGCCGATGCCGGCGTCTATGGCCTCGGTTATCTCGGTGTCTGTCTTGCCGACACCTGCGTAGACTATCTTCTCCGGGTCGACACCGGTCTGCAAGGCGCGGTAGAGCTCGCCGCCGCTTACAATGTCAAAGCCGCTTTGCATCTTTGCCATAATTTTGAGCAGGTTGATGTTGCTGCATGCCTTAATGGAATAGCATATCGTGGTGTCAATGTCCCTGTAAGCATGCTGGAGGCGTGAAATGTGGTCCGAGAATGTTTTTTTGCTGTAAATGTAAACGGCTGTGCCAACCTCTCGGGCGATTTTTTCAACGTCGACGTCTTCGGCGAACAGTCTGCCGCCTTTGTATACGAAATGGTCCATCTACTGCTCTTTCCTTTTTTTCTTTCGTCCGTATTTATACCATGCGAAACATGCGCCGTCTGCGCTTATCATGCAGGGCCCGACGGGGTGGTCGGGGGAGCACTGTTCGGCGAACATACTGCACTGGGGGGAGTCGATAAGGCCAACGAGCACCTCGGAGCAGCGGCAGCCGGTAACGTCCTCGCGCGGCTGGGAGGCGAGGTCGAACTTTCTCGCAGCGTCAAATTCCGCGAAACTTTCGTTTATTCTCAAAGCACTTTCGGGTATGTTGCCAAGGCCTCGCCAATAGCCTACATAGGGCACGAAAACCTCATCGATGAGGTCTTTGGCGAAGGGATTGCCGCCGGGTTTGATCACGGGTCCGTACATCGAAACAACCTTCGGGCTTTGTTCGCTTATCTGCCTGCAGAGTTCGGCGACGCCCTCGATGATGTGCATAGGCTCTATCGAGGCGATCACGCATGCGACATTGAAGCGGTCCACTATCGGCTGAAAGGCTTCGGTTCCGGTGGTGACTCCAACGGTGGCAGGACAAAGCAGGCCGTCGACGCGGTGGTTTCGCTCGGCGAGCATTGTCTCAAGGGCCGGAACAATGAGCCTGTGCCCGCTGAGTACATAGAAGTTTTTTACCCCCCTGGCCTTTGCCTGGCTTAGAGCATAGGCTGTGGTCGCAGCGGTGGTTGAAAAACCGACGCTTACAAAAACAACCGGTTTGTCGGTACCTTCTGCAAGAGCCAGAGCCTCAGTGGAAGAGCCCACGATACGGATTTTTTCGCCGGGCGCCTGTTGAAGAGTTTTTTGGGAGCCCCTGACTTTCATCAACTCCGCAAAGGTTGCGATGATGCAATCGGCTGAGTCGATAATCCGGAAGATGGAATCGACAAAGCCAGGGTCAAGTACGCAGACGGGACAGCCGGGCCCGGAGATGAGCTTTAGCTGACGAGGGACGCTTGCGCGCATTCCGTCACGAAAGCCGGCGACGGTGTGCGTGCCGGAAACCTCCATGATATTGATGGCGCGGCCGGCTTTTTGGCAGGCGCTGTCCATCATATTCTGGGCTGCGTATATTCTTCTAAGCACTATTTGGTTTCCCCCGCACTGCCGTGTTTATCAAAATAGCTATCTACCTCTTCAAGGAGCGGCCATGTTTTCAAGGCCTCGTCCCTGTCCATTATCGCAACTGCAAATCCTGCGTGGATAAGGACAATGTCGCCCACTGCCGCCTCGGGTACAAAGGTGAGGTTTGCAAGCAATATCCGGCCTATTGCGTCGGCACGTGCGAACAAGCCTTTATTGTCGATCTCTATTATTCTCGCCGGAAGCGTTGAAAACATACTCAAACCTTATGAATAACCATACAGGGCACCTCTAAGATAATACGTAATTTAACAGGCATTTCAACTCCAATATCCGCATTTTTCATCGCTGAAGGACTCGAAAAAAACAAATGTAGAATACAAGGTGCATGTTAATACTCGATAACGTCCTATAAGAGTTGGCATAATAAGAAAAAAAGGGCTTTGTTAAGATATGGGCTTGTGATATTAATATTATGTTAATATTTAGTTGACATTCATGCGTAAATCTGATATACTGTGAGTTGTAATTGGGGGTAATTAAATGATTATCAGTATGAACACAATTTGTTTTCTTTTAGCTGTTCAGGGCGCTCGCGGGCCGCCATATAAGCAAGAACAGAAGGCAGAATCCTCGATATTTTCAAGAGAGACGAATGGTTGTTTTTTGTGTTTGCCAAGTGTTCGGGTGTGTGTTAATATGTATTGTACAGTATGGATACTAAAATTGTACAAATCGACCGGGGGCAAGTCGACGAAAGGGTTCTTGACGAAGCAGCGGCCTTGATAGAAAGCGGCGGGCTAGTCGTGTTTCCTACGGAGACAGTTTACGGAATCGCGTGCGCGGTGAGTCCGGGTTCGCTGAAACGGCTTGACGAGGTTAAGGTTCGCGAGGAAGGAAAGAGGTATTCGCTGCATATCGGTGACAAGGGCGCGGTACTCGAATATGTGCCGGGGCTTAACGGGCGGATGCGGAGTTTTATTGATAAATGCTGGCCTGGGCCTGTTACAATAGTTTTCGAGCTTGATAAGGCTGGGCTTAAGAAGCAGAAGCATGTTTTCGAGAAGGAAGTTTTCGATATACTGTACGAGGGCGGAACTATTGGGATACGCTGTATTGACGACGAGATAGGAGCTGCTCTTATTGAGCGGGTACAGCAGCCTGTGCTCGCGCCGAGTGCGAACCCTGCTGGTGAGCGGCCGGCGGTGGAGGGCTGGGAGGCAGCGAGGTACTTTGAGGGCAAGATAGAGATGATACTTGACGCAGGCAAGTGCAGGGAGGGGATTAACAGCACTGTAGTGAAGATAAGCGGTGATAACATTGATATTCTTCGCAGCGGGGCCGTGGGTGATGAGGAAATACGTAAAATGGCGACGGTTCGGATAATGTTCGTATGCACGGGCAATACGTGCCGGAGCCCGATGGCGGAGTATTTTTGTCGGAAATACCTTTCCGAAAAGTTTGACTGCGGTATTGACGAGGTGGAGAAATTTGGTTATAAAATAATATCTTCAGGTGTGAGCGGACTTAACGGTATGCCCGCGAGCCCTGAAGTTATCGAGATTTGCGGACAGGAAGGCATCGACGCCCGCGGACATCGCAGCAGCGGGCTTGACCGTGATATGATACGCGAGAGCGATTATATCTTTGTGATGGGCGCCGGGCACCTTGAGAGCATATTGAGCGCCGAGCCCGGCAGTGAAGAGAAAGTCATGCCGCTCGACGAGTGCGGAGACATACCGGACCCGATAGGTGCGGGTGTCGAGACATACAGGAAGTGTGCCGAGCGGATAGAGACGGCACTGGAAAAAAGATTAAGTGAGATATTATGAAAATCGCTGTTGGAAACGATCATCGGGGAGTCAGGGCGATTGAGCAGATCAAGGCGATTATAACGCAACTTGGTCATGAGCTGGTTGATTTTGGAACGAGCAACGATAACCCTGTCGATTACCCGGACCTTGCGTACCTCGCGGCCAAGGCGGTTAGCGCGGGGCAGGTTGAGCGCGCGGTTCTTGTGTGCGGGACGGGTATCGGTATGTGCATATCTGCGAACAAGGTTAAGGGAGTTCGTGCTGCGCTTTGTTTCGATGAGCTTAATGCGCGGATATCACGTCAGCATAACGACGCGAATGTTCTTTGCCTGGCGGGCGACCTGCTGGGTTCTTCTGCGCTGCGTTCTGTTGTGGAGATATGGCTGAATACAGATTTCGAGGGCGGCAGGCACCAGCGGCGGGTGAATAAGATATCGGCGATCGAAGAAGGTAAAAACCCGCAGGATGTGATTTGAGGGCGGTAAACAGGTTACAGAACAAGGGGGCCTAAGGCGGGGGTCTAAGGTGTTTAGTTTAAACGGGGGGTATCCGGTCATTAACGCAGAGTATACTTAAGCTATTATTATGAGCTTGAGTTGTGCTCGGCGAACGCGGCGAGTTCTTCTGTGATGAAATCCTGAGTCTGGCGAAGCTGCACCTCTACTGAGACCCTGTCTGGCAGTTTGGGTTTTTGGGGAGCGGGCTGAGGCGGGGCCGTGTCGACCGGTTTTGTTGAGTCGATAAAGGCTGAGCCGAGTTTTCGGAGTTTTTCGTGGCGCTGGTGGAGGAGTTTTTCTATGGGCATCATTTTTAGATGCGAAAGGCTTTGGTTGAGGTATTGCTCCACATTGTAAATGGTGTCGTGTATGTTTCTGTGCGCACCGCCGAGGGGTTCGGGGATTACGTGGTCGACAAGTTTGAGCTTTATAAGGTCCTTGCCGGTGAGCTTGAGGGCCTTTGATGCTTCCTGTGTTTTTGTCCCGTCCCGCCAAAGTATAGCTGCACAGCCTTCGGGTGAGATCACGGAGTAGTAGGCGTTTTCGAGGATTGCCATTCTGTCAGCGACTCCGATTCCGAGTGCGCCGCCTGAGCCTCCTTCGCCGATTACGACGGAGATGACGGGTACTCGGAGACGCGACATTTCCATAAGGTTTTTGGCGATTGCCTGAGCCTGGCCCCGTTCTTCTGCGCCGATGCCGGGATATGCGCCGGGGGTGTCGATGAAGGTCACTATGGGCAGGTTGAACTTTTCTGCGAGTTTCATTTTGAGCAGCGCCTTTCGGTAGCCCTCCGGGTTGGGGCAGCCGAAGTTGCAGGAAATTTTTTCCTTTGTGTCGCGGCCTTTGTTCTGGCCTATGACCATGACGCGATGGCGGCCTACCTGGCCGAGTATCGCGAGGATAGCACGGTCGTCGCCGAAAGTGCGGTCGCCGTGCAGCTCGCGTGGGTCCTTTATCATCATGCTGAGGTAGTCCGGGAAGATGGGTCTTTCGGGATGGCGCGAGACCTGTACTGTTTGCCATGGAGTCAGCGAGGAGTATATGCTTTTTAGCAGTTTTGTCTGTCGACGCTGGAGTTTGCGTATTTCTGCGGAGTTGTCTTTTCCTTTTTCAGTGCGGAGCTTTTCTATGTCGCGGTCTATCTGCGCGACCTCCTGCTCGAACGGAAGATACTGGTTCGGTGTATTAATTTTTACCGCTGCCTGTGTCATTATGGCTCCGTTACATTAATTAATTATTATTTCCGGGCACTTACAGCTCTACTGTGTCCAATAAAAAAATTTCTGCCCACTGTGTGAACCAGAAATTACTCATCTTCAGGCAAGTCCATTTGCCTTATATAAGGGGGTATAATAACAATAATCTAATATAAATGCCAGAAAAAAATTGACAATCGGGGTTATCCGGATTAATTTTTATGGGCGGGGCCGACTGTTAATGGTTTTATAAGATGAGTAATGACAAGGATTTAAGTAAAATTGCGGTTATCGGCACAGGTCTTTTGGGCGCGAGTTTGACACTTGCGGTAAAAAGGGCTTTTCCGGGTGTTGTGACGGCTGGTTACAGCCACAGGGCCAGCACGCGTGAAAAGGCGAGGGATTTGGGCATTGCCGACGAAATATATGACGATATCGCCGGTGCGGTCGCAGGTTCGGATATTGTGATAGCCGCTTCGCCTATCGGGACCTTCGCGGATATATTCTCAGAGGTCAGGGAGTCTGCGGGGCCGGGGTGCATTGTGACGGATGTCGGTTCAACGAAAGTTCTGCCGCATAAGTGGGCGAAGCAGTATTTGAAGGGTGTTTGCTATGTCGGGTCGCACCCGATAGCAGGTTCGGAGAAACGTGGGCTGGAATTTGCGCGGGATGACCTTTTTTTCCGGGCAAGGTGCATTGTTACGATGGATAAGGAGACTGACGGCAAGGCCGCGAAGCGGTTGGGCAGGTTCTGGTGTGGGCTGGGCTGCATCGTAAGCGAGATGAGCCCGGCAGAGCACGACAAGGTTTTTGCGCGGGTAAGTCATGTGCCGCACGCGGTTGCGGCAGCGCTGGTGAACGCGACGGGGGACGATGAGATCAAATACGCGGGGAAGGGTTTTGTGGACACTTCGCGTGTGGCTTCGGGGCCGGCGAATGTCTGGATGGATATACTTCTATATAACAGGAAGAATATTTCACAGCGAATGGGGAAGGTTATCGGCGAGCTTGAGAAGATAAAAGCCGCGGTGGAGGCCGGTGACGCAGACAAGATAGAGAAACTGCTCGAAAAGGCAAGGAGCAAACGGGCAGAGTTAATTGAGTACAAGATAAATAACAAGGAGCTGCTTTGAGAGAGTGGAGATTCGAGGTTACTAATAAGACCGGTTTCAAGGATGTGCATGGTGACGGGGTCCTGAGCGATATACGTCAATTGGGGATCGGTGATGTTCATGCTGTTCAGTCTGAGAAGGTTTACCTGATCGAGGGAGATTTCGAGCGTGATTTCGCGGAGCGGGTTGCGCGGGAGCTTTTGACGGATATGGTTTGCGAGGAGTATCATATCGGGAGGAGCAAGGCACCTGTCGGCCCGGGGACGGCGAACATAATAGAGGTGCATTTGAAAAGCGGTGTGACTGACCCGGTGGCGGAGTCGGTGCGAAGCGCGCTTGGGGATATGGGAGCCAGTGCAGGTCATGTGAGGACGGCGCGGAAGTATGTAATTGTCGGTGAGATAGGCAGAAAGCAGCTTGAGAGCATTGCAAGCAGGATACTGGCGAACGACTGCATCGAAGAGGTGGTTTTCGGGGACGAGGCCGAGCCGCCGAGCGCTCATACGAACGCTTACGAACTTGAGATACGGGAAATACCTATAAGGGAGCTTGACGGTGAGGGCCTTGTAAAGCTCAGCAAGGATATGGACCTTTTCCTTAACCAAAAGGAGATGGAAACGATACAGGAGTATTACCGCGGGCTCGGAAGGGAGCCGCGCGACGTTGAGCTTGAAACGCTGGCACAGACGTGGAGCGAGCACTGCGTGCATAAGACGATGAAGAGCAGCGTCGATATGGAATGCGAGGGTAAAAAGGTTCATTACGAAAACCTGCTGAAGGAGACCGTTTTCCGCGCAACGCAGGAGATGGACAAGCCCTGGTGCATTTCGGTTTTCGAGGACAACGCGGGTGTGGTTGAGTTTGACGAGGATGACGCGGTTTGCTTTAAGGTTGAGACGCATAATCATCCGTCGGCGCTTGACCCTTACGGCGGCGCGGCGACGGGGATCGGCGGTGTTATCCGTGACCCTATGGGCACGGGGATGGGGGCAAAGCCGGTTGCCAATACGGATATATTCTGCTTTGCCGAGCCGGACCTTGACCAGGAAGATGTTCCCAAGGGGGTTCTGCACCCGGAGAGGATAATGAAAGGCGTTGTATCAGGGGTGCGGGACTACGGCAACCGTATGGGGATACCGACGGTTAACGGTGCGGTGTATTTCGACGGCAGGTATATCGCTAACCCGCTGGTGTTCTGCGGGAACGTTGGGCTTATTCCGCGGGAGAAGTGTTTTAAGCACGCCAAGAGCGGTGACCTTGTTGTTGTGGTCGGCGGCAGGACGGGCAGGGACGGGATACACGGGGCGACTTTTTCAAGCGGAGAGATGACGCACGAGCATGAGGATATTTTCTCGCACGCGGTGCAGATAGGTAACGCGATAACCGAGAAGAAGACGCTCGATACACTTTTGCAGGCGAGGGACGCGGGTCTTTACGAGGCGATAACGGACTGCGGGGCCGGCGGGCTGAGCAGCGCGGTCGGTGAGATGGGTGCGGAACTCGGGGCGGAGGTTGACCTTGAGAAGGTGCCGCTGAAGTATTCGGGGCTCAGCTATACCGAGATATGGATAAGCGAGGCTCAGGAGCGGATGGTTATTTCGGTTCGGCCCGATAACCTTGAGAGGATACTGGCGATATTCGCGGCGGAAAATGTCGAGGCGACGGTTATCGGCAGGTTCACCGACGACAAAAAACTGCGACTTCGCTACGACGGGCAGCTTGTGGGTGAGCTTGAGATGGATTTTCTGCATGACGGTTTGCCGAAGTACAGCAGGACGGCGGTTTGGAGCAAGCCGAAGTTGAGCGAGCCTGTTTTTGACGGCGGCGATCATAACGAAGACCTTATGAAGATACTTGCTGCTTATAACGTGGCGAGCAAGGAGTGGATAATTCGGCAGTACGACCACGAGGTCCAGGGCGGTTCGGTGGTTAAACCCCTGACGGGGGTTTTGAACGACGGGCCGAGCGATGCGGCAGTGGTTCGGCCTAAGTGCACGGGCGAGAAGGGAATAGCGATAAGCTGCGGGATGAACCCGCTTTACGGTGATATTGACCCGTACAGGATGGCGGTGGCGGGTATCGACGAAGCTGTGCGGAATATTGTTTGTGTGGGGGGGCGGCCTGACAGGGTTGCTCTTCTGGATAACTTCTGCTGGGGAGACTGCACGAGGGCGGCGACGCTGGGGGCACTTGTAAGGGCGTGCGAGGGCTGTTACGACGGGGCGATGGGATTTTCGGCGCCTTTCATATCGGGCAAGGATTCGCTTAACAACGAGTTTGTGTGTGATGACGGCAGCAGGATCTCGATACCGCATACGCTTTTGATAAGCGCGATAAGCATTGTCGACGACGTGAACAAGTGTGTAACGATGGACCTGAAGCAGGCGGGGAATCTGCTTTTCGTTGTCGGGCTTACGGGCAATGAGCTTGGCGGTTCGCATTATTATATGATTCACGGGCATGAGGGCGCGAATGTGCCGGCGGTTGACCTTGCGAGGGCGAAGAAGACCGCTGAGCAGATACATACGGCGATGGAACAGGGGCTGATAGTGTCCTGTCATGACTGCAGCGAAGGCGGGCTGGCGGTAGGGCTTGCTGAGACGGCATTTGCAGGCGGGCTCGGAATTGACGCGGAGCTGCGGGGGCTTGCCTGTTCGGAGGACTGCGTGACACCTGAGGCGATGCTGTTTTCGGAGTCGTGTTCGAGGTATATCGTTGAGGTTCGGCCTGACGATTATGACAGGTTTGTTAAGCTGATGGTGAATTTGCCTTTCGGGCAGGTGGGCGAGGTTGTGCATGAAAACCGGCTGGTGATTCGTGACCGCAGCGGTAAGGAAGTTATTAATAAGGATATTGAGAGTTTGAAAAAGGCGTGGCAAAGCGCGCTTGATCTTTGATAAGGAAGCATTTTTATGGATATAGTCAAAGCGGTTGTTATTCGCGCGGCGGGGATTAACTGTGACATGGAGACCGAGTACGCACTGGTAAAGGCCGGCGCGGAGGTCGAGCGGATTCATATAAACAGGCTTATCGAACAGCCCGAAACGCTGGACGGTTTTTCGATAATGGTTTTTCCGGGCGGGTTCAGTTACGGTGACGACGTGGCGGCGGGGAAGATTCTCGCCAACCAGGTTGTTCATCATCTGCGGGAGAGGGTTATGAGTTTTATCGAGGCGGGTAAGCTGGTGCTGGGTATATGCAACGGTTTCCAGGTGCTGGTCAAGAGCGGGATACTGCCGGGCGTAAACGAGGGGGGAGCTTTTGACAACAGCTTTTCGATAACGAGCAACGACAGGGGCAGGTTCGACGACAGGTGGGTTTATCTCGAGCCGGTAAGCGAGAGGTGTGTTTTTCTCGATAAGGGCAGGCGGATTTATTTGCCTATCGCCCACGGGGAGGGGAAGGTTGTATGCAGCGAGGCGGGCAGGCTTGAAAAAGCCGTTTCGGAAAGTTATATCGCGTTTAAGTATGTTGACCAAGACGGCAACGATGCCGGTTTTCCGTACAATCCGAACGGGTCTGTTCATTCGATAGCAGGTTTTACGGACAAGACCGGCAGGGTTCTGGGGCTGATGCCGCACCCGGAAAGGCATATTGAGAGTTGGCACCATCCGCGGTGGACGCGGGGGGATTTGCCGGAGCAGCCGGACGGCATGAGTATATTTGACAACGCGGTTCGGTACGTGAGGGAGAATTTGTAGTTATGCGGTATTGTATGACTCGGCGGGCTGCGGCGGAGTGAATGGAACCCAAGTGCGGAGTACTTTCTCTTAATTTTGACCGGGCCGGCGGGGAGTTTTTTATTTGGTTTCGGTTTTTTTCATGAGTCCGAGTTTTTCGATCTCGGTATAGAGGGCGTCGGCTTTAACGGGTTTTATTATGTATGCTTCGCAGCCTTTTTTGAAGGCGCCGAAGATGTCGGTTGATTTTTCTTTTGCCGTTGTCATTATGACCTTTACGCCCTCAAGGCCGTGAATTCCGAGGTCTGCTTCTATTTTTCTTACCTGCTCGAGGGTTCCCATTCCGTCGAGCTCGGGCATCATTATGTCGAGGGTTATCAGGTCGTATGGTTCTTTTTCCTTTATTGCCTGTTTGAATGCCTCTATTGCCTCGATGCCGTTTACAGCAACGTCGCAATGGCCGAAGTCTTTAAGGTATGCCTGTATCAGCTTTCTGCAGGTGAAGTCGTCTTCAACGATTAAAGTTTTCATTAATTAAGCTCCCGATTATGTGTTTTTGCAATTTACGTTTTATACTTTTTGTTTTTCGAGCAATTGTTCGCAGAGTTTTGAGAGGTTGTCGACCTGTTCGGTTATTTCGTCTATTTTCTGTTCTTCGGCGGCGTTTTCGACTTCGGCGAGTTTTTCCGAAAGCACGCTGTAGCCTGCGCTGCCGCTTGCGCCTTTCATTTGATGAGCGATGGTCTTCAGTTCGTCGGCGCTTTTTGACTGCCATGCCTGCTTGAACTGCTGGATCAATTTCGGCAGCTCTTCATGGAATATGTCCATGACAGGTTTGAGGTCGGGTTCTGATTCAAGCTCGGAGACCAGGGCCGGGTCGTTGGGGTCGAACTGAGGTGTGTCCTGCTGCTGCATCGTTTGGGACTGCTGGGGCTGGTGAGTTTGCGTGCCGGTATTATCGCCCTGTTTATTCTGTTTTGCTTCGGGCGAGAGGTACTTAGAGAGCAACTCAAACAACTGCTGCTGCTTGATTGGTTTGGATATGTAGTCGTCGCAGCCGGCCTGTTCGCATTTTTCGCGGTCGCCTTTCATCGCGTTAGCGGTAAGGGCGATGATGGGAATAGTGAAGCCTTTTTCACGAAGGGCCTGTGTGGCCTCGTAGCCGTTGAGGTTGGGCATCTGCATGTCCATCAGGATAAGGTCGTATGAGTCCTGCTGGGCCTTTTCGACAGCGATCGCGCCGTCGTCTGCGAAGACGGGTTCGATGTTCATCTTCTTTAGGAGGAGTTTTACGAGCATCTGGTTGGACTGGTTGTCCTCGGCAACGAGAACGTTACCTTCAAGGGCGGTTACAGGGTTATTATTCGCATTTGCGTTAGACTGGATATCCACTTTGTAGTCCTCCAATAATTCGAGGTTATCAATTTTGCCAACCGGCACGTTCATTGTAAAAACCGAACCTTTGCCGGGCTCGCCGGTGACGGAGATATCTCCGCCGAGCATATTGAGTAGTTTTTTCGTTATTGCCAGGCCCAGCCCGGTTCCGCCGAACTTTCTGGTTGTGCTGCTGTCTGCCTGGCTGAAGGAATCGAAAATCATTTGATGTTTTTCTTTGGGTATTCCTATACCGGTGTCTTCGACATCGAAGATGAGCATATTTTTGCCGAAACGGTCGGCTTGCATGTTGGCATGAACGTATACATGCCCTTCATGCGTGAACTTTATGGCATTGTTCACAAGGTTGACGAAACACTGCATGAGCCTTGTTGGGTCGGTATTGATGAAGACGGGAATTTTCGAGTGCTGTATAATTTTGAAATCGAGGTTTTTCTGGTTGGCGGCGGGTTTCATCATTGACTCGACGTTTGTAAGCATTTCGGGCAGTGAAGTTTTTATTATCTCGATGTCGAGCTGGCCTGCTTCGATCTTGGAGAAGTCGAGGATGTCATTTATAAGTGCAAGCAGGTTTTTTCCTGCGTCAATGATAATATTCAGATGATTCCGCTGATCGTCGGTGAGGTCCTCTTTTGCGAGCAGGTCGCTGAAACCTATTATCGCGTTCATTGGTGTCCTGATCTCGTGACTCATATTCGCGAGGAAATCGCTTTTGGCCTGGTTTGCCTTGCGGGCCTCTTCTGCCATTTTGTTGGCCCGGTCGATGGATGCCTCGAGCTGGCGGTTGAGTTCTTCGGTCTCACTTTTTGCCTGCTTTGCGTCGTCCATTAGCTTTACGGCTGCTGCCTGTGATTTGGCGAGTGCGCGGTTCTGTATTTCGAGCGTTTCGTTGACGGATTTCAGTTCCTGCTCGGTCAGTTTCTGGCTTGTTATATCATAGACTGCGACGATAACGTGCTTTCTGCCGTCAATAGTTATCGGTCGTGCACTAAGACTGAACCAGCGGTTGACATGCTTTTCACCTGTTAGCAGGTTCATCTGAACTTCTGCGTTGTTGACGGGCTTTTGGGTGTTGAGGGCCTTTTTGATTGAGTTTCTCATCGGGCATGTCGGGCACTGTTCTGCGTAGCCGCAGCCCTTGTCGTTTTCGCGGGCATGAATGCACCCGATTGCCTGTCCGCCAACACGTCCGACAATTTTCTCTACATCCTGGTCGAACATCTGTGCCACAACGTCGTTGACGGTTTCGACTATGGTGTCTTCGTTGACCAGGAACATACCGACCGGAGCAGCGTTAAAAATAAGCTGCAGTGTGTCCTGGTCATATTGTTTGTTCTTCAATTGCCGATGCATAAAAATCCACTAATTAAGAGGATACATAGTTTGTTCAGCTTCCTTGTTGATTCTGTTTACGAGATATTTTTCGGCATTATGGGGGGCTTTTTTAAGTTAAAAACCATGGGGGAACTAAAAATAGGTATTATTTACTATATTGAATATATCGAAATTCGCAGGTCTTATAATAACCGGTTTTTTGAAAAACCGATAAAGCGGCAGGCCGGGCATATTACATTTTTGGCAGTTTACAGTTAATGTTAAATATTGCTTGTTTTAATGCCGATAAGCTTTTTAAGTGCAGGCTATTTTTTGGTTATAAGGGATAATAAAGTGAAAAAATACACTGTTGTGGTTATAGACGATGACGCGACGGTCCGAACCGCGCTTGAGAATACGCTTGGAAAAGATATATACACGGTGATATCCTGTGATGACGGGCCGAGCGGGATTAAGGCTGCTAAGAAGAAGAAACCGGACCTTATACTGCTTGACTGGATGATGCCGGGCATGGACGGGCTGGATGTTCTCTGTGAGTTGAAGAAGACAGGCAAAATCTCTCAAATCCCTGTATTTATGCTTACCGGCAAGGGTGATATAGGGGATATCGAGAAGGCTTTCAACCTCGGTGCAGACGATTATATAACCAAGCCTTTTACATGCTCGAAGATCGTTGAAATAGTTACCACAAAGCTTGAGAAGATACTTGTGCCTGCACAGGGGTGATAATATCGGGGGTTTCAGCGTCTAAATCTGAATTTTTTCGAACGAGGGAGTGCTTCTTGACTGAAGCGGTTTGGGGGGTTACAATGCCTGCTTTTCCTATTTACGGTTAATTTGTATATAAGCAAAAGCAGAAAAGGAATTGTAATGGCACATGTCAACGAGAATTATCTAAAGCTGCAGGCGGGTTATTTGTTCCCGGAGATCGGCAGACGGGTGAGGGCGTTTTGCGAGGCTAATTCCGGCGCGGATGTTATTAAGATGGGTATCGGCGATGCTACTGAGCCTTTGTGCGGGGCTGTTGTGGAGGCGATGCACAAGGCGGTCGATGAAATGAGCACGCGAGCGGGTTTTCACGGGTACGGGCCTGAACTTGGTTATGATTTTCTTGTAGACGAGATAATCGAGAACGACTTTCGCAGCCGGGGTGTGGAGCTTGATCGCGACGAGATCGCGGTGAGCGACGGGGCAAAGTGTGATACGGGCAATTTCCAGGAGCTTTTTACGCTTGACAACACCATTGCGGTAACTGACCCGGTTTACCCTGTTTACGTTGATACTAATGTTATGGCGGGCAGGACCGGGGTGGCGGTTGAGGGCGGTCGGTATGAGGGGATTTTTTATATGCCCTGCACGGCGGAGAATGAATTTGTGCCGGAACTGCCGAGCGAGAAGGTTGACATGATATATTTGTGTTATCCGAACAATCCGACCGGTGCTGTGGCAACGAAGGAGCAGCTTAAAAAGTGGGTCGATTATGCGAGGGAGAACAAGGCGGTGATTCTTTTTGATGCTGCTTATGAGGCGTTTATTACCGACCCGGAAATTCCGCACTCGATTTACGAGATTGAGGGGGCCAAAGATGTTGCGGTGGAGTTTCGCAGCTATTCGAAGACGGCGGGTTTTACGGGTGTTCGCTGCGGGTTTACCGTTGTGCCGAAGGGAGTTGAAGCGTATACTAAAGGCGGGGAAGGTGTTTCACTGAATAAGCTTTGGAACAGGCGGATGTCGACGAAGTTTAACGGGACTTCGTACATAACGCAGAGGGGGGCGGCTGCGGTTTACAGCGAGAAGGGCAAGAAACAGGTTCGTGAGACGATAGAGCTTTATATGAATAACGCGAAGATTATGCGGGAGTCACTGGTCAAACTGGGTTATGAAGTTTTCGGGGGTGTCAATGCTCCTTACCTTTGGCTTAAGACGCCGGATGGTGTGGGTTCGTGGGAGTTTTTCGATCTGCTGCTGAATAAGGCCAATGTCGTCGGCACGCCGGGGGCGGGGTTCGGTGCGGCGGGTGAAGGGTATTTCCGCCTTAGCGCGTTTAACTCGCCGGAGAACGTTAAAACAGCCATGGAACGGCTGGCGAAGATATGAGATGAAATTTATACGTGAGCTTTTCAAATCAGTCGGCAAGGGACCGTCGGGCAAAGGCAGGCCGGGCGGCGGGATAGTTACGGTTTACCTTGGACTGGGCAGCAACCTGGGCGACAGTATGGGGTATATCAACAATGCTGTGAAACGGCTGGAGGAGCTTGAGAATGTGAGCGTCGCCGATATGAGCAGGGTTGTGCACAGCCGGCCTTTAGGCGGTAAAAGAGGCCCGGATTATCTTAACGCTGTTTTGAAGATACGCACCAAGCGCGGGGCAGAGGAACTTTTGGACAGGACGATGCTGATCGAGGAGAGCCTGGGCAGGGTTCGGGGCGGCGAGCGGTGGGGGTCGCGAACGATAGATATCGACATGCTGCTTTATGGCGACAGGATCATTGAAAGCGCACGGCTGAGGGTGCCGCACGAGCAGATGCACTTGCGAAGTTTTGTGATGGACGGTATGTGCGACCTGGATGGGGATCTTGTACACCCGGAGATGGGGCGGACGATGCGAGAGCTCAGGGACAGGCTTAACGGGGGTGATTTTTTTCTCGACCCGAAGCGGGCGCAGCTTGTTTGTATCGGAGGTGTTATCGGGGTTGGCAAGACGACGCTTGCGGAGGGACTGGCGAGAGAGCTTGGGGCGGAACTTATTAAAGAAGCTTACGACAAGAATCCGTACCTGGAGAAAGTTTATCGCGGGCAGAAGGAATATGCGCTGGACAGTCAGCTTTTCTTTTTGAACAGCAGGGTTGAGCAGCTCGACAGGCAGCGGCTTGGGGCGGGAAAAAGAGCGGTATGCGATTACGTTTTTGAGAAGGAGTTGATTTTCGCGAACAGGACGCTTGAAGGGCAGGACCGGGAGAAGTATAAAGACAAGCATTCGGAGATGCGGGGCGGGTCGGCTGAGCCTGTTTTGGCGATATATATGCATGACAGGGCTGATGGTTGTGTTGAGCGGATAAAGAAGCGCAGCAGGCCCTTCGAGCAGGGAATAACGGCTGATTCGCTGGAGGGTTTTTGTGAAGATTATGAGAGACTTTTCTCCGGCTGGAAGAAATGCCCGTTGATAAGGCTTGACGCGGGCGAGTTTGACTGCACCGACGCGGGTCAGGTTCGAGAGCTTGGGCAGGAAGTGAGACGTTATATATGCTGACGGTGAGGAAAATAGAGCAGGTTCGGCGGGAGGTCGAGAAGGCACGGGCCGGGGGAATGAGCACAGGGTTTGTGCCGACGATGGGCGCGCTGCACGAGGGTCATGTGTCGCTTATCCGGGCGGCGAGGCGGGAGTGCGATTATGTGGTTGTCAGCATTTTTGTAAACCCGACGCAATTTGGCCCGGGCGAGGACCTTGATGAGTATCCTCGAAAACTTGAGGCCGACGAGAAGCTATGCGCAGCGGAGGGGGTTGATCTTATTTTCGCACCAGCGGTGAACGAGATGTATCCGCGGGAGAATTTGACGTGGGTGGATGTCGATCGGCTGAGCGAGAACCTTTGCGGGAGGTCGCGCGGGGGGCATTTTCGGGGTGTGGCGACGGTCTGTACGAAACTTTTTAATATTGTGGCGCCGGATAAGGCTTTTTTCGGGCAGAAGGACGCTCAGCAGGCGGCGGTTATAAGGCGAATGGTAAGCGATCTGAACATGAGGCTTGATATTGTCGTATGTCCGACTGTGAGGGAGGATGACGGGCTTGCTGTGAGCAGCAGGAACGCGTACCTTAGCGAAACGGAACGGGGCGAGGCGGTCAGGCTTTATAATGCTCTTTGCCGGGGGCGTGAGATGATCGGGGCCGGTGAGAGGGACTGCGGGAAGCTGACAGCGGAAATGCGGGGGGTTATCGAGGGTTCAGAGCTTTGCGAAGTTGAGTATTTGCAGATAGTGGACGCCGAGACGCTTGAGGATGTTGAGAGGATAGAGGGGGCGGTAATCGCGGCGACGGCTGTGAGGCTGGGCAAGACGCGGTTAATTGATAATATGCTGATTGACGGGGATATGCAAGTGGTGATATAATTTAACAGAAGACAGAATACAGGTTATAGGTTATAGGTTATAGGTTATAGGTTTTAGGTTTTAGGTTTTAGGTTATAGGTTATAGGTTATAGGTTATAGGGAAGTCGAATACTGGTTATGTTTATTAAAGCGTTGAAATCGAAGATACACAGGGCAAGGGTTACCGATACTCGTCTTGATTATCCGGGCAGCCTTGAGGTTGACAGCGAGCTTCTTGAAGAAGCTGGGCTTGCTCCTTACGAGGCGATACTGATGGCGAATGTTACCAATGGTTCGCGGGCTGAGACTTATGTTATTCCCGGTAAAGCTGGCGGCAGGGAAGTTGTAGTGCTTGGCGCGGCGGCGAGGATGTTCAACAAGGACGATGTAATCATACTTATCAACTTCGGGTATTACAGCCCTGAAGAACTTTCCGGTCATAAGCCCACAGTTATCGCGCTAGACGAGAATAACGAGATTATCTTGCGGAAATAGGAAGCTTAATGCACCCTGAACTTTTTGAGATACCTTTCACTGACATTACTGTAAAGAGCTACGGTGTGATGCTGGTGATAGGTTTTTTGGCGGGAGTGGGGGTCATGCGGCACATGGCGAGGCGGTCCGGGCAGGACCCTGAGCGGGTGACGAATGTTGGGCTTTATGCGCTGATATGGGGTGTTATCGGGTGCAGGATTTTTTACGTAATACACAACTTTGACCAGTTCCGGGATAACCTTTGGGAGGTTTTCGCGGTATGGCAGGGAGGTTTGGAGTTTCTTGGCGGGGTTTTCCTGGCGATAGTTTTTATCACGGTTTACAAGTTTTTATACAAGATACCGCTGAGGGTTTATTTTGACTTTCTGGCTGTTGGTCTGATGGTCGGGCTCGGGTTCGGCAGGATCGGCTGTTTTTTGAACAGCTGCTGTTTCGGCGAGCCGTGCGAGCTGCCTTGGGCGGTGGAGTTTCCTTACGGTTCACATCCTTATGAAAGCCAGGTTCGGCCTGACGCTTCGCGTAACAGGGATTATCCGCACCTGGAACTGCCGGCTGATTATTTTGGTTTTCCGAACCCGATGGGCGAGGGCTGGGTGGACGCGGAAGAGTCGAATAAATATTACGGTTATTTGAAGCCTTTCGATGAATTGACCGAACAGCAGCAGGAAGCTGTGACCCGGGGCGAGTACCAGAGCCTGCCTGTGCATCCGACGCAGTTGTATTCGTCGTTGAACGCTTTTGTGCTGTGCGGAGTGCTGTATTTGTTCTGGCTGTATTTCGGGAGATACAGGCCCGGGGCGACGTTCACGCTGATGTTCGTGCTTTATGGGGTGACGCGGTTTTTTATAGAGTTTATACGCGAGGGCAACCCTTTCGAGTACGGATGGTGGACGCTGCACGAGGGGTGGACGATATCGCAGAACCTGGGGCTTTACCTTGCTATGGCAGGGGCTTTGCTGTTCGTATATTTTGTTACGCGAAAGCCCGTTAAGTTGGCAGAGCAAGCGGGTCAGTGGGAAGGCGGAGAAACGCCCGCGCAGGATGAGCCCGAAAAGACGGCACCGGCAGGCGGGCAAAAGGAAACAGATGAGCCTGAGGCGGATGGCAAAAAAGAGGCTTCGAGAAAAAAGGCAGCCGTTAAGAAAACCGCCAAAAAGAAGACGGCGAGAAAAAAGACCACGAAGAAAAAGACAAGTAAGAAGCCGGGTGAAGGGGATGAATAAAAGGTTTTTTCCAGGTAGAAGCTTTGCCTGTAAGTGACGAGTATATTACTTATGTGCTGGACCAGCTTGGCGGGCTTGGTGAGGTTGTCAGCAGGAAAATGTTCGGGGGCGCGGGGATATATCACGAGGGGCGGATGTTCGGGCTTATTGCCGAGGATGTGCTGTATTTTAAAGTGGATAATTCCAACCGGGGAGATTTCGAGGCGTTCGGGATGGGGCCCTTTATGCCGTGGGACGACCCGATGCATGTTATGCAATATTACGAGGTTCCGATAGATGTGCTGGAGGATAAGGACAGGCTGTGCGAGTGGGGGGGGAAGGCATATGCCGCGGCTGTGAAAAAAGCGGCGAAGAAAAGCAGTAAAAAGAAAAAGAGCAAGAAGAAGAAAAAGAGCGGCGGGAAATAGTCCACAGTTTCAGGGCAGTATTTTAAAAAATGGACGCCGGATTTTGATGTCCGGCGTACCTTGAGGGAAAGGAGGTGGCGTCAGTGCCAATTTATCGCGTTGGTTCGAAATTATATGGTATTGGTGTATATTTCTCTGCTCTGGCAAAGCCTCTGGCGGAGCCTGTTGATGATATCTGAGTGTATTTGTGAGACCCTTGACTCTGAGATGCTGAGTGTTTTGCCGATCTCGTTCATTGTCATTTCTTCGTAGTAGTATAGAACGATTATCATTTTTTCGAGCTTGCTGAGGCTTCTGGTGATGTATTCTTTTGCATCTTTTTTCTGGAGCAATTCGACGGGGTCCTGTGTTTTGTCGGCGGGCAGGGAATTTTCGAGACCTTTTGAGCCGCTGTCTTCACCTGTTACCGAATCCAGCGAGAGCATAGAGGTGATGTTGGTATTTTTCATCATACGGCGGTAATCATTATGTTCCATACCCATTTCGCGTGCGAGTTCCTTGTCGTTTACGCGGCGGTTGAGCTTGCTCTCGAGGGTGGTGCGTGCTTTTGTGAGCTGGTTGTGCTGCTGCCTTGTCCAGCGCGGGACCCAGTCCTGGCGGCGCAGCTCGTCGAGCATCGAGCCCCTGATGCGTCTTTTGCAATATGTGCTGAACTTGACCCCCCTGCTTTCATCGAAGTTTCCGACGGAGTCCATAAGCCCGAAGACGCCCGCGCTGAAGAGGTCGTCGTATTCGATGTTTGCGCTGGTGCCGGCGCAGACGTCGGAGGCTATAGTTTTGACGAGGGGAAGGTACTGCTCGACCATTCGGTTTCTCTGCTCGATCAATTCGGGTTTATGCGGAACCTTTACAGCTGATCTTCTTCTTTTTACGGTCTTTTGGGGTTCGTTGATACTTACCATTTTCTGCCTCCAAGCAAAAATTTGACTAAAAGATTTTCGATACAAATGTTAAGCGGCAATATCAGGTTTGGAAGTGATACTCTGTATAGTTTTCACTGCTATTACTTCGCTCCTGGCGGGCTGTCCAGTGGGCGTATCTCAGTGCGTCGGTAAGTGCGTCGTTGATCTTCTGCCTGCAAAAGTCCTCGAAGCCCTGCTCCATGCCCAGCTCGAACTGCTCCAAAGCCATACAAAGCCCCCATGCCCCGACGCTCATGAGGTCGTTGCAGCTTGTTCTTGCCGGTACGTAAGGGAGAATCGAATTTACAACGTCTTCGACTATGCCGATGTGCATGTCAAGGAGCGAATTGTTAAGTGAGTATACGGCTTGCTGGTCATAAGGGTGCCTGACATCGAGTGAGGGGCTTTTTGCTTTTTCGGGGAGAGTTGCCATCAACATAATGAGCTCCTTCCTTGAGACTGATTAGACGGCCATGTTCAGGGTTCGGCTGTCGGTTTGGTTTCTTGATGTACGGATTGAAAACTGACCCGATTTATTTTTGATATCCTTGAGCATAAGCAACATGCTTTTTTGTTTTTGGACGAGAGACTCCATCTGGGCGAGATTCATTGGGACACGTTTGAGTATGGTCCTATAAAATTCAAACACACGCTGCTCAATAGCTATAAGGCACTTAAAATAAGAACTGAAACTGTGACAGGCGCCGAGTGTTTCGAGATCGGAGGTGAGGTAAACCCTGGGCGACTGTGACTTCAGCCAGTATTCGAGGCGAGAGGTGTCATATACATTGGAATTGATGTCGGTGAGAAGGAAAGAACTGACAGTGACCATGCCGCTGAATATGTCAAGCTGATTTTTCTTATGGTCGCCGATTCTTTGCAGCCATTCTCGGATTTGGCCATCGTAAGTTCGAGCAATGAGGTCGTCATAAAAGATTACCGCCCTGCTGTCGAGTTCATACATATAACGCGAAATCATGTGATACTTTTTGATATACTCCATTGTTATTCCCTTTTTGAAAGTCTGCCATGATAACGGAAATATACATTCGCAACGGGCATACCAAAAACAGAACCATAATTAAAAAAGAAGGTTAATTTGCGGTAAGATTAAGCCGATAAAATATACTTGCCCTTTTCGATACTGATATTTAACAGGTTGGTGTAAAATCTTTTCGGAAAATTTTTCCCGTTTTAAAACTTTATGTGGAAAATTAACGCAGATCATTATGCTAATACAGGAAAAAGGCTGTTGCTTTCTCAGATGTGAGAAATATTTATCAGCACTGCGAAAAGAAAGGCATTAATTATATCAATTAATTCGGCAACTACAAATAAACCCACTATTTGGGTGGGTAATAGGTGGTTTATCATATAAAAACTTAAAGACACCTCTAACAATTCATTTTGACAAAAGTGTTAGTTTTAATATGCCTCGAAGGGTAAATACTGGACATTGCTGGGCCTTTTTTCGAGGTCTTTTATTTTTCTTTTCTGATTTCCCTCGAACTTCTTAATCTTTCGATAGAGGGTTGCCAGAGATATGCTGAGATCCTCTGCGGTGAGATTAAAGTCATAATTGTTATTTTCGAGACTTTGCCTGATGCACTCCATCTCGAATGCTTCAATTCTTTCATGCAGGGTTCCGGCCATGCATGACTGCTGGCGGCTGAAGTCGGATATTGTGGCGGGGATATCTTCGAGCCCGATCACCGGCTCTTCGCAGAGTGTTACCGCCCTTTCGATAGCGTTTTCGAGTTCTCGCACATTTCCGGGCCAGGGATATCGCTGGAAGATGTTCATAACTTCCGGGCTGATCTGGTCAATTGTCTTGCCTGTTACGACAGAGTATTTTTTGATAAAATGCCAGGCAAGGAGGGTAATATCGCTTCCCCGCTCGCGAAGAGGAGGCAGGTTTATTTCGACTACGTTGATGCGGTAATACAGATCCTTGCGAAAAGACTTCTGCACGATGTGTTCGGTGAGCGATTGGTTGGTCGCAGTTATTATTCTGACGTCCACTTTCTCCTGATTGGTGCTTCCGACTTTCTGCACCTGGCGGTTCTGGATCAGCCTGAGCAGTTTTACCTGCAGAGCGATTGGCATGTCGCCGATCTCGTCGAGAAAGAGCGTTCCGCCGTCTGCGGTCTGGACGAGGCCCTGTTTTTCCGAAACCGCGCCGCTGAAAGAGCCCTTGACATGTCCGAAAAGTTCCGACTCGAGAAGCCCTTCCGGTATCGAGCCGCAGTTAATCGGCACGAACTTACCTTTCCTTTCGCTGTGCTCGTGGATTGCCTGGGCGACGAGGTCCTTGCCTGTTCCGCTTTCCCCGGTTATGAGTATGCTGCATGCGGCGTTTGCAACCCTTTGGATGGTGTCGTAGACTTTCTGCATGGTCGAACACTGGCCGATTATGTTGTCGAGCGAATATTTTTCACCGAGCCTTCCTCGCAGATATGTTACCTCATTGAACAGATGCTGGGCCTGGAGGGCGTGGTCGACGATATTCCTTATTTCGTCAATTGAAAAAGGCTTGGTCACATAATCATAGGCCCCGAGGCGAAGCGCCTGGACAGCGGTTTCGGTGCTCGCGAAAGCGGTGATCGTAATAATCGGTATTGCCGGCTGGTCCTGCTTGACCTTTTTTATAAGTTCAAAGCCGTCCATCTCGGGCATCCGAATATCGGTCATGATAATATCTACAGCGTTTTCCTCAAGCTGGGTAAGTGCCTGACGCCCGTTTTCGGCGAAAATAATATTTCTTTCTTCACTTTCTATAATCGCCGCAAGTTCTTCACGGATATAATCTTCGTCGTCGACAATCAAAATAGTGTCCATAACTAACTCCGCATAATATCACTTTCATTATATTTTTTTACGTCTTTTCCTGCTTCAATCTGCTTTATCTGCCTTTTTTCTGTGCCCACAGGATTGTTTCTTACAGGCAGGTAAATGATAAAATTCGCTCCCCGGTGCGGCTGGGTTTCGACGTTTATCCAGCCCTGGTGCTGGTCTACAATCGAGAGGCTGACCGAGAGACCAAGGCCTGTTCCTTTGCCGCTTTCCTTGTTGGTGTAAAAAGGTTCGAAAATATGATCGATCACTTCCTTATCTATCCCCCTGCCATTGTCGGCAACCGAGAGGACGAGGAATTCACGATTTACAACATCATTGTTAATTTCTACAGGGACCTTCTGCATTTGGGCATTGATATCGATTCGGCCCTTTCCCTCGCAGGCGTCGGCGGCGTTTATGAGCAGGTTTAGCAAAACCTGTGTTATCTTGTTTTTGTCCATTTCGACCGGGTGCAGGTCGGGCGCTATGCTTTTCTGGATTTCAATACCTTTAAAAGGCTTGCTGTGCATCACAAGGCTGAGTATGTTATCAACGACTTCCTGCACATCGGCGCTTGTTATGGTCAGGGGGTCCTTTCTTTCGATATCTGAAAATCTCCTTATGAGGCTGCTGATCCGGTCTATGTGGCTGAGCATTTTCGATAGTTTTTCAATGTCCGCTTTTCCGTCAGCGACCATTCTCTGTACCTGACTTGAAATAATCGTAAGGGGGTTTCCTATCTCGTGTGCGATCTGGCCGGCGATTCTTCCTACGCTTGTCAACTTTTCGGCGTGCTCAAGCGAGGCGTTCATTTTTTTCTGCATGGTAAGATCGACAATGGTCATGAGCAGGCACGGTACCTGTTCTATCGTTGTTTTTTTACTTTTTATGCTCAGGTACATTTTCGGGCCTCGGTCGAATTCGACCCAGCCCTCGATCCTGGCACCTGCCGAGCCGTTTTCTATCCAGCCGTCAAGCACGTCCCAGAGGGGTGTGGCTTTCCGGCAGAATTGACCGCAGTAACGGCCTTTCATTTCTGAAAGATCCCTGTTGAAGAGTTTTTGTGCGGCTTCGTTGACACTTACAACTGCGCCGGCGTTGTCGACCACCATCAGAGCTTCGTTGACGCTTTCAAGGATAATATTTTTGAGGGACTCCGATTCCATCAGGGTCTGCTTCAGCCTGTGATTTGAAATTGTGAGAGCGGCGATATCGCAGAATTCTTCGAGAATGGATATATTCTGACTTGAAAATGCTTCCTGCTCATGGTGATAAACTGTCAAGGCTCCGAAGACCTCTTCCTTGCTCATTATGGGCACCGAACAGCAAGAATTATATCCCTTGCCTCGGGCAAGCAAATGCAGCCTTGCGTCAGAGAGCATTTCGTTGACAACAACCGGTTCTTTATCGGCGATGCACTTGACGAGTGTGTCGCCTTTGGCTGAGGGGTCGTACTTGTATCGAACCTTAGTAACGGCGTTGCCGGCTTGGCCGGAGTGGGTTGCGTATTTTATTTCGTTTCTATCCTTGCTCAAAGTGCCGATCCAAGCGGTTTGTGCGTTTAGGGTTCGCAGTGCAGCTTCGCAGATATTTTTGAGCACGATGTTGATATCGCCGCCTGCTGTGAGTTTAAGGGACTGTTTCCTGATATTTGAAAGTTCCCTGTCGAGACGGCTTGCCCTGTCGGCGAGCATTGAGGCGTTTATCGACTCGCCGCCGAGCCATGCGAAAGACTCAATTACGCTGACGGCGCTTTGCCTTGGCGGTGCGGCAGGGTCTATGAGGACATACAAGCCTATGACCTCTTCCCTGTTGAATATCGGAATAATGAGGAGGCTTTTCTCAGTAAGGTTCGTGAGGCTCTCGTCAATGAATTTTTCTTCCTCGGATATGTCCCTGCAATAGATCATTTCATTGTCGTCGACGCAATCCCAGCAAATACAGGCGTGGTTGCTTATTTTGACCGAGGCGGTTTCCTTTTCGGTGAGGTTGTAACCGGCGATTCCGTTGAGGGTCTGCTGGTTCTTATTCAGCAGCAGGACCAGCCCGGCCTTGGCGTTGAGGTAATTTACACCTGCTTCCACGATAGCAGTCAGTGATTGAGTTTCCATCTTTGCGGGGGGGTGGGCGTAATCCGTTACACTTGTACCCTCCAATTGGTGCATCCTGTTCCTTATCTGGCTCGAAGGGGCGTTAAGGGCGACGGCGTTGGCTATGCCGAGCCCGGCACATTTGCTTACGGCGGATAAAAATTTGACCAGGTCGCCCTGCAATTTCAGCGAGTTATTCATGAACACGCCGAAGCCGAGGTTCACACCGGCGTTCATATAAGGAACGAATATTGTTGAATTCATAAAAGCTTTTACCTGTGCCTGATCTTCGGCAAGCTCGTAAAGTGCCGTATTTGACAGGCGTTTAGCGGTTTTAATTTTCTTTATGATATTTTTGCCGCGTGGTGAACATATAATCTCAACCAGTTTATCAGCCTGCTGCTTATCCTGAGCATTATTTTCATAAACCTTCAAACATTCGCCGTTTTCGTCGAAAATATAACTCAATGCCGTCGAACATTCGAGGTATTGACATACCTGCTGAGCGGTTTGACTTGCGACTTTTGCAGAATCATTTTTCATGTCGTAACCGCCTGCAAAGGTTATGCTCTGCAAAATCTTGGCCTGTTCGACGCTTCTTGCCTCTCTTTCAAGGGAGTCTTTTATCTGCTGTTCACGTCCGACCCTTTCGGAAACATCCCATGCGGTAGCGATCACAACTCCGCCCGGCTGACGCCCGCCCTCCCACAGGGGGGAGAGGACAATATCAAACCATTTTTTTCCGCCTGGGTTCTTTTCGAGCATCGCAGTTGTCTTGAGTGTCCTTCCATTCCTGGACTCTTTCAATGCGCAGGCGATTTGGGCACTCCATTTGCCTTCAAAAAACGAAGGGTATAATAGCGGTTTGCCGTTATCGATTTCGGTTTTTGCCGAGAAGAACTCCCTTGCGGCCTTGTTCATGGATTTGACACAGTTGTCTGGTGCTATCTCGAAAACAAGACTCGGGGAGGTATCGGCGATGAGCTTGGCGCGTTCCTGGGCTTTTTTGAGTTCTTCGTTCTGGAGTTTGCTTTGTGTTATATCCTGGTATATCCCGCTGATCGCTTCTGCCTGGCCGTGTTCGTTATAAACGGCAACGATATTTCCCTCGACCCATTTGACCTGGCCGTTCCTGTGGACAAACCTGATGGGGTGTTTAAGAATTTTCTGTCCCTGCTTGACAGCGGAATGGTCCCGGGTGACAGCCTTGACATCGTCAGGGTGGACAATATCGAGGATTTTTTTTGCCATAAGCTCTTCGTCGGTGTATCCAAGTATTTTGCATGTTGCAGGGTTGCACGAGATGAATCTGCCCTGAGAGTCGATCTGAAAGACCATGTCAGGAATATTGTTCAACAGGTGCGTTTTTTCCCTGCGAAGTGCATCTTCTGTGGTTGCGAGTCTGCCGGTGAGTACCTGCTCGTCGATAACCTGCATAACCACCTGGGGCAGGAGTTCGAGAAAAGAATTATTTTTGATAATGTAATCTCGTGCGCCCAGCTTCATTGTCTCGACGGCGACGGTTTCGCTTCCCTGTCCTGTTATGACTATGAAGGGCACTTCAAGGCCGCGTTTTTTCAAACTTGATACGAGGTCCGCACCGGTCATGTCGCCGAGGTTGTAATCCAGGAGCATAATAACATCGCGGTTGCCCTTAAGGTATTGAAGGGCTTCGCTGCCGCTGTTAACTGTCACTGTTTTCAAGCCTTTTCGTTCGAGCTGCTTCCTTACAAGGAACGAAAGGCCGACGTCGTCCTCTACAATAAGAACGGTATAGAAGGAGGCTTCCATTGCCATCTTCAACCTCCTTTCCGCTGGGATACGGGGCAAATGCAATTTCAAACATTCACGCCCAAAGCATCCTCGCTTCGTTCTGTTGAATCTATTTTTGGAACTTTAACACTCGGAAGAGACAAAAACGCTCCAAGCTGTTCAACGCATGACATAAAATCATTATAATTGGACGGTTTTACTATGTAAAAACTGCACCCTGCTTCGTAACAGTCCTTAATTTCCTCCGGGTCATCGGTTGTTGTGAGCATTATTACGGGCACTTTTTTCATAACAGGGTGGTTCTTTATCTGCCTGATAACTTCCATGCCGTCAACCTTGGGCATACGTATATCAAGCAGAAGCAGATATGCTTTATCCTTCTCCGCATGCGGGCCTTTACCGTTACCGAAGAGAAAGTCGAGGACCTCCTGTCCGTCCATGAAGTGGACGATCTCGTTTGGCACGCAGCATCGCCAGAGGTTTTTCTTGACCAAAACGAAATGGCCTGCGTCGTCCTCTGCAATAAGTATAACAATCCCTTCTTTCATACTTTTTCAATCCTCTGACCTAAGGGCAGTTCATTCCATTGTTACAGGTACCTCGACAGTTGAAAGGAAAGCGGTCATCCTCATAACCGCTTCGGCGAAATCCTCATACTCTATGGGCTTGACGACGTAGCTGCTGCAGCCGAGAAGATGACACTTTTCTATCTCTTTAGGGTCGTCTGTTGTTGTTATTATCGTAACAGGAATTTTACATAAGACCGGATCCTGCTTAATGCGTGAGAGCACTTCGATGCCGTCAACCTTTGGCATGCGTATGTCGAGCAGCAAAAGGTAGGCAACGCCGAACTGGATATGTTCGTCGACGCCCGGGCCGTGGAAGAGAAAGTCCAGCAACTCCTGGCCGTCCTTGAAATGGAGGACAGGGTTGGTAATGCCGGCCCGCTGAATATTTTTCCTGATAAGGGAAAAGTGTCCTTCGTCGTCTTCGGCAACAAGGATGGTAACATCTTCCCGCATATTTCTCACCTCGCTGTGGTCAAACTAAGATTTAAAAACCGCCGTCAAGGGCACAAAATACATAAATGAAAAGATAAAAAGAGACTGATAAGAAATCCCCCGCACGATTAATTTCAGTTTATCCATTTGAAACCCTAAAAAAAACATTTAAGGATTTATCTGGAGATAAGGAAACAAATGAAGATACACTTCATTCCACACATCCACATTATAATTTTATCAATTTTGCGAAAAGTGTCAAGGGAACGAAGTAAAATAATAATAAAAAGCACCTTTTTTATTGAAATTGCGGTGTTTTAAACAACAGTCTGTTTATTTTTTTACATAAACAGATGAATAATCGAACTGGTTTCGATTATATATTAAAAAAAAACTATAAAGAATATATGGACACTATGGACAATTTTACTTATCTGTCAGCTGACCTCGACATCTGCGTTCATTGCATCGATAAAGCTCTTATAATCGTTAGCCCATTTCTGAGCAGCCAGCAGTTCGACCTTGCCTGTCTTTACAAGCCTTGCCAGGTGGGACTCAAGCGTGACCATCTTTTCGTCGGGCACGTTCCTGGTTTTTGTCTGAAGCTGGGTGTAAATCTGCTCTGTCTTGCCAGTCCTGATAAGGTTTGCGACGGCGTAGTTGTTGTTGAGAACCTCCATCGCCACAATCCGTCCGAGCTTGTTCTTGGCGGGGACAAGTTTCTGGCTGATAACGTAACCAAGCCCGAGCGAGAGCTGGTTGCGAACCTCGTCCTGCTTGCCTGTCGGGAAAAAGTCGAGTATTCGCGTTATCGTGCCTACCGCATTTCGGGTATGCAGGGTAGAGAAGACAAGGTGCCCCGTTTCGGCGGCGGTAAGGGCAAGGGATACTGTCTCTGCATCTCGCATTTCCCCGACAAATATGACGTCCGGGTCCTCCCGCATCATCGAGCGGAGTCCCGAAGCGAAGGAGGGAACGTCCCTGCCGACTTCGCGCTGAGATATCATACAGTTTTTCTGTTTGAAGATATACTCAATCGGGTCCTCGAGTGTTATGACCCGCGATGCCCTGTTCTGGTTTATCCGCTCGATGAGCGAGGAAATTGTTGTGCTCTTGCCTGCCCCGGTTATGCCTGTAAAAAGCACAAGGCCGTGGTTTCTGCGGATAATGTCTTTCCATATGTCGTTTGGAAAGCCTAACTTTTCCGGTTCGGGTATTTCTATTCCGAGCGCCCTTATCGCGGCTGCCACTCCGTCGTTTTCACGAAATACATTTATGCGAAACTGCATGGTCCCCTGCTTATAGGAACAGTCAACGCTTGTATCCGAGTCGAACCTTTCGAGCATCCTGGGGCCTATGAGGGGGTAGATCAGCTTTTCGGCCATATCTTTTGTTACAATATCGCCTTTCATCTTAACGAGGTCGCCGTCCACGCGGTAGGCGGGCTGGGCGCCTATTTTGATATGGAGATCGGAGACCCTCATGGCCCCCTGCCGTTCGAAATAACCGAGCATATCTGTTATGCTCAGAAGAACTCCATCACCGGAGGGGTAAACTTTATTGTGAACATCGAAAGAAACTTCCATTTTACGCCTTTCAAAGTTAAAGCATCTAAGAAAATGTCTTTGCATTCAAGCGGTTTTATTACCGCCCGGCTGTGCAAAGCCGATTGTTTATTGTATTTTACCTTAACCGAGATAAAAACTCAAAATACATTAACTTATTTTAACGCAATCGGCAAACAGATATTTTCCCATAGTTTTATGGGTAAAATGCGGTAAATTCGGCCTGTTTTTCTGAGAAAGGCATATATTTGTGAAATCAGGGACGGTCGGCCCAGCGGGCGACATTGCCGAGAACGACCTGGGAGCCGGAATATGCTTCATCGAGAAGTTTGTAATAGGCGGCTTCTTCCGTGGAGCGAAGATTTTTGTCGTTGTTGTCTTTTATATAACCGGCGGCTTCTTTCTGTTTGATTATTTCTTTAACGCCTTGTGAGATAAAATCAACTGTTCCGCTTCCTTCGTCGAACTGTTCCTTGTCGCGCCATACTATTTCATGGGGGAGCAGGTCGTCGCATGCCTTTCTGAGTATCCACTTTTCGACCGGCTCGCCGCTGCCGTCGTCGTAGAGTTTGTATTCGGCGGGTATCTTCTGGGCGAGGTCTATCAGGTCGGTGTCGAGGAACGGGACGCGACCTTCGATTGAGTGAGCCATTGTCAGGCGGTCCACGCGCTGGAGGTTGATATTATGCAGTGAGCAGACACTTCTTCGGAGCTCGTCGTGCAGGTCGTCATTGTCGTCGATGTCCTTGTAATAGGTGTAGCCGGCGAACAGCTCGTCTGCGCCTTCGCCTGTGAGGATGACTTTAACGTGCTGCGAAGCCAGGCGGGATGTGAAATAGCATGGTATTCCGCTTCGCACGAGGTCCTGGTCGAATGATTCGAGCCAGTAGACTATTTCGGGCAGCTTGTCTATTACTTCCTGCTGGGTGAAAAGGTATTCATGGTGTATCGAGTCGATGTGCCTGGAGACCATTCGGGCGGCTTGGATGTCGCGACTTCCTTCGACGCCAACGGAGAATGTGTGCAGCTCTTTTAAGTGGCGGCGGGCAAGTGCGCAGATGAGGCTGCTGTCGAGACCGCCTGAAAGGAAGGCACCTACGGGGACGTCACTCATGAGACGTTTGAGAACGGCGTTTTCGAGTTTCTGGCGGATCATTTTGCAGCTTTCTTCGATGCTGTATTTTCCCTGCTGGTGGCGCGGGACGACGTAGAAAGAGTTGAAGCCGAGCTTCGAGTGATACCATGTGCCGGGGGGGAATTCTTTTACATCCTCTGCCAGGCCGCTGAGGGCTTTGAGCTCCGAGGCGAATATAAGCGCCCCGTCTTTTTTTCCGTAGTAGAGGGGTTTTATGCCTATAGCGTCTCTGGCGGCATAGATGTTTTCGCCGTCGGATATTGCGAAAGCGAACATTCCGTCAAGCTGCTCGGCGGCATTGTGGGCGAGGTCGTCGTAAAGATGCAGGGCCGATTCGCTGTCGTTGGATGTTTTGAACTTGTGCTTGTTCTTGAGGTCCTCGCGAAGGGTCGGGTAGTTGTATATTTCGCCGTTTGCGATGATGGCGCGGCTGTTGTCTGCTGAGTATATCGGCTGGTCGCCGCCCGTGGGGTCCATGATCGAGAGCCTTCGGTGGCCGAGACAGCCGTGCCGGCTGGTGAACATGCCTTTGGCGTCGGGGCCGCGGTGGACCATTCTGCTCATCATTTCCTTGACTATATCTTCGTTTTGTTTTCCCCAGATTCCCGCGATACCGCACATGGTGGTTTCCTTTTCATTTACTTATTATTAACATAGTCAGCGAGGTCGGATATGGTTTGGAGTTCGAGTCTTTCGGCGGTTCGGTTTCGCATTGTAAGCGTGTAGGTGTTGTTGAAGCCGAAAGGTTCGAGCCATACCAGCTCGTATTTCTTTTTGAATTGCTGTTTTACTATTTTCATTACGCTGTCGGGGTCGCTGACAACATCTTTTTTGAGTATGTTGACAAGACCGGTGCCGGTGTATTCGGGGTAGAGGTCTATGTCGCCTGCCTTGAGTGCGTTAAAGCATATAATAGTACCGCCGAGGTTGAGCTTCTTTTTTACCTCAAGGCCTGTTTTTGCCCGGAGCAACTGGACGAGTATCTCGCCGAGTATTTCCTGTTCGGTGAATTCCTTGCTTGCGACTGTTATGCTGCCGTCGGTTGTGCTTGAGTTTTTATTAGCGGAGTCAACCAGCCCGTTTTTGGTAAGGAAATCGGCGGCGATGTCCTTTGCCTTTATGCCTTTTTCGTCGGCGTGGAAGTTAAGCTGCTGCATTGTTTTGTTGTTTATCTTTCCGGCGAGCAGGTTGAGGGCCTGTTCGATCTCAGGATATTTTTCGAGTGTGCTTTGCCTTACGAGAGGAGCTGCGTAATATGGCGGGAAGAAGTTCTTGTCGTCTTTGAGGCAGACGAGATCATATGCCGGTATTCGCCCGTCGGTTGAGAAGGCGTTAATAACATCTATGGAGCCGGTTGCAAGGGCCTTGTATAAAAGCCCGTCCATCATCTGTTTAGGTTCGGAGGCGAAGCGGAAGTTGTAATGTTCTGCAAGGCCCTGGTAGCCGTCGGGCCTGGTGAGGAACTCGGCGCCGAAAGCGACGGTTAGACGGCTGGTTTTTGTTTCTATCCTCGAGGTTATGAGGGCGGCGCAGATAAGGACCACAGCGGTGAGGATTATCATAACCTTGTGTTTTGTCTTGATCCTTTTCATGGTCGGTTATTTCAATCCTTCCGGTGTGAGCCATTTTTCAATCATTGAGAGCAGCCAGTCGAAAGCGACTGCAAGCAGCGCAGCTGGGATAGTTCCTGCGAGGAGATAGTCAAGCTGGATGCTTCTCAGGCCTTTGATGATCAGGTCGCCGAGCCCGCCTGCCCCGATAAGGCCGCACAGGGTCGCCACGCCGATTGTCCATACGGCGGCGATGCGGATGCCGGCCATTATGAATGGAAGCGAAAGGGGAAGTTCGATCTGCATGAGTATCTGACGGGATTTCATTCCCATTCCGCGGGCGACTTCTATGACGGAGGGGTCAACCTGCCTGATGCCGGTGTAGGTGTTGCGGAGAATCGGCAGCAAGGCGTAGAGAACAAGGGCGACTATTGCGGGAACAACGCCGATAGTTGGAAGTGCGACGAGTGCGAATATTACGACGATGAAAGAGATAAGTGCGAGGCTCGGGATGGTCTGGATGACGCCGGCAAAGCCCATGACGACCGAGACGAAAGTTTTGAACCTGCTTTTGGCGAGACAGATGCCGAGTGGCAGAGCAATCGCAATAGCGGCGGTTATCGACAGGAAGACGAGGTATAAGTGTTCGTTTGCCCTGGCGAATATTTCCGGTCCGAGTTTTTCGTAAAATGTTTTTAAAGGTTCCATTTTCTTTTTCTTTTAGCTGATTATCTCCGACATTGCGGCGAACAGTTTTTTCTTTTCAAGCAGTCCGGCGAATTTCTGTCCGTCAAAAACAGCAAGCTGTTCAGTTGAAGAGCGTTTGAACATATCAAGAGCCTGAATGTAATTGTTTTTTATGTGAAGGTGATTTGTGTTCTTTTCGTGCACCATTTGCCTATCTGAAGAAGTTACTATCGGCCGGATGCTTTTTGTCATCAGGTAAAGCTGGAACCTGCTTTGTCCGAGGAAGTTTTCGACAAATTCGTTTGCGGGGTTGTCGACCAGTTTGGCCGGTTCGTCAAGCTGCTGGATTTTGCCTTCGTCGAGCAGCGCGACACGGTCGCCCATTTTGACGGCTTCGAATATGTCGTGCGTTACGAAAATAATGGTCTTTTTTATTTCGGATTCGAGTTCGAGAAATTCATCCTGAAGCTGCTCGCGGGTTATCGGGTCCAGGGCTCCGAACGGTTCGTCCATCAGCACGATGGGCGGGTCGGCAGCGAGTGCGCGGGCGACGCCGATCCGCTGTTTCTGTCCGCCGCTGAGCTGTGTGGGGAAACGGTCGCGGAAACTTTCTGGTTCGAGACCGACCATGTTGAGAAGCTCGTCTATTGTTTGTGAAATTTTGCTGTCGGTCCAGCTTAACAAGGCGGGCACAACGGCGATGTTCTCGGCGACGGTCATGTGCGGGAACAGGCCTATGTGCTGGATAGCATAGCCGATGCTCCTTCGCAGTTCGATAACGTTTTGAGACATTATGTCGCTTCCGTCGATCAGGATAGTGCCGGAAGTAGGCTCTATAAGGCGGTTGACCATTTTCATGGTGGTGGTTTTTCCGCTTCCGCTTGTTCCGAGCAGAACGAGGGTTTCGCCCTGTTTGACTTCGAGGGTGAGGTCGTCGACAGCGGTAACGCCGCCGGGGAACTTTTTTGAAACGTTCTCAAACTTAATCATTTTGACCGGTCAGGTTTTGTCCACTTCGAGCACCGCGCCGAAACCGTGTGCGCAACCGAGGCCCTGCTGGAGGTTGATAATCAGGTAACGCAGCGAATAAGCGAGCTGCGGTTCGATTATGTTTTCACGGGGCAGGCCTGTCTTGAGCCAGCCGACACCTTCGACGACCATTTTCATTCGTTCGAGCATGATACGCAGGTGCTGGGGGTATGAACCGGAAATTTGCGGCAGGTCCGAAGTGAAGCGTCCCTGCTTTTCGTCATAAGCATGGATAAGCGATTCTGTGTAACGAACGAGGGCGTTCCAGCAGCACTGGAGGTAGTCGAAATGTTTGTTCAGCGTGTCAAAGCCTTTTTTGGGAACATAGTCAAGTATCAGTGTTCCAAGGTCGGTTCGCGTGTTGGGTTCGTGCAGGGAGTTAACCGCATAACGGATCGGCTGGGCGTGGATGTTGTACTCCCCGGTGTCCATGTGCCTGCCGGTGAAGATTGAGCGGTCGAAGAAGTCTACGGGGTTAATTTTGATACCGGCTTCTTCGCTTGCTTTTTTTATGACATTCTCGGCTTCCTGCCTGCACATCAACCTAAGGCGGATATGCTGGAGTTCGTCGCGTTTCTGCTCGCGTTCTTCCTTGTCGTATATATATGAAACAACGTAATCCATGTTGCAGTTTTTTGAGAGGTCGTTTGTCCAGAGGCTCTGCCATTCGTATGAATACCTGCCAAGCCAGTCGCAAACGATGATCGAGTATGCTTTCGTACGTTTGGCGATATCGGCGAGGAGCTTGACGAGCGTCTTGAGGTTGTTATGATGCGACGAGGAACCGTACGAGGTGAAGTAAAGGTCGTAGGGGTCTTCGTCTTTTTCGAGGGGCAGTCCCTTTGTGAAGTCGGCGTTCTGGAAGGTTATCTTGGGGTTGTGGCCGTATATACCGCTGCCCTGGGCGAGAAGTTCATCGCTTATATCCACGCCTTTGTAATGGCCCAGAAGGTCGGAGCCGAGCAGCTCTACTTCGTCCTGTCTCAGGTCGGCATCGCGGTCCCGGATGCCCATGAGCATTTCAAGGCCGTCGGCACTTCCGCATCCGAGGTCCATAATACGAAGCCTGCGCGGTTCTGTCTGGCATCGCTGGATGAGTTTTTTCAGGTTCGGGTAAATATGGTGACGGGTTATTTCGTCTTCCCAGTACTTACGGACGTTATCGTATTTTCCGATCAGGCCGCTTTTTTTTGCATAGAGTCCGCTGCTGACGGCTTCGGCGTAGGCCTGCTGTGTTTTGTCATTCGATAGTTGTTCTGACATTGCTTGCTCCGTTCTTTATTTATTTAACAGTATCATCCAGTATGTTGGGGACGTTATTCTTTATCTCTTCGAGTGTCGAGTCGTCAAGTGTGTTTCGCGGCTGGTCGAGCAGTTCTTTGTATTTTTTATGTGCCGCGAACAGCGCCCCGTTTTCCTTGTCCTCGAGCGGATAATATGTGTAAACGTCGTCGCGTGTTGGTATGGGCAGGTTGTATATGAACGTTTTGTGGTCGGAGTCCATGACGTCTTTAACCATGTTGATGAGATTCTCACTGCTGTTTTCGTCAATGTCGGGCTCTGCCATTATTCGCTTGGCGATGCCGATGTGAGCGTTGTCCATTATGGCCTGTTCGGGACAGAAGACATTTGTTCTTTCGAGCAGTCCGAATGCGTAGTGAATGTATTGTGCGCCAGCGCGGGGCACTGTTAAGTAAGTCATAAGCTTTTCGACGGTTGACTGTATGCCCGGGGTGCTGGTGTCGGCGACACCTGAAGTTGAGTAGCAAGGTAGGTGGTAATGTCGTGCCATCTGTGCGCAGTCAACGTTGTAGTGAACGAACTCCGGGGCTCCGTACATGTCGTTCAGGTTGTCGAGGCGGGTTCTTACGGGCACAGCGCCGTAGATTACTGGTGTGCCGGGGTTGACCAGCTGGGTCAGGATGACGCCGGCGAGCAGCTCTGCGTTTATTAGCGCGACCATGCCGAACTCGTCGAAGGGTCCGGTCGCCCCGCCCATCGGACAGCTTGAAATAACCACGGGCAGGCCGCGTTTGCTTATTTCGATAAGTTTCTCGGCGGTGTCGTCCACGACCTGGAGCGGGCTTTTTATTACGCATGTTATGAACGATATCGGCGGGGCTGCGGTGAAACTTTCCGGGCCGCCTGCGATTATTTTACCGAGCGTTACAAGGTCATCGAGCGCGTTGATGTCGGTAAGGCCGGCCTGAACGTGGCGAGTTATGTTGTTGAGGCTGGCGAGGAACTTGTTGACGTCCTTGTTTTCGGCGGTAACGCCCTGGTCCTGGATGTTTACGCAGCGGATGAAGAAGTCGAGATGTTCAAGGTTGTCGCAAAGATGGGCCGCTTTCTTGAGTTTTTCTATCGAACCGGGCTGACGGTCGAATACCGCTTTGCCGGTGTCGAAGTTCACGTCGAGCCAGACGTTGGTTTCCGAGCCGCTGCCGAATCTTACCCGCGGTTCGTCGGCGTCGAGTATAAGGCGGTTTTCTTCGCCCCTGCCTCCGAGCACGACCGTCGAGGGTGCCGAAGCGAGCGCCTTGTCGATCAATTCGTCGGTTAATTTTACATGGACGTATTCTGCTTCGGGTGTTACTTCGGCGCCGGCTTGTTTGAATATTTCGGCGGCACGTTTGTTATAGCACAAAAGGCCGGGGTCTACGAGAAGTTTTCGCGAAGTTTCATCTATGGCGGCTACCTGCCCGTCGGAAAGCCTGCATTGGGGTTTTACGAGCATACCCTGTCTCTGGTTGGTTTTGTCTTCAGTTATTGTCAAACTCATTTTGTTCTCCGTTTTAGTTTTCAGGTTCGTTTTGGGAAAAGTTGTGTCAGTCGGCTTTTTGAATATTGGCAAACTTTTTCAATATTTTTTCCCTTATGCCGCTGTCAATGCAGCCCTGGGGTGCGGCGGATCTTACCCGGTCAACGAACTGTTTTGCCCTTCCGAGAGCGTCGTCTTTTTCGCCGCAGCCTTCACGCTTGTCCCTGTTGGCAAGGTCGGGCATGAAGAATTCGTCGTGCATATATTTAATTGTATGCTCTTCTGCAAGGTAATCCTTTGCAGGGCCCTTGTTTACCATCATGTCAAGGCCGAGGGTTTCGTCGTTTACCTCTATGCCCTTTAGGACTCTCTGGCACATGCCGAGAATTTCATTATCGACTACAAGTTTTTCGTAGGAAACGGTGAGATCGGATTCCATCAGACCTGCTGAGTCGTGGATGTAGTTGGCGCCCGACATCGCGACAAGCAGGTTTGACATTCCGCTTTCATAGGCGCTTTGCATATCCAGGTTCTTGGAATCGGTGGTTCCTGCGGTGGAGTACAATGGAATACTGAAATGCTGTGCAAGCTGGGCGACGGCTGAGTTGATCATTGCCCGTTCTATTGCTCCGCCGAGGTGGTTCATTGTTCTAAGGTCGGTAATTGAACCTACGCTTCCACATATACCGGGCGCGCCTTTGTTGACACATTGAACAAGAGCAATGCCTGCAAGTGTTTCAGCGATGTGGGTAAGGACGTTTCCTGCAAGGGTTATCGGCGAGGTCGTTCCGCAGATAGGCTCAGTGGGCACAACAACGGGCAACCCTTTCTCGGCAATGTGGCATGTCATTTCGCCGTAGTGGTCGTCGATCTTGAAGGGACTTATAAGCAGGGTGATAAACGAGACAAAGGGTTCTTTCCTGAGGGCTTCCTCTCCACCTGCGATCATCTCGGCCATTTCGATGACCTGTTTACAGCCCTGAAGCGAGTATATTCCGCCCATTATATGTTTCTGGGTATTGTCAAGGGCATGGAAAAAGCGATTTATGTCTATCGAGTTATTATCCTGTATGTCATTGGGGAAGACATTGATAGTAAATAAATGGATATTTTCAAGGTCTTCAACCAGGCGGGCATTAAGAGCGACATCTTTGTTTGTAGACTGCCTTCGCTGTCTGGTGTCGGGGTCAATAACATATATTGCGGTTCCGCCTGTTCCGTAGTGGACCCTGTTTTTTTCAAGATGAATATCTGTCTTTCTGTCCCTTGAATACAATGTAATTGAAGAAGGGTTAGAGTCGATCGAATCTTCAACCAGGCTTTTGGGCAGCTTGACTGTTCTTGTCCGGGTATCGACAATTGCCCCGGCTTTTTTAAAGGCCTCAAAAGCGGTATCGGAATAAACGGCGACGCCGGATTTTTCGAGGACCTCGAAAGCTGAAGCCGCTGTTTTTTGCAGGGCAGTTTCGTCTAACGGCTGATAAAGAGACGACTGAAAACCCACTTTTTCATTAACTGATGCTGTTTTAATTGACATTGTTTGTGGATACTCCTTTAAGGTTATTGTTAGAGTTTTCTTGAAGAAATTCTTTTGTATTTTCAAATGTCGCCGAGATCGGGCCGGTAGCGAGCATAGGGGTTGCTTCGATGTCGCGTGCTTCCATCATTGAAACGACCCGCTGCAGGGAAGACAATATCTGGGTCTGTTCCCAGTCTTCGAGCCGCAGAAACTGCTCCGTAAACTCTTCCTGAAGCAGCGGCGGAGCCTCGTTTAAGACCTCGGTGCCCTGTTCTGTAAGCCATATTTCGACGCGTCTTTTATCCTTGCTACATTGGCGTCTCTCGACAAAGCCCTTCTTTTCGAGCCTGTCGATTATGCCGGTTACAGTTGCCTGGCTGAGGTGGACTTTTCTTTTCAGGTCGCAAATTGATATTCCGCCGTGAGCTGACAGCTCGTTCATAATAGCTATTTGCGGACCCGTAATGCCGAATTTGTTGACCAGAAACCTGGACCGCAAATCGATTGCCCTTATTATCCGTCTTAAAGCGACGAACACAGCACTTGTAGGCGTTGATCCTTTCATAAAGCATTCACCTTAATTATAATATATCGTACACGTTATATTATTTTACTGCTCAAACCGGTTAAAGCAAGACAAATTTATTTAATAAGAACGTGTTGAACAGGAAACAAACGAATTCAAGCCTGTTTGGACTGGAAGATGATCACATTATAATGATGTTAGGACGGGTGCACTCGGGTGATAAGAGACCTGTAAGCGGCTGCAAGAATTCGCGAAGCGGAAGAAAACTGTAAGTTCTTACATCAAAAGGGTTTACCTGAGACTTGCATGGATTTTTGGGAACAGGTAAAAAGGCACAGAATGGGTGATACAGGATTCGAACCTGTGACCTCCGGATTAAGAATCCGCTGCTCTACCGGCTGAGCTAATCACCCGAAAAAATCGAAACTTTTAATTTATCGTTGTCGGGGTAACAATTCAAGAAATTTTTCATAAAAATTCATACTAAATGTAAATGGTGGTCAGTCGGTTTTGGGGGCTGTTTTTCGCTTGCGGGCAAAAAAGCTGGATAATATGTCCGAACAGGTGTCGGCCATGACAGCGGATTTTACTGCGAGGCGGTGGTTAAGTCGGGGGTCTTGGGGGATATTGTAGAGGCTTTTGACGGCCCCGGTTTTCGGGTCGTCGCACCCGTAGACGAGGCGGTCGAGCCTTGCCAGGACAAGTGCTCCGGCGCACATGGGGCACGGTTCGAGGGTTACGTATATCGTACAGCCGTGCAGCCGCCATGATTTAAGGTAGTCTGCGGCCTGGGTGAGGGCGATTATCTCTGCGTGGGCGGTGGGGTCGTTTAACTGCTCGCGCTGGTTGTATGCCTTGGCAATGACTATGCCGTTGTAGACGATGCAGCAGCCTATCGGAACATCGCCGTTTTGCTCGGCGATGAATGCCTGGTCGATGGCGACCTTCATGAAACGCTCGTCCTGTTTTTCAATATCAGTTATGTTTTGCGGATTATCCATTGTAAATTCTTTTAATTAATTAAAAGCGAATAATTTATAATTAAGCTCAAATGCGCAATAACTCAAGTGCAAATTTGGAGCAAGATTAATAAACTTGAAATGCTCAAATGTAACAGTTAGAATTCTCGGGTTAATATGGAGAATATTTGACATGAAAGATAAGGATTCGGCTGTTGGTTCAAAAAGTTCTTTTTCGTTCGGGCGGTCTGATTTAATATATTTGCTGGTCCTTGCGGGTCTGAGTATTACAATCGGTGCATGGCTGATCGCAACGACTGTTTTGATAACAAAAGACGGGCCGTATTATATAGAGTCGGCGAAACAGGTCGATTCCGAGCCGTTCGATGCTTTTAGCCGGCCTCACCCGGGGTATGGGTTTTTAATATGGGGCCATTTTAAGCTTCTGAGCGTTTTCGGCATAAGAAACTGGATTTTGTCAGGGCAGATCGCTTCGCTTGTTTGCAGGACTCTTTGCGTGGTTCCGCTTTATTTGCTGGGAAGGGTCTTTGTCTGCAGGGGTTACAGTTTTTTGGGTATGCTTATTTTGCTGACTTTGCCCTACCCTGCGGAGATGGGTGCGGATATTCTTAGAGAATGGCCTTACCTTTTATTTTTCTCAACGTCGTTTATGTTTCTCGCACTGGGTATGGAAAATAGATTAAGAAGACTATTTTTTCTATCCGGTTTATTTTGCGGTTTGGGTTATTTGATACGACCTGAATCCGGTATAATAATTATAATTTGTTTTTTCTGGGCTGTAGCTACAATTATTTCCAGAAAGCATAAAATGCTCCCAGCCAAAGTATTAGCTTTTAGTCTATATTTAGCGGCTGGTTTTACAGTAACCGCAGGGCCCCATATATGTATGTCTGAAAGAAAGTTACCTTCGAAATTCAGGCTGATAATCAGCAGGGATAACTTGAGTGCACCCTTAAAAGAAACCACTGTTCCATCTATCCAAAGGACAGGAACTGGAATCGATGCAGTACGGGGAACTGGAAAGCTTATAAGCCGATTATCGGAAAATCTGAACTACTACTTTTTCATTCCATGGGGCATTGGTTTGTTCTGCGGCTTGCGAAAGATCAGGAGCGATTCTTCCAGTAAGGAGATGATTGTTTCACTGATGCTGATGATTTACGCGGTGATGATGATCCTGCTTTATATAAATTGGCAATATATCAGCAGAAGGCACTGCCTGTCTATGGCTATTCTGACGTTTTTTTACGTTCCCGCGGGGATTGAGAAAATGGCAGGCTTTTTAAGCGGTGGTAAGGATAAGGATTTTTTCGGTCTGAAGAAAGACAGCAAAATGTGCTGGTTCGGAATTCTTGTTATTCTCGGATTTGCAGCAAATGCCGGCAAAGCGGTTAATCTTTTTCCTATCGGCAGCGACAAAAAGGGTTTCCTTACAGCTGCAGAATGGATAAAAGACAATACGGACCCTGAAGATATTATTGCGGCGGAAGATTTGCGGATACCCTTGTATGCAGGCAGGGAGGGATTACGATACAACGACAAGTATATTCCTGAAAACTATGATTACATTTTGGACATTACTGATGAGAAGGATGGCCAACAAGGGACCGGAGAATATGGCTGGCTAGTTAATTCATTATGGCTGGATGAAGATAAAAAGAAACTGCTAAAGATCTTCCAGTGTGATGAAAACAGGGAGTGATATTCAACGCCCCTTCCGCATTATAATTACGGGCAGGGTCTTTAACAGTATATAGAGGTTCAGCGCCAAGGACCTTTTTTGTATGTAAAGGTAATCGTACTTAATCTTGTGCCGTGGGTGAAGATCGTAAAGATTGCGAATTTGAGCGAAACCTGTCAGGCCGGGCTTTACCGCAAGCCGCATTTCTCTGAGAACTCGATGCTGCCTGATAAAATGCAGCCGTTCAGGGCGGGGACCGACGAGGCTCATCTGGCCGAGAAGAACGTTGAACAACTGCGGCATCTCGTCAAGCCGTGTCTGCCTTAAAAAGGCCCCGATAGGTGTTACACGATCATCGTTTTCGGATGCTAACACGGGGCCGGATTCTCTTTCCGCGTTATCCACCATTGTCCGAAACTTGTACAAAATAAATGGCTCGCCATCTTTGGCAAGCCTTGTCTGACAGAAAATGACCGGTCCTGGAGAGCTTAACTTAACGAGGCAGGCGATGAGGAGCATAACCGGCGAGAGGACCAGCAACAGGACAAGACTCAATAAGATGTCAAGAGCGCGAATAAGAAATTCCTCCGTGTCGGATTTTCTACCGAGCGAGGTAGCAACATATCTCAGGGCATTTTCCTCCATCACACTTTCCGACAGCAACTTGGCATATAAAGCAGGACTGAAGATGACATTGATATTAAGTTTGAGCAAAAGAAAGATAAGAAGATTCATCTGGGCATCATCATGAAATTCTTTGCAGATAATAATTTCATCTGCATCTTCATGATGCAGGATATCTTCAATCTTTTCAATCTGCTTGCAGTCAGTTCTACTTTTTTCATCAAGGACATCTTCAATCCTTCCCTGTCCTATAATCAAGACTTTTTTTCTTATTCTGTCAGCGATACTTAGAACAATCAAGTGCAGGGGGAAAATTACAAAAAGCCCGAATATGAAGGCGATAAGAAATACGCTTGAGGGAAAAGCCGACCATTGCTCCCTATTAACATACACAAGTGATACGCCGAGCAGCGTACCCACAAAAATCCCTTTGAAGACACACTTAAACAGTGCCCAGCGGGACTGGTATCTCGGTCGAAAGCAGCCACAAATAGCGAAAGCAAGGGCATAAAGAAATGTCACAAAAAGGAAATTTTCTTTGTAGGGCCGGAAATTATATCCAGGGAGCGGCAACCCGTAACGCAGTGCAAAACTGCCAAGAAAAATAACATTAATTAAAAAGACATCAAATATAAAAAGAAGCAACTGAATCCATATTGCTGTCTTTGTATTCATAATGCTTCTCCAATGAAGCGGGGGTCATTTTTTTGATAAATTCCACAATTCGACTGTATCTGTCATTCTCTCTCGATGACTAGGCCTCAACAGCGGAATGTATGTTATTTAAGAATATATTGCAAGGCTTTTGTCACTGGTTTAATTAAAAAGTATAAAGGGGATGGTTTTATTTTATGTTTTGAAAATGCCCTGAGAATGTCGCGGTTGCCCCTGGCAATGCCGGGAACCTGGTTGGCTTTTCCACCTGTTCGCATCTTTACAAGGTATCGAGGCAGGTAGGCGGTTTTCAGGCTGTTCTTTTCGATAAAACGAAGCATAAGCTCAAAATCAGCGGCAACTTCAAAGTTTGTGTCAAAAACACCTAATTCCTTATATACGCTTTTCTTACAGAAAAATGTCGGATGAGGTGGTACCCAGCCGTAACGAAAAGCGTCTGTTTTATATGGCCCGGTTTTCCATTTTCTTACAATTTTGTTGTCTTTGTATCTGTCGACATACATGAGGTCGGCATAGGCGGCATCAACTTTATCGTTAATTATTAAATTTACCATATCCCTGACGGCTTGCGGATAGGCGTAAATGTCATCAGCATTTAGGAATGCTATTAAATCACCGTTTGCCTGTGAAATTCCTTTGTTCATGGCGTCATAGACGCCCCGGTCCGGTTCGGAAACACACTTGTCCACCGCTTCGGGAAACTGTTTAATAATTTTGAGAGTTTGGTCGGTTGAGCCGCCATCGATAATGATATACTGGATTTTTTCATAATCCTGTGATATCACGCTCTCGATAGTTTGTCTAATCGTAGCTTCGCTGTTGTAACAAACAGTAATTATAGAAATCATCATGTTTTCATTACCCTGTCACTTCAGCCTGAGGGAACATTGGTATTTCTCTGCCACTGACAATATTTTTATAGACCGAGAGCATCTTTTTAGATGCTGCCGACCAAGTATAATTTTGCAACACCAGTGTTTTGCCATTTTGCCCCATTTGTAATCGACGTTCGCGGGAAAGGTCCAGAAGCTTTTCAAGAGATGTCTTAACCTGGTCGATGTCGGGTTCGACACAAATTCCTGCATCATATTCGGCAATTTCAGGGAAGTTGCATCCTGTAGTAGCTAACACCGGATTTGCGGCAACCATGTTTTCAAGCAGGGATATACTGAACCCCTCACTGTAAGATGGAAGCGTGTAAATATCCGCACAAGAAACCAGTGAAAGCTTTCTTCGGCCGGTAACAATACCGGTCATAAGCACGCTGTCATTTATTTGATAGCTGTCCACAAGCTTTTGCACTGTGTTCGCATAGCCTCGGTAATCGGGGCCGGCAATTATGAGAACGCAATCGTCGTATGAATTTTTCTCTTTCATGCGGGCCCATGCAGGGATAAGCAGGTCAAGGCCTTTTTCTTTGCTGAGACGGGACAAGAACAGGACGGTTCTTTTGTTTTTCAATATCGGCCAATCCAGTTGGGCTTGCCTGGGTTCGGGCATATCGGCAAAGTCGTCCGGGTCAATGCCGTTGGGTATAACTGTCACGGGCCCTTTGTAGCCGATGCGCCGAAAACCTTCGACCTCGAGTGGGGTTATGGCATGCAGGCAGGCCGAGTTATTAAGCATTTTCCTGCATACCGCTGCCATATAAGCTCTTTTTTTGAAGCCTTTGCTGTTGTACCGCCAGTGTTCGAGCAGGCCATGGGGAGTTATAATGTAGGGAGTTTGTGATCGTCGAGAAAGTCGGGAAGCGACAAGTTGAGGGTATGACCAGAGTTCGTGTATATGAACAATGTCGAGGTTGGTTATTACATTTAAAAGTGCTTTTGAAATGCTTGGGCTGTAATACCAACTTTTGAGCAAGGTGGTTTCAAAAAGTTTAATTTTTTTCTGAGAATCTTCAAATTCGCGCTTTTCATCCTGTTTAGAGGTGGCATAATACGATAATTCACAACCAAGCCTTGCCATCTCTTTGCCCAATGCTAATGCGACTCTGGGCGGACCTCCGTACCTGCTTGCAAGGTAAGCAAGGACATGTGCAACTTTTAACTGAGGGTGGTAACTCGGCATTAACTTTGTTTAGTCACCTTGAAATGGTAGAAAAAATTTGTGCAATAATATTCAGTCTTAGGTTTTACAGGGAGATGGCAGCTTGTTTTAACCAGCCATTTTGGAAAAGGAATCCAAAAGCCTTTCATTAATTTTTTTTTGCAGTCAAACCCTCTTGTCTCCATGTAATCAATAAAACCCTGAAATGTGAAATTATTGACATGGTCCGGATGTGGCCCTTTCACCTTGTACTTATGACAGAAATTGTTGGGAATACTGCAAAGTAAAGACGCACCCGGCATCGCTACACGGAGAATCTCGCTTATAGCTTTATCCAGATCGAGAATATGCTCGAAAACTTCGCACGAAATGATAAGGTTGACACTGGAATCGGCAAGCGGTATATCTGTCGCGCTTGCGACAGCGATGTTCACTTTCCCGTCTTTTTCCATTATTCGACTGATATGAAATTGGGAGAGCGAGATATCGAAACCATTATAATACAATTCCGGCGGCAAGATTTTTATCATTTCCATATTGCCGCACCCGACTTCAAGAAAAACCGTTTCGGGTGAAATTAATTCTGCGGCCCATCGTTTTATAACCCGTTCGATAAAACCGTCAACAAATATGCGGTTGCGACAGGACAAAAACGGCCAAAAGATTCTTTTAGCAAAGCCCTTCAATTTTGAGTCCCGTCTGATCGCATGCGGAAATGCGGAGTCCTCTGGTTCCCTTGCGCATGGCACCTTATATGAATCAACCCGAATAGTTTTGCTTGTCTGCCAGTGAAGCATGTTCATAAATACTCCAACAATTTAGTTCTTATGATGGTTTCTGCAGTACATAAGAGGCCGAGGTAGGTCGGAATTTTTGAAAAGGGGTTTTTGCATGATAAACAGAGTTCCAGCAAAAGGCAGCGCATAGTATGCGATCAAAAAACATTGCAATGCCTGAGTTGTAAGGTGCGTTTTTGGTCAGGTACCTCCAGCGGCTGGTCAGTGAAAACATGCACTTTTGCCTGTTTATAATTCTTAAGCCGCAATCCAATATCATTCGCTCAAGTATATTCAGGGGTATACCTCTTTCATGTTTTGTGAGTCCGCTTCGCGGCTTTCTCCAGTCACCCATTGAGGTGATGGGTTCTCTTATCAGCACATATCCGCCGGGCCTGCAGCACCTTGCAAACTCTTTAATTATTGTACTCACATTTGGAATATGATGAAGGACACTAATACACAGTATCAAGTCAAAGGTGTTTTCTTCATACTCAAAAGTTCCATCTGCACTCGGCTGGTGATATTCGACAGGGACGTTGCCGATATGATTCCTAATAAACTTTTCAGAAGGTTCAAGTATTGTCAAATGTCCTATTTTGTCCAGTATGGGAACAAACTCCTGCCCATGGGCGCTGCCGAAGCCGAGAACACGGTCAAAATGTTTATCCGGCAGATGTTTCAGCAAAGTTTGTTGATTTAAGAGGTGATATCCATACCCTCCATTGGATTTTGTGCCTTTCCCAAGACTTGAGTATGCTTCTTTTTCGTCATTGAACCATTGCTTTATTTGCTCAGAATCAAAATCATTTCCGTAAAGTTTTTTTCCCGAAAAATACTGATCCATTTCATTAAGCTCTTCTGTTTTATTTTTTAAGTGCATAAAAATCTGCTATTATTTTTTTTATTTTATCCGCCCATGTTTCCGGAGTGAAATTGGAAATAATCCTTTGGCTTTGCCGGGCGGAATTACTTATTTCCAAATTGTAAATTTTTAGCATTGTGTTTTTAATTTCCTCTAAATTTTCAGGTTCAAATGAATAACCGTTGACACCTTCACGGCAGAGGTCAGGCTCACAGCCGCAGTTTCTGCTTACAAGTACCGGCAGGCCGCATGCCATAGCCTCGTTGACAACCAGCCCCCATGTTTCCCTGAAACTCGGAAGAATGAGTCCGGAACCGAGCATGTAGAAAATCGGCAGTTCATCATATGAATGCCACCCGAAAAGATGAACACCTTTGATGTTGTTGTCAGAGATGTGTTTTTGAATGTCCGACTGCAGGGGTCCGCCGCCAACCAGTACAAGGTCCCATTCACCACCAGAACGGCGGTATAAAACAAAGGCATCCAAAAGACCAAAGAGATTTTTCTCTTCGGAAAACCTTGATACACACACAAAGAATTTTTTTGGAAGGCCGTATTGGCTTCTGATTTCATTAGCTTTATTTTTCAACTTTTCCACAGTGCCGGTGAAGTATTGGTTATCAACCACGTTGCCGATCTTATAAATCTTATGCTTTGGAACCCCCAGAGCAAGGGCGTACTCTTCAGCGGCGGTTCCCAAAGCAGCGACAGCTGAATATTGTCTTATCCAGAATCTTTTTATTATTTCTTTTAAAAAAGGGCGGCGGTTTCCCTTCATTGTTGATGCGAAAAGAAGAATGACCGGCACATTATTTTTTCTTGCCCAGGCAGCGGCGGCGCGCATAGAAGGCTCCCCATAGCCTGCGACCGCTATAAAATCCGGATTGAATTCATCAAGGAAAACCTGCACAGATTCACACTGAGCTTTTACAGGAACATCGTCGATTGAATCTTCAGGAAAAAGGATTTTTCTCTTAAATGAGTATAGTGATCTATCATATTTCCAAGGGTATATCTTTTCACCGGACGCGATTTCAACAGCACAAGTTCTTGGGAAGATTTTGTTTAAAGCGTTTAACCTCGCAGAATGATAAGGGCCAAGATGCGTATAAAAAACCGCTATTTTCGTATTGCTCAAATTATTCCGGTCAGCCGACATTTTATTTGTCTTTATCCGATTTGCGCAAGTTGGGAAATATTATCCTGCAATAGAGACTAATTACATAAAAAGGCCATTTCCATCCGACATGCCTCTTCGTAAAAACCGCCCACTCTTGAGGATTTGGTCCCTTGGGATGGCGTAATAATTTTAAACGTTTTGAAATCGGAACTTCAGGATCGAGCCACTCAGCGGGTGGGTTTTGCGGACAGGTACCGATATATTCCGGCGTTGTAAATATATCAATTCCCTTTGATATCGCCCGCAACCCATAATCCGTATCGCCCATTCTGTGTGAGAATTTCGAACTAAGGTTGCCTAAAATATTTATCGCATGTCTCGGGACAAGCACGCAATTGCCATTTATAGTGTCACACTTTTGTGAGCATCCGTTCGGTATTACAGGCTCGAATTTGACCGGTTTTTGGGGGTTGGGTCTGACATGGCCCCCATAGGTATATTGACCTGTTACCGGATCGCATAAACAACCAACGACAATTGGGCCTGCGGTTAATTCTGGTTCCGTATTTCTTGCTGTTGTCAACATTTGTCCTAATGCGTTTACATACAACATGGAGTCATCGTTGAGCCATAAATAATAATCATAATTACCTTTACAGGCATGCTCAAAAGCGACCCGCATACCGCCGCACCAGTAAAGTTTATCGTCTTTTTCAATCACTTTTACATCAGGGAATTTTTGCCGAATCGCCTCAACGGTTCCATCGGTACTTCCAGCGTCTACAAGATAAACATTGAGGTTGATATCCCTAATACAGTCCTGAGAAAAAAGCCTCTGCAGACATTCAACAGTCAACTTCCTGCGGTTATGGCAAGTCATAAGAACAGCTATGTTTGTAATTAACCTGTTATTCAAAACTTTTTTTTTCGAATTTTCTAATCGAAATTCCTAAAAAGAATAAGGAATAATATAGAGGAAACCGGATGAAATTTTCACCTGCGGAAATCAAAAGTATCAAAAATACACTAAAACAAGCTGTAAAATAAGACCAATTCGATATCTTTAAAAAGCTAACCAGCATGCAAATTACCAGGATGGTCATGCCCCAAATGCCGAATTTACACCAAAAATCGGTTAACCCACAACCATGACCGCTTTCATAAACATTTGTTGGATGCAACCGGTATCTTGTCTTTTTATGAATGCCCCAGCCGGTGAATGGGCGCTGTTCAATATAACTTAAATCATCAATAATATCATCAAAACGGCTTTGATGCTTTAAAGACCTCTGTGTATTCTTAGCATAGTTATACTGCCGTTTGATCTTCTCAAACACAAAGTCGCCATGCACTTTATGATATTTTCCAGTATTATATGCAGGGTCACCTGGTTCATTAAATGTAAGATAATAAGAAATAAAAAAAGCTGACTCTAACAATATGCACAAAAAAAGCAATTTTGAGAAATTGATAAAGGCATTTTTCTTAGTCCCTTTATTTTCATGGAATTGGTAATAAAGAAAGACCAGGAAAGGCAAAACAATATATCCTGTAGTTGAATAAGTTGTAAGAACCCCGGTAAACAGGACCCAAAATCTAATCCAAAATCCTTTTGAGTTGTATCTCTCCTTTTCAAAACTTAATAGAATAAGACTTATTAACAGATATCCTGAAAATCCACCCGGTTCCCAGAATATGCCGCTGTTTCGGCGGACTGCAAAAAAATTGTATATACCAATATGTAATCCTCTTTCTGACCCCAGAAAGTCAGCAACGGGTTGAAACACAGCACGAAGATCTACGTTAAAAAGGTTAAATAACTGCTCACCAAAGAAAAATATCAGGCTGACTATGCAAATGCAGAAAAAAACATCTATAAGCTTTCTACAAAAATCTTTTATTATACAACAGCCGATGAAAGCTATCAGCAACTTAACATAAAAGCCGCAAATTGTTTGAATTGGCAGAAAGTTAAACTGATACCAATGGAAAAGAAACAAAATCCCGAATCCAACCATAACCACTATGAGTCTTTTTGAAACGCAAAAGACTTGCCTTAAGCATAAAACACCGCAAAAAGATAGAAGTGTTGAAATCAATAAAATTCGAATGTTTGTAATCGAAGAGAGCAGATTGTTTCCGGAAATACAAACAAGCAGTGTCACCATAGCGTAATCAATGGCGGGATGGTCCGACACACTTTGTTTTGAAATTGCCATACTGCCAACTTTTGGCTGTTGCATCAAACTATTTCCAATTTTTTCTTTTTCCTGACCCATCTTGCAAACCACTTTGGGCAAACCATTTTAATCTTTTGAAGAAAAATAAGCCGCGAAACATAAAGTGCTTCGAATATGAAGTTGTGCCCTTTTGAAAGAATGTGCCTGAATATTGCCCTAACTTCGCGTGGTTTACCTGAGAGTATCTTTGTTGCAGCCATGCGGACAAGGACCCTTCTACGATATTTTTTTATATACTTTGAGCTACTTGCATCGCCCAGCCATTCTCTATAAACCGGACTCCACTTCTCAAGGTATTGTTCGACACCTCTTATGCGTTTTTCTGTATCGGTCATCATCGCATTTCGTTTTGTCGATTCATAAGTAACGACATGAGGTTCATTTACCGCATAAGCGTTGAAACCCTGTTTCGCGAGTGACATCCAGATATCATGGTCGATCGATGAGACGAGGCTTTCGTCAAACAAGCCTGCTTTTTCAAGAGCCTCTCGGGAGAATAAGCACGAGGAAGGGATTGTCGATATGTCCTTAGCGATGATATTTTCACGAATACTTCCAATGATCTGAGGCATATTATATGTAATTTCGCCCGAATCAGTTAGTTGGATCTCACAGCCGCAGTAGACAACGCCAAGTCGTTTTAGTTCCCGCCCGGGAAGCGAGTTGAGTATATTCATTCGTTTTTCAAGGCACTGAGGCTTCCACCAGTCATCGTCGTCCAGAAAGGCGATGAATTGCCCTTCAGAAATTTCTAATCCCTTGTTCCTAGCCTTAGCAAGACCCTGATTTTGTTCAAGCCTAATGTAATTGACCCTTGTGCATTTATCAAAATATTCACTTACCAATTTACGAGTTTCATCATTCGACGCGTCGTCAATTATGTATAACAGGAAATACCTGTAAGTTTGTGCAAGAACTGAATCTATTGCGCGTTTTAACAATTTTGGCCTGTTGTGTGTTGTAATTATTACAGAGACTTCAGTTTTTTGCATTAAGTTACGTTTTTTTCTGAAGGTTTTAAGTTAGGTTCAAAAACAAACAAATTAGGTATTCCGATAATTTTTATATCGGCGAGACCATTGTCGGAATAGCCAAAAAGATTCATTAATTTTTTCGCTTTTGAGTTGTACTGAAACGCATTGACCATAGCTAACTGATCCGGGCATTTAGTGGCCTTATAACGGCCGATTGAAGATTTATTTACAGAGGACTGTTGAGCCACTTTAGGATCCTGCCTGTCATTTAAAACAGCAATTTCATATTTTGATTCAATATTTTCATTTCCTTCGAAAACCCCAATCCATTTTAGAAAGGTTCTTTTACTTTCGACTGGGTAGCTCACAAGGTCTTCATATCGGATCAAGAAGCATTTTATGTTACTATGTTTTTTTGCAAATTCAATAAAACCTAAATATTGCTTAGCCCATTTATTCCAGAACAGTTTAGTTCTTGGCAACTCAGGATGTCGGTCAAATTCAAAAAGGCTTATAAGCTGGTCACGAGGATCTCTTACAATACAACAAAATGCCGCATTGACACCAGTTGCTGATCGGATCAAGTTTAAGTTTCGAATATAATGAGTTGACTTGTCGATCAATATAGAATTGGAGTTATTTGTTTTTTCCCATGACACAAAAAAACCATCTTTTTGAAAAGGTTGAATCTCAAGACCTTTATGGTCTCCAAAGAAATTCTTCATTAAACTTGTTCCGGTGCGGGGCATTCCTATCATAAAAACAATCAGTTCCTTATTGCCCGGTAAACGTTTTTTATTTCCGCCATATCTTGCAAAAAATTCACGAATGCTTCTTATGGAAATCTCTTTGCGCCAGAAGTACCAATGGCGCAAGACCTTAATTTTTTGTTTAAATCCTTCAGGTAATGGGGCACTCAAATAAAAGAGCCTCAGAAGGTGACGGAAAAATATTGGCCTGAATTGGAATAGATGATTAAAAGAAAACTTACAATTGTACCCGTTTTTTCTTAAATACCTACCTGCCAAAAGCTCAAACAAATAAATGTCTTTTGATTTGAGGCTTTTTTTCCAAGCATCTATCCTAGTAGAATCAATTTCTTTGAAAGTGTTTTTGTGCCATGCCGACCTGTGTTGCGGAACAAGCTGTTGCGACTTATTTCTGTAATGATATTTGAGCATCGCATCCTCAAATTCAATCCCCAAAAAACTGCATAAATTTTCAAGAGTCACTTTTGGTTGTTCGAGCAGTGTCTCATATTTTATTTCTTTAAAATTCTCATACGATATAAATTTCCTTGCAGCATGAAGAGCCCTAATCCAATTAAATGCACTTCCATAGGCATCACATGGAAATACAGCCTTGAGTCCATGCCTGCCTTTAGCTGCGTTAGCCTGCATATTTGACAAGAATACTGCCCGCCCGTCCCGTACAACATGAATTAACTTGGCTTGCGGAAAAAGCTTTAAAATAACATCGACCGAATATACGTATCCCGGATTTTTGTCCCCCCAGATGCCATTTTTGTCTTTGCTTTTCATATAGCAGACGTATATTTGCTCAACACATTTTGCATAATTCAGCGGTAATAATTTTATAAGGTAATCGTGCAACTCATCTCTTTTTATACCCCATTCTTTAAATTTGTCATTTAAATAAAGTTCATTTAAAAACGCCCTCAACTGCGGTTGTCCGGTTATTATAAGTTGTCCCCACTTGCTGAACATCTTAATACAAAAATCACTTTCGCTGGGTATACAGACTGTGGAGTGACTGGTCAGCATCAGTCTAAGCAAAGTAGTGCCCGACCTAGGACAGCCAAAAATAAAAACAGGCTGGCTTTTATCGGTCTTATTCATCTAATTTATTTCCTTGTATTTTTTGTGCAAAAAAACCGAAGACAAGAACGGAACCAGAAGAAACTGAGAGGAGCACGAAAAAAAGAAAAAAAACTATACTTCAAATATTTCAGAAAATCATAATATTTTCGAGACAAAGAAAATCGGCACAGATAGTCATAGGAAATTCGTGCATACAACTTCGCGCATGGCTTAGAGTGTCTCTTAAAATCATCTCGGAAAATGTTCATTCGATGCATTTTACTTCGTATCCCGTCGTCAATATTTTCCGGCGTTTTCCTAGTACTTATTCTGTCTTGGTGGCCAATATACACTTTCGCTAATACTTTAGGCACATAATCTACATTGTAGTTTCTGCATATCCTACGCCAGTAGTCCCCATCGTTTCCGCGAGGCAGATTCTCATCGAAGCAGCCCACTTTTTCCATTACAGAGCGTTTTATAATAATTGTCGGACAGCCGCCTATGGCCTGTTTATCGAGCATTTCCACGAAGACATCACCCTTTAATTCCGGAGCGCGTATCCCCGTTATTTTGCCGTCCTGAACATATTCCATCCAGGCATATACCAACCCCACTGTTTCACCCGAGTTTTGAATGACAGGCAACTGTACTTCAAGTTTATCTGGTGTCCATTCGTCGTCATCGTCCAGAAATGCTATATATTTGCCACGACTATGTCTCATTGCAGTATTACGTGCGGCTGAAGCACCTTTAGAAATTTCATGTCTGTAAACAATTATCCTTTTATCATTAAATGCATTAACTATCTGCTCTGTTTCGTCCATAGCCCCGTCTATAACTACAATTATTTCATAGTCATCAATGCCCTGAACAAGAACGCTCTTAATTGCACGTTCAAGAAGCTTAGCTCTGTTCTTAGTCGGTATGACTACAGAAACAAGCGGATTTTTATTCTTATCATTTTCCATGTATCACTGATGCATAGTTTTGTTTAAGACAACTATATCTGTTGGTATTTCACCATTTTGCGAAATTCTTCACTTTCCTCCATCAATTTGTCAAATGTACCCCGAGATAAAACACGGCCACTATCGAGCACAATAATATCATCAGAATTCCTTATTGTCGATAACCTATGCGCTACGATAATAATAGTTTTTGTGCCTTTCATCTTATCAATTGCATTTTTGATGATTAACTCAGTTTCACCGTCCAGCGCGCTGGTCGGTTCATCAAGAATAATGATCTCAGGGTTCTTCAGAAAAATATGCGCCAGTGCCAGTCTCTGTTTTTGGCCGCCTGACAGTTTAGCGCCACACTCACCGATATGACTTTCATAGCCTTCCTGGAGGTGCTCAACAAAGTCATCAACATGGGCCATACGACATGCATTTCGTACCTGATCTTCTGTTAAATTTTTAAGCCCGTAAGTAATATTATCGATGATGGTTCCGTGGAAAAGCATAATATCCTGCGAGAGCATGCCAATTCTGCTTCGCAAGCTTTCCAGCTTGATTTCTTTAAGTTCGGTGTCATCAAACATTATACTGCCGCTTTGCGGCTCGCGGAAACGTAGAATAAGGTCGAGCAGCGTTGTTTTGCCGGAGCCGGACCTTCCAACAAGCGCTGTCGTTTGATCGGCCATAAAAGAAACAGATAAGTTATCAAAAAGCGGATCTTTTTTATCATAAGCAAAAGTTAATTTGTCAATTTTAATATACTTTTCAAGTTTATTAAGTTCTTTGGTCCCATTTTTGATTGTCGTTGCGCTTGAAATCCTACGGTAAACATCCTCAACTACATCAAAACTTCTCATGTATATTAATGCCTGGTTTTTAGACTTTACAACGCTGTTTATCGCAGGCTTGGTTTTAGTCACGATATACAAAAACAGGAACAGGACAGCATATTCAATATGAATTACTTTAACCCCAACAAAAATAATCGCCAGGGCCACAGCCATCATGGCAGGCTCAAGAGTATTATTTATAAGAGAAATCAGGGTCAGGGTGTGTACAATCGTCTTTTCTCTTTTCTGTGCCATCCTGGAGAAATAATCCATTTCAACATCTGACATGTTAGAAAGAAGCATCCTCTTAATAGAACGCAGCCTGTCAATAAGGTAAGCATGGAGGTCACGGTTTATTGACTCGACAAGCCTGCTCCTCTGTCTTATTGCGTGAGACTGCCTATTTGTAAGCAGAGGAATCAACCCTATGATTAAAACTGAAACAAGCGTAAGCTTCCATGATATAACCAACATTACGATAAAATAAACCGTGCCAATCAGGATGCTGCTGAAGTAATTAATTATTTGCTGTATCGTGAGACCGGCCCTGAAGGTGGCGGTTGTCGCGGCATTGCCCAGCTCACCAAGCTGTGTGCGTGAGAAAAACTCGACATCGACACTGAACATTGAGTTAATAAGTTTCCTTTGCATACGGCATACAGAATTATTTTGAATTTGTATTGCAACATATTCTTTCAGGAACCTGAACATCTGCTGTAAAAGCAAAGGCAAAACCGCGCAAATTACAAGAAAGCCGAGAGAGATTTCGATCCCCAAAAAATCAGACAACTTTTCGATGTATTTGAGGCTGCTTTGGCCTATGTCGTTTACAAAAGTTTCTTTTCCAACCTGCAGAAAACGGATCAAAGGATAAAGCAACGCAAGGCCTGACACAGCGAAAAAAGCTTCTGCAAAATTCAGCAAAAAAACAACTGCTAAATGAGCTTTTGAAACTTCTGCGAAACTGTTAAATCTTTTAAAAGAATGGAGCATCTTATCGGCAAGCAACTTTTTTTGAGACCGAATTTACAATAATTGTAAAACCGGTTAATTCTGTCATTTCATCTTCATCAAATTCGAAATCAAATTCATCTTCCAGTGCGACAATAAGATTCATCTGCCTAAGTGAATCCCATGTATCTACCGTATCGACCGAAGTGTCTTTATTAATTTTGGCAATGTCAAGCCCAAGCACTTCAGACATAACTTTTTTAATCCTGTCTTCCATTTACAACTCCTATGTAATCAAAAGTGTTCAGCACCGGTTGGTCTAAAAACATTTTGTAATGTTTTTCTTTCGCAGTTTCATTAACAAGTCCGCACCCGCAATTCTCAAAGAAGTTTTCTGCCTGTTTATTTTTAAGGGTTTGAATATAATGCGATTTAACTTGCTGAATTTTTTTTTCTTTAAGGCGGTCAACGATGAAACGGAAAAAACTAAACTCGACGTTTCGTCCTATTACCCTGCAACTCATTAAAAATGTGTCGATATCAGCATTCAAATTCTCAAGGTCAATCTGAACTATGCTCAGACCGGTAATCCCGTAACTTCCGTATTTGTCCGAGAGTTCAAAACTAAACACTATGTGGTCGTCAGAATTCATGAATTTTGAAATATCAGAAACAGTATACCGTTTTGTGGTCAAGTTAAACTGATTTGTTTTTTGCGTAAGCTGTGCCAGCCTTTGAATAGAGTTCTTATCGTCCGTTTTAACAGTTAATCGAAGTTCAAGCGACTTTAAATAATCTTCAACATTTTCAAATTTAAGGCTTTCTTTTTTTCTTACAGCCTGTACACTATAAATCTTCGTTTTCATCCTGTCTTCATGCGTCTGTGATTCACTTAAGAACAGGCGGCATGAACTTCTTAAAACCGCAGGGTAATCCGATAGTTTTTTCGGCACTAATATGGTGTGCACTTGTGGAAGCATTTCATTTACCATCTCTATCTCGAACTTTGAATCGTCCACAAAAACAAGACTGTCAAGGCCTATGTTAAGCTCCTCAGCAATCTGTTTCAACCCAGACACTTTATCATTCCAGTTCACTTTCCTGATGGCAATATCTTCTTCTCTTAGAGTCATGGAGGGATGTTCGGCAAACACCTGATCGACATCTTGCGGATTATTCTTACTGCAAATGCCTAAAATCACCCCTTTTTGCTTAAGCTGAAGGGCGATATACTGTATTTCCTTATATACAGCTCCGGCTGGGGTGTACCCTGACATTTCAATATTATCAATTCCGTCCTCCCCCAGAATTCCCTTCCAAAGAGTGTTGTCACAGTCGAATATCAAGGCCTTTCGGGTCTTTCCACATGCTGACAAAATATAATGAAAGACATCAGACACGTAAGCTTTGAAGAAATCAACCGTGTACAGGGATTTTGAAGAGTAATAAAATCTCATATCAGAACTTTCGGCGACAGACAGATTTGATATGATCCGGTCAATATCGATCACTCGCAGATTTGCAGCACTGTATTTTTTAAGATAAGAATTAAGTGAATCGCAGAAGTGATCAAAATTGTTTCTTTCAAGCAGCGTAGAATTAAAAACATTACTTGAGAAGGAATTGAAGATTACAAGCGATTTATCGGCAAGAGATTTCAAAACAAAATCAATTTCATTTACAGTTTTATTTAAAAGTTCCTCGAGCTGTTCTTTTTTCATGGAATCTGCCCGGTATTGAAATCCATCGAGCAGATTGGCGGCTTCCCAAAAGATTACCGCGACTCTACAATCCGCTGTTTTTTGTGATTCCTGCAGGATATTGTCATAGTCGCCGACCAGCAACTCCGCATTGAGGCCGTTTGTTTTGAGAAAATATTCTCCAATATCCTTGATTTGGTCCACCATAATATTTGACAGGACACTGATGGGGAACTTGTCAGTGTTCATCTGTTGACCAAGAGAAGCGTTTTGTTTTATAATTTCACTGTATTTCATTTCCTTCATTTAGTTACTCTTTTGAAGAACGAGTGCTATATTAACAGGCAGATCATTTTGTATGCTTTCTTCTAAAGAAGTTCCATAATAAGGGCAAACAAGTTTATTTAATACCTCAAAACCGCATGATTTAACTTGAGTCTCAATCTGCTCCGATGACCGGTAAAGGTATATATGGTCCACTGCTGGAGCGTTGATTGCTGTTGTTATATAAATAAAACCATTTTCTTTGCAGCAACAGTGAGCTTTTTTAAGAAAAGAAACCGGGCTTTCGACATGTTCAAGAACCTCTCCCATAACAATGACGTCAAATTTATCAGTGGACGGGAATTCAAGGAAATCACCCTGTATTATCTCATACCTGTCAAACTTACCGAAAGATGAATCGCTGAGTATGCTTTTAGTCATATTAACGCTTGTGGGGCTTATATCAACTGCAAGAAAATGGGAGAAAGAAGTCAACCGCATAGCATTCATCATATAAAACCCGTGTCCAGGTCCGATTTCAAGGTACAGTCCGGCTTTATCACGCGGCAAATTCTCATGAAAATAGTTCATCATTGCCACATGGTTGGGCCATAAAAAAGATGTTAACGCCAGCCCTGTCATATAACGCAACATATAGTCTTCATTGAAATACACTGAATTAGAAACTTCACTATAGCTGCTGTACCTGTATTTTTTATGGCGCTTAAAATACACTTGTTCACGAAAACTCGCCCGGGTTATCAGTTCGTAACAATCTGATAGATATTTGTGATTCATTCCTTTTTTGGAACAAAAGTTAATGTAAGCTTCAAAGTCACAGAGATTATCTCCGGAAAGCGATTTTAAGCCGGTTAAAATCATATTTTTCTGAAGCTTATTTTTTGAGACTATCCGGTCTACAAGTGAACTTACAGCTTCACTCATTTTAATTTTTTCATGCATCTTAAATGCTCAAGAATGACAGGACCCGGGTCCTGATTATTAACAGGCAAAAGGCTGGCTGTCTGGTCAGTCGCCATCCTCGAGATCCTTGGTTTATATACAATAAGGTTAGTAAACTTCTTCGCCAGAAAGTTACAAATAAACTCTCCTGATGATTTGGCAGCCGCATACTCACACATATTTGATGGATATTCCTCGACAGCGATCGAAGACGGATAAAAAATATACTGCAGGTTTTGGCAATTTTCCATGAGTATTTTGACAGTATTAAAGAAACCGCTTACGTAATAATTGCAAAAACGCTGAAACAGTTTGGCAGAAAAATCACCTTTAACGGCATCGAAAATAAACGGTGTGGCGAAGTAGTAAAGCGTCGTGGTGTTTCGAAAGTTATGAAGCACCGTAGAACAGGCACCAGGTGTTAAAACATCGAACTTGAAGCATTCAGCAGCTTGGCCCCAGTCTGATATTTCCTTAACAATCTCATTAGCTTCCATTTCACCCATGAAATAAGTGATTTTTACGTCAGCACCCCCAGCCGCTAGAAGCTTAGCGGTCACTTCACCAAGTCCTCTTGATCCGCCGATAACAAGAGCCTTCTGTCCGGCAAACTCAAATGGCTTGACCATTTTACAAAGTTTCTTCAAGTCCGGCTGTTTTAACGGTTCGGGCCTTAAGAAGGTATCAATTCTGCCCCTGAGGGTTGGCCCGGCTATTTCTATATTTAATCTTGAGAAGCGTCGGCTGCAGGTAGAGACATTCCAGCGAAGCTCACCACTGTCACTTGGACTCCCGTTGAAATGAACGTCAAGGCCATTAAATATAGAGTTCTTACCGGGACAATTCATTCCTACAAGCCTTGTTGCTGCCAAAATCTCGGCAATCTGAACTAATGGCGCTATTCGGTAAAGATTAGGAAAAAGCAATTCAGCGGCATGCTTATTTAGGTATAGTCTTAGTATTCCGTTTGCATACTCTGCCGTATCACTGTCGATAGCCTTGCACTCAATACTTTCGTCAGATTTGTTCGGAATATCAAGATCGACTTGGAAATCGGCCAAAAGTATGTTAAAAGACGCTGCTTTTGTACTTGCCTGTAATATTTCGACCTGAATTGTATCTTGAGCAAGATTACAAGAGAATACAACATTTTCATTAATCTTAACAGGTTTAAGAAATTGAGCATTTATAATATTGAAAGACTTGCCGGCTGTGCAAGTTTCAACAGCATAATCCAAAGCTTTTAATAAAAGATTGATTCCGTGAACTATTTGTTTGCCGAACAAAGTACGGCGGGCATAAAGAGGGTCAATATGAACCGGATTAAAATCACCTGAAAGCTCTGCAAATGAAAGCTGGTCCTGATGTGTAAACAAATAATTTTTTTCAACCCGGATCATAGGGCCGCTCTTTCAATCAAATTCATTACTTTCTCTGACTCTCTTATTGAGTTTGTAAATATTTGAAACGATTTTTTCATGCGGCCATTCATACCAGTTAATTGTGTTCAAATAATCAATCTTCTTTTGACTAAAACGAATGCCGACTTTAACAGCTGGATTTCCGGCAATAATCGTATACGGCTCAAAAGAGGAAGTCACTACGCTGTTCGGCAGGACGATACACCCGTTACCTAAAGAGACTCCGGGCATGATAAAGGAATACATGCCGATGGTGCAGTCATGGCCAATTTGTATATCACCAAATGAACAGAAATTCGCAGTTCTACCACCCAAAATCCGCTTGTCGAGCAGTGAATAGGTGTAAGTGTCAGTTCGATGGCTGTAACCAATAATTACAGCTCCAAAGCCAATAGTGCAAAATTTCCCTATTGTTATATCATTAATTTTAGAGACGATCTGAGACTGTCCTCCCTGTATTATCGAGTAAGAGCCAATCCTCACCTCGGTTTCATCAGAGGCCCTGATAATGGCGTGGGATATGGAACAATAACTTCCAATACTTACTTTACCGGATATCCTGTTCTTATAGACCAGCGACTTTTTACCGATATTTATGCTGTCTTTTACAAGATCTTTTTTTCTTAAAAAATTGCCGCTGACAGAGGCGTCAAATTTTTTGAAATAAGCACGATTAAGGTTGTAATTGCAAATATGATTTTTTAGTTTCTTGAAAATCATCGTTTCAGACCAGCTTACGCTTTATTAAGAAAATATTTGTTGGAGAGCAAGTCCCTTATAGTATTTTTCGGAAACATCCACTTGTTTGTTTTTTTCAAAATGGCCCAGAAAGCCTTCTTCAATCCTGTTACATTCAGGAAAGGCCCAGCTTTGCGAATTATCAAGGTCAACACCCGGAAAAAAAGCGTATACAGAATTTCCAAAATAAGTCGATTCATATATTATAGAAGGGGAAGCTGATAAAATAATTTTCACCGAATTCAATATATCATAAGTGCTTTTAGATATGACCTGAACTTGTTGATGCTTATCAGCAAGTTCCTGCCATAGTTGCTTATTTTCGCGGGGATGGCATTTGATTATCCACTGATAATCACAGGCATAATCTGAATTATTTATATAACGATCGATAAATTTTATTAACTTTTCGGCAGCATAAGGCGAGGAAAATACCGCTATCTGTTCATAATTTATATCAAAATCTATCTTGCCTGCATCGTGCAGGGTCGGATGACCACACACAATCACATCTTTATCATCGAAAAAACCTTCTTCTTTCAAAACTTCTTTCCAATACTCCCCGTATAAAAGTAATTTGTCCGGAAGAATCATCTTGTTTTTAATTCCAAGCAGTGATCTGCAAAAATTATATCCATAATGCTCTTTGTACAACTGTCCGTGCTGGTATTCATACACTTTTATACCTTGAGCCTTTGCAGCAGATATTAACGCCTCGCTTCCATATGAAGACCTGTAAAAAAACAGACTTGCGGGCTTAATGATCCACAACATTATATTATAATAAAGATGCTTTTCAAAAAAACCGGCGAGCAGAATTGCAACTTTGGAAAAACTGACATCTAAAAAGTTTTTCAGCGCTCTGAAATGCCGGAATATGGCGGGAAATAAAAAAACACAAATAAAAGGAGAAAAGCGCATTTTATTAAGTGTAAAGTCATTAAATTCAATCTTTGGAAAGGATTCGTGCTGTTCAATATCATACTTATCAGTTGCAATAACATAAACTTTATCCTCACCGATCTCGTTGGCTAAACTCATAAGAACCGTTGAGGCAAGTCTTTCGCCTTCCTTTTTATCATAATTCGCAGAAGTCGAATATAATATATGTTTATTCTTCAGATACTTCCTTTTTTTATACATTTGAAAAAAGAAACTAATCAAACTTTCAGTTCTTTTGGAAGCCGGTTTTTGTGAAGAGTTTTTTGCTTTCATAAATCTATATATAAGAAAGTTTCTGTAAATTTGCCAAACATTGAATTTTCCAAAATTCAGCTTGGTGATTTTGTCAAAATGTTTTGACTCGATATCCTTTATGTAATTACCTGTTTTAACTAATTCCATTTTTGTCCCAAAAGATACTCAAGGTTGATAAGCTTCCATACAAAAAAGGAATTCCCAAGTTCCGGCTGAGATATATATGCGTTATAATCCCTTTCGAACAACTTAAAGTCTATAAGTCCCTCTTCAACAAGCCAGCCAAAGCGCAATGTTTCCAGTATCTCCTTTGCAAGAGACGTAGTTTTCAGCCATTCCCGTTGAGGGGTTGCCACATAATGTTTTGTCTTTTTAGGTTCTGTATAATCAAAATAACGCTTAAGCACGGCCTTCAATAAATACTTGCTTTGTCCCCGATATATTTTGCAACGGTTACCCAAAGCATAAATAAACTCTACAAGGTTATGGTCCAGATAAGGAACCCTTGTTTCAATGCCGCCGGCCATTCCTGCTCGGTCCTGAAAATGCAACAGTTTCGGCAGCTTCTTTTCTGTAAGGTCCCGGTACATTTCACAAATAAGACAGCTTTTAAATATGGCCGGACCAGAGACTAAAGCGTCTTGCTTAAACTCAGCCCTTAAATCCGAACTTGCATGGCTGTTTGAAGAACCGGTGCCATCAGGCGCCAGCACAGTTTTTGAGTTGACTGTTTTGATCAACTCATTATAAGCCTGGCAAAAAGGTTTCATTTTGATCCCGTGTGCTTTGGCATAATCTTCCACTTCTCTATACAGCAACTCATTGTCGTACTCCAGGTCTTTAAAGTATGCAGGGAAATAATATTGATATCCGCCGAATATCTCATCCGCACCCTCACCAGCCAACATCACCTTGATTCCCTTTCGCCGGACCTCTTTCATCATATTGTATGCCGATAAAGTGCCTAGTCCTCCTAAAGGTGTTTCAAAGTAGTAGACGGCCTGCTTCAGCAGCTCCAGCATTTGACCGGGCCTGAGATAGACCGGATGCAATTCGATACCCTTTAGGCTATCTTGGTCTTTTATACGGCTCACTTCGTCGTAGGCATCCTCTTCAAAGCCGAATGTGAAAGCCTTTATTTGTGCAGTTTGCTGCTGAGCAAGTCTCAGAATAAGCGTTGAATCGGCCCCACTGCTTAAACTGACTGCCACTTCGACATCACTTACCATATTAAGGCGTATAGCTTTTTGAAGTTCCGTATACGTCCTTTCCACTATCTGCTCATTCGATAAGTTACTCAAAGAGTTGTCGTCTTTTATGTCCCAATACCTGACTGTGGAGATACTTCCTTTTTCAAAGTCATACTTCATATAATGGGCCGGTTTGAGACTGCAGACACCTCTAAAGAAGGTCCGCTGGTCATGTGCCAAGCGTCCATACTCAAGGTAATCAAAAATAACAGTTCGGTCATATTCAGGCCGAATAAGCTGAAGCAGCGGTTTGATTTCGGAAGAAAACGCGAACCCAGATTGTGTGTTAATATAATGCAGGGGTTTTATCCCGAAACGGTCGCGATACAGTAAAACACATTTTTGCACATTATCATAAATTGCAAAAGCAAAAATCCCATTAAGCTTATTAACAAAACTTTTACCCAGTCGTTGGTATAACTTAAGTATAACCTCTGTGTCAGAATTTGTATGCCAGTGAATGTCATTATGCTGAGACTTAAGTTCTTTATAGTTATATATTTCGCCGTTAAAAACTACGACATTTCCTGTATTCGGGTCCTTCATTGGCTGATTGGCCTGGTCGGTCGGGTCAATAATAGAAAGGCGATGGTGTATCAAGTCGATTCTATCATCCCTGAAACAGCCCAGATTGTCCGGTCCACGATGAGAAAGAATCTCCGTCAACCGAGTGTAGGTGTCAGGGTCGATGGTCCGGGATGAATCGGAGTAAACTATACCCGTAAAACCGCACATTTAAAGTACTTCAGTAATAACCGTATTTCTTGAGTTCAAGACCATATAAAGCATCCAACTGTTTATTGGATTCTTTATGAAAAGACAGTATTGCCTTTCGCTGTTCGGAGCTTAAAAGATTGGGCCTGATATAAAAAACTCTATCGAGACCGTTTTGAAGAACATGACGAAGGCCAAAAGAAGACTTCTTTCTGCCGGAACATTGAGTACATATTGAAAACAGCTTAGACAGGATGTTCCTGACAAACCTTATCACAGAAGGACATGTTGGGTCGGTTATTCCGTTAGTAATAATTGCGATATAATATGAAAGCAGAGAATAACTTTTATTATGTATGCCGTATAACTTCTGTGAGCTTTCTTCACTATAGGTACTGCCGGTAAATGCTTCAATTTTTTTAATAAATGTTTTCGGATTCTCTTTCATCAGTTCAAATGGCAGAACCAAGACATTCTCTTTACCAAATCTCTTAATGTAAGTGTCAAGAAAATTCATATAGTTTAATATTCTTACGTCAAGATTTGCCTTCTTCCAGGGCGGCGGGGTGTATGTGCCGAAATTACCGCTGCTGTAATTCATAAAATAACGTATGCTAAATGCCGAACCCATTTGAACAGCCTGCATATACTGAGAATGAATATAATCGTCCTGCTTTCTAATTATAAGTATAATCTTCCCCTCAGGGCAAATTTCCTTGAGCGCATCTGCAAGCAGAAAATGATTATGAAAATTAGCGTACGGGTTTCCAACAATGCTTTCCCAGCTGAAAAGCTTGTTCTCAACAGAAGTTAAAAATAAATTCGCTTTCTCTTTGTCTTCTGTCGAATTCGACTTCCATGGGTTTTGCTCATAATACAGTTTGAGCAAAATACTGCTGACTGGATTGTCATATCGGAAATGATCGACATAAGTTATCCCTTTGAGATTAGGAAAGACCTGCTGCTGCAAATAAGTTGACCCGGCTTTGCCCATGCCGATGTGAAAGAAAACTGACATTTAATACTCACTCTATGTAACTTTAAAGGAGGTCGAGATATAACCCTAACTCATCGTAAATGAATTCTTTTTAAAAAATCGTGAGCAAAGGAAGCTGGTCTTTTTGAGTAACCCTGGCATCGCTGACAAGGCTCGAACGGGATTCGTGGTCCTTTACGAATCTGACTTATCAGGTCGCTATTTTGCCTTAAAAGGTTAATAATTTTATCTTCAAACGCGTTGCCGATCGAGGTCCAACCGTCGCAGTCCAGGCAACAAAGTGTTATTCTCCCGTCCGGCAATATCCCGATTGTATTGGTACTGCACTTTCCATATTGTACAGGTATGTTATGAAACATCCGTCTGCCGTCAATATGTCTTTTCACTGTTAACGACATAATATCATTGAATTTATATAACACACTGGCTGATTTGCAGCTTTTTTTGTAATCGCTAACATTTCTTTTAAACTGGTCGCCATCAAAAGTCAAACATGCCCGGGCTGCAATATCAGCAGCAAATGATCGAACAGAGCCCTCAATATCTTCAATGCGTTTAGTAATAATTACACCAGGATTTTGATTGAAGAATTTTTGTTTTATTTTTTTAGTTACTGATTTTATTCGAGGGGCGCAAGCTATATCAATCCGGCATTCTTTGATGTTATTTCTCTGCGTCAATATTTTAACAGCACAACGCTCTATCCTGTTACGATACTCATGAAAAGGCAAATTTGAACCTCTTGTGTTTTGATAAAGCTCTTGATCAGTTGTATGAAATGAGAGGCGCAGAATATCCGGCGAATGAGTCAACAATTTGTCAACAATATCATCTGTCAAAAGAAGGCAATTTGTGATAACCTGGGATTTGACGCCTTTTTCACGGGCGTAGTCGATAGCTTCAAAGAGGCTCTTGTGAAGCAGGGGCTCACCATAATGCTGAAAAGCAACAAATCTTAATGAACCGTCTTCGGCGGCTTGGTCAATAATGTGTTTTATCTGCTCCAAATCCATGTTCATTTTCGGCACCGAACGCAAAGGATAAGCGCAAAAGGAACATTGCATGTTGCAACTACTGTTGATTTCTATTTGGAAAACCTTAAACCCGAAATCAGATATTTTATTCTGTGTCATTTGTTCCGGCATAAATCTTATTTTTCCAAAAAATAACTTAGCTCACCATCGCCCCACATAATTTTGCCTTCTTCACCCCCATTCATAGAAAGATAATCGAGGTCGGTTGGGCGACCATGAACTTTTCTTTCGATCTTTTTTATTCCCAACTTTTTCAGAATGTCCCTTGCCTGCTTATCGGTGGTATGTCTTTCAATAGGAACATACCAGTTGTCGGCGAATATAAAGCGATTTGACGGCATACCGATCAAATTGAGAACTTTCATTGTGTAAGGCTGAGGTATTTTCTTCATAACCTGAGGCATTCGTTTGCGGGCATGCCAGAATATACCGCCATCGCCGTATATATACAGCCATATTGTTGCCCCGGGTGCGGCAACACGGATCATTTCGGACAGTCCTTTTTCCATATCTTCGGTATGATGAAGAACTCCGTGGCAAAATACAAAATCAAAAGCTGCATTTTCGAAGGGAAGATCCAGAATATTCGCTTTTTCAAAGTCTATATTGTCAATCCCACTTTGCTTAATAATCTTTTTCGCAACCTCCAGGCCCCGGTCTCCGTAGTCAACCCCTGTTACATGTTTACAGCCCAGCTTTCTCAGGGCGAAAGTATATCGTCCTGATCCGCAACCAATATCGATGGCTTTTTTTCCCTCAATCAGTTTTAAATCAAATCCATTTTTTATCCATCGGTCTTTTAAAATATTGATTGCATTTTCTGTAAGATCTTCGTATGAGAAAGTTTCCCAAAAACTACCGTATACATCACCGGTCTTCTCTTTTACTTCAGCATCAATGATATCAGTATACGCTCTCGTTTCATAATTTCCAATCACAGCAGTCTTATTTAAAAAATCAATCAAGTTGACTGTCACCTGATAAACTCTTTCGGTAGAGCTTTGTCCCGATGAAAAAGGTATATAAGGGTCCGCTGGATATAAATTTCTCGCATACTCGTGCATTGCGATACATACGGCCCATGGATGCTTCTGGACTAAGCTGTCGCACTTTTCATAAAATGATTCGGAAATACTAATCAGTTCGTCGAGGCATTTCATTGGCTTTCTATCCTCATAAAAAAATTAATCAAACATATTCCATCCTAAAAGCTGAAGCTTTTTTACATCTATTTTCAAAGTTTTGCCTACAATTTCATAAAAGTGATTTGCTCCGATCCCGTGACAAGGCCTTAAAGTCACAAGGTCAGTTTTATCAATCTTATGGCCCGCAGGTAAATCTGTCAGCGGATAAACCCCACGCCGAAAAGAAATGACATGACCTGCCTGAATTTCGGAAGTTACCGGCTTTTTATCGTAGTTTCCCTGGAGCAAATATATTTTTTTAATCTTTTCAATCAAGTTTTCTATCTCAGGGGCTGTTAATGCGATCTTATGGTCCCTGAAAGTTTTGTGCTGCCTGGTGTCTGTAAAATGCATCTCAAGGATTTCAGCCCCCATCGCAGCAGCCGTCTCAAGTGCATCAGTTCCTAAAGTGTGATCGGAATAGCCTACAGGCAGAGAAGTCTTTTCTCTCAATGAGAGCATAACATTCAAATTTGCATCTTCATCCGGTATAGGATACATAGCCGAACACTGCATCAGTGCCAGTTTCCTGTCTGTGATATAGCTTTTATCAAGCCCAGTAATAAACTTAACAGTTTCGAGAACTTCAGTCATTGTGGAAAGGCCAGTGGACATAATTATCGGCTTTCCTGTTTCGACCGTGCGTTTAATAACGTTGTAAGCGGTCAAGTCACCCGACCCGATCTTATATACTTTCATGTAAGGATCGATAAAATCAAAAGCATCGATGTTCCATACTGAAGCCATAAACGTGACGCCAAAGGAGCTGCAAATCTCAGCAAGTTCGATATACTGCTCGTCTCTCAACTGAAATTTTTTAAAATGTTTGTTGCGATCCAAATCCTCAAGCCTGTTGACAAGGGAATCGCCGGTGTATAACTGATATTTAACCGCATCGGCACCGGACCTTACGGCAAGCTCTGTCAGCCGTTTTGCATACTCAAAATCTCCTTCATGATTGCCGCCTATCTCGGCAATAATATAAGGACCGTATTTTCCCTTAAAACAGTTCATTTAACGCTCTTTTTAAATAACATTTCAAGCATCTCAAAGTCAATTTCACACTCGGCTTTTCTAACGCTCAGACGGTCCATAACTATATGTCCGATTTTGCCACTCAGCATTGATCCGTATCGCTGATAGGAATCAAACCGTATGCAGTGAATTCCTCCAGCTTCTTCATAAATAAACTCTCTTTCCAGATTGAGTTCCGTGTTTGTCTTAAAGGGAACGAGGCCATTGCCGTAATGCTGATAATAATTCGCATTTTTCTGTTCAACTGCTATGACAGCGTCAACGTTATAAAGATAGAGAGTGTTTATTGCCTTATCTATATAGATCGGCTTTCTAAAAGGGTACTCGTAGTTGACAATCGTTATCGTGTCAAATTCAATGTCTGCAAAATACCTTTCAAGCAAATAATTCACCGTTTGTTCTATACGGGTATTATATCCGCTCAAATCAACCGGCCTTTGGTCCAGTGTCAAAACCAAGTCTGAGTCATATTTTCCTGCAATATCGAGGACTTTGTTGTCAGGGCTTGTAACTACCGTTTGAGTTACATTCTCACTTTCCCGAATCTGCGCAAGCGTTAAGTCAAGAAGACTCGAGCCTGCAAAAGGCCTGACAGCAAGTGAATTCCCATCGGGAAAAGCACGGATTGGAAGAATACAAAGGTGTTTTTTGTTATTTATATTGTATTCGGCTGTGTGCTCCTTTATAAGTTCATGCCTGGTGAACAAAAGGCGGTCCTCTTTCAAAGTGAGGTTTTTATCGTGGCGGCGATAATAGAATAGCGGAAGATTTACATTTGTGACTCTATAATCCCTGGTCATTTTAAACCAGAGGTCATAACCATCCTGGCAATTATATTTCTCGTTATAACCACCCGCTTCGAGCAGACAGGATTTCCTTATCAACGAACATGCGCCATGGGCAGGCTGATCAAGGAGTTCCACTTGACTGAAGTCGTGCCTTCTTTCGAGAGAAAGAATATTACCGTCCCGGTCGACAATATAATAATCCGGAAATATTATCGCCGCATTTTCCTGTCGTTCGAGCCTCTCGACCATTACAAGCAATGCGTTTTCATCCAGGTAATCATCCGCGTCGAGACGCATGATGTATTTTCCCTTTGAAAGCTTCAAGGCAATATTGCAGGTTACATTCAGGCCCTTATTTTCCTGGTAAACGACCGAAACCCGAGGGTTATTCCGATAGCATTCAATGACCTTCCTCGAATCATCGGTCGAGCCATCGTCAATAATAATTACCTCAAAATCCCTGAACTTTTGATTAAGCGTTGAATCGATGGCTTGTTTTATATAGCTCCCGTAGTTATGGTTCACGATATATACGCTGACCAGCGGACTACGGGTGTAATTTCCCCAGTTAATCCTCGTATCCACTGTCAACGGCGTTGTTTTTTGCCTGACGGTTCGATTAGCGGCTTGTGCCTTAGGGTAATTCTCAAAATACTCGCAAATGTCATCCAGTGTGTAATCATACTTCAGGCCGATCGATTCAAAATATTCCAGAATATTTTTTATGACCTCGTAGTCCTGTTTCGTGTCGAGGGTCAACCGGTAGTTTTTAGCATGCCTGCCTGGAACAGGCAGACTCGCCAGGTGAAACTGGTCGGCGTTACTTACTATGTAATTTGTCAAATATTCCGAACCGCTGCTGTCATGTGATAATTCATAAATAAGCTTGAGAATTTCAGAATCGAAAACCTCAACTTCCGTTCCACTTGGCAACTGCTTTGCATCGGTGTAATGTGCATTGCTTTTCAGGTGATGTTCAATTGTTTTATGCAGATAATCAGGATCAATCAACAGGTCGTCGCCGGTAACGCGAAGCACTATGTTGTGATCATGGTGATCATCTATTGCCAGCATCATGCGTGCCAACACATCTTCGACCGAACCCCTGTACACAAAACAAGAGTGCTTCGAGGCTATAGTCACAAGTTTATCGTCAGAGGGCTCTGTTGTGGTGCAAAATGCAATGGTGTCCAGAAAGCCTTTATCCTTGGCCCTTTCGAGGCGGTTTAACAAGTGGCTTATGGCCGGCTCACCGTTGATCGGACAGACGGCCTTTCCGGGAAGCCTGCTCGAATCCGAACGAGCTACCACTACCGCTAAAATTCTGTTTTTGATATCATTTCTGGAAATAACCTGCTCTTTTGCGACATCGCAAACCAGTTTGCTGCCTATAAGACTTTCATAAGCGGCGCCGTTCACAGAGTCCTCGGTACGGAGCATGACCAAGTCCGACTCATTTATAACGTCACCTTTTTGCATGTCACGGGCGGCGACCCACTGTTTTTTTACCGTTTTCCTGTAAACTTTTTCGGACTGTGAAAAACATAAAGGCTTATCACCTATAGCTTTCTCAGCCACCCTGACACATTCAATAAAATTTGCAAGCTCATCCGGCTCATAAGAAGAATAGTAATCGACCCCCCTGGAAGCACGGTCAAGCGTAACATGCTTTTCGATGTACCGAACTTCGAATGGAAGCGAGATTAACGGCAGAAACAGTGAAAAATCAGTCTCCGCGTCGGCATGATCCGAATAGCCGAGCGAAACAGAATCTCCGAAGTATTCTTTAAGCATTTTGAGCCTGCAAAGTGCTGCATGCTCGACCTTGGTGGGATAAGCCTGAAATCCATGCATTAGAACAATCCGGCTGGAACAGCCCGCATTGGCCAACCGATCAAGTGCGTATTTAATTTCCAGAATTGTGCTGCCCCCAACAGCCAAAAACAATTTTCTTTTATACTTTGCCGCCTTATTGAGAAGGCTGGTGTTGGTCAAATCAGAGGAATGTATTTTCAACCCATCCAGGTCGTATTTTGCAGCGACAGCAATCGCTTTTGCTCCAAAAACATCCGCATACACTTCTGAGCCAAACTTGCATACCTTTTCAAAAATTTTGTCCCAGTCATCTTCACTAAAAGACTGATTTTTGAAATGTTCGAAACGGCTATGCGTGCCGACCAAAAGCTCTTCAGCGAAATATACCTGAAACTTCACAGCATCTGCACCGGCCTCGATGCTTGCTCGTGCTAACTCCAAAGCCAACTCAGGATTGCCCTGGTGAGCATTAGCAATCTCGGCTATTATTTTTACTTTATTTTTCGCCAAATGTAACTTTCTTTAACAGGACAGCTTCTGCAAATTTTAATCTTGTGATGCTGTATATTTCTGAGTTTTTCGCGTAAATCATTGATCATCTCACACTGCCACATCTCCATCAATGTGTTTTGACGAATATCGCCAAGAATAAATTCCTGGTCCCAGTCTGCGCAGCAGGGGCTAACCCTGCAGTCCCTGCCGATCGTAAGTCTCTGGAAAGGTTGTGGACACCTTCGTCTTCCCGTAACGACCTGGTCTGCCACGGTGAGATCTCCGCCTTGCCCGCGATCCATAACATCACTTATCCGCACATCGTCAACCAGCTGCTGCCAGTATTCGATAAAATCTTCCACTTCATGTGCATTTTGTTTGGTACGTACCATTTGAACCCTTACATGGGGCTTTGAACCTGCAGAATTTTTTTTCCAGTCAATAAGATTGTGAATATTTTCAAGCAGCCGCTCATAACTGCCGTTTATTCGGATACTTTCATAGGTCTGTTTTGAGAACCCGTCAACCGAGAAAATGACCCTGTCAAGCCCATTCTCAGCGCATTCAATGATAATATCTTTTTGTGAAGGAAGTCCGTTGGTGTTGATCTGCACTTCAAGAATACCCTTTTTCTTTGCATAGCTGATCGCTTCGGGCAGGAATGGATTTAGCGTAGCCTCACCTCGCCAATTGAACTTAATCGAATAAACACCTGTTTGGGCACATTGGTCAATGATATTACAAACAATATCATTACTCATAAAACCCGCTCCTCGAACTGTTCCCATGCCCTGCGCACACATCTTGCATCTCAGGTTGCAAATATCGGAAAGCTCAATGTCCACATTTAGAGGATGCTCAGGCAGAAAATCTTCTTCAGCGGCTTTTTTCCATTTTAGACGATATTTTCTGAAAATATCAGCCTCTTGTCCCCACTTTTCTAACTCTGACTCTGCGCGAATTTTTCTGTCTTGCTGGTTGAATTCTTCGTAATTTGAAAAGCCGGTATAAATATTGTGATTTGATTTAGCTATATAAAACATCCTTTAGTAAAAGTTAATCTAACATGTATTTCCGTTAGTTATTCTTTTTCAAAACCCATAACTGATTCAAACCAAATTCAAATGTTTTATGCAAGATTCCTTCGAGGCTGCTTTCCGCAATAAATCCAGACATCATTGCATTATCAATATATGATTCATGTTCATCTTTGTCATTTCTTGTCAGGCCCAAACAGCTCAAACCGCTCAGTAAACCGTGGCCTTTTTCTGCAGGTGAAGTTATGATTATCCTTCCGTTTACATTCAGGAAGCTGCTTAATCCTGTCAGTATCTCAAACGGCTGGTCCATATGTTCTATTACCGCAACCATAAGTATAGTATCAAAAGTCCCGAGTTCAACTGTTCCGACAGTATCTGCATTTATTTCGATTTTGTAAAAAATGTGATCCGGATATTTTATTCTTGCCTTGCCAAGCATATGCTCATCCTGATCTATGCCTATGTATTCGATGTCATCAGGAAGATGCGGTATGATATAGCCCTGGTCACAGCCGATGTCCAGTATTCTTCTGCCCTTAATGTGTGGAACAACTTCTCTAAATCTTAAGGTTCTCAGCAATCCACTTAGAGCTCCATCCCTGACTTTTTCGGACATGACTTATTTTCCCTTGAATAAAAGACGCCAGGCAACCTTTATCTCTTTGAAAACCTGGTCGAACTGCTTTTTTTTGAATAATTCTCGAATTACGAAGGTCGGCCTCAGGTAGAAAGATTTATTACATTTTGTGAGCAGGTCTATTAGTTCCTCCCGTTTGAAACTTTCTTCATAAACCGGTATCTCAAAATCACTTTGAGGGCTCTCTGCAAATTCCCTCCAAACATCACTGCTGATAATTTTGTTATCAACGGCATCGGTGTATATTTTGGTAGCAGGGAAAGGCATCAAAATTGTAAAGTGCGCGTATGAAGGCTTAATCTTTTTGGCAATCTCCTGAGTACGTTCGATCGTTTCAAGTGTGTCTCCGGGGCAGCCAATCATGAAATAAGCAAGTGTGTCTATTCCAAACTTTCGGGTCATTGCAAAGGCCTTTTCAACCTGTTCAAGGGTTATCCCCTTGTTAAGAGTTTTTAAGATATCCGGGCTGCCGGATTCAACACCGTAGTTCACCCTGACACAGCCGGCTTTTTTAAGAGCCTTTATCATCTTTTCGTTTACAGTGTCCACCCTTGCTCTTATTCCCCATGAAATATTAATCCCCCTATCGACCAGACCTTCGCAGATGTCAATCACCCGTTGAGAATTCAGTGTAAAAGTGTCATCATACACCAGAATCTCCCCGATTCCTAATTTGTAGCATTCCTCGAACTCGTCAACAACGTTTTCCGCAGAACGCATGCGAAACCTTTTGCCTAAATGCGGCCTATCGCAGAATATGCAGCCGTACGGACAACCCCGGCTGGTAATCATAATACTTACAGGGTTATGCTTTGCAACTATCGAATTGTACTTTTTGTAAGGCAGCATAGTCCGATCCGGAAAAGGTATGCTGTCTAGGTCTTCAAGCAGTCTGGGCTCGCCTGTGTAATGAACACCGCCATCTGCTTTGTATACAACACCTTTTACTTGCGAGGGCTCAATGCCTTTCTCTATGCAGTCAAGCAAGGGGCAGATTATATTTTCTGCTTCGCCGAGCACGCCGTAATCGAAACACCCCAGTTTCAGCGTTTCCTCGGGGTAAATATAAATATGTATGCCCCCTGCAATGATCTTTATGTCGCTGTTTAACTGTTTAATTGCTTTGGCTATGCTTATACTTTCAATCAAAGAGAAAGTGGTAAGCGTCATACCAACCACATCCGGCCAGTAAGATTCAACTTCGCTCTTAATCTGTTCGACCGACAAATTATCCACTGCTGCGTCAACTACTTTTACTTCATGCCCGGACCATTGTTTTATGGAAGCTGCAACGTAAAGAAGCCCGATGGGCGGGTTCACACCTCTTTCTTCATGGATCAGCTTTGCCAGATCGCTTTTGATGGTTTCTTTGCCCGGCTGTGAGATTAGCATCACTTTCATTATATTTCCATCATAACCAATCTATTTGTAATTATCTTTATTTCATCCTCTTATCTATTAAGTCAGCCAGCATACCTATGGAAAGAATCAGGACCGAAGTCATAAGAATTATTCCACAGGTGACATCCATAATTTTTTCAGCAAACATGTAACTCATGACAAGCACCGCAAAGCCGAGCAGCAGAAAGAAAAAGCTCAGCGGCAGGAAGATTTTGAGCGGATTAAAATACATCACCGTCCTGACCACGAGAGCGAAGAAATTCAGGGTGTCGGCAAAGGGGTTTATTTTTGATTTGCCCCTGCGGAACTTATAATTGATGGGTACGTACTTCACCGAGTATGAATTCGAAAGCATTGCCAGGGTAATAGTCGTAGTGAAGGAAAAACCTTCCGGGAGAATGTTTATGAAACGTTCCACAACTTTTTTGTTCATCACTCTAAGCCCGGAGTTTATGTCGGGAATCTTACGGCTGGTCAGGTAGTTGGCAAGTAAGTGCAGGAAATATTTTGCAAAAACACGGGCAGGGTTAAACTCAAGCTTTCGTCCTTCCCTTGAGCCCACGACCATGTCGTGCTCCTGGTCGACCATAATGTCGATAAGTTCCGGGATCTTTTGAACGGGATAGGTGCCGTCGGCGTCGGTTATGACAATTATCTCATTAGCCGCAGCCTGGACCCCGGTTTTCAATGCGGCTCCGTAGCCCGCGTTGACCTTGTGACGAATAACCCTGAAGAACTTGAAATCACTCTCCTTAAGTTTTTTATATGTTTCGTCTGTGGAGCCGTCATCGACAAAGATTACCTCGAACTCGTGGCTGGATTTTTTCAGCAGCTCATTAAGCCGCCCAATAGTCCGCTCAATTCCATGCTCTTCGTTATATGCCGGTATTATTATGGTTGCTTTTGACAAGATAATCTTCCGTTCAGTTTGATTGTAATATTTGCTGTTTGCTCAAACGGGAGGCGATTAATGAAAATGAATACCCAACGCATCCACAAAAATATACTGCGATTGGAAAAATATGCAGAAGTATTCTGTTTCCGCTGGCAAGATAAGCATTTGCTTTTGGGGCAGTGAAAATCGAATACAAAACAATTCTTAAAGCAAAAAAGACAATGATTACCGACAATACAAACTTCAGTCCGCATAGAGGTTTGTACTCATGTTCTAAAAGTGACGCTTTGGGTTTGCTTTTTAAATAAATAATTAATATATATATGGCTGTCGCAAAAGTGAAGCAATACCAGAAAAGCTGCCATCTGCCTTTGCCGGCAAGGGCAAGTGAAAGCAAATCCCGCAATGAACCGATTAATCTCGAACCATTTAGAAAATACAATATGAGAAAAAAAAGTGCAGATGAAACAAGAGATAGTTTGATACTGTTCTTGCGAAAAAACTTTGGAACAGGCAGTAAAAAAGCAGCAAAGGTGCAGGCTAAAGTCAATATAGGCAGATAGAATGAGCCATGCCCTGAAGAAAAATTCTTGAATGAAAAACTTCCCCACTCAAGCAACTTAAAAATACCCCATAAAAACCACGGATAACCAATCACAAGGAATAATGCTAAAGCCGAGAAACGTATTTTAGCTCGATATGGTTTGAAAAAATACAATGTGAGGAAAATCGGTATCAAGGAGAAAATAAGCATTTCTTTGCGGATAAGTACGGTCGAGGCAAGAAGGCCGGAAGAGAAAAAAAAATAAATCGGCTCTTCGCGGCGAAGATAAAGAAGTGAAAGAAAAACTCCTGCTGAAAAGTAAGCCGCTACGGTCAAATTACTGTGATAGTAAAAACTGTGAAGAAGATAGTTTCGATTGAAGAGCAATAAAAGGGCTGATATGGAAAACCACGTGAGCCCGGCGGCGGGTTTTTCCCGTATACTGATTTTGTCAAACAGGAAAAACAAGACCAATATTATGACAAAGAAAGATGTCACCGGAAAAAATGAAGTATATGCACCAATCCCAAGTAAATAAGCAAAATTTTGAACAGCAGAAATAAAAGGCAGACGCACGCTGTGAGCAAAAACAAAAACTCTTGAATTGCCCCGTTCAAAATGTGCGTAGTAATGAAAGATTTTCGAGAAAGCATTATACTGAAGGGAGTCTGGTGTTGCGAAAACATAATGCAGCTTAATTGTTATCAAAAAAATGAATAACAAACATACAAAATATAAAATAACAAGCCTTTTAAGCCTGTCCCTGTCGCCGAAAGTGGCTTTCAGATTGGCAATCAATCTGTGGCGTGATACTATAATAAATAACGCTGCTGCTGCGACAAGGAAGGCAACGACTAAAATCGGGCTAATTATCAATCCCGTTATCGAGAGGAAAATATATGCACATGTCAGTACCAGCCACGAACTCAGCCATGATATTGTCGGCATAAGCATAAAGCTGAATTTATCCGAATATGCCATTGCTAAAATGCTGCCGTATAAAAGCATGGCTGTATTTAATAATATTTGTGCCTTAATCAATTACTGTCACCCCGAGTAAGGGCCAGACCTTTTTCTATAGGGAGAGTGAATATGTATTGCTCATCCTGCAATGCTCCGACAAACAGAGCCCACTTATCGCCTTGGTTTTCATTTGATTCTTTAAGCACAACAAAATTGCGGTCCTTAAACTTTTCAACATAATGATCGCGGCTAAGCAACTGTTTTACTAAAACAGGTGACAAGTTATAATTGTAATATTTACGCACAACCGAAGCCGGGTAAAGATACACCTGTGGTATCGGCGCCCAGAACTTACCTAAGTAATCCCCGGGGTTCAAAACTCCACTTGTTTTCAATTCTTTGACCTGCTCGGGGTATAAAAGTGTAACACTTTCATTTACACTTTGGAATAGTTTATCTTTAAGAAAAAGACTATGGGCCGCAATGTCACCATGCTTTGTACGGAGAAACACTTTATCGGATTTGGATGACCATAAATTCCTCCAGACATTGTCAACTTTGGAAGCGGACAAAATGATCGAAATCACAAACAAAACCGTAAGTGCCTGCAGTAATGATAATAATAAAAATCTTATTCTTAACAAAGCTATACCTGTTGGAATACTAACATACCCGAATCTTGCCGAAATATTGAAATTAACTGCAAAGGCCACAAATTATCCATGTAAAATGGAACTTGGGTGGAAATAAAGAGGTGATTTTTGATGCGAAACACCGTTTTTAGACTCCGTCCCTGTCAGTGCACACTGATTGTCGAATCCGTCAACCTAATGGGTTTTTGTCAGTACCATTTTTTTATCTCATAATATGGTTGTTATCAAGTACAATTTTTGAATTATCAGCTTTATCAAGGCTGGTGTGGGCAAATTTAGATGGGTAAAGAAATTACAAAAGACCTATAATACACCGTTTTTCAGGAGTGATTACAGCCAACATGATTAAATGAGGGTAAAGCAGAGAATTAATGAGCAAAGAGGCTTTGTTGCGACGGCTATTTGTCTTTGGCCTTGTTCATGGCCTTTAGGACCCTGCATCGCTGCTTTTCGTAACTCAAACGGCATTTATAAAACGGGATGGAATAGACGAGGTTTTGCATCTTCTTCGCAAGCCTCTTAAGCTTTATCGCCTTGAGGAGCTTTTTGAGTTCGACGTCTTCGGGTTTGGCTTTTATCGCGTCCTTTACCATTTTCGCGGCGAGAACGAACTGTTTTTCGTCATAATAAAGACATGCCACATCCTTTAAGGCCCTTGCGTTTTGCGGATCAAGTGAAAGAACATGCTCAAAGAACTGAAGTGCCCCCTGCCGGTCGCCTTTTCTTGCGAGTGATGTGCCTATATGATAAAAAGCTTCACTGTTTCGCGGATTGGCATCTACAACCCTCAAGAAGCAGTCCGTGGAAAAGTCATTCTCTCCCATTTCGAGGAAAAGCGAGCCCATGGCGAGCAGGACATCCGGGTTTTCAACATTAAGCTCGCACTCGGACTTGAGGTATTCGATGGCTTTTTCCGGGTTACCCTTTTTATAAGCAATCTCTCCGAGCCTGTATCTTGGGCCGGGCAGATTGAAATTTTTTGATATCGCCTCCCTGTAAAGTCTCTCGCTGCAAGCGGTGTCCCCTTCATTAAGGGCAAGTTCAGCCAGATAAAAACAGGCTGTTGCAGATTCAGGATTGAGTTCAAGAATGCGGTTAAACTTCTCTTTGGCCTGGTCAGTTTCACCGCTTTCGAGGAGGAACATCCCATAATCAAGTATCACATCAGTATCGCCCGGATTTTGTCTTAGCTCGTTCAAAAAATGCGTTCTTGCCTTTTCTGAATTTCCGTTTGCCCAGTGGGCCTGGGCTATTCTGTAATTAATTTGTGGATGTGTTGGCTCCAGGATGGAGGTTTTTTGCCAGCACCATATTGCCTTATCGTATTGCTGCCGTGAAAAAAGCGAATTACCTATATTATAGAAGCATATCGGGCAGTCCGGGTTAATCTGCTGGGCCAGGTAGAACATTTCCTCGGCTTTATCATGCTTTTCAAGCTCGGTATAGGTAATTATACGGTTGCAGTAGCATGGCTCGAAATCTGGATAAAGTTTTTCTACATTCTCGAAAGTATCAAGGGCCAGGTCGTACATTCCTATACGTGTATAATCAACGGCAAGAGAATTTAGAATTTCAGGATCGTCAGGAGTATGGACCAGAGCCTTTTTATAAGACTCTATGGCGTCCTCAAACCTGTTAAGGGCATCAAGTGTGAGTCCCGCATTGAAGTGCCATGCGCTATTATCGGGGTTAATTTGTATAGCCTGCTCAAGATAGGCAAGTGCAGGTGCCATTTCGCCCTGTTCATAGAGCTCATAGGCTGCCATTGCCTTTTCTTCTGCTTCGTCCCATCCGTTAAAATCCATTGCGTCAAACATACTGTACCCGTTGAAAAACTTAACTTTTCTGCCTTAGGGTGAACTTTTCTCCCGCATACGGAAAATATATCGGCACTAAAACGGGGTGACTTCGACGCTTTTTGATTCGTGTTAGTGTTTATTAAAAAAATGCTGGTAATTCGTCTTTTAAGTCCGTAAAATACCTGAAAACCAGTATTTATATGGTGTTTAATTGAATTGAAATATTTTTTTATTGAGCAATAATATAGATTGGTCGTTTCAGGTCTTATAAAGGCCTGGCGAAACAGGTGTTGTCGAACCGGAGTCATAAAATGATCAACGAGATTAAAGCTAATTTAACCGCAGGCGATTTCAAATACGCGATTGTGGTCAGCCGTTTTAACGAGTTTATTACCTCTAAACTGCTCGGAGGCGCGATTGACGCCCTGCAAAGGCATGGTGCATCGGACGAGCAGATTACCGTGGTATGGGTTCCCGGTTCGGTGGAGATAACGCTGACAGCCAAGAAGCTCGCGCAGTCTGGTAAATACAACGCCGTTATCTGCCTGGGGGCTGTCATCCGGGGCAGCACTTCACATTACGATTACGTTTGCAGGCAGGTTTCATCGGGTATTTCGCAGGTAAACTATGACACGGGTGTGCCCGCTGTTTTCGGGGTGCTTACATGTGAGACAATCGAGCAGGCCGTCGAGAGGGCCGGAACTAAGCACGGCAACGCCGGCGCATCGGCAGCTATAAACGCCATCGAAATGGCGAACCTAATGGCTCAGATATAACGCTCTTTATCAGCCGATTTTCAGGGAAGATTCTGTGGACAGAAGAACGCGTGCAAGAGAACTTGTGATGCAGGCTTTGTATCAGCTTGACGTACAGGGCGACGACCTTTTGAGGTCCATAGACATCTTTTTCAGGGAGAACGAGGACGATAAACTTGTTGTGGACATGGCTAAAAACTGGACGCAGCAGTGCTGGCGGAATCGTGATAAGTGTGACGAGATAATACAGCAGGCCGCGATTAAATGGCAGCTTTCGAGACTTTCGCTTGTAGATAAAAGCATTTTACGGCTGGCTGCTTTTCAGCTTCTTTTCTGTGAGGATATTCCGGGCAAGGTTGTTATAAACGAAGCTATTGAGCTTGCAAAAAAATATTCGAGCCAGCAGTCGTCGAGGTTTGTAAATGGTGTTCTGGACGCGATTTTAAAAAGAAGTGACAGCGGGCGGTGATGTTTTGAAAAAAATAGCGGTTCTAAATCAAAAAGGCGGAGTTGGCAAGACTACCACGGTCGCGAATGTTTCGGCTGCTTTGGCGGGAATGGGGAGAAAAACGGCTGTTATCGACATGGACCCGCAGGCGCACCTTACGATACATTTCGGTGTGGACCCTGAGCAAAACGGTGACGGGACATATAATGTTCTTACCCAATCAGCGGATTTCGACGAATCGCTTAAGGCTGTGAGGGAAAATCTATGGCTTTTGGGGTCAAATATCGATCTTGTCGGTGCCGAAAGTGAGCTTGTTTCTGTTGTCGGCAGGGAGACTATCCTGTCTTATGCGCTGAAGGAAAGTTCGATTGAGCTTGATTATGTAATTATCGACTGTCCGCCTTCGCTTGGGCTGCTTTCTCTGAATGCCCTTGCATGCGTAGAGGATGTTATTATTCCTGTTCAGCCGCATTTTCTGGCGCTTCAGGGTTTCGGCAAGCTGCTTCAGACCATCTCTCTTGTTTCATCACGTATTAACCCGCAGTTGAAAGTTTCGGCGATACTCATGTGCATGTACGACAGCAGGACATCGCTTTCCGGCGAGGTTCTTGCAGATATTGATAAATTTCTTGGTTCCGCGAAAGATTCCGGCCTGCCCTGGTCAAACGCGAGAATAATTCCCACGCAGGTACGCAGGAATATAAAGCTCGCCGAGGCGCCAAGTCACGGCACGACCATTTTTGAGTATGAACCCAACTGCAACGGCGCAGCTGATTATATGCAGGTCGCCAAATTTATAGATTCCGGTTTTTACAGCAATAGCAATGCGAATAACACACAAAGCAGTAAATCCCTGAGCGAAAACACAGAAACTTCTTTACCGGAAACTGAAATCGCCGGTCGGGATGCCGCTGAACAAAAAGACATTGAAACACTTGAAGATGAAAATAAAGAAGGCTGCCCTGTGGATGAAAATTTAAGGCAGCCTGATATTGAAAATCAATACCATTGATAATTATCGTCACTTCACTTGCCTTTGTCAATTAAAAATTTGATTATAAAGAAAAATCCCCATAAAAATTTAAAGTATTCGCAGGGTATCTGGAAGTTTTTCTTTGAGAACAATTAGAGTGAGAGGCTTAAACATGAGAAAGTCAGTGTTGTTAAATGTATTGTTCCTTCTTGTTCCAGGTTATTTGTGCTTTGGCGAAACATTGTCGAAAGTGCATGAGATCGCTCAAAAGAGAGTCATGCCGCAAGGCGCACCCAAATACAGCGATGTATTAATGCGATCCCTTCACATTCACCCATCAGGTCCGGATGACCCCTATGACACCGTGAAAATGGTTAAGGCTTTTCATGTAACACGGCTGGAGTGGACTTATTTTCATTTTGACAGGCTGGAAGTAAAGAAAGACTCCGACAGCAGCTTTTTAGAAAAAATCAGCGAGCAGGGCTGTAAGTTCGGCAACGCGATATGCTCCATCGACGCGAGCAATGACAACCTTGACAACACGGTTAAAGACCTCAAGGGTAATCCCATAACACCGCCTTGGATGCGTATTTGGACGCCGCAGCCGACCTCGACATGCGCAAGTCACCCGAAAACCGTTGACAGTTTTGTGAATATCCTTTCGCAGCGGTTCGATATGGGTGTTAATTCCGTACAGATCGACGACCCGGATATGAATGCAGTGTCTTATAACTGGGGCAGTTGTTTTTGCGAATACTGCGTTGAGGGGTTTACGGATTATCTTCGGCGGAAAAAGTTTTCCGAAGCCGAACTGAAAACGATGGGAATCGAGACCCTGGAAAGTTTCAATTTAAAGGGACACCTGGAAAAACTCGGGGCTGCGGTGGGCGATCACTCAATGCAGGACAAGAAATGGAACTACGGGCTTAAAAAACAGTTTATACGGTTCCAGGAGGAGGCGGTGCAGAACTGTATGGAGGAGGTAAGAAAGAGGCTCGAAGAAAAATACGGCAAAGTTACGCTTTCGATGAACAACGGCAGCGGTCGATGGCCTTTCTATCACCGGAATGTGTATGATTACGGGATCGGGGAATTCAATGTCCGCAATCTGCAGCCTGAAAAGATATATAAGACACTTCTTGAGATAATCGAGCTGAAAAAGGCACAGGTTTTTACGATGATAAAGGGGCATACTCTTCGCATTCCGGAGGATGAGCCGAATATTCGGAGGTTTATCGCGTTTGTATACGCTTGCGGGGGACAGGCTATGATGCCCTGGGATAATTACCTTTATTCGACACCGGAAGGCTCTAAAAGATATTACGGGAAGCCCTCGCAATATGCGGACCTGAGCGGTTTTATTCGAGGCGCGGCATGGTACTTCGACGATTATGAAATAGTCGGGGCATACGGGCACGGTATACATGAAACTGCCGAGAAAGCACCTGTTATTGTTCACCAGGACATCGAAGTTACCGCCGTCGTTCGGGCGCAGCCGGGTAAAGCGGATGCGCCTGTTGTGATACACCTTGTGAACTGGTCGGATGACATGAGACCAGCGGGGGTCATACTCAACCCGAAGCGGTTTTTCTCAGGGAACGATGACTTAAAGGTAACTTTACTGACCCCGAAACCTTATAATGCCGCAGTTCATGAACAGTCGCAGGCTTGCAATGACTTTTCGCTGCTTGTGGAAACGCATGTTCTGGCGCGGGGCGGGGGGAACCTGCTTAAAGTGCCGGGGCTCGATCCGTGGGGAGTTCTGGTCGTGGAAAAACCCGGTTCAGGCTCGAAAAAGGCATGGACGCCGGTTATTGAACCATTCGGAGGCACTTTCATTGGTTCACAGGAGGTCAGGCTTGCTGCTATTTCACAAGCGGAAGTTATTTACTTCACAACCGACGGTTCAGAGCCGGATAAGAACTCGCAAAAATATTCCGGGCCTGTTACTGTTTCCGACAGCCGCCTGTTCAAGGCCGTCGCTTATAAAGGTAACGAAAAAAGTGATGTTGTTTCATGCCTTTTCCGGAAGGTAAGCGACGATGAACTGATAAAGGCCGCCAGGACCGCAGGTGAGCTTAAAAAGGGATTGAAAGTGTCGGCTGTCGAGGGAGTGTTCGACGAATTGCCGGACTTTTCGAAGCTCAAGGCCGATGCCGAAACCACTGTGGGCAGCACCACCCAGATATCCTATGCCGTTAAGAACCCTCAGCAGGCTTTCGAGGCGAACGGTTATGTAAAAATCGAAAAGAGCGGTCTATATAATTTCCAGGTCTACTCGAACAACAAGCTGATGGAAACAAAAATATTTATTGACGGCAGGGTTGCTGCGCATATTGTCAACAACCATCACCTTATCTGCAAAGAGCTTCCGCTTGAAGAAGGAATGCACAAACTACGCATACTGCACCGTCAGCGGCATGAATCCGACAATTATTTTCCGGTGTATATGGAAGGGCCAGCACATCCTTACGGTGTGATTTCATGGAAACTTCTTTACCACGAGCAATGAGCAAGCAACAGGGCGAAAGGGTTTCAATCGAAAACCTCGCCGGTAAGTTTTTCGGGTATTTCGAGAAACTCTTTAACCCGGTTCATGAACCTTGCGGCATAGATATCGCTGATAAACCGCCTGTCCGCGGCGATTCCGAGAGTCATGAACTTACGGCTGACGAAGCTGCCGTCTATCGGTACAACGTGCTCGTCTATCTTACCCATAGAAATAATGCCGCTTGAACCCGGTGGGGCAATAGCGTAAAAAGAATAAATATTATACATGCCGAGGCTGCTGATCACTACGCTTGCACCGTCAAAGTCGTCAGGCATGAGCTTATTGGCACGGGCCTTTTTGACGAGCGTGTCACTTTTTTTCGCCATCTCCGGCAGGGAGTCGCCGGTGACATCCTTTATAACCGGAACCACAAGCCCCTGAGGCGCCGCAACGGCGAAGCCTATACCAGCCTGTGAAGCAATATCGATCGTCTCCCCCGCTTCGTCAATTCCACCTGCCATAAGCGGAAAATCTTTTATAGCCTGGGCTATAGCGCAAAAGAAAAAATCGTTTGTTGTCACCCGGGAACCTACCCGCTTGCAGTATGGTTTTCTTATCCGGACGATCTGTGTAACATCAACGCGCACGAGCATGTAGCTGCAGGGCATTGTTTCTTTCGAGTGCTGCATATACCCACCGATAAGTTTCTGAATCCTTGTCAGTGGGAGCATGTTATTCGCTTTTTCGCTCATAGTCTCCGCGTTCATCTATAGGAAGAAAAGGTAACCCATTTCCCTAAGGAATGAAGCGTATTGTAGCACTTTGAAGGCTATTTGCAAGAAATACCGGGAGAAATACAAAATTTGTGATCGAAAAGGCGTCTAAGTTTCATTTGTGGGTGCCTGGGTTTGTTCGTTTTCGCCGGTTTGTTCGTTCAACAGTTCATCAATTGTCTCTATGTATCTTGATGCGGGTTTTTTTCCAATTATCCTGCTTGCCTCTTTGCCGTTATGGAAAAAAATGACGGTTGGGACGGCTGAAACATTGTGCATGGCGGCAATTGCATTGTTCTCGATGACGTTGAGTTTATAAATGTCGGCTTTGCCTGCGTAGCTGCCGGCAATTTCGTCAAGTACGGGCATAAGCTTCAGGCAGGGTCCGCACCTTGGCGAGAAGAAGTCCACAACAACCACGCCCCTGGAGTTTACTTTTGCCTCGAACTGTTCACCGCCGGTCAGCGGTTTTATGTTCTCGGTGTCGACGCTTCCCACGCTGCCAGGGCCAAACGCCATGCTAATAATTATGCCAATGAACATTCCGTACATACTGCCGCGCATCGGGTTGGCGGTAAGAGGACAAGCCCCACCCGTGCATTTGCCGAAGTAACCCGTCATCGCACCCAAAGCGGCGCCGATTGCCGCACCAATTATCAGCCTTATCATAAAAACTCCATAAACTAATTAAAAACTGTACCTTATAGCGGTGTAAATATTCGTGTTGTCCTCGAACTGGCCGAAGAATGTATGGTTGTAATCACCGAAAAATATATTTCCGCCGAGCTCCCATGCTATATTATCGCTTGCCTTGTACTTAATGTTAGGCCGCATGTATACATCGCTGTCCGTGGGCGAATAATATGTAAACAATGAATAGGTCCAGCGCTGGTCATCGGAGGTCTTTGTCAGCCTGAATGTTGTCAGGTGCCTGTCCTCGTCCCGCATGTTTACAGCATTGCCGGGGAAGTTCGCCTTGTAATTGTCATAATCAAGCATATACTCAATATAATACTGAAAACCGGCAGTAAGGTTCTTGGCAATTTCCCTGGTATACCCGCCGAGCAGCCTGATTTCGGAATTATTGATAAGCGGGTCGGTCCCCCCCTCATCCTCGTCGGACTGGTAATAACCGAACTCGAAATTGGCGATACCCTCGGCGAAATCGCCCCGAATGCTCGCACCGTAAACATTCAGTTTCGGGAACCTCGCCCTGCCGGCTGGGGTCTGGCCGCCTGGGCTTTTCCAGTAACCGCGATACCCGTAAAAGGCAAGCTCGTTATTATTTATGTTCTTGTAAATACGCCATGCAAGCTCGTCATCCCTGAACCACACATTAGGTATATAAGGCTCGGATATTACGTTTTGCCCGACTATGCCTGGAATATTTCCGTTCCAGTACGAGATTCTCTTGCCGCTGATGTACCTGTCCGGGTCGAACTGCGGGGTGTATACAATGTCGATATTCGCAAGGTCGTTAAAAATGCTGGCCTTTACCGCATCAGACGGGGCTTTTAGATACTCGCTGTCCCTGCCGATGAAAAATGACTGCCAGTCTTTCGGAAACATGTCATTAATAAAGATAAGATCACCCGTTCCCCAGGTCAGTATCTGCCGGCCTACCCACAGGTCCATGAAATCAGCGGGCATCAAAAAGATGTAAGCTTCGCGGATGTCGATCTGCGCTTCCTCGGTAACGAGGTCGCCGTAAAAGTCGGCCTTGAACTTCAGGTCCGCACCTTCGAGATACTTAAGCAGGTCGAGCTGCAGCCGGGTTTCCATGAGGGACATATCCTTTTCGTTTTCATCCTCGGTTACACGGTATCCTGAACGTATCTCCCAGAAGCCGTGCACGGGCGGCAGCAGATCTTCGAACATCGAAGTTTCGCTTTTACCGTCCTGTCCCTGATCCTGCGCCATTGCGGTCGAAACACAGCAAGCCGCAGTCAATAATCCCAAAACGATCAATCCCTTGGAACTTATTTCTTTGAGCATACCTTTTCTTTACCTCCTTGCCTCTCTGGGCGGTCTTCTAAGATACCGTTCGGTAAAAATGTCGTCCTCTATACCGATGTTATATTGAATATCGCTGAATTCCATCTCTGTCGTGCTCTCGCGTTTCTTGTCCGTAACTTTGGACTTCGTAACGGTAGGATACTCTTTGTCGCCGATCTTTTCAACCTTCATTGCCTCGATAAGGCGGTAGCTCCGGTCCTTGTCGTCGAAGTACTCGATCTTCATGGGCAGGAAAGTTTCCTTATCGATATAGGTCAGGTAATACTTGAACTCGACAAGCTCCGGATTCTTTGGGGTATGCTTCAAGACATACTGACTGTCCGTCTCTTCTTTAAGCTCGTGACTGTCAAGCTCGACGCCCCTGCCGGAAACATCTTCGTAAAGGTAATCCGACCCGACAAAGCTTGTCCGCTTGTCGCTTGCGGCTATTCGCTTAACAAGGTCAAGATTGGGCAGGTAAAGCCACCTGTCATCGTCCTTGTCAAGTCCGGCATGCTTGTGCACCATGAACACCATCCGCCTGACGTCCGCAGGGCGGTGGAAATAAACGTAATACTTTTGATCCCCGCCGTCCTTAACGTCCCTGCGGAGTATCACAAACTCACGCTCGCGCTTGCGGTCCTGTTTGTCGGTGATGACCATGTTTACGCGTGCCTTGCCGTCATCGCCCTGATAATAGGATGCGATGTTTGCCTTTTTGACTATCTCATCCAACGTCAGTTTTTCGCTGCTGTTTCCGGACTGTTCCTGTGCAAAAACCGCAGACACAAGCAGGGCTGTTATAAAAATCGTAATCAAATTCCTGAGCTTCATAATACACCTTCCTTTCATTTATCAGTCTTTAACGCCTGCTTTTCTCAGTATTGTCATCATCGGGCACCAGTTGGTAAACGCCGACTGAAATAAATTCAGCCCGACAAAGCCCGTAAAGAAAAGCCAGTACATACTATGATAATACGCCAAGAGTACGCTGACGAGGATAAAAAATCCCGCTATCGCTCTTAAATATCTTTCAACTGTCATTGCTTGTCTCCCTTTTCCTGTTCTTGATTTTCACTTTTTTGCGTCGATTCCATACGGTTACACGCCTTACGCCTCGATATTATACCGCATCCGAGAGCCATTGCCGGTATAGCGACTGCGCTTACCCATGTAAGGGTGCTTACTCCCATTTGCCAGTACTGGTGAAGATTCAGCAGCACAAGCACGGTTATCGCAATTGAGATTATTATACAGAACCCGCAGTTGCATGTCGGTGACTGCACTTTTGCCTTATGCCTGAACAGTGCCTTTTCCGCAAGCCTTATTATGGCAGGAAGTGCTATTATCGTTACCGCGCCGGAAAGACCCATTATAGCGCAAAGGAATATGCCCACCGTTTTATAAGGCACCAGCGGCGCGGCCAGGAGGGGCAAAAACCCTATCGCTATTACAAGCACGTTTCTGCTTATCGCCCTGGCAGGTTCGCCGAACATCTCCGCGGAGCTTTCCTTCCAGCTGTCGGTTTTAGCGAAGCTGTCCCTCGACCGCTGCAGGAAATGTATCGCAAAGTCGACTGCCATGCCGAGCGTAAGCGCGCTCAAAACCGCCACCGGCATGTCGTAGTCCTTGCCGACCAGGCCGATGATACCGTATATCATGGCGATAGTTATCGTAAGCGGCACCATGCAGATTATGCCCCAAAGGGGTGAACGGAAAAGTATCGACATCATAATGAATACGACAAGGAAGCTGCCGATAAAGGATTGCAGCATTCCCCACACCATCTTGTCCTGCCAGACAACGTTTATATATGTAAGCCCCGCCCAGTCGTGCTCGATATTAACAGGCGGCTGGTGCTTTGCAAAATAATCGTCCACCGCGTCGGTAACTTTCTGCATATCCTTGTTGTCGCCGCTGCTGAGCTGCAGCCACAAATTCGCGTTTTTATAATCAGGCGTAACAAAATGCCACAGGTCGCCGGGTCGGTGACTTCCCTGGAACTGAAGCAGCGTCTCTGCGACGCCTCGAAGCTCGTCGGGGATCTCATAATCTTTCTTTTCGCCGCTGCGGAGTTCCTGGTTAACCTTTTTTACAATGTCCGCCACGGAGTTGACCTTGCCGACCACTTCGAGATCGACAAGGTAATTCTGCAGGTCGTCCATAAACCGCAAAACCTCGGGCCTTTTGAAGACTTTAAGCCTTTCCTTCTCGACCGAGAAAAAGGCGATCATGTCATCCATAGAGAAATATTTATCGTCCGGCGCGCCCTGCATCTGTTTTTCTATCTTACTTATAATACCGTCAAGGTACTTCTCGGCATCAGCCTCAGACTGGGCATCTTCTATAAACCCTTTTACGGTTGCGGAATACTTATCGAAGTTGTCATAATCACCGCGAATCTCATTTGCGTACTGCTCGAAACTTTCCTTTAGCTGCTGGATATACTGCTGGTCGGCCTGGAGCTGCTCGGGGCCGGAAAGCACAAGATATGCCATGTAGGTGCCGGCAAAATGCTCGTTAAGAACATTGTCTGCCACGCGTATCGGGTGCCCCTGCGCGAACCATTTGACCGGGTTGTCGTTGATCTGAATACGTGTAATGCCGTAAACGGCAATGCCGGTGAGCACTACAATAACGGCAAGTATCGGTTTTGCCCAGCGGTAGGTCAACCTGCCTGCGGCATGGAGCAGCTTCGACAACGGTGAATCGCTGTCCTCATGGTGCGCCGCCATTCCAAAGTTCTCAAGCCTTTTATCGCTTATCATCATTATATAAGCGGGCACAAAGGTAACGGTGCACAGCCACGCGACCATAATCCCTATTGCCACGAACACCCCAAAGACCTGCACCGGTGGAATAGGAGTAAGAGAAAGCGAAGCAAACCCAGCGGCAGAGGTCAGCGACGTGTAAAGCATAGGAACGAAAAGGTTGTCCATTACCTCGCGTATGCTCTGGCGCCTGCCCTTTTGCTTTGTGTAAAGGTCGAAAAACTCCGACAGTATATGCACAGAGTCCACCACCGCGATGGGCATAAGGAAGATCGGTATCATCGAGCTCATAATATGCACAGGGTAACCAAGCCCTATCATAAGGCCCATTGTAGTAATAACCGAAACCATCGCCACGATCATCGGTGAAATTACAAGCACCAGTTTGCGGAAGAATATCAGCATTAATATGAATATCGTAAGCATCGCAAGCGGCGCTGATATCGCCATCTGTATGAACATTTCGACGCCGAAGGTGTCCTCAGCGACGGGCAGACCCGTTATATGGAACTGGTCATCGCCCGAGAACGTTTCGATCTCCTTCTGCAGCTCGCGGTAAACCCTGTAGCTCAGGTCCTTGCTTGTAAGAGGCAGATATATCGCTATAGCCTTGCCGTCCTCCGAGACCATTGTCCCTTTCAAAAGCGGGTTATTCATCGCCTTTTCGCGTATTTCTTTGGCCTGTTCAACGGTTTGCGGAGGGCTTGGCATCAGCCACTCGAACTTAACAACCCCGACACCGCCCTGGCCTATATGGTCGACCAGGGACGGGGCTATCATGTCAACCTCTATCACCCCCTCGAATTTTTTCTCCCCCGACGGATCGTCCCATCGAAGTCCCTCGGCGAACTGCGTAATCTCATATATCCTCTGCAGCGACTCGGGGTTGAATACCCCCTCCGGGTGCTGCTCATTGACAACACCGACAACAACGATGTCGCTGAGATCGAACCTGTCTTTAACCTCGTTATGAAAAACCCGCACCGGTTCGTCCTCTGCGAGCATATTCTCCGGGTCCGTGTCAACCTTGATAAGCGGTATCAGGGCTCCCAGTACGATGGTTACAAGCACCATTATCCATGTCACCATTTTGTAGTGCTTCAGCGAGAACTCAGTTATCGACGATTTGATTTTCATAAAAAAACTCCTGCGACATCGTTTGTTGTCGTTTTATTACATTTATAATTCGCGTTCTGTCTTATTTGTGCGGACACTTCTTAAGACACATGAACCAGTCAAGGCACTGGAGGTCCTCATCAGGGGTTTCCACCCTGTCTTTAGCCACACCGCAAGAGCCCGGCGGGGGTACGATAACATCGTCACCAAGCTCCCAGTTGGCAGGTGTTGCGATACCGTGTTCATCAGAGTGCTGCATGGCGACCAGTATGCGTTTAACCTCGTCGATGCTTCTGCCATTTGACAACGGATAGTAAAGTATCGCCCTTACCACAGCCTGGGGGTCCATAATGAAAACCGCGCGAACAGCCTGTGTGTCGCTTTCGCCCTGGAGCATGCCGAACTTCCGCGCAACGTCCATTTTAAGGTCGCTTATAACCGGGAAGTTGACCTCAACGCCTTTCATGCCGCGGTACTCTATCTTTTCCTTTATTGTCCTGAGCCATGCAATGTGGCTGTAGGTGCTGTCGATAGATAAACCGATGAGCTGCGTGTTGAGATCGTTGAACTCTTTTTCCCTGCTGGCGAATGTCATAAATTCGGTTGTGCAGACAGGCGTGAAATCGGCTGGGTGCGAAAACAGGATAACCCATTTGCCTTCATAGTCTTTCGGAAACCGGATAAGACCCTGTGTGGTCTCTGCCTCGAACGAAGGCGCCTTTTCACCGATCAACGGCATTCTGTTAATTTCTTGTTCCATGGTAAAACCTCTCCTTTCTGTAAGTGTGAATGAACCGGCTGAAGACCGGGCTACTCGGTTTTAATAAATCCCTCAAGTATCCGCTTTTCGTCTTCAACCACTTTGCCGCCCATGACATCTGCTATTGTACCACCGAACATCTTTGCCATCAATGAAAGATTCATCTTCGACAAATAAGTCTTTCCTTCGTCGCCCTGCCAAACGGCGAAAGTGCATGGCATTAGACAAGATACATACCTGTCCGAAGCAAGCACTTGTTTCGCATAGTCCGGGTGACAGAGTTTCACCAGTTTAACTTTAGGCTCGAATTGTCTGCCGTGCTTTGCAAGTGACTTATTCATATCAACTAACTGGGAAACCTGCCACCCGTTTTCTTTAATTGACTCCTGCAAACCCGATACGGTCTCTTCGAAACCCATCGTGGTTTCGTGTGTCACTATCATCAGTGACGGCATTACCGTGAAAATAACCAGTCCGCAGATAACGAAACCTGTGATAAGTCCGAGAGAACCTGCTATCCAAATCTTATGTTTAGCTTCGAGTTTCATAGATCATAACCTCCGTGAAATTACATTTGTGCTTCCGCCCTGATGACATCTTCGCAATGTTTGTTACTTATGTTCCGGTTTGTTTCCTGGCAGCCGGAAAAGACCACTGCTGACAGTGCAAGAACCAAAACGACCAATAATGCTTTAGCTTTCATGGTATTACCCTTTCTAAAAAAGAAGTTTAATTGTTTGAAAGAATTTCTTTAACGAGAATATCTTTGCTTTGGAGCCCGGTGAATTTTTTGATGGGCTGTCCGTCCTTAAAAAGTATCAACGTCGGTATCGCCATAACCTCATACTGCTGGGCTGTGTCCTGGTTGTCATCGATGTTGACTTTTACGATCCTTGCTTTTTCATCGCAGTGCTGCGCCACTTGTTCAAGAATTGCTCCCTGTCTCATGCAGGGCCCGCACCAGGGCGCCCAGAAGTCCACGAGCGTAAGCCCGTCTTGTGCTGCTTTTGCCAGTTCGTTTCCTGCTATTTCGTTTACAGTTCCGGTTGACATCTTTTTTCTCCTTTTATTTCAGGTTTACATTATTTCTGAAACAGTTAGTATACAAACGCTGTGCCAAACAATACTTTTAAACAATAAATGCTCACAAATCTTTATATATAATGAGCTTATGAAAAGGTAGATGTGATTCCCGTATGGGAATGGTCCTGATAGAGTTAGCGCATACTCCATCAAGATATGCGCCAACTGACGCAAACTAATTTACAGTTCGAGCCTTTTTATCTTCTTGTAAAGACCGGCCCTTGTGATGCCGAGGAGCTCGGCTGCCTTGGTTTTGTTTCCCCCCGATTTTTCCAATGCTTCCTTGAGCTGCTCGGCTTGGGTAAGATTGGCGTGGGCCTTTTTACCTGCCTGGATTTGGCTGCCGGCGGCACCTTGGTCAGATGCTGCGCTTATTTCAGCGGGGAGATTCTCAGCGCCGATAACCTTCTCGTCACTTCCGGAAACTACAAAGCCATGCTCGATTGCGTGTTCGAGCTGCCTTACATTGCCCGGCCAGTCATACCGGTTCATCGCTTCCATCGCCGAAGTGCTGACCCCCCTTACGTTCCGTTGGTATTTCTTATTGAAAACACTGATAAAATGAGCGACAAGATCGGGTATGTCATCCAGCCTTTCGCGGAGTGCGGGAACCTCAAGTGCAACAACCCGCAGCCTGTAATAGAGGTCTCTGCGGAATTTACCGGCTTTAAGAAGCTCGTCGAGGCTGCGGTTTGTCGCAGCTATAACTCGCACGTCAACTTTTCTGGAGGTACTTTCACCGACCCTTGTTACTTCGCCCTCCTGCAGAACCCGCAGCAGTTTTACCTGGGCCTGTTCGGGCAGTTCGCCCGCCTCGTCAAGAAAAAGCGTCCCTCCTCCAGCTGTCTCGAAACACCCCTGCCTGTCCGATGTCGCACCGGTAAACGCCCCTTTCCTGTGTCCGAAAAGCTCAGCCTCTACCAGCCCTTCGGGTATCGCACCGCAGTTTACGGCCAGGAAAATATTTTCGCCCCTCTCGCTTTCTTCGTGTATCGTCTTTGCGACAAGCTCCTTGCCGGTTCCGGTTTCGCCCTCTACCACCACGCTTGCATCACTGGCGGCGACCATTTCGATCAAATTGTAGAGTTTCCTCATCTTCTGCGACTTGCCGATAAGCCTGCCAAACCTGCCTGTCTCGGCGAGTTCGTGCTTCAACAAACGTATCTCCGTACGGGCCTTTTTTATAAGGCTGACATCAACCAGGGCTTCTATCGCTCCGATTACCCGGCCCTTTCCGTCAAAGACGGGCCTGCTTCTTCTGATAACAGGAACGACGCTTCCGTCCTTTCGCTGTATCTCGCACTCGGACTCGCCGATGACACCTCCGCCCTGGAGCGGGCAAAGTCCGTCAAGCTTTCCTTCTGCGCTTACGCACAACGTGAGATGCACCCGCGAGCAGCTTTTGCCGACCATTTCGCGCGCAGAATACCCCGTAAGCTCAGCCGCTGAGCGGTTCCAGAAAATGATCTCCTTGTCGCTGTTGACGATAAATACCGAGCAGGGCACCGTCTCGAGCAGGGCCTCGCGAAAATACTCGTTTAATTCGGCAAAACTGTTCATGCCATCATTATATCAAACACAACCCAACATGCCACCATCAACATAAAGTATATGCCCGTTGACATAATTCGACGCCGCCGAGGCGAGAAAAACCGCCGCACCTATAAGCTCGTCGGGGTCGCCCCATCGATTTGCGGGTGTCCTCGAACACAGCCAAGCGTTGAACTTCTCGTCTTCAACCAAAGGTTTTGTCAGGTCGGTCACAAAATAACCCGGCCCGAGTCCGTTGACCTGTATGTTATGTTTGCCCCACTCGGTCGCCATGCCTTTTGTGAGCATCTTGAGGCCGCCCTTTGTCGCGGCGTAGGGGGTGATCGTCGGCCTGCCAAGCTCACTTTGCATAGAGCAGATGTTGATTATCTTACCTGCTTTTCGCTCTATCATCCTGCGACCGAACGCCTTGGAGACAATGAACGCGCCCTTAAGGTTGACGTCCATCATCCTGTCCCAGTCCTCGAGCCTGTAATCCTCAAAAGGATTGCGAAGATTAATGCCCGCGTTGTTGACTACGATATCAACGGGGCCTGCTTGTTTTTCAATATCCTCGAGTGCCCCGGCAACTTCGCTGTCCCTGCAAACGTCGAATGCGCTGGTGTAAACATTAAAGCCCTGCTTTTGCATTTCCGCTTGTGCTTCTTCGAGCCTCTTTAGATTCCTGCCGTTGAGAACGATATCCGCGCCGGCGCCTGCAAGGCCCTTAGCTATGGAAAAACCGATGCCTTTGCTCGAGCCGGTTATAAGTGCCCGCTTTCCTTCAAGTTTAAAAAGATCAAGACTGTTCATCCTGTCACCTGTCGCTTAACTATAACTGATTGCCCCATTTTGATTACTTGAATTTATCCCTCATCGCACCGATGCCGGGTATCTTGTCCATTATATAACGATGGTCCTGACGGAAGTTCTGAACGAGCGATCGCTGAGTCCTGCCGACGATTATCGTAAAAATATACTCTTCATGACCCGGCGAGGTCACGGTCGGGTGAAAGCCTTTATCTATAAGAACGGTGTCGCCGCTCTGGGTCATGTAAAGATTGCTGCTGCCGTCCTCCTGATAGACGAACTGCCCGCCAAAACCGTTTTCCGGGTTGAAGCGGTAATAATAGACTTCCTCGAATGCCGTCTCATCAAATCCATCGGTCCCCTCAACATCCTCGTCATGCTTATGGGAAGGATAGCCCGACCAGCAGCCGCCGTCACAGTAAAGCTCACTCACGAGCAGATTGCCTGCGCGACCTTCTGCATTTTGGCCGAGGATGTGAAAAATCCGCCTGTGCGAATGCGTGTCAGGCGAGCCGACGTCCACCATCTCGACTTGACCGGGCTTGACACGGAAAGGCTCGTAAACATTCTCACAAAGACCGCCTGCGACGGCAATTTCGACATCATCGGTTTTCGCCTCGACAGTAACTTCCATGCCTGTCGGCACGTAAACCGAGTCGGCCTTGCCGGACCAGATATTGTCCCTGCCCCCGACATTTTCAAATCCTTTTCCGTTTACAACAAAATCGCATTTGCCTTTCATCACCACGTAAACCGATTCATATCCCTCAAGCTTCGTACTGCAGCTCTGGCCGCTGTTCAAACGCAGCACATTAAAATATATTGTCGGCACAACGTCATTGCCGACGTTTATGATCGGCTGGTTCTTGTTATCATAAGCTCTTATAAATGCGGGCATTTTGCACCTCCGTAAAAAAATGTTATCTCTCGCTAATGGCTTCCGAGAAAATGTTCCGGAATAAAAGTCGTTATCGCCGGAACAAACGCACAAATCAGAAGCACAGCTATCAATGTCAAAACAAAAGGCAGACAGTAACGAACGGTCTGGTCATAAGGAGTTTTGGCGATACCCGTCGCCACGAACAGCAGCACAGCCACGGGGGGTGTAGTAGCTCCGATCTGGGTCGCGAAAACCATAAGCAGCCCGAAATGCAAGGGATTGAACCCGAACTGCTTTGTTATATAAGTTATCACGGGGATCATAATCACCAGTATTGCAAGCGACTCGACGAACATAGTCAGCAGCATCATCGTGAACATAAGTATCAGCATGACCACCGTCGGGCTGCTCGATATCGAGGTTATCATATTCAGCACAGCCTCGTTAAAATCAAGGTAGGAAAGCAGCCACCCCAGCGCGCCTGCTATGGAAATAATTCCCACGACCATCGCGGATGTTATGGCGGAGTTGAGGAATATTTTCGGCAGGTCCCGGAGTTTGACGGACCTGTAAATAACGAACGAAACAATGAACGCGTAAAAACACGCGACAACGCCGGCCTCGGTTGCGGTAAAGACACCGCTGAGTATTCCGCCCAGTATAATAACCGGGGCGAGCAGCGCGACCCAGACCTTGCGTATCGACTTGATCACGACCACCAGGTCAAATTTACCTGTGGTCCTGCGAAGTTCCGCAAAGCCGGGCAAGAACGAGTGAATATATATCACCGCCATAAGCCCGGTGCCTATCAACAGGCCGGGCAGTATACCGGCAAGGAACAGTCCTCCAATTGACACGCCGGCCATAGCGCCGTAAACAATCATCGTCATGCTTGGCGGAATGATGGGCCCTATCGTACCGGAAGTGGCAACCAGCGAAGCCGCAAAGCCCGGCTTGTATCCTCTTTCCTTCATTGCGGGAATAAGTATCGAACCTATCGCGACCGTTGCCGCTGTGGACGAGCCGGAAACGTTGGCAAAGGCAATGTTCGACAAAACAGACGCGTGACCGAGCCCGCCGCGCATGTGCCCGACAACTTTTTCTGCAAATTCGACCAGTTTCCTGCTAAGCCCGCCTCGCGACATAAGCTCGCCTGCAAGGATAAAATACGGCATAGCAAGCAGACTGAAAGAATCCAACATCGCGAACATCTTTTGCGGAAAGAACGCCGGGTTAAGTTCGTTTATCACCACACCAACAAAGCCCACCGCGCCAATCGCCAAAAGCACCGGGGTACCAAGTAGTATCAAAAAAAGCAGCAGTATAAAAAGTCCCGCAAGCATCATTGCCCCCCTTCTGCAGTGTCCGAGGACCTGGTTTGCCCGGTTCGGCTGAAGATATGTCCCCAGATTTTACGCATCGCCATAAGACAGAGGTATCCGCCGCCTATGACAATGCACAGGTAAACAAGGTCCATTCGAATCCCGAGGCCGGGGCTGGTCTGCATCTTCGCTACTTTCATTATCCGAAGCGAATAGAACATCATCACGCCTCCAAGGCCCATCCACATAATGTGTATCAGCAGTGTAAAGACCCAGCGAAGGCGCCTGCCCATCCGGTCGTACACAATATTCATCCCGATATGACCGTCGTATTTGTACGCCAGCGGTATCGCCAGGAATATTATCCAAATGTGCATGAACTTTTGAAACTCCTCGCTCCAGCTCAGCGAATTTCCGAGCGCGTACCTGCAGAAAACCTGTGTCAGCCCTACGACCACCATAAGAACGAACGCCGTCCATATAAGCGTCTCAACACCCCTGTCAATAAACCCAAGTCCCTTGCTGATTACTTTCTTCAAAGCCAACACCTTCAATAATCGCGAATTTTATCGAGAAGTTCCACAGCGCCTCTTTCCTGCGCGAGAGTATTCTGCACCGTCCTTGCTTTTTCCCTGAAACCGCTGGTGTCAATGTCGTTTATAACCATCCCCTTTTCACTGAGGAACTTCAGGGCCTCCTGCTCACGCAGCGGGGCAAGGGACCTCTGAACGTCCCGCGCCATCATCGCCGCTTCTTTTATAACCGCCTTTTCGTCATCGCTGAGCTTTTGCCATTGTGCCTTGGAATAAACAAAGACAAGCGGGCCAAAAAGGTGTCGCGTAAGCGCGATATAATCTGCAACTTCGTAAAACTTGTTGGCCTTGACAACCGATGCGCTGTGCTCGAAACCGTCCAGCACGCCCGTCTGGAGTGAGGGATAAACCTCACCGAAAGCCATCGGGGTCGCGTTTGCCCCCATTGCCTTTATCGCCTCGATATAGACAGGGCTCTCGATTGTGCGTATCTTCAGCCCTTCAAGGTCGCTCGGTGTCTTAACTTCCCTGTTCGAGGTAACAACATTTCTATACCCCCAGCTGTCCATCCAGGCAAGCACTACAAGGCCCTGCTGTTCAAGCTCACCTGCCAGCAGTTCGCCAACTTCTGCATCAAGTACAGCGTGAACATGGTCATATCCCTCCCAAAGGAAAGGCAGATCGAGCACGCCTATCTTCGAGTTAAAATTATTCAGTATCGCCGTGCCGCTAATAATACAACTCGCACCGCCGCCAAGCTGCATTCCCTCGTAAACCTCCCGCTCCTGGCCCAGAGCGCTGGATGCGTAGATATTTACCTCAAGCGTATCGCTGTGGTCGTTGACCCACTTCTGGAATATCCATGCGGCTGTGTGTATTTCGGATGAGAAGTCCGCCTGGTGACTGTGCGAGAGCTTGATGGTCTTTTTCTTTTTACTCCCTGCGGCACCGGAAGGGTCGCCGGAGTTTTCACAGCCGGAAAACACACACAAAACCGCTGAGCATAAAACAAACAGCATACAGTTTCTGAGTAACTTCATGCAATAACTCCTTAATTTTTGTAACAAATGCATTGTAATGTCAACACAACGGATATGCAAGCATGAATCTTTCCCCTGCCAGATTGAGACGTTTTCTATTTACCCGTATACAACTTCAGCAGTTTCTCCATGCTGTTTACGCTGTGGTTCATGCCCCCGATCCTGTTGCGCTGCACCCATATACGCTGCTGTTCGGTGATTATCCGCCTAAGCCGGCGGGCCATTTCTTCCCTTCTGCCCTGATCGAGGACATCAAATCCCTTTTGCCCAGCGTCGATCTTCATCAGCCCGAACCTGCATGCGTGTTTGAGCAGTGCCGCCCCGTGCCTTATCTCAGCTTCGATAAGCTCCGCGTCGGGCCGGTCCATCATTTGCCCGTCGAGCTTTTCAATTATTATGTCAATTTCGGCAAGTGTTTTTTCAAGCCCTTCCCTGGTAAGGTCCTTCATAAACCTTGCCTTAATTCCCTGCTCCGGCAAAAGCAGTAACCGGGCGAGTATCGACCAGTTGAACACATCCACACCCGCATGGCGGTAAACTTCCCCAAGCTCATAGAGCACTTGCCCGGTCAGACCAGCCTTGTCGCAGAATATAAACTCGTCGGACATCTTCGCAACGTCCATCGACTCGCTGCCCTTATAGTTCCATGAAACCGCAGCGCCGTACATCAGCCAGGGCAGGTGAACCGGGTAAGGCTGCCAGTATCCATACCTGTCGCCCCATTCGGTATTTAACAAGCCCGTCGCGCCGTACTCGATGCCGTACTTAGCCGCGTTTCGGATATTCTCTTTCGCCTCGTCGCTTCTGCCCAATACAGAGTTCCAGGAAGATGTTCCCGGGCAAACATAAAACTCAAGCCCTGCATCAGCGAACTTGCCGCAGACCTGCGACCAGTTGTGTTCCTTCTCGTAGCCCCAGGCAAGGGGAATAACATCGCCGGGCAGATGCTCGATAAGTTCCGGGTGGTTTAGTATCACATCACCCCAAAACTGCATCGTTCGCCCGTGCCTGCTGCAAAGATCGTAAACTTTCATAAGGTACTCAAGATAAACGGCGCCTGTGCCTTTCTGTTGGCATACATCCCTGCTTCTGCCCTTGCCGAGCCCGAATGTCTCATCACAACCGACATTGAAGTGCCTGCTTGAAAAATGCGGCAAAAGCTGCTCGTAAAGCCCTGCCACTAACCGGATCGAACGCGGGTCTATCGGGCAAAGCGTCCGCGGTTCGATATGCTCCGGACAGCCGGCGGCGCACTCTGCAAGCTCGTTATAGGGTTCGTGCATCAGCCACCTTTCCATGTGTCCGAACGAGTTCTGGTTCGGCACAAGTTCGATGAACCGATCGCTGCAATATTTATCCAGCTCAAGTATCTGCTGTCCGGTAAAAGGCGAGGCATTTTCCCAAACCTTCTCATGGCCGAGATAGTTAAAGGTATGTTCCATGTAAAGCTGAAGCTGGTTTACTTTCCATGCGGCCAGAAGGTCGATTATGCCCTTAAGTGTCTGCATAGTCGGCACCTTGCTCCTGCTGACGTCAAGCATCACGCCGCGGTTTGCAAAATCCGGGCTGTCGGTTATCTTGACGCAAGGCAGATTTTTTTGTCCCGCAAACTGCCTGCACATCTGCGCGAGAGTTTTGGCAGCATAGAAAGCGCCGGCAGCATCGGCTGATACTATGGAAATACTGTTCGGGTTGACATTTAATTTATAACTTTCGCTTTTCATTAAAGGTGATATCCCGGCGATCGACAGGGTCATAGCCGGACTGTCGATTGCTCTTACAGGCCTTGTTGTTATCTGCCACCTTACACCGGCTTCACTAATTGCGCGCTGTATATCTTCAGCGATCATAAGTAATTTGTCTCTCTGTGACGCTTCAATGAAAGGCGAGTTAAAGCTGAGATATATCAGCTTTCCGTCCTCAAGCGAAAGCTCATCGCCGGTATACTCAACAGACTTCGGTGCCGGAACAAACAAATATTCACCAACGTGCGAGCCTGCCTGGGCCGCCAGCGAGAGCAAAACGCAAAAACCTGCCAAAAAACACAATAAAGTATTCATAAATTTCATAAAAATCTCCCATACCTGTTTCGATCGCATTTCAAGCACCAAAAATACCAGCAATATCATGAATTGACAATAATTATGACAAATCCGCACAAAATTTATCGGTCATTTCTGCTTTTGCCCCTTGCCCTGACAGCGGGCTGTGCTATATATAAGGGCATAAATTGGCAATTTAGATAATTTGTTATAAACAGGAAGACTATGTATCACGACATTTACCGGACAAAAGAAAAGCTCAAAAAGAGGCTCGATTATATCAAATCGCTCGAATACACCGAATTGTTCGATCTTCCCTCATGGAAATATCTGCCAGTGCAGAGCCCCGATGAGGCTCCGCAAATTCGCGCCGGCATCGACGACTCCGACTGGCTCGAACTGGCAGCGGGCACACCGTGGGGCAGCGAAGGGCCGGTATTCAATATGCGATCAATGTTCAAGGTGCCGGCAGAGTTTGCCAACAGGCAGGTGGAGCTTATCCTGCCGCTCGGCGAAAAGGCGGACTTTTCTCACCCCGACGCTATGATCTACATCGACGGCGAACCTTATATGTCATGTGACCGTCACCACCAGAACGTCCCGCTCGATAAAAAATACTGCGACGGAAAGGACCACCACCTCGCCCTGCACGGTTACTTCGGACTTTACAAAACAAGTATCTGGGAAGTAACGGCTGTTGTCGCCATGGGCCGATGCGCTGTTGGCCTTGTCGACCCTGACACGCGCGACTTCATTGCACTTGCCCGAACCGCCCTGGACGCAGTGAACGTAATTGACCAGCAAAGCCCGGCTTGTGCAAAAATAATAAATGCCCTCGACAACGCATTCAAAATGCTCGACATCACGCAGCCTATAACCGATAACTTTTATGCAACAGTGAAAGAGGCGCTGAAATACCTCCGGCTTGCAATCGCCCAGGCCGGCGATCCGCTCGACGTCGACATAATCGCATCAGGACACGCCCATATCGACGTTGCATGGCTGTGGACGCTGACCCAGACGCGCCAGAAGTCCGCCAAAACGTTCATGAACGCGGTTAAACTCATGGACCGCTTCGACGAATACCACTTCAGCCAGTCCCAGCCGCAGCTTTACCAGTTTGTAAAGGAGGACCACCCCGAGCTTTTCGAGAAGATAAAAAAACAGGTCGCCAAAAAACGCTGGGAACCGCTGGGCGGTATGTGGGTCGAGTCCGACTGCACCGTAACAGGCGGCGAATCGCTGGTGCGACAGTTCATACTCGGCAGAAAATTTTTCCGCGAAAACTTCGGCCCAAATTCCGACTCGCCGGTAGTCTGGCTGCCGGACTGCTTCGGGTTCACATGGTCGCTGCCGCAGCTTATGCTGCTGGCCGAGATGAAATATTTCTTCACGACGAAGCTGTCTTGGAACCAGTACAACCAGATGCCTTTCGACAGTTTCATATGGCAAGGGATTGACGGGTCAAAAGTATTGACCCACTTCCACACAACACCCCATGAGCAAGACCCGCAGGGCGCAGCGAATTATAACGGCAGGGCAAACGCGACCGAGATTTATCAATGCTGGGCAAGATACCGGCAGAAAGAGGTCAACGACTGCATGCTTACGCTATTCGGCCACGGTGACGGCGGAGGGGGACCCACAATCGATATGCTTGAAACAATGCGGGAATACAAACAATTCCCCTCAATGCCGCGGGTAACACAAGGCTCCGTGCACGACTTTTTCAAAACGCTCGAGAAAAACGCCGCAGGCAAACTGCCGGTCTGGAACGAAGAGCTCTACCTCGAGCTGCACCGCGGAACATTCACCACGCAGGCAGCCAACAAAAAAGCCAACCGCAAATCCGAGTTCGCCCTGCACAACGCGGAGTTTCTCGCCTCTTTCGCGTCGCTGCTTATCGAGGGGTACGAATACCCGGCCCAAAAGCTTGAAGAGGCATGGAAACTTGTCTGCCTGAACCAGTTCCATGACATTATCCCGGGCTCGAGCATCGGGCAGGTCTATACCGACTCGCTCGCGCAGTATGAGCAGGTACTTGCCTCGGCAAGGGACACCATTGACAAAGCCCTCGAAACGCTGTCCCCCGCTTTTTCCGCTGATGCACTTATCGTGAACGCAAACAGCTTTGAGGAACCTTCTGTTGTGCATCTCGAGGCAAAGCTGGCGGAAGGCAAAACATTGACACTGCCCGGCGGCACGGCCTGCAGGACCCAGCAAACCGAGACCGGCACGCTGGTTGAGCTTCCTGCACTGGCGCCTTATTCAATAACACCGGCTGTTTTTGCCGAATCAGCCGACACGGAGTTGCCCGCCTCTAACATTAAAGCAACCGGGAGGCACCTTGAAAACGACTTTATCCGGGTTGTATTCAGCGACGCCGGCGACATAACAGAAATATACGACAAGGAAAATGACCGCTCAGTGCTCCAGCCGGGCAAAAACGGCAACATCTTCCAGGCTTTCGAGGACCGCCCGCTGAACTGGAACGCATGGGACATAGATATCTTCTTCGAAGATAAATGCTTTGAACCCGAAGCGGCGTCATCAATCGAGCTTATCGAAACAGGGCCGCTCCGCGCAACACTGAAGATAACGCGCACCATCCAGCACAGCACGATAACCCAGCTTATCTCCATCACCCAAGGCAGCCCGCAGATAACCTTCGACACCACGGTCGACTGGAACGAAAAGCACCTGCTGCTCAAGGTCGTATTTCCCGTCGACATCCTCGCCACCTGCGCCACCTATGACATTCAGTGGGGCCGGATCGAACGTCCGACTCACAGGAATACAAGCTGGGACCAGGCACGCTTTGAGGTAGTCGCGCAAAAATGGGCCGACCTGAGCGAAAATGATTACGGCGTGAGCCTGCTGAACGACTGCAAGTACGGCCACGATGTACGTGATAATGTTATGCGTCTCTCGCTTCTCCGCGCCACCACCGAACCCGACGAACACGCTGACGAAGGAATTCATCACTTCACTTATGCCCTGCTGCCCCACAGCGGCAAGTCAGGTTCGGCGACGGTAAAAGCGGCGTACCTGCTCAACAACCCTCCGATAGTAAAGACGACGGGCAAAGTCGCTGACTCCGCCGGCCCCTCTTCGCCGTCCTCGCTTGTCTGCGTTGACCGCGAGAACTTGGTGATAGAAACCGTCAAACGCTCGGAGGACGGCAGCGGCATCGTTGTAAGACTCTACGAGAACAGCCGGTCAAGGGGCTCGTGCATACTCACAACCGCGTTCGACATAAAACAAGTTCAGAAAACCAACATACTCGAAAGAGAACTCGAAAAGATCGAACACAAATCCCGAAATATTAAAATTAATTTCAAACCGTTCGAGATCATAACGTTGAAAATAACCCCCTCGTAAGCGATTTTTGGCCGGCAAATTATTTAAATAGAGCCGTAGTAAATACAAAGCGTTATTATTCGAGTTTGAAGAACTTTAAGGCGGTATGCAAAAAAAAGCCCCAATCATGCTCTCACATAATCGGGGGCTCTCTATATAAAATCCTCCTACAGGAAGTTTCGCAGGATGAGATATTTATTCAGTTTTAAGTTGTTTCTTTCTGGTGTTATCTTCGCCAGGCGGCCTTTCTGACCATTAAAGGCGGCAGTTGGTGAGGCCTGACGTTACTCATGTCGTGCTGGACGCAGCTTTTGCTGCTGGGGTACCACTTGATCCGGCGACCCTCTATTTTCCATGTCCGTTTTTTATTTAAAAGAAACTTCATCATATACGCAACCCGATACTTAAGGCTGAAATTATTAAATTTGTCCGCATGGGGAATATCGTCTTTTCGCAGGCCGGGCTTAAGCGGGGTTAAAAAAAATATCACAAGGCTGGATGGGGCCCAAAAAAAAGGTTTTATAGGGCTATAAAGAGCGTTTATCGTTAAAATCAGCATATTCTGTCTGTCCTGTTTACATTGCGTCCTAATATAGTACAATATCGGTATATTTAAGGATACAGCTATGCAGAATATAAACCCGGATACCAAGATGACGATCTTCATGCAGTGTCAGTTCGTTCTGGCTGTGCCGCTGAGGATCGAGAGGCTCAAATGCGTGGAGTTTCATAAGTCCCTGCTTGAAGCGGGGTTGGATATTGAACAGACGAACTCGACGGCGAATTCGTTTATGCTGCGAAGGACAGATCCCTCGCGGCTGCAGGTCAAGATCGACGCACCGGCACCGCAGCTTACGGGTATTCTGGTCACCGCAGTCGAACCGGAGTCCGGACTGGAGGTGTTTATACAGGAAGCAGGGGCGGTTACAAGTGCCTATCAGCAGACCTGGCCCGGGCAGAGATACCAGGTTGTAAGGTCGGCGGTGAAACTTCAGCATCTTTACGCCTGTACGGAGCATTCCTTTAAGCACCTGTGGGAAAACAGGTTAGGGCAATCAGCGGGCGATTTCAAGTGTCTTGGCGGGCCCGTTGCAGGCGGCGGGCTGAGGCTTGTTTTACCGCCTCATAAAAAAGGCGACGAGGTGGCCCGATCGGTAGAGCTGAGGTATGAATCCTATTTCAAGGAACCGAATAAGATATTAATTGAGACGGGCTTTGTCTGGCCAGAACCGGTAGTGGTCGGGCACGATGAAAACTTGAGCCCAGAGGGAAGACTTCGACAGGCCGATAACTACGCCGTTAAAGAGGCCATACAATTCCTGAATCAATAACCGGCAGTTGAATTATGTTCGCTATGTTTATTACCTGTATCCTAAAGCAGCCCCAGCGACATCCTTGATATACTCGCAGAATGGGCCTGCATGGCAATTGCCGATTGCGATACGACCATGTTGGACGCCATAGAAGCCCTTTGCTTAGCGACATCGGTGTCGGATATTCGTGATTCCGCGGCCAGGGTATTCTCGACTTCGATATCGACAACTTCGCCCGCACTGGAAAGACGTTTCATCTGTGAACCAAGCTCGCCGCGATAAGCCGAGACTTCCTCGATAGCGGAGTTTACCGCTGAAAGAGCCGCGGATGCGTCGGAGCTTATATCGAGCGATGCCAGCGAACCGAGGGACATATCTTTTGTGCTGACGCCCAGCATATCACCGTCACCAGCGGATATTTCAACCTGCCCGTCCGAGCTTATCAGCTTGTTGCCGTTAAACTCAGTCGTCTGGGCGACCCTGCCTATCTCGTCGCGAAACTGGGAGAACTCCTGCTGCATTATCCTTTTCTGCGCGTCTGAGTAAGTGCCGTTGGAGGCCTGGGTCGCAAGCTGCTTCATTCGGGAAAGCTTGTCTGATATGCTCCCGGCAGCGCCCTCGGCAGTCTGGGCCATGGACACGCCGTCACTAATGTTTCGGCTTGCCTGTCTGCCTGTGGCTACATCGGCGCGCATTATCTCCCTCACCGCCAGACCAGCTGCGTCGTCGGAGGCCGAGTTTATTCGATGCCCCGATGCGAGCCTTGCCATGTTAAGCTGTAATTGAGCGAACGCACCGTTAAGGTTGCGCGCACCGTTTACAGCCATCAGGTTGTTGATTAACCCCATACTCATTTTGTTCCCCTTTAACAAGCCGCAAATCCCGGCTGTTAAATGTTTGCACAGAGCGGGCATACCCGCCTGGCAGGTTAAATGCGTAATCTCCCCACAAGGTCAATTCGCAGGATATATTATAACAAATAAACCTGCCGAATGAGAAATAACGGCAAGAAAATATTGTTCGGCATTAACAAAACATGGCGAGACTGTAAAATTGCAGGTTTTATTGGACCCGCGTTTATTTTTTTTCAAAATTTGGCCTGCAATAACATTTCTTTCTGAGGTTTTCGATATAAAATTAAATCCTTTACAGAACACTCAAACTTGGCTATAAACGACTCCATATAGCATAATTAAAGCAAAAACAACGAAGTAGAAAACGGATAGAGTATTACCGATGGAGCGAATCAGTTTTGCGGTTCCCATACCGGATGAAAAACTTACAGAGTCACAAAAAAGAGCAGTTTACCACCGAGACGGTCCCCTGCTGGTGCTTGCAGGGCCCGGCAGCGGCAAAACCCGGGTTATAACCAGCAGGATCGCCGCCCTGATAAACAGCGGTGTGAGGCCTTACAATATCTGCGCAATCACTTTCACCAATAAGGCCGCCGAGGAAATGCGAAACCGGGTGGGCAGATTTACACACTCGTCCGGGGTGCATATAAGCACTTTTCACTCGCTGTGCGTAAGACTGCTTCGGCAGTACGGCGCACACTGCGGGGTAACAGCCAACTTCACCATCTACGACGACGCCGACCAGAAACGATGCGTGAAGGAAGCTATCAAACGCGCCGATTACGAAAGCTCACGCTTCACGCCGGCCTCGATGCTCGCTGCGATATCTAAATGCAAAAACGATCTCGAGGACCCCGATGAGGTCAAGTCCCGGGGTGACACCTACTACGTAAAGGCGCTGGGCAGGATATACTCCGAATACCAGCGGATACTCCTTGAGAACAACGCGCTTGACTTCGACGACCTGCTGGTCAAGACTGCGCACCTGCTGCGGGACCGTCCCGATATCCGCAGTGAAATATCCGCCCGCTTCAGGTACATCCTTGTCGATGAATACCAGGACACGAACCACGCGCAGTATCAGATCGCCAAGGGCCTTGCGCTCGAGCACGGCAATATCTGCGTAACGGGAGACCCCGACCAGTCGATCTACCGTTGGCGCGGGGCCGACATCACGAACATACTTGCTTTCGAAAAAGACTGGCCAAACGCCGTTGTCATAAAGCTCGAAGAAAATTTCCGCAGCACACCTAATATTCTCGCTATGGCCGATAAGCTCATCGCCACAAATACGAACCGCAAGGAAAAAACGCTCATTCCGACCCGGCAGGACGGGCAGGACGCTGTTATAGAATGTTACGGCGACGAAAAGAACGAATCGGCAGCGGTCGCCGGGCAGATAAAACAGCTTATCGCCCGCGGCACGGACCCGGCGACAATCGCCGTCTTCTACCGAGTAAACTCTATGAGCCGCCCGCTGGAAGAGGCCTTTATCGACCAACAGCTGCCCTACCAGGTTGTGCGCGGGGTTGAGTTCTACGCCCGCGGCGAGATCAAGGACATGCTGAGCTACCTCAAACTTATCGTAAACCCTTCAGACGATGTCGCTTTTCTTCGTGCCGTAACAACCCACAGCCGGGGAATCGGCAAAAAAACAATCGAAAAAGCCGCTGAGCACGCACATTACAACGGTGCGGGAATCTTTGAGAACCTCGAAAATGCTCACAAGATACCCGGAATCTCCGCAGCAGCTCGTAAGAAGCTCGGCGGGTTCTATGTGATGATAAAAAAGTTCAGCTCAGAGGCAGACGGCCCTGTGGCAGCCCTGATGGAAAAGGTTTTCACCGAAACAGGCTATCTCGAGTCGCTGCAGTCGGGCGGTGACAAGGAGCAAAGCGCGATCGAGAACATCGACGAGCTCATCAACGCCGCCTCGCGATACGACCAGAACACGGAAAACCCCAGCCTGGTGGATTACCTGCAGAGCATCGCGCTCTATTCGGACTCCGATGCTTATGATGCAGAAAGCAGCCGGGTGTCACTTATGACACTGCACGCAGCCAAGGGCCTCGAGTTCGAGAATGTTTTTATCGTCGGGCTGGAAGAGGGCCTGCTGCCCCACGAACGCAGCATGGACTCACCGGAGGAGATGGAGGAAGAACGTCGCCTGTTTTTCGTCGGAATAACCCGGGCAAAGGACAGCCTCTTCATAAGCCATGCAAAACACCGCGTTGTCCGGGGGCAGTTCCTGCGAACCGTGCCGTCGCAGTTTCTCTACGAGATCGGCTACAAGCCTGACAGCGACGAGACCGATTTCGACACATGGGACGACAAATCTTCCCCACAAAGCTCCAACGAGCTTGTATATGAAAATGTCGACACCGAACCACAGCAGGGACGATATCGTGTAAACGAGCTTGTAGAGCACAGTAAATTCGGGCTCGGCAGGGTGAAAGAGTTCCTCGAACTGGGCGAAAACAGCATAGTTGTCGTCAGATTCAATTCTGGCAAAACAAAGTCACTCATGTTAAAATATGCTAAATTGACACGGGCCGGCACATGAGGGCCGGGGTAAACACTGCAACAGATAAAAAAAGGAGAAATAATGGCCGACATTCACTTGTACTATAAGAACGTAACTGCCGAAGTAATCGGCGACGAACACGGAATAACCGCCGGCCAACTCGCCGATATCGAAAAAGAAGTAACCCCCATCGTCAGGCGACTAAACGCCGAGCATGAACAGGGCAAAACGCCCTACCGCGACCTGCCTTTCAATGTCCGCTATCCCGACGAGGTAAAGAAAACGGCCCAGAGCCTTGAAGGCGTTGAAAACTTCGTAGTGCTCGGAATAGGAGGCTCAGCGCTGGGTAACATCGCGCTGCAAACGGCACTGAACCCCTACATGTACAATATGGACGAGAAACAACGCCGCGGCCCGCGATTGTTTGTATTCGATAATGTGGACCCCATGCAGTTCGGCAGCTTCCTCGAGTGGATATCCGACAAACTCGACAAAACGGTGTTTAACGTAATAAGCAAGTCCGGGCGCACCGCCGAGACGGCAAGTCAGTTCATGACAATTCGTCAAATGCTAATCGACAAACTCGGTCAGGACAAACTAAAGGAACATCTCGTCGCCACTACCGATTCAAAAGAAGGTACGCTTCGCAAAATCGCCGACAGTGAAAAACTGCGAACTCTTGAGGTTCCGGACGGTGTGGGGGGACGTTTCAGCGTCCTTAGCCCGGTCGGGCTGCTCAGCGCAGCGGTATGCGGGATCGACATCGACGCCCTGCTCGAAGGAGCGCGCAAAATGGACGAACGGGTAAGCGCTGTATCCTTCAAGGAAAACCCCGCTGCCCTTAACGCGGGTATCAACATGCATTACTACCGCCGGGGCAAAAAAATATCCGTAATGATGCCCTACTCATATGCCCTGAAGGATCTTGCAGACTGGTATCGTCAACTATGGGCCGAAAGCCTCGGCAAATCACACGACCTCAAAGGCGCTGAAGTTTTTGCAGGACCGACCCCCGTAAAAGCCCTGGGCACGACCGATCAGCACAGCCAGGTCCAGCTTTACCGCGAAGGCCCCAATGACAAGCTCTTTACGCTGATGGAGGTCAAGGACTTCTGCAAAGAAGTAACCCTCGGCGGAGGCATCGAAAGCGCACCGGAACTGGGGTACCTGGCCTCTGCGAAAATGTCAAAACTGATAAACAGTGAAAAATACGCGACCGAGTACGCCCTGGCCAAGAGCCTGCGACCGTCGATGACGGTCCTGTTCGACAAGGTCTGCGAGGAAAGCATAGGTCAGTTTATTTACATGTTCGAGGTCACCACGTCTATCGCCGGTGAAATGCTGGGCATAAACACATACGACCAGCCGGCAGTGGAACTGGGCAAGGAGGCGACTTTCGCCCTGATGGGACGGGAGGGCTTTGAGGACCTTGCAAAAGAAATAAACCCGTTCACACAGCTTGACGAAAGCTTCCTCGCATGATAATATGAGCTTAAGAGTTTTCAGGCGGCTGCTGGTCGCAGGGATTTTTTATAAAGGGAAAGCGGTATGGATTATGCGGTAATTATGGCAGGCGGCACAGGCAAGCGGCTGTGGCCTTTGAGCAGGCAAACCCGACCCAAACAGGTGCTCAAACTGCTCGACGGCGAAACACTTCTGAGGCGATGCTTCGAGCGACTGACCCCCATTTTCGACCAGCGCAACATTCTCGTGCTCACCAACGCAGGCTACGCGGACATCGTTCGTGAAAACCTGCCCGAACTTCCTTACTGCAATGTCATCGCAGAACCGGCAGTGCGGGACACTTCGGGCGCGATAGGCCTGGCTGCTGCTGTGCTTACAAAGTACGACCCTTCGGCGACAATGGCTGTAGTCACTTCCGATCAACTGATCGAGCCGGACGACATCTTCCAGCAAACACTCCGCGACGGGGTGAGCTTCGTGAATAACAACCCCGAAGCAAAAATCACCTTCGGTATCGCCCCCACTTTCCCAAGCACTCAGCTCGGTTATATAAAGCTCGGTGCCGAAGCAGGGTGCGAAAAATGTGAAAACGAAATATTCGCCGTCGACTCGTTCCGCGAAAAGCCCGACCTCGAAACCGCAAGAGAATATGTAGAAAGCGGGGATTACTGCTGGAACGCCGGCATGTTCGTATGGAAAGCCAAAACAATACTCAGCGAACTGACCGCTTTCCGTCCCGAATGCAGCGAGCCGCTGAAGCGAATCCAGAGCGCATGGGACGGGCCGAGGCAGGAAGACACCCTTGTCGAAAATTTTCTCAAGCTGCCGAAAGTAAGCATCGACTTCGCTGTCATGGAAAAAACCTCCCATGTCTACGCGATAAGGCTCAACTGCCGATGGCTCGATATGGGTTCTTTCGCGGCACTTGCCGACGTGATAAGCTCGGACAGCAACGGCAACATTGTCGTCGCCGGGCACAGCGAACTGCTCGAGAGCAAAAACAACGTCATAATAACCGAGGACCAGGACCACCTCATCGCCGTCATTGGCCTCGAGAACATGGTCGTGGCACACAGCCCCGACGCCACACTGGTCTGCCACATCGACCAGACCCAGCGCCTAAAGGAACTTCTCGAACTGGTCCAGAGTCACGCGGACGGTAAATTTCTGTAAGCATTGCGGAAGATTTTATGCGATACCTCTGCATAGATTACGGCACGAAGCGCACGGGCCTTGCTGTGTGTGATGCCGGCGAGCAAATGGCCAGCCCGCTGAAGGTTCTTCAGGCCAAAGGCAGCTTTCTTGCAGATATCCTCGATGCGGTCCGGCGCGAAGGCATCGAAGCTATCTTGTTCGGGCTGCCTCTTAACATGGACGGTACGGAGGGGCCGATGGTCAAAAGAACCCGCCAATTCGCCGAACAAGTTGAAAAGCAAAGCAACCTGCCGATTGAATTTTTCGACGAACGTCTCACCAGCTTTGCCGCTGAGCACAAGCTTGCCGGGCTCGAGCTGACACGCAAAACCAAAAAAAAACGTATCGACGCACTGGCCGCGGCTGAAATACTGCAAAACTTCCTCGACAAAAAGCACAACAGGGCAGTATAAAATTTTTCAGGTATTTTCGCCCTTTTTTGGCTCTGTCCCGGATTTATATTGAAATATTATCAATTATACTCCATAATGTTACCGAATATTAAAAGGGCTCGAAAAGTTAAATAGCGGGGATTGATCATGGCGTCATCAGGCAAAAAACAGGAACAGAAAAGTCCTAAAATCAAAAAAGCAGCCGATTTTGAAACCCTCGCAGGCCAGGCTCTCGAGGTCTTCGTCGACGATGCCGGCAAGGCCCTTGCCGAAAAGGGCGTTTTTTACGTCGCACTATCCGGCGGGCACACGCCCGAACGTTTTTTCGAGCTTATCGCCGAAAGCCCTCGCAGCCGTGAGCTCGACTGGGAAAAAATACACGTCTTCTGGGTCGACGAACGCTTCGTGCCCCCGGACACCGAGGCGAGCAACTACAACCTTGCGGCACATACATTTCTCGATAAGGTCGGCGTGCCCGAGTCCAACGTTCACCGCATGAGCGGGGAGGAATGCGACTACGGAAAGGCGGTCGAGCAGTACGAGCAAACGATCCGCGAAGTTTTCGGAATCAAAAAGGGCCAGTTTCCCCGTTTTGACCTGGTGGTTCTCGGGATGGGTTCGGACGGACACATAGGCTCGCTGTTTCCCAACTCCTATGCGCTTATTGACACAGAGGACCTTGTTACTACCGTGTACCTGATGGACGGCGATTACAACCGCCTGACGATCACACACCCGGTGATGTGCAATGCCGAGCATCTCATGATCCTTATATCCGGCCCGGAAAAGGCGCAAATCGTTAAAGAGGTAATGGAAAACGAGCCCGACGAATTAAAATATCCCGCTCACACACTTTGGCCGATTCTCGATAAAGTTACATGGGTCATTGACCACGATGCGGCAAGGCTTCTGGAAAGGTGATTTTTACCGGGCCAGATTTGCGACACAAGGCGTTAAGATCGGCAATGAATTAATCGAAGAATTTTCCCCCGGCGAGACCCGGTTGGGGTCAGCTGCATAAACGTTCCGTATCCAGTGCTCAAACTGCTGCCAGTGGTCGCAGTCAAGTTCGCGGCTGTCGCAGTAGTCCTCGTATATCTCGAGCACGTCGGAAATATGCGCGTAATCGGTGTGCGGTTTTCTCTTCCAGGGTCCGGGCGGCATCCAGGCCTGCCATTTGGCCTGTGAATAGCTCTGGCCGCCTATCGCCATCGCGGCCATCATCGAGGCAAGCCCCGAGCGGTCCATGCCCTGCCTGCAGTGAAGGAGCAGCGGGGTCTGCGCGTTTTCGATTGCGTCGGCAAGGGCGACAAGCTGGTCCGGGGTGGGCACAAGATACGCGCTTAGGGTAACGGTCCTGAAATCGATCCCAAGCTGCTCGGTCAGGGCTATTTCTTGGTCAGTTATCTCGCCTGCGTCACCTCTCAAATTCAGCACCGTCCGGATGTCGTACTTTTTTACCCAGCCGGCAAGCTGTTCGATACGCGGCTGGGCCGAGCGGTAAACGGTGCCGTCAACGACCTCGCGAAAATTGGATTTGTAATAAAAGAACCAGTAAACCCACAGGCCGATAAGCAAAAGCACGCCTGGGAGGATAAGTTTTTTCCAACGTTTGCGCTTGACCGGCGGCTTTGGGGCCTGATTATCACTGCTGTGACCTGTACCTGTTATGTCATTTTTTTCTGTCATAGTAACGATAATACGGAATATCCTCCTTAGATTCAACTTAATAAATGTTGCGTGCTCGTCGGATATCATTATAATCCGAATAGATGGATCAAAAAGGCGACTACAAAAAATTTCTCGGCCCGGCGCTGTTAATCATTCTGCTTGCCCTTAGCGTGCTGCGGGTTTTGCTTATTATAAACTCCCCTGTGAACCTCAGCGGTGACGAGGCGCAGTACTGGGACTGGTCTCGGAGGCTTGATTTCGGTTACTACTCCAAGCCGCCGGGCATCGCGTGGCTGATATGGTCGTCGACGGAGTTACTTGGCGATACGGAGATCGGCGTGCGGGCGTGGCCTGTTATATTCTCGGCGCTTAGCAGTCTTATGCTGTTTAAGCTTGGCAGGGAGCTTTACGGCGAGAAGGCAGGGTTTGCGGCGGCGCTTTTGCTTCAGATCATACCGGTGTTTACGTTTTACGGGATGGGGATGACGCCGGACAGCCCGTTGATATTTTTTTTTACGGCGGGGCTTTTACTGCTGCATTTCGCGGTCAAAACGGGCAGGCTGAAATACTGGCTGGGCCTGGGGGTGTGCCTCGGGGCGGCGATGCTCTGCAAGTACGCGATAATCTTCTTTATCGTCTGTATGCTGATTTACCTGGGCGTTGACAGGCAGCGGCGGAAATATTACCGACAGCCGGGTGTGTGGCTTACACTTCTTATAACGCTCGCTTTTATGACGCCGGTTATCTACTGGAACGCTGCGCACGAGTGGGTAAACTTTCGGCACGACCTCGGGCATACGAAAGTGGCAGAAGGGTTTGTCTTCAAACCCAACCTCATGTTAGAGTTTGTCGGCGGGCAGATAGGCATAATCTCGCCGATACTTTTCTTTATGCTGATAACAGCAGTGATAAAAAGACGCAAAATCTGCCCGCTTGCGTTTTGGTTCTGTGTTCCCATGCTCGCGGGCTTTTTCATCAAGAGCATACAGGGCAGGGTTCAGCCGAACTGGGCGATAACCGCGTACATCGCCCCGCTGGCGGTTCTGGCGGATATGTATTTCGCGCGGTGGAGAAGTTTGAAGACTTCGACGAAGGCTTTGACGGTCGCCGGGGCCGGGCTTGCGATATTCATGTCCGTTTTCGTGTACATGCCGACGCTTGCCTCGAAGCTCGGAGCACCGCCGGAATATGACCCGAGTACGCAGCTTCGCGGCTGGGACGAGATCGGCGGGAAGGTGTCGGACCTGCAGGACAACATGGGACAGGGAACGTTTATATTCACAGACTACTACATGCGGACCGCACTGCTTGCTTTTTACTGCGACGGTCAGCCGAGGGTTTACTATTACAACCCGGGCTTTCGCAGGATGAACCAGTATGACCTTTGGCCGGGCTTCGAGGGCCTGACCGGCAGGGACGCAATATTCCTTACCGATTACGGCGAACTGCACAAGGAGCTTGAAGAAGCGTTCGACAGCTATGAAAAACTGCCCGTTGAAATTGAAAACTCCAGGGGCGTGGTTATAAATACGCTGTACCTATATGTATGCAGGGACTTTAAGGGTATGGAAAAAAGCAAGGTTGATAAGTATTAGAGCCGCGAGGTAAATTAAGGATATTGTCTCGAGCCTGGGTTATGTCTTCATCATGAAGCGGTAGGTCAGCCAGGTGAACACGCACAGCAGTATCATGCAGACCCACATCACCATCACCCCGAGCGACTGGTTTGTGCCGGTGGTGCCTGTAATAAGATTCTTACCGGCCATTATCGCGATGATAAGCACAGCGGCGGGGATGGAGCTGACACCGAACGCGCTTAAGAGGTGCCCTCCCTTGAGCTTGATACCGTAAGCGATGGAAATAAGTATCAACGGAATGCAGCCCATACCGAAGACCAGCCTGGAATGCGTCTCGGAAAGAATTTCCTCGTGGGCGTCGCCAATCTTGTGATACAGGACAGCCTTGAACTTTTTGAATTTTGGGCTGGGGCTAAGCTGCAGGACGCTTTCAGCGCTATCGATAGTATCAAGCAGCACACCGTCATCAACCAGCATCCTAATGCGGGGGGGGAAAGATATGTCCATGAACGTCTTGCGAGCAGCCGGGGCGAGGCTTCTCCTGCCCTCCGGGGTTTCGGATATCGCGTTTTCGAGAATTACCACAAGGGGACTTACCTGGTTTACGTGCTGGTCGAGCTTTATCTTCGCGCTTTTGCAGTAATACTTGTAAATCGGCTCGGTGCTCTCCTTGTCATACTCTATAACCTCAAGGGGTATTTCCCGTCCCTGGAGGGCGCTTTCAGCGGGCAGAAGGATAACATCGTCAACGCCCGGGCTGTCGGTGTTTCCGGGCACGTAGGCCCTGCCGGATTTTATACGCAAAACTTTCCTGTCACCGCTGATAGTGTAATATTCACCCCTTCCGGTGGTTATGGATTCGTTGATATCCTGTGCCAAAAGCTCCACCGCAAGCTGCGAGCCGGCCTTGAAAGCGAGTTTGCGTATAGGGTTGAAGTTCATTATGTTCTGCTGGATGCGTTTTATCTGCTCTATTTTCTGGAACTTAATCTTGTCTGCAAGCAGCGGTTCGAATGTGCCGCGCACGGGCAGCCTGCTTGAATATACCTGGTCGCCCTGCTCGGTTACCTGGTATGTCTCGCCGGCGACGACGGTTACCTCGTTTATGTTCTCGCCGGGTACTTTTTGTATCTGTATCTTCGCCGACTCTGCAGTTATCAGCCGGGAAAGCTCGCCCCTTTTGGATTCGACGATAATCACACCAAGCAGCGTATCCTGATCCGGTATAGCATGGTCGGCACGGATGACATATTCCTTGTTCGGCAAAACGTAATAACCCTTACGCTGTATATTTCGGAAAAGTATCTGTTTTGCGTTGTCCTTTATTGTGCGCTCGGCGCGGTGAACGAAGTCCGGCACAATATAAAAACTGAGTACAAGGTTCAAAATACCCACAATTATTGCCAGGCATATCGCCGGGTAAATTACCGTCATCAAGCTGATCCCACCTGCCCTGCAGGCGTCAAGCTCGTTGTCACCAGCGAGCCTGCCGTAAACAAGGCTTGCCGAAAACATGGCTGAAATGGGCAGAACAAAAGTTAACGTTATGGGTAGAAAATATGTTAAAATACTGAGTACCTGCTCCGGACCAACCCCGTATTCCTGCATCGGAGCCAGGGTCGAGACCAGCGAAAAGATCAAGGTCAATGCCACCGTGGTCAGCATGAAGACCTTGAAAAGCTCGTTGAATATGTATCGATGTATCGTAAAAGCTATCATTTATGCCTGATTTATACCTGAAAAACTAATTTTTACCTTATATTTTTTCAGATTTCAAGAAGAATAACTGAACGATTTGTGTGTTTGGTCAAAAAAAAAGCTATTGGCGACCCTAAAAACCCATGAAATGACTCAAAAACTATTTAAAATATAAGTGTTGACAAGCAAGGCACTTAATATATAATTTACGCGTTAAGAACCTGATCAGTATTTTATAGAGGTTTAAGATGGTATCAGAAAGGTTAAAAAGCCGTGTTATCGCGTAGTGGTAAATCTTGCCACTCGCATCGGCGTTATGCGCCGATCTCGGTTTTGAGCCATGAAAAGGACATTCGGTGTGCTTTTCAGAGGCCTATATATCGCGGAAAGGAGGTTGATTTGGCCTTTCCGGCGGTATAACAGCCGTTATGCTGGAAGACTTACGTCTTTCGGTATACAGCATAGTATTTGGCCCTGACAAGCGGACACCGAAAGGTTCCGCTTTTTTAATTAATATAAGGAAGGTTAATATGAACCAGGAATTGATAAGGATTGTCGACAACATTGCCCGCGACAAGAATATTGACAAAGAGTCAATATTCCAGGATCTCGAGTCGGCAATGGTGTCGGCTGCGAGGAAGTACTTCAACGCCCCCACAACAGAGGATATCGTGGTTCATATCGATCGTTCCAGCGGAAGCATCACCGCATATAAAGACAACGAGCAGATCGACATTCGCAGGCTTGGAAGGATACCGGCCCAGACAGCCAAGCAGGTAATGATCCAGAAGCTCAAGGCAGACGAGCGGGACAGCATATTCGCCGAATACGCGCAGCGAAAAGGCGAGATCATAAACGGCACCGCAGGCAGGTATGAAGGTGGAACCCTTACTGTGACGATCAGTTCGCGCGTGGAGGCGTTTATGCCAAAAAGCGAGCAGATTTCGGGCGAAACGCACCATGTAGGCGAACGCGTCCGGGCCATGATACTGGATGTAAGGGAATCGTCAAGCCAGGTCAAGATCATCCTTTCGAGGACTCACCCGGACTTTATCAAGAGGCTTTTCGAGCTGGAAGTTCCTGAAGTTGCCGAGCGGATTATCGAAATAAAGGCCCTTGCAAGGGAAGCGGGATATCGCACAAAGATCGCGGTTCACTCCAACGACGACAAGGTCGATGCCGTCGGGGCGTGCGTAGGTGTACGGGGCAGCAGGATCAAGAATATCGTGGACGAACTTTCGGGTGAGAAGATCGATATCGTAAGGTGGTCGGATTCTTCGCAGGTTCTTATTTCAAACGCGCTTATGCCTGCCCAGGTCAGTGAAATTGCCCTTTGCTTCGAGCTTGGAAGAGCGACGGTCGTCGTTGGTGAGGACCAGCTGAGCCTCGCGATAGGCAAGCACGGCCAGAATGTAAGGCTCGCTGCGAGGCTGACCGGATGGGATATCGACATCCTCACGCCGGCTGAATACAATGACGAGGTTGAAAAGCTCGCCGATTGCATTTCACATTTAGCTGATGCCGACGAAAGACTTGTAGACAACCTGCTGGCGCTCGGGATCATCTCCGTTCTTGATCTCGAAGAAGTCGGCGCCGAGCCGCTTGTAAGCGAACTGGGCATGGAACCGGAAGCAGCAGAAAAAGTTATAAACCAAGCATCAGAAGAAGCAAAAAAACTAGCTGCCGAGGAAAACAAAACACGTGCCGAAGACATTCTCGAACAGCAGAAGAAGCCCAAACCTGAAAGCGGCGTATAAAAAAATTTGTAAATCAATTATTTTCGCAAGTGGAGAGTTATTTTGGCTAAATCCACCACAAGGGTACATATTCTTGCCAAGGAACTTGGTGTAAAAAGCAAAGCCATTGTTGAAAAATGCCAGGCCGAGGGTCTGGATATCAAGAACCACATGGCAACGATATCTGCGGGTCTGGCTGCAACGATCCGGGAGTGGTTCAGCGAAGGTGAACACAACACCACCGTTGAAACCGCAAAAAGAGTCGATCTCGAAAAGGTAAGGGTAAAGAAAAAGAAAAAAGCTGCGGAAAAAGCCGCCGCTGAAAAGGCCGAGCAGGAAGCTGGCGAAGCACAGGCCGTGCAAACCGAAACCGACGAGTCCGCAGATACACCGGCACCGGAAGTCGCCGAGGAAATGCCAGAAACTCCAGCAGAGTCCGCACAAGAGGCACAAAAAACCGAGACCGAGACCGCTGTGGCAGCGCAGGTCGAAGAAACGCCCTCCGCAGCCGCAGAGGCTGAAGGTGAACCTGCTGCTGAAAAAGAAGAAAAACTCGAAACTCAAGAGAAAAAAACCCACAAGCCGGCTAGACCGCAGGGCCCCGTATACGTAAGGAAAGAGCCGCCCAAGCCTGAAGAGGTTAAACCGGCAGGACCCAGGCTGGACAAGCCTAAACCGGCTGCTCTAAGCGGACCGAATGTCATCAGGGTGGAAAAGATAGAGCCCCACGAAACAAGGGCGCCTCGTAAAAGCAGACCACCTTCAAGACCGAAGTTTGACACCCCAATTTCCGAACCGCTGCTTGCCAGTATCGATATCGGGCAGAAGGGTGCGGGGGGCAAAAAAGGCAAACGCGGAAAAAGCCGTAAAGACGATTTCGAAAAACTCGAAGATGCTCCTCGCGGCAAGAAGAAGATGCTCGAAAAGGATATAGAGGAGCGGCGAGCAAGATTGGCCGCTGCAAGGGGCGAATCGCTCAAAGCAAGACCGACAAGAAAAATCGAGACCAGGCAAAAAGCAGAAGAAAAGGTTGTCGAAAGACCCGAAAAGGCGACAGTCAGCGAGCCGGTTACGGTAAAGGACCTTTCGGCTGCAATCGCGGTCAAGACAGGCGACATCATTAAAAAGCTCATGGAACAAGGTGTAATGGCGACAGCCAACCAGGTTATAACCAATGACGTTGCCGAACTTATTTCGCTGGACTTCGGCACGGAGCTTACGATTGAACGCAAACATTCAATGTTCGAGCAGATCGAGAAAGAGTTCGATGAACGAGAGAAAACCGAACTTGTGCGCAGGCCGCCCGTTGTAACCATGCTTGGTCACGTTGACCACGGCAAAACGAGCCTGCTGGACAGGATAAGACAGTCAGATGTCGCCGGGGGTGAAGCGGGTGGAATTACCCAGCATATCGGCGCATACCAGGTTGAGATAAACGGCAAAAAGGTAACTTTCCTTGACACCCCCGGCCATGAAGCTTTCACTTCCATGCGGGCCCGCGGTGCGAACATGACCGATATTGTAGTGCTGGTCATTGCCGCCGACGACGGTGTTATGCCCCAAACCATTGAAGCGATAAATCACGCCAAGGCCGCGGACGTTGAAATAATCGTCGCGCTTAACAAGATCGACATTCCCGGTGTTGACATTAACAGAATATACGGACAGTTGGCAGAACACGATCTGACGCCGTCTGAATGGAGCGGAAATACCGAGATCGTAAAAACAAGTGCTACAACGGGCCAGGGTATCGAGGACCTTATCGAACACCTCGATTATATTGCCGAGCTTAAGGATTACAAGGCCGACTCAACTTTGCCTGCAACGGGATGGGTCGTTGAGGCACAGATGACGACCAGCAGAGGCGCGGTTGCAACGGTGCTGATCAAAGAAGGGGTGCTGAAAAAAGGCGACACCGTGCTGGCCGGGGCCGGGCATGGAAGGATAAGAACGCTTCGCGACAGCAGGGGAAGGACCATAAGAAAGGCTACCAGTTCGGACCCGGTTGAGATCAGCGGGCTAAGCGATGTACCCGAAGCCGGAGACAGGTTCTTCTGTATTTCAGACGCTAACAAGGCAAAAGCCGCCGCCGAGGAAAAGCAGATGCTCAGTCGTGAAGAAACACTTGCAAAGCAAACCCAGATAAGCCTTGACAACCTCTTTAGCCACATCGAAGCGGGCAACATAAAGGAGCTTAATCTTATCATTCGCGGTGACGTACAGGGAAGCGTTGACGTACTTGTTAAGTATCTAAGCGAACTGAGCACCGAAGAGGTCAAGGTTAAGATAGTCCAGGCGGCTGTGGGCGGAATAACCGAAGGTGACGTGGTGCTTGCCGAAGCCTCCGGGGCCATAATAATCGGATTTAACGCAGTTCCCGAAGACCGTGTAAAACAGCTGGCAGATTCAAAGGGAATTGACATAAGGCTTTACAGCGTAATCTATAACATCACCAAAGACGTAAAAGACGCGATGTCAGGCCTGCTCGAACCGGAGATTAAGGAAGAAACAACCGGCAGCGTAGAGGTTCGCAACACTTTCAAAATTTCGGGCGTCGGAACTATTGCCGGATGTTACGTTAAGAGCGGCAAAGTTACGAATAAGTCTAAACTTCGTCTTATCAGGAACAACATCGTTGTTAAGGATAATTGCAAGATAGACTCCCTTAAGCATTTCAAGGACGACGTAAAAGAAGTCAAGGCAGGCTTCGAGTGCGGCATAAAGCTTGTGGGGTTCGACGATATCAAGATTGATGACAAATTCGAAGCTTACGAAGTAATCGAAGTAGCCAGGACAGTGGATTAACCGGGACAGGTCGATATGGCTTCAAGAAGGCAGGAAAAAGTTGCAAAGCTGATCAAGCAGGAAGTCAGTGAGATCATCCGGGAAAAGCTCAGCGATCCGCGTATACAGGGGCTGATCAGCGTTACGCACGTTGAGATAATGCCCGACCTTAAAAAGGCCGACGTCTATCTCAGCATAATGGGTGAATCGGACGGTGCAAACCATGCGGCATTTACCGCTATCGAACATGCTGGCCGAAAGATACAGAAAGAACTGGGTTCGCGGATGGAGACAAAATTTTGCCCGCATCTGCATTTCCACCTTGACGAAAAACTTAAAAACACACTTGAAACGTTTCGCCTGATCGAAGAGGCAAGAAACGAATCCCGCCCGCAGGACACGGACGGGAACAATAATACAGGGCTTGAATAACAGGACCTCACATGAAAGACAGTAAGCATTACGGAAAACTGATCGACAAGTTCTTCGCCGAGATGCGTAAGAAGCACGGTAAGGTAGCCGAAAAGAGCAGCCACAACAAACCAGTCGAAGCACTGGTCTTCGCTATCATAAGCCGCCACCTTGATCTTGCCGACGCAAGTGAAGTTCTCAACAAGATAAAAGAGCACTTCGTTGACTTCAACGATCTTCGTGTCTGCCGTAAAGAGGAATTGCTTGAAATATTGGACGACAAGCTTGCCGAGGAAGAGGCACGGCAAACCATTATAGAGGTGCACAGCGTGCTTAACGCGGTATTTGAGAAGTACGACAGTGTAAACCTTGAAGAGTTGTCTGAAATGGGCAAACGCGACGCGAGAAAGGTCCTTGAAGAGCTTGGAAATATAAGTACTTTTGCCGCCGGTTATTGTTTTATGACCGCCCTTGAGGGACATTCGGTCCCGCTTACACCTCGCATGGCGGCCTATCTGCATGACAGCAGGCTCGTGAACCCGGAATCCGATGAAAGCGATATAAACGGTTTTCTCGAAAGGCATATATCCGCAAAGGAAGGCTTCGAGTTTTATCAACTGCTGCGCATGGAGGTTGAATCCGGTGATATGAAAATCGCAAAGGCAATTGTCAAAAAAAGCGGCAAGAAACCGGAAAAAGATGAGACTGAAAAACCCGCCGGCTCACAGAAAGCTTCTGCCCGAAAAAAGACCAAAAAGAAAACAGCCGTAAAAAAGAAGTCCGCTGTCAAAAAGAAAACCGCGACCAAGAAAAAAACCAAAACTAAACCGAAAACCGCAAAAAAAACACAAGCGAAAAAAAAGACAAAAAAGAAATGAGTTATTGAAAGGAATAAGTTTTGTCCCAAAAAACCCTTAAACTTGGAATTCCAAAAGGCAGCCTGCAGAATGCGACTTTTGAGCTTTTCAAAAAAGCGGGATTCAATATAACCGGCTATGAAAGAAGCTACTTTCCTCAAATTGACGACCCGGAGATACAGCTTGTTCTGCTTCGGGCACAGGAGATGAGCAGGTATATCGCCGACGGTGTTCTCGACGCGGGCTTCACAGGCAAGGACTGGATCATGGAAAATGACTCGGACGTGCATGAGGTTTGCGAGCTTAAATACAGCAAAGCAACAAGCAGACCCGCCCGATGGGTCTTGGCCGTGCCTAATGAGTCTGACATTGACAAGCCCGAGGACCTTGACGGCGGCATTGTCGCCACCGAACTGGTCAATGTGACAAAGAAGTATTTCGAGGACAGGAAAATCAATGTCAAAGTAGAGTTCAGCTGGGGCGCAACCGAAGTCAAAGCAAGGCTCGTCAGCGGAATTGTCGAGCTTACCGAAACGGGCTCCTCATTAAAAGCGAACAATCTTAAAATCATCGACGAACTTTTAGCATCGACTACAAGGTTTATCGCCAACATGGACTCATGGAAAGACGACTTCAAGAAGCACAAGATCGAAAACATTTCCATCCTTCTCAATGCCGCTATAGACGCAAAGGACCTTGTCGGGCTCAAGATGAATGTTGAAAGAAAGAACCTGCACAAAGTGATCGACGTACTGCCTGCTGAGAAAAGCCCGACGATATCCGACCTTGCGGAAAAGGAATACGTCGCGGTGGAAATTATTGTCGAAGAAAAAGTTGAGCGTGAACTCATCCCGCAGCTAAAGCGAGTCGGAGCTTCCGGGATTTTTACGTATTCGTTAAACAAGGTTATTCATTAGTTTTGAGGGTGAATATATGGCAGGACATTCGCATTGGGCGGGAATAAAGCACAAAAAAGCCGCCAACGACGCAAAAAGGGGCAAGCTCTGGAGCAAGATCGCGCGTATGATAATCGTGGCTGCGAAAAACGGCGGCGGCGATCCGAACATGAACCTTGCGCTGAGGTACTCAATCGACAAGGCAAAAGCCGCCAACATGCCGAAAGACACCATAGAAAAAGCAGTCAAAAAAGGGACAGGAGAACTCGACAGCGTCTCTTATGAGGACGTTCTTTATGAAGGTTACGCACCCGGCGGGGTGGCTGTTATGGTCGACGGTTTGACGGACAACCGAAACAGGACCGGCCCGGAGATAAAGAAGATATTTGAAAGGCGAGGCGGGTCACTCGGTGCAAGCGGCTGCGTGAACTGGATGTTCAGCAAGAAAGGCCTGATCACGGTCAAAACAGACGCGGTCGATGAAAACGACCTGATGGAGCTTGCACTTTCGGCAGGCGCCGACGATATGGATAATACCGGTGAGGTATTTGAAATCACGTGCGATCCGTCGGCTTATGACGAGCTGAAAAAGGCGCTTGAGGAAAAAGAGATACCTATGGAAGTCGCCGAAATATCAATGGTTCCGCAAAACACAGTGCCGGTCAATGACGCCGACACCGCAAGGAAGATACTCAACCTTATGGATGACTTCGAGGACCACGAAGACGTGCAGAATGTTTACGCCAACTTCGATATTCCCGACGAGATACTTGCTAAGCTCGAAGGCTGAATAGAACTTTGAATCGAATGTAAAATCGTTAAAAACCAGGCCGCTGTCCTAAAAAAGGCAGCGGTTTTATTTTGCGCTTTGACTGAGTGCCGCTATTTTGTGTTTGGCTGTGTTGTATTTGTCAAAACCCAGCCTTGAGAAAAGCTCGATACCCGGATACATTTCACGAAACTGCTCGCGGTAGACATCCTCTATCTCGACGGCTTTTTGATAATGTTCGGCAGCCGTATCCCGTATTCCAAGCTGCTCGGCGGTATAAGCCAGTTCATAATGAAGCCTCCCGGAGCCCGGATATCTCTCGACCGCTTTCTTTACATTTTCAAATGCCTTATTTAGAAACTCGTTTCGTCGAGAATCGTTCCGTTCGGCCAGCAGGCGGTAAGTTTCATAAAGACTGCGGTAATTTTTGAACTCTGCGGGATTCAGTAAAACGGCCTTTTCAAACGCCGCCGCAGCGTCAAACAAAACCGCTTCATTTGTGACTATCCCCGAGCAGTAAGTTTGCAAAAACATTTTCCCCTTAACTTCACAAGGCCCTGAATCGAAGCGGTCACACAGGGAATCTTCACCGCAAAGGGTATCCGGAGAAATTCTTCCCTTCATTACCTGCTGAACAATATAACCTGTATGTAACGTTGGGATTGTCGCTAAAAATACAACTGTCATAAAACCCGCGACCGCTGCCACAAAAATCGGTCCTCGTCCTTTGGGGCTTTGAGTAAAACCGCAGTGGAGCGTATCGCCGCTGCCCGATTTTTCGAGATAAACAACGACCGCACAAAGCATCCAGAAAACAGTCAGTACCGCAGGTTCGAATATAGCGAAATCAACGAGGTTGTGTATCAATACGGCGGCAAGTCCTGCCGAAATAACCGCACGCAGTTTATCCCACCCGGCGGTGTCATCTCCGGCAGCGGTTTTTAAGCTGCAAAACTTAAACAGCACCCAGAAGCAGAGTAAAAATACACAGCAGGGTAAAATGTATATAGTAAGAGCAATATATATAAATACGAGCACTGAGTTGATACCCTCTATGGGATAATAAAATGGCCGAAGCACAAGAAACACAAATACCGAAAGCAACATCAGGACACAAATGAAATTGCTGTTTATTCCGCTTGTCAAAGTTTGCGCAGCTTCCTGAAAACGTGCTTTCGTAACAAGTCCTTTATATGCGACACCAAGCGCGGCTGCCAGGAAACCCGCGGTTCCCAGCGGGCCGAATTGCGAGAGAAGTGAAAGCAAAAAATTGTGCGGGTTTTTGACCGTTTCCGGTGCTGCAGTATTTTTATAAAGCGGGTAGAAGATACCGAAGTTTCCGCCGCCTACACCACGCAAAGGGTGATCGCAAAACATCTCCCACGCTCCGTGCCAGTACTGCCCGCGGACAAGCATCGAATTACCGCCCGGCAACCTGCCATGTTCGAATCCGTAATTTATAAGCACCGCCGAAAATACTATCAAACCTATCCCCCCTGCCGTGACGATCCAAAGCCTGTGCTTAATAAAAAACCGTCTACAACCAATCGCAGCAATAGCCAAAGCAATGCCGATAATAAATCCGCCCGTTCCGCCTTTACTTTTGGTCAGCAGCAAACCGCAGGTAAGTAAACCCCCCAAAGCTGCGAGAATGTACAATCCCGGCGACCGCTGGTCCTTCTGTCGTGAATAATGCAAACCCACAAGCCCACCAGCGGAAAAGATACAGAGCAAGAACAAAGATGCCGCCGAATTGCCCGTGGTTAAAAACCCGCGAATGTCACGTGAGTAAAGCCGGTGCTCATACATCATGTGCTCAAGCGTGCCCTGCTCGATACCCAAAGACTGAAGCTGTGAAGAAGGGTCCTGCTCGTACATCGCTATCATCTGTTCGTTGCTTTCAAGATACTGCTGAACGCACTCAACAAAAGAAACAGCACCCAGTCCAAGCACAACCCACAGCAAAACCCGCACGCGGCAAAGGGTAAGAATATTCACCAACACCACAGCAGCCGTCATCGGCGATATAAGTGTCAGTCCGTTATTTATCGCCGCTCGTTTATCAGACGCACTTGTAATGCTGACGACCACCGCCGCAGTGAAGATAACAACCCCCCAGCCAAGTACACCTGCGAAACGTAACTTCCTGCCGCGCAAAGCGGCAACTGCAAACCAAAGCAGAGAAACAAGCAGCAGTGCCGAGGTATTCAAAAAACTCATAACCGGGCCGGGCAAAAACAGCGCCGGATTGAAAACCGAGGCCTCGACGTTTTCCGCATAAGTTGTCCGAAGTACAAGAATGCATATATAGAAAATAAAAATCGCGGTATCGAAATAATTTGTCTGTGAAGAGCCCGGCAAGCCGCTTTCATCGATATTTCGGGGCTGCTGTTTTCCGAGTTTAGCCATCACTGCCGCCGTTACCGCCCGTCATTTCAAGAATAGCGATTATCAGAAGTATCATCACCGTCTGGGCGAAAACAAGTATCGCCCCGGCAGAGTTCACCTGGTAGAGCACCACACCCGATATCGCGGTGCAGGTTGTCGCAAGGTAAAGCGTAAGCGCGGTTTGGGTGTCCGTAAGACCGCGCCGCTTGATGCGGTGCGAAAAATGCTGGGTATCCCCTACGAAGGGGCTTTTGCCCTGAGAAAGCCTTAACAGTGTCACACTGATAAAATCGTAAAGCGGCACTGCAAGGACAACCAGCGGAAGTAAAACAGAATAATAATTAGTCGAGACATCCTGGTCGAAATAAGTCGTGCGAAGCGTAAGGACCGCGACAAAAAAGCCCACGACAAGCGAACCGGAGTCGCCCATGAATATTTTTGCCGGCGGAAAGTTGAACACTAAAAACCCCATGAGGGTCCCCGCTGTGGCCAGGGCCAGCCCGCTTATAAATACCTGCCCGCTTATCGCCGCGGCCGTAAAGAGAACAACACTGACTATAACCGCAATGCCGGCTGAGCAGCCGTCCATGTTATCGAGGAAGTTAAAAACGTTCATCAAAAGCACGATCCATACTACCGAAAGCATGATCGTAATAACTTCGCTTTCAATGAAAAACTCCACCCTTATATTCGCCGCAAGGACCGTAAGCAGTGCAATGAAAAACTGGCAAAAGAGCTTTAGAATCGGCCCTAGACCGCGAACGTCGTCAAGCAGTCCGATTAAATGCAAAAGCGCGGCGGCGACCACAACAATAGTAATGTCGGGAAGCTTACTGAGATAACCGCGCGCGTGAACCGTTACAGAATCGTCGAAAAAGTCTACCCGCCCTTCCGCAAGAAAATACTTAACAAATACTGTCCCTGCAAGAATCACAATCGAAATAGTCCAGAAGATCGCCATTCCGCCGCCCAGCGGAACGGTACGAATATTAAACCTGTCCTGTCTGGGCCTGGCAACAAATCCGGCCTTGAGGGAAACGGCGCGAACAACAAGTGTCAAAACGAGCGACAAAAGAAAAGCGGCAAAAAAAAGTGTCGCCCCCATTAATTGTAACGAGTTAATTTTTACCATTATAAATCACGTCCTTTAGTCGGCCCGGCCTGCCGCAACTGCGACACGAGCTTCTCGCGAACTTTATCAAGAAAGCCGTAATACGTCTCGACCCGAAAGTCCGGAAAGGTGTAGTCGCTGGCAACCCACCTGCCGCGCTGATACATAAGCGTAACCTCGGCGTATATCCTGCTGCCGATATATATCCTGTGAGCAAAGTTTTTCGTAGAGGCCAGCACCAGCTTTGAAGGCTCAACTATTCCGGGGTCAAGATTAATCGGCCTGGGCCAATGATACCTGCCATCCGCAGCGAAATCACGCTCGAGCTGGTTGGTCCTAAGTTTAACGCCAGCAAGCTCGTCCGGTGCGATCAGTCTTTCAAAACTGACAAACTGCCTGACCATATCCGGACCGGTCTGCTCACGATAATACTCCGTATGGTCAAAGCGCCATATCTCGCTGACAATATCGGTTTGTCCGTATTCATTTTTCAATCGCCCGAGGGCTTCGTCGCATATCCCGCTTTCACAGCCGAGCATACCCATGATCAACTTTACCGGTTTTGGCTCATCAAGCTGCCACATATTCAAATCCTTCACTGCCGGCAATACAAATCAACCCAACAGCCTGTCAAATCATCCTTTCAAGGCTGCAGTTCCGCCTTTAGGCCTGTTATAACTGCCGCGATTCTGTCGGCAGCGGCTTCGAGGTCTACCTTTTCGACACCGCCGTCATTTCTAAGTTTGATTTCAACTTTTCCCTCGGCTATGGATTTTTTGCCGATGGTAACCCGGACTGGTATGCCCAGAAGATCGGCATCTTTGAACTTAACGCCCGGCCTTTCGTCCCGATCGTCAAGCAGCACATCAAATCCATCCCCAACAAGCTTTTTGTAGAGGTCCTCAGCGGCGGTCAAAATCATTTCATCATGTCCGGCCTGGGTGATAATCACTTCCCAGGGAGCTATCGAAACCGGGAACAGTGGGCCGTTTTGATCATTATAAAGCTCGATCGCAGAGGCTAAGATTCGGTTTATCCCGATGCCGTAACAGCCCATAAGACAAACTTTTTCCTTTCCATCCTCGTCAAGGAACTTCGCCGCGAGTTTACCGCTGTACTTTGTGCCGAGCTTAAAGACCTGCCCGACTTCAATACCTCGACGAAACAGCAGTTTTTTGTCCTGGTATGTATCGCCTTCAACGGCATTTCGGACATCGGCAACTTTTACCTTTTCGCTGTTTACCGCAAAATCTCTGCCGGGCACAACGTGCCTTACATGGTAGTCTGTTTTATTCGCCCCGGCAATACCCTCCGGCATTGCAGCAACTGAATGATCTATTATCATGAGGTCAACTTTTTGCTCAAGACCGACAGGACCGGCAAAACCAACATTCGCCGAGGTGATCTTCTCAATTACATCGGGAGCGGCCAGTTCATGCTTTCTGCCGCCAAGCAGCTGGGTCAGCTTCTCTTCATTGACATCGTGGTCACCCCTTACAAGCACAGCCGCAGACTGGGTTTCGTCCACCGTGTAAATAAGCGTCTTTATCATCTGCTCCGGCTGTGACTTTAGAAAACCGCATACATCCTCTATGGACCCCACATTCGGTGTGTGCACTTGTTCCATATTTTGAGATGTCGGTGAATCGGCTGGTTTTTCAGCTGGGTCGACCGGGGCCTTTTCAATGTTCCAGGCACGTTCGGAATCTTCGGTATAAACGATTATATCTTCACCGTTGCTGCACGGGATGGTGAACTGATGCGAACCCGACCCGCCCATCTCGCCGGTCTCTGCTTCGACGATGACATACTCCAGCCCGCAACGCCTGAATATTCTCTTATAAGTGTCGTACATAACCCGGTAGGTCTTGTCGAGACACTGCTGGTCGGCATGGAAGCTGTAAGCGTCCTTCATGATAAACTCGCGAGAACGAAGCACGCCGAACCTCGGGCGAAACTCATCGCGGAACTTAAAACTTACCTGGTAAACATTGAACGGAAGCTGCTTGTAGGAATTTATCTCACTGGCTCCGAGATACGTCACCACTTCCTCGGCTGTCGGAGCAAGAACATTCTCCCTGCCGTGCCTGTCGGTAAACCTGCACATCGTGCTTCCATAATCTTCGTCCCTGCCGGTCTGCTGCCAAAGCTCTATAGGCTGAACTGCGGGCATTAATATCTCCTGTGCCCCGGCAAGGTTCATTTCCTCGCGAACAATGCTCATTATCTTGCAAAGCATCTTCCAGCCGGCTGGCAGGTAAATATATGTACCGCTGGCAAGTTTTCGCATAAGCCCGGCCCGGATCATGATCTGGTGACTTATTATTTCCGCGTCGGCAGGTGTTTCCTTCACTGTCGGTATAAGCGCTTTTGAATATCGCATAACACTCCCAAATATACACACTTAATGTCTATTTACAGGGTGTATTTATAGCCGAACTGCAGAAAAAAAGCAAGAAACTGTTTTTGAAAGCCCTGGCAACTGCTTTTTTGCGAAAAACAAAAATTTTTCACCCCGCCGGCACCTTTAGCGATTATTGCACTGCGGGCAAAGTGATATAAAAAGTGGTGCCCTGGCCGAGAGCCGAATCTACCTGGATATCACCTTCATGTCGATCGATTATTCGCCGAACTATAGTCAGTCCCAGCCCCTCCCCGCCGACCTTACCGGCCGGCTCTAGCCTGTGAAATATCTCAAAAACCCTCTCCCTGTGTAAAGGCTCAAAACCGATACCGTTATCACTTACTTCATAAACAGAGTTTCGGCCTTGAGATTTGCCGCTTATTCTTATCGACGGCCTTCGGTCCGGGTGTCGGTACTTTAAAGCGTTGTCGATAAGATTGGAGAAAACCTGGTTTATCTGCGAATGGTCACCCATGCAACCCGGAAGTTCGTCCTGAATTTCTAATTCAGCCCCGGCATCTTTGACCTGGAACTGCATCGCATTGACAACCTCTTTGAGCACGTCGTTCATATTGAGTCTGTCAATTACAATTGCCGAGCGGCCCAGCCGGGAAAGCTTGAGCAGGCCTTTCAAAAGTATATCCATTTTCTTGACGCTGGTCATAACAAACTTGATTGAATCCGGAAAATCTCTGAAAACAATGGTGTCAAGCTCCTTTTGCATTTCCTGCGGCACTTGCGTTTCCTTGAGTATTTCGACAAGCCGTTTATAACTGGTCAGTATTTCCGAACTGAAACCCTGAATATTCACCAGCGGAGAACGCAGGTCATGCGAACTTACATAAACAATGCTCTCGAGTTCCTTGTTTTTAAGCTCCAGGGCTCGCATCAGTTTTTCACGCTGCTTTTCCATCTCTTTAGCTTTAGTAATGTCCGAAACAGCGGCAAGGGCTCCGGCATACTCCCCATTTGTACCGTATAGCGGGCTGCACCTCATGTTAACATAAACACTGCCCGTTTGACCGTTATCGCAGCGAAGGAACTGAAATTCATGCTCTTCATCCATTCCGCTTTGCCTTCTGTCAAGCAGTTCAGAGGCATAAGAAACCATATCTTCGGACATAAAATCAAAAAGGTGCCTGCCGATTATTTCATCAGAGCTTAATCCGAGTATCTCAGACATACGCGGGTTCACATAAGTAGTGTATGCCTTGCCGTCCAACAGCCACACACCCTCATTAAGATTTTCCACGAGCGTCCGGTACTTTTCCTCGCTTTGAAGAAGCTGCTGCTGGGTTTTTTTTCTCTCGCTTAAATCTCGGCAGGAACTCATAATAACGTCCTGCCCCTTTAAACTTATTTTTTTTGCATAAATTTCAACCGGGACTACTTTTCCATCACTTGCTCGATGGGCCGATTCGAACATCAGTTCACCTTTTTCTTGCAATATATTGGCCCGATCCTCATAAAGCTCCCCAAACTCAGGGATATCAAAGTCTTTGGGGGTCATCTCCATAAACTGCTGCCTTGAATATCCAAGCCTTTCAACAGCTACATCATTGACCTCCATGATATGTCCCTGCATATCGTGAATGAATATGGCATCACCGGCAAGGTTAAAGAGAGTTTTGAAACGTTTTTCACTTTCAAGCAGTTTCTTCTGGTTACGCTTTTGTTCGGTTACGTCTCTGCAAACCGCAAGAAAAGCGGTTGAACCCTTGTATTTTATCACGTTGCAGTTTATATCAACATCGATAACCTTTCCCGTTTTTGTTATGAACTGCCCTTCTATCTGATTAACACCGGATTTTTTCAGTTCCCGGGTTCTTTCAAAGAAACCGCCGGCAAAATCTTTGCTTTCTACGCTCCGGATATTTCTGCTTAAAAGCTCCCGCCGGGAGTAACCAAGTTTTGCGCTGGAAGCATAATTACAGTTGAGTATCCTGCCTGAATCATCATAAACTATCGCCGTGTCCGGCATTGCCTCAAACAGTGTGCGCAGATTATTCTCGGCGATATGCCTTTGAATAATATTAATGATCAGATATATGATAAGAAGCAACAACACACCGAATGCCATCGCAGTAATAACGACATAATCTTCATGTATCTGAAAAAAAGGCTGGGCGTCAGATAAAACTTTCGGATTGGGAGCTACTTTAATATGTGTATAAGAAGACCCTAATAATCCCTTTTGTGCCAAAAGTAGAAAACTTTTGTCATCCTGCAAGGAAATCGAATCTGTTTTATTTGAAAATAAAGCTGGATTAGTGTGCAAATTGGCTTTGCAAATTGATATATTGCTCCAATATGACAGAACAATTAATAAAAATATCGCCCAGGCAATATTTTTATCTCTCATCTTTAACTCCACACAATAGGTCTGCTATACCCTGATATATCCAACAAATTCATCAATGGTTAGTTTAACAGAAAGCGACACTACAATTATAGAAAAAAATTCGCGATAAAGTACATAATATACAGGAATAATTTAAATATTCTGCAAAATACGGCATTGACTACCTGGAACTACTTATAATTTTTCTATAAAATATTAAAATTCACTTGAATTCATTTTATCAAAAGTTAATATATGTGCATTGTTAGGTATTTATTTAACAAATTATATTAAGGATTGCCTAAGGATGGGTTCAGAACAGAGAGGAGAAATGAAAATGCCTAAAATCAATGTTGATATAAGCAAATTATCAGCACAAGACCGCAGCTCAAAAAGATACTGCCTGAAAACGGACACCGCTCGAAACATCGAGGCACTTCGTCTTCGTTGTGAGCTGCTTAAACCCGCAGACCGTGCAATAATGAAAATGTACCTCGAAAACGGTTTCAATTATTCCGGGATAGCACGGCTGCTGCGAATTTCTCAGTCAAGCGTCTCACGCAGAATTAAGAAAAACATTCACAAATTGGTGCATGGTGAATATATCTTCTGCCTTAAAAACCGCCGGTCATTCACTCAACGAGAGCTTAAAATACTAAGAGATTACTATATGGCGGAAATGAGTCAGTTTGATACGGCTCGACAGAACAAAATTACCCGTTATCAGTTGGTAAAGCTTATAAATAAAGTCAACAGGCTCAGGACAATGAATTTCAAAAAAGTAAACAAAGGCAAATAATGAAAACAATAAAAATTTCAAAGCAGTTCAAATATAATGAGATAATAAGCCCCAAGTGCGCAAAACTCATGAAAACATTCGGCATTGACAGGGACATAATTAATGACAACTCCATTGAACACAAACTAAATTTAACACTGAACCCCGGACAGATATGTTATATATTCGGCCCGTCGGGATCGGGCAAGTCCGTATTGCTGGATGAGTTGTACGAACAACTGCCGGATGGTCAAAAGATCCGCATCGAAAAAATTCAGTTGTCGCGAAAAAAAGCCGTAATCGATACGTTTAAAGGCCCCGCTGAAGATAATATGCGGCTGCTCTCGTCGATCGGCCTTGGTGACATTTTCAATGCTGTTACCCCACCGGCAATGCTGTCCGAAGGCCAGAAGTTCCGCTACAGGCTGGCAAAAGCCCTGCAGAGCAAAAAACAATATATCGTTTCTGATGAGTACTGTTCCAGCCTCGACCCGGTGACCGCAGCGGCAATAGCCCACAGAACGAGGATACTCGCCGCAAGGCACGGGCTTACTTTTGTTCTTGCAGGTTACAGAACGGACCTCCTGAAGGACTTAAGGCCTGACATAAAAGTAATAAAACCCCTCAGCGGCAGCATAACGGTTCTGTATAAAAATCATTAATCTTTAATATGATTGTTTGATAAGATGCCCGAAAGTGTTAATTTACCGCCCCGACCACAAAAAAAGAATTTGCAGCCCTCAATCCACCGCTATTTACCGACCGGTTCGAGAATGTATTTGATAATGTCCCTTCGAGTAATCAGCCCGACAAGTTTTTGGCCCGAAACTATTGGGACCCTGCGGAAATTATGTTCAACCAATGATTCGCAAACCTTAATAAGATCGTCAGACTCGGTGAAACTTATAACATCGGTCGTCATAAAATCGGCAACACTGCCGCTAAGATCGTCGGCGAGAAGGCACAAAACATCCTTCTCCGATATGATCCCGATAAGGTTCATATCCTCATCCACAACGGGCAGACCCGTCACATTCTTGTTTACCATCAGCCGGACCGCGTCGTATATCGGAGTTTCAGGAAAAACCGTCACCAATTCATTGCTCATCACATCCTTTACCGTGAACATATCCGACCCCTATATAAATTATACTAATCGCTGTAGACTAAAATCATACTCAATTGCCCGACGTCTCTTTTTTCCTCAGTTTCAAAATAAAGCGAATGACGTCCTTCCTGCTAATCACACCAACAAGTTTGCCGTCATCGGTAATAGGAATTCGACGGAAGTTATTATTAATAAGACACTGACAAATCTCCATTATAGTGTTGTCCGCCTCAAAACTGCGAACAGCGTCCGTCATAAAATCGCAAACATGCCTGGTCTTGTCCTGGGCATTGTACAACAGCTTAAGAACGTCTTTCTCCGAAACAACCCCCACCAGCCGATTATCCCCTTCCACCACTGGGATACCCGTAATCTTAAAGTCAACCATCAGCTTGATCGCCTCCTGGATAGGAGTGTCAGGCCTTACCGTGATCAACTCTTTTTGCATTATTGTCGATGCTTCAAACATCACACGTCCCTGTCTGGAATTATAAATTGTTCATATTCACACAATGTCCGCTTTGGATGCATGTGCCCGCATACAGCCAAAGAACATCTAAAAGCTGTGTCCGATAGTTTAATCGTCATTTTCACAATAAACATTTAGTTAATACAACACAATAAATTTTTTCACAGGTCCGATAAAATGTTCAATCACCCTAAATGCTCAATACTTAGCGAACTTGTAATAACCGAGGCCAAAAGACGTGACTATAACTATCTCGCACGTTTCCACTACAGGTCCGGCAATCTCGGCCCATACGTAAAAATGTATAAAATTTTCAATAAATCCACCGTTTTTATGCCAATAAATGAACCTGCGGGGCTTATCGTCTACACTATGCCCGTTCCGTCGATAAAGCTTAGAAACATTGCAACAAAGGGCATATTTACGGGCCTTGAAAGCAGGAAGAAGACCATGCAATCGGTAAACGCCAATTTCCGCTGTATAAGCAGGGTAATTATTGATCCTCGCTACCGAGGTCTTGGGCTTGCCCGGCTGCTCGTTGCAGAGACTATGAAACTGATGCCAACACCTTATGTTGAAGCCCTTGCGGTTATGGGCAGAGTAAATCCGTTTTTCGAAAAAGCAGGCATGAATAAATATACTGCCGAGTCTTTGCCGCGGGTTAGAAATATGACAAGAACATTTGAAAACGTCGGAATAGCAGCATCCGATTTCATTGAACCGGCAATTGTGCAAAAAAAGATGCAGTCGTTATCGCCGGCGGCAAAACGATTATTAAATCTCGAAATTTGTAAATTTCTCGTCGCTTACGGTAAAAGAAAGAACATGCCGCCCGGGCCGGAAAGAATCAGATTTGTAATTCGCAAACTCGGACCGAGGCCGAACTATTACTTGTGGCGAAACCCGAATATAGATTTGAATATATAATGGTTTACTTTTGATTCATGAAACAAGCGCATAAAAAAAGGCCGCTTACCAGCGGCCTTTGCAATTTTTTACTGCGACAGCTTATTTTCTTTTCCTGAGAAGCAAACCACCGAGCCCGAGAAGCGCCATTGTCGCAGGTTCGGGAACAAAGGTGTACCGAACAGTAGCTGTTACATTGCCGTTAGGTGTACTTCCCTGGAAGTAACCATCGCTGCCGTCGAATGTAGCGCCTGTAAGATAACTTGCTTCTATATCAATTGTGAAAGTTTCACCGGGGGCACCAACATATTGAGCCCAAACAGCACTATCAATGAAACCAGAGTCTGATTTATTAATGGTACCGGGGTCAAAAATTCCATAGTCCACATCGCCTGTAGCGTCAAATTGCCCTACGGTATCACCGGTTGTCGGCTGAAGCATAAAATTCTGCTGTTCATTTATTGCAAAATCCCCGGCATTGATAGTGTCAAAGTCAGTCTTCAAGAGTGTAACGCTCGACGTAAAAGTTATAAAAGAACTTGTTACCTTTGCAGTAGCGTTACCTGATGTGACTGAATCGTTGTCTACCTCTACTACCGAATTGAGAAGTGCAAAATCAACCTGAATAAACACACTCGTCAGGTCTGCAAGGTTGCCCTCAAACTTTTCCAGTTGCAAAGTTACTTGAAGCTGGTCAGGCAGGACTGCTGAATCATTATCTCCTACAAGCGTTGCTTGTGCACTAAATGACAGAAGTGCTATCATCCCCAATATTAATCCAAACCTTTTCATTTCATCTACCCCTTAAAAGAATTCAAACGCTATTATTGTTACTTACTACTCTCCATAACGGTTAAATTTTAACACTTTTATCGGTAGTGTCAATAAAAAAATCTGAAATAAGAAAAATATATTAGGAAAACGCTAAAACTTATGCCGACTTTACAGTGAATTCTGTATCCACTATTGCCTTTTAAGCCAGTTTGAATTCATAATCGCCAAATCAATAGAATTAACCACCCCATCATAGTTCAAATCGCCAACCAGGCAAGATACCTGATATTCATAGGCTCCTATATCCACAACAGCGGCCCCCGGAAAATATCCATAACCGGTATCTTCAATACTTTTGTTATCAACCAGCCTGCAGCAATTCCCGCAATCAACAGCGAGAGGCTCTTTTTCCAAGACCCCATCGCCATCGAGGTCAAATAGGTCCGGAGGCACCAAACAATTATTGCCGGCATCAATACAGGGAGAGTCCGCACCAAGCCTCAAATCGTCATCCATCGTTCCGGGCAGCCTATCAGGACCATTTACGTCCACAAGCTCAGGGTCCTTTGAGATATTGCCGCTGCCTGAATAACCCCCTTCAATGCAGCAATACTTAACATCAGGCTGGGCATTAACCGCGTTTATCTGTTCATTGCCATTCGACCATAATATTGTATGCGTTATGACGGGGCTTATTGGGCAATTGTAAAAACTAATGCCACTCTCACCAGAACAGCTGTTTGCGTAGATTGTGCAGCCGGTCATCTCAAACTTTCCATTATCAACACTCAATGCGCCTTTAGCCCCGGAAACATTGCTGTTAAACACGCAATTAATAATCGACAATCCGCTTTCAAGCTTCGCATCGACAGCTCCCGGGCCGTTATGGCCGTTATTGGCTGTAAATATACAGTTGCCAAGCACGGCATTGGAGCCTGTCGTTAACCCCACCCCGCCTGCGGAGGATGCGCTGTTTTGGTAAAAAGTGCAGCCGTAAAGCTCTATATCAGTATCTACAAGGCCGAAAATGCCGCCGCCAATACTCTGTGCGCTGTTCGATCTGAAATTGCAATTCCTAAGGACCGGGCTGCTCTCAATTGCAAATAATCCTCCGCCGCAGTTAATTGAATTATTGCCGATGAATTCACAATCACTGAAAGTGCCCGTAGATCTCCAAATGTACACTCCCCCGCCATTGGGTGAACTGTTTCCTTCGAAGAGACAATTTGTCAATGTCAATTCAACGGACCTGCAGTCCATTGCCCCGCCGTAAGCCGAGCTGTTGGAAACAAACACGCAATCTGTCAAATATAACCCCTGCCCGCCGCTTACTCGAACGGCTCCGCCTGTGTCAGTCGAACTGTTTGATTGTAATATGCAGCTTTCAAGAATCGGCGAACTGTCAATCGAATTAACAGCGCCGCCATAAGAAGCTGTGTTAGTAGTGAAAGAACAGCCGATAAAATGCGGGCTGCTCGTATTCTCACAAAGCACCCCGCCTCCGTCGACACCAGTGTTTTGGGTAATAACGCAATTGGTGACCGTCGGGCTGCTGTTGGAGCATAATACCCCCCCGCCACGGTCTGCATTTCCATTAACGATGGTAAAGCCTTCAACAATAATCCCCATCTGCCCGGTATTTATAAAAGAAATGACCGTACCACTGTCCATACCATCAATTACGAACAATTCCGGGCTTTGCGGTGCATTCGATTTCAATGTTACAGACTTGCAGGGCATTAGGATATTTTCGTGGTATGTGCCCGGCATGACAAGAATTGTGTCACCGCTTTGAGCCGAGTCAATGGCCGGCTGGATCAATGTGAAATCAGCCGGACCGTCATCATCAACCACAAGGGTTTGGCCGACAATATTTGACAGCGAAAAACCTGTTAAACACAAACAAATAACATATACTAAGCCTTTCATGAACAAAACCTCATGAGACTAATGGCGATTATTGTAATTCAAACGGGTGGCTTACACTCAATGCAGCTGCGTACAAAAACAGAAGTCGACAAGATAAACGCGCAGCTGAACCAAAAACCAATTATTGGTATGTGAAAATTAGAAGGCCCGCTCTGCAAATGGACATAATAGATTTGGTATTACAGGTACTGCCCTGTCAAAGCTTCTTGTAAGCCAGCCCAGATACCAGCTACTACTCTTGCCTGCCCCAGACCCATTTTTCGTCGGCAATCTCGTAATCCAGGAGTTCGTTTTTGTCGAAATAGAGTCCAATTTCATATTCTGCGCTTTCGGGGCTGTCCGAGCCGTGCACGAGGTTGTAACTTTTGGTGCAGGAATAATCGCCCCGGATCGTACCCGGCTCCGCGTCAAAACCGAATGTGGCTCCCATGAGTTTTCTCGCCATGGCGATGACCCCCTCTGCCTGCCAGACCATAACCATCACCGGGCTGCTCGAAAGGTAATCAACCAGTTTTGGGTAAAAAGGCTTGTCCTTATGTACAGCATAATGCCTCGAAGCAAGTTCGGCGCTGACCTGCATAAACTTTGCCCCAGCCAGCTTGAATCCTTTTTTCTCGAACCTGGTCATAAGCTCGCCCATAACACGCCTTTGCACCGCATCGGGCTTGAAAATGATAAGCGTTCTTTCCATAGTTATCCCTTATCCCCGGGTCAAGGATTAGCGTATGCAGCCAAATCTTACAGACTATTTACTCGCGGGAACGAGGTAAATCTCAACCCTGCGGTTTGCGCTGTTGCCCTTGTTGCCGGGCTTGTTTGGTTCAACCGGCTGATACTCACCGAAGCCCTGCACGCTCATCCTTTCCTTTGCCACGCCGTTTGCTGCCATAAGATCGAGAACACCGATCGCCCTGTGCGCCGAAAGGTGCCAGTTTGTCGGATGCATCTGCCTTGTTGAAGGCTTGCGAATAGGCACGTCATCGGTATGCCCGGCAATGATAACATCGAAGTTCTGAGCCTCGGATGAGTTCAAAATAGAGCTGAGAGATTTGATCGAGCCCTTGGCCCCTTCCGAAACATTTGCACTGCCAAGATCGAATAAAAGGTCACTCTTGAACTTCAACATCCCGGTCGACGGGTCAAACTCGACCATTTCATTGTCCCGCGCAAACTCCTGGAGCTTTACGCTAAGTTCCATCGGCAGCTCGGCGCCGCTGCGAAGAAGCTGCTGCTGAAGTTTCGCTATAAGCTGTTTTTTCTTTTCGATATCCTCCTCGAGGGCGGTAATTTCGGCCTCCCTGGCAGCGACATTGGCATCGGCCTTGCCGTATAATGTCTCTTTCTGTTTTTCGAGTTGGTCGAGACCAATTCGGCAACTGCGAAGCTCGGCTTCGAGGTCAGAAATCCGCTGCTGCTGAATGCGGTTCTGCGCCTTCATGTCGTCAAGCTTCTCCTGAGATGTACAACCCCCGAAAACCAAACCTAAAACCGCAACAATTAAAATCCATTTTAACTTGCTGATACGCATCGTAATCCCTTTCGATTCTTTTCGCGTCTTAAATTTCTTCCCGTTGTAAACAGTATTATCCATGGCTTATTTCTTTTTCTTTTTGGGTTTGGGCTCTTTGGCCTTTTTCTCTTTCTTCGGCTTTTTGTCTTTCTTTTCTTTCTTCTTTTTGGTCGAAGTGGAAGTTCCGCCACCCGAGGCAGCGCCAACTCCAACTATTATCAGGCTTACAAGAAGCATTCCGCCGGTTATGTACCATATCATCGGGACACCGCCCATTTCTGAGCGAACCATTGTAAGCAGCGTCGGTGTAGCACCCTGCATCGAACCAAGCACGATAAGACACATCAATATCAATGCCGCAAGGGGAATAAAAGCCATCACACCGCAGGCGTTGCTGAAACCGTCGGGCGGAAGCTCAACGTATCTTACTGCCGGTGCCCCAGAAACTGCCCCTGCGCCCACAGCTGGGGGCATAATTTCATCCTGTAAAGGCTGATCCGAACTGTCTGGCTGGTCCAAAGGCATATCCCCTTCCGGACCGGTTTTCCCGGGTTCTTCTCCCGCAGTCAGGGTTTCTTCTTCGATTGCCGCCAGTCCGGCACCTCCCTGGTCCGGCTCGTCACCGCCGGGCAGTATATCGTCAAGCACGGCACCGAGCGAGGTGTCATCGGCCTGAAGCGAAAGGTCAAGGAGGCCGCTGCCGCTGCCAACGCTGTCCATGTTAAGATCGGCGTCGAGGTCACCCAGATCGTCACCTTCTTCATCGGGAGAGGGAATCATTTTTGTCTCGCTCTTGCCGTCGCTGGTAAGATCGTAATTGTCGTCGGTATCTGCAAGAACATTAATCCCTGTAGTTCCTACGCTTGTGTCGGCACCGGTAAGCTCTGCGATGTTATCTTTGCTGTCCGAGCCCTTGTCCTGGTCCGAGTCCCCGGCAAGATTAAAAGTGTCACTTGGTTCGAGCTTGATCTCACCGCTCAAATCCATAGGGTCTTCTTTCCGGCTGGGCTTATCGCTTTCGGCGGCTTTGGTTTCATCCAGCAGCCCCAGTTCATCATCAGACTTGCCCCCGGCAGCCGGCTTTTCGGACTCGTCATCGTCAACGAGTTCTATATCATCGCCCTGTCCGGCTCCCAAATCAGACATAGCACTTTCGCTGAGGCTTACATCGCCATCACTGAGGTCGTTTATATCGAAATCCACTCCGCTTTGTGACTGCGAGCCGGTTGTCTCTGAAAGGTCTATTTCATCGGAACTTACGGAAGCATCTTCGGCAAGTTGGTCAACCTCTTCGGCTTTGAAAAGTTGTTTGGCACCGTCACGGAACTCACGAATGCTGCCCTGTTTGACCATTTCAAGAACTTCGCTGTCAGTTTTGCCCAGCTTTTGCTTTACTTCTTCTAAAGTGTAGTATCCAGCCATAATTTTCTTTCCATAACTACTTATTATATGATTTCTTTTTGCAGATTATTTCTCCGGGTCCTGCCCGGCAAACTTTTCTATTATGTCTTTTACCTGCTCAGGGGTCGGTTCTGAGGTGTTATAATCCTTCAACTGCCTGTCATACCGCCAACTTCTGGCGGCTATCAGGCGCAATTGATTGTGACTTGTGGCGTTTCGGTTGATCTCATAGACCCAGAGAGTCTCATTCATGAAATCGACCATTGCAACACCATAAGCGTCCCTGCCTACCTGAACGGGAATAACGTTCACTGTTTGACTATTTACCATACCCTGCTCAAGGCCGGAAGGTTCGCTGTCACTTTTGACCCCGCCCACGCCAGCGATTATAACCACAACACAGGCCAAAATGAGCCAAAAACCCTTTCTGCCGATTTTTTCAATACCCAAAGCAAACCTCTTGGAATAAGTGAAAAACAGTATAATTTATTAATTATATCACCTGCAACCTGCCTTGCAAGCCTATTTTCAATGTCAAAAAACAGAATCGAAATAAAGACCCAGCTAATCCTGTTATCTGCTGGCAACCAATTCAGTCAGTTAACAATCAGGTTTGATCAATCGACTACTTAACTTAGATGTACCCCAGGTCCGCAAGGTGCTGCTCGAGTTCGGCCTGCTGGTCCTCGGCGAGTTCATATTGTTCTTTGCGGTCAATGCTCATCGGCTCAGTGCGCTGCGGCAGGGGCTGATCGAATATTTCGGAAATGACTTTGCCATCGGCATGGTCGGGAACTGCAAGGCCGAGATACGAAAGAACCGTCGGTGTTATGTCCGTTATATGTGCCTCGGTCCTGTGCCCGGTTTTAACGCCAGGGCCCTTGACCACGAACACACCATTTTGCGAATGGGTGCCGCGTTTCTTGTTTTTATAATATGGTGTGGTGTAAGACATCGGCTTGACTTCGTTATCTCCCACTGAAGTGCTTGTTGCGTAATAACCCTCCTTTATCTTAACAACAAGATCAGGCATTTCTTCGGCGGGCTTCTCAAAGCCGTAGAATTTCCAAGCCAGCGTAACGGACTCGATAACTTCCTGTTTGCTGCCCGGGCCGAAGTCCTTTAACAGTCCGTCGGATATCCGCTGGGCAGTTTCTTCGCGTTCTGCCTGTGTGCCTTTTATATAAATAAGGCTGCCCAGGCACCCGAGGGCAAGGGCCGTCGAACGTTCGATATCGACAATGTCACGCAATTTTTCAAGGTCCTTTTCACAGTAGAGCTTTTCAATTGCCTGCGAAGGGGTTATTACCCTTGATTGAGGCTTCAACATGCTGCCAATTTTTATCGCTATTTGCCTTGCTCCGGGGATGTTGGTTTTCACCCATTCTTTTATCCCTTTTTTGGACGGATTTTGTTCGACGGGTCTGTTTTGCAGTTTCAGGTAACCTTTTTTTCGCAGCCAAATGTTCAACCTGAAAGCGGCATCGGCTTTGCAGAACCCATGGTCCGAAACTACCATGATAAGGGTTTTTTCTTCGGCATGTTCGACGATCCTGCCGAGAAATTCATCACAGTAACGGTAAATTTCAATCACTTTTTTGCGGGCGGAGTCGTCAAAACCCTCATACTCCCTGTCCAGCGCATACCACTGGTCGTGCTGAACATGGTCGGTGCTTTGTATCTGCACGCTGAAAATATCCCAGTCGATGTCCTGTATCATCCGCAGGGCAACCTTCTCTCGAGCCCTTTCAACTGCAAGCTGGGCGGCGATAAAATCGTCAAGCGTGGCAGTATTGTTCATGTTCACTATGTCATAACCTTCGACAGGCTTGATATACTTGTCGTAAACATCACCCGGCATGACGGTTTTATCATTTATTACCGGGCAAAGCATTCCGGGTATAATCGCCCCTTTTACCTGCGGGGCAGGGTGCGTCAGGGGCATATTTATGCTCACACATGTCTTATTCGCACGGGCGATTATCTCCCACAAGGTAGGCACCCTGATCCGGGAAAAATTATTCAGCTTTACAGAACTGTCACGGCGATTGAAATTATGAAATCCATATATCCCTGTCTTGCCTGGCAGGCATCCGGTTTGAAAACTGGTCCATGCCGGTGAGGTTTCGTAAGGCACAACGCTTACAAGGTCACCGCTTGCCCCTTTTTCCACCAGCGAGGCAAGGTTTGGCATAATCCCTTCTTTCATGAAATCCGCGCCGAGCTTCCATGTAAACCCGTCCATGCCTATAATTAGAACTCTTTTTTTATCGGACATAATCGCTCCAGGGCCGGGCTTGTCACCGGCTGTGAATTAACATCAGGTTTTCATAACTAAAAAGCCTGAATTTCCAAAACAACAATATAACCGTAACCGTTCTCGTTTCAAAAGGTATTTACACGATTTTCTGCTTAAGCAAGACACCGATAATATCGAAATAATAACTGTATACCCGTATTCTGCACTGGGATAACTGAAAAAAATGGCAGAAAGATAAAAAAGGCACGGATATGACCCTGACCGAAAAGATATTGACCAAAGCTATCGAGGAAAAAGTAAGCGACGTACATATTAACGTGGGCCTTGCTCCGATATTCCGTCGTGACACCGAGCTTTTAGAAACGGATTTGCCTGTTATAGATGAAAAGGGCGCCCAGGGAATGCTCAAGGACATGGTCAGCGAACAGCAGCTTGAAAAATTCGAAAAGGTCAAGGACCTCGACTTCGCAACCAAAATCGCCTCGGGTCACCGTTTTCGTGTAAACGCACACTATCAGAACAACACCGTAGCAATGGCTTTTCGTGCGATATCCAATAACATCCCGGACCTTGAATTGCTCAACCTTCCAGTGGTTATCGCAGAACTGACAAAGCTTCCCCGCGGGCTTGTGCTCGTGACCGGACCGACCGGATCAGGTAAAAGCACAACCCTTGCTTCCATGCTCGGTGCGATAAATAACAGCGTTCGCAGGCACATTATAACCCTGGAGGACCCGATAGAGTACGAACTGAATAACAACATGTGCGTTATCGAGCAGCGCGAAGTGGGTTTCGACTGCCCCACTTTTGCCTCCGGGCTCAAGCATATTCTCAGGCAGGACCCGGACATTGTGATGGTCGGTGAAATGCGTGACCTTGAAACGACCGGCGCGACAATCACCGCCGCTGAGACGGGACACCTGGTATTCTCGACACTGCACACCGTAAACGCCGCACAAACCGTGGAGCGTATTATCGACATATACCCGGCGACCCAGCAGTCGCAAATCCGCTCAATGCTCGCAAACACACTCCAGGCGGTCCTTTCTCAGACACTTTTCAGGCGAATCGACAAGCCCGGAATGGTGCCCTGCGTGGAAATACTGCTGTGCAACCCGGCGGTAAGAAACTGCATTCGCGAAAACCGAATATACGAAATACCCAACATTATCGAAACATCACGAAAAGCCGGCATGCAGACACTCGACCACAGTATTGCCGATATGTTCAACCGCGGATTTATAGACCGTAACGAAGCGATCAGCCGTTCGGCAAACCCTGCAAAGATGGAGCAGATGCTCAAACAACCGGTAATGGCATAAAAAAAGGGCCCTGCCCGTCATAGCAAAGCCCTGAAATATTAAAACCTTTTTTATCTCAAGCCGTTTAAGATTGAAAAGCTTAGCCTCTCCTGGTCCTTAGAAATACACCGCCAAGACCCAGTATTATAACAGTCATAGGCTCGGGAACTTCTGTCAAACCAAGATTAAATTGATAGCCTGCAGAACCGCAGCTGTTTCCGGTCCAGGCGTTCGAGTAGGCCTCAAAAATATACTGATCGGCAAGCAAATTGCCTGTCTCATTAAAATTAATCTGCTGCCCGGATTCCCATGCCGATTCGGCCTTAAAGATCAATTCGTAACTTGAAGCATCGCGAATTGATATATAAGCATAACCGCTATCCATTGAAGAATAAACAAAACCGTTTAAAGAATAATCACAATCCTTATCAATGGTGAATTTTACCTGAACGACACCGTCGGAACTTGCCGTAGTAAGATCACCATAAGTCGAATTTGCCGTAAGTCCAGCCGATCCACTTATAGCATCGTCAAGAAACACACCATAAACATCAGATGAACTACCGGTAACTCCGTCATAAGAGGACAAAACAGAATTTGAGTAATCGAAAGGTGTAAAACCTACAGCATTTTGGCTGAAATACCCTTCGTCCAATGGCATTGGATTTGAAAAACTCTGCATTACAACAAATGAACCGCCCGAATTGGAGTACTGTTGATCATAGGTAATAACCGCCGCGTTCAGTCCGGAAACCAGGAAAATCAATAAAAACACTGCCAAAACAAACCTTTTCATCGCATCACCTCATTTAAATCGAACAATAAAAAATGCCGCATAAACAATAATTACGGCAAGGAAACACTAATAAACTACCAAAAGTAGTGCATATTTGTCAACAACCATCTTTCCTAATTAGTCAACATAAGCAAAAAAATGTTAAATGGGGCAAATTGCTCCCTGTTTTAAGGTCCCAATTTCAATTTCATAATTACAGAGAATGAAATATCTCACTTGCCAAAAAGTAAACCCTGCCCTGCCATTATGTCATATTGACACTCTTTGACAGGAGGCTTACAGACATAAACACTTTATATACAAGGCCTTAACTCAAACAGCATCCTCTGGCACGCCAGTTGCTTAGTATTAACTCACGAGTGTAAATATGATTATTTAGGGAGAAAAAAATGGCTAAGATAATAGGAATAGACCTTGGTACGACAAACTCGGTAGTTGCTGTAATGGAAGGTTCGGCTCCGAAAGTGCTGATCAATTCATCAGGCTCGAGGCTTACTCCGTCTGTGGTCGGCTTTACCGATAAGGGCGAACGTCTCGTCGGCCAAATAGCCAAGCACCAGCAGGTAACCAACCCGGAAAACACCGTATTCTCCATTAAGAGATTTATGGGCCGCAGGCACGCAGAGGTAGGCTCGGAGGAGAAAATGGTTCCATATAAAATAACAGGCGGCTCGCAGGAGCTTGTAAAAGTTGACGTTCGCGGCAAGGAATATACACCGCCGGAGGTATCGGCTATGGTTCTCCAGGACCTGAAAAAGACCGCTGAAGACTATCTCGGTGAGACGGTAGAACAGGCTGTTATTACCGTACCAGCGTATTTTAATGATTCGCAGCGACAGGCCACAAAAGACGCAGGCAAAATCGCAGGTCTGAAAGTGGAGCGTATCATAAATGAGCCTACTGCAGCGGCCCTTGCGTACGGGCTCGAGAAAAAGAAAAACGAAAAGATAGCTGTCTTTGACTTCGGCGGAGGCACGTTCGATGTATCCATACTCGATATCGGTGACAACGTATTTGAGGTTCTCAGCACCAACGGTGACACTCACCTCGGCGGTGACGATCTTGACGAAGTGCTGATGAACTTCCTGGCCGATGAGTTCAAGAAAACCGAGGGCATTGATCTTCGCAGCGACCCGATGGCACATCAAAGACTCAAAGAGGCTGCGGAAAAGGCCAAGTGCGAGCTCAGCACACAGGTCGAGACAACAGTCAACCTGCCCTTTATCACAGCCGACGCCTCTGGGCCCAAACACCTGCAGATCAACATTACCCGCAGCAAGTTCGAGGCCATGGCTGAGAGCATCTTTGAGAGACTTAAAGCCCCGTGCCAGGCAGCCATTAAAGACGCAGGCCTTTCATCTTCTGAAATCGCAGAGGTCCTGCTGGTTGGCGGTTCAACTCGAATTCCGAAGGTTCAACAGGTCGTCAAGGACATATTCGGCAAAGAGCCGAACAAGAGCATTAACCCCGACGAGGTGGTAGGGCTCGGTGCGGCAATTCAAGGTGCGGTTCTTGCCGGTGACGCAGGTGTTAAGGACATCCTGCTGCTTGACGTTACACCGCTTTCGCTCGGTGTCGAAACCCTCGGAGGCGTAATGACAAAGCTTATTGAGAAGAACACAACCATCCCGACAAGCAAGAAAGAGGTATTCTCGACCGCGGCCGACAACCAGACCAGCGTTGACATCCACGTTCTTCAGGGTGAACGCGAGTTTGCCAACGACAACCGCACGCTCGGAAGGTTCCAGCTTACGGATATCCCGCCTGCACCGAGAGGCGTTCCCCAGGTAGAGGTCGCATTCGATATCGACGCAAACGGCATACTCCATGTGTCCGCCAAGGACCTCGGAACAGGCAAGGAGCAATCCATTGAGATAAAGTCAAGTTCCGGGCTCAGCGAAGATGAGATCAAAAAGATGCAGCAGGACGCCGAGTCCCACGCGGAAGAGGACAAGAAAAAGCGTCAGCTTATCGATCTGAAAAACCAGGCCGACCAGCTCGTATACTCAACCGAGAAGACCCTTAAGGAGCACGGGGAAAAGGTATCAGCCGATACCCGCGGAAAGATTGAAAACGCCCTTAACAACCTTAAGGAAGCACAGAAAGGCGAAGATGCCGATGCTATCCAAAAGGCCATCGACAATCTCGGAACCGCTTCGCAGGAGCTTGGAAAAGTCCTTTACGAAGAAGCAGCCAAGAAACAGCAGGCAGCAGGTCCGGAGGCACAACCAGGCCCCGGCGGCGAAGCCGGAGCGGAAGGATCTGACGCTGCAAAGGAAAGCGGCAGAAAGAAAACGGACAGCGATGTCATCGACGCCGAGTTTGAGGCCAAAGACTGATAAACTGACAGCCTGCAGGCTGATTAAATAAATCAAACTCCTTCAGGGCTGTGGCGGGACCTCTCGCCACAGCTTTTTTATGCGCTCCGGTGAAACTCAAATTTTGATTTTTGCGATTACACTTGTGACTGTTTTTCAACCCGCGGCATGGAAACGGGCACAAAAAGGGTGAATACGGACCCTTTGCCCTCTGTGCTTGAAACGGAAATACTTCCGCCGAGCAGTTCTATAAGCTGTTTTGTTATCGCCAGACCAAGGCCCGAACCGCCGTACTTTCGTGTTGTGCTGCCGTCGGCCTGTGTGAAGCTGTCGAAAACCACTTCGAGTTTATCCGGGGAAATGCCGATGCCGGTGTCTTCAACATCAACACGTATGAACTGAACCTTGTCTTTATTTTCAAGGCTTAAATTGATATACACATGACCTTTACTCGTGAACTTGAGGGCGTTATTCGCGAGATTAAGGATACACTGACGCAGCCTGTTGGGATCACTGAATATCTCTCCAGGAACATCGGGGTTTTTGAAAACTTCCAGCTCAAGGTTCTTTTCTTCGGCGGCAGCGTACAGCATCGACCTGACACCGGAGGCTATCTCATAAATATCGCAACCAAAGCACTCAGTCTCAAGCTTGCCCGACTCAATTCGCGAAAGGTCGAGTATGTCGTTTATTACACCCAGCAGACTGTTGCCGGACTGACATATTATATCCACGAACTCTCTTTGTTCGTCAGTGAAACCCTCTGTCTCTGCAAGGAGGTCACTGAAGCCGATTATCGCGTTCATCGGGGTACGTATTTCATGGCTCATATTGGCAAGGAACTCACTCTTTGCCTCACTGGCCAGTTGCGCCTGCCTTGCAAGCTTGTCGGCTCTTTGTATCTGCTCCTTGAGATTTAAATTGAGTCTTTCGGTCTCCTGTTTCGCTAACTGCGAATCCTCCATCATGCTAAGGGCCGCTCTCCTGCCGTCGATCAGTCTTGCACAGGCGCATTTATACTCTGTCTCAAGGACCTGCATATTGGCAAACTGCTGGATTATTTCTTTAAGCAGTCTCAGTATCAAAGTCACCTTTTCCCTGCTTATCACCGGCACCTCTTTAAGGGCCTTTAGATATTCTTCCCTGTCGAATCCGTATAGGCCGGCACGGTCCTCAAAGTGCCGGAGATCAGGTTCCTTTTCAAAAAACTGGCCGATGAAAATATTCGCTATATGTCTACCTTTTATGACAATAGGCACCGCTGCATCTGTAAGCCCGTTAAGACATCGATATACCGCCATGTCCCCGGACTCAAAAAGTTTGTTAACCATCTTATCGGATGCATCGCAAAGCCTGTTTGTCTTGTCGTTTCCCCTGTGGAAATCCCTGCAAACCCGGCGCCAGTTAAAACCAACGAGGACCTTGCCTTTTGTATCGATAATCGCTGCGGCGGCCCCGCTTAAATTGCTGAAATATTCGAGAACCGACCGAAGCGACATTAAATTTTCCAGCACTGAATCTATGCATATTTCCCCCTCTATGCGGTTTAATAATATTTCTTCACTGTCATCAACTTCAGGGTTTTTGTATTTGGGTTTTACCCCAAGTTCGCCGCATAGGCTGTTAACTTCATGCTTAAGTTCTATAACCCTGTTTTCTCTTCCCACCATAAGACAGTTAAACTGTTCAATTTCATCGTTTATTCTTTCTGCCTGGCGTTTAGTTTGCTCGGCCATCTGCCATGCCTGGCGAAGCTCCATCTCTGCCTGGGCCTTTTCGGCAATCTGCTTATTCAGGTTCTCAATCGAAGTCGTCTTTGTCCTGAGGTTAACAAGCATAAGATTAAATGCCGAACCGATCTTGCCGATCTCGTCGCCGTTTTTACAATCCAGCTTGAAGTTGAAGTCACCCTCCGACGCCCTTAAAACCGCCTGGGAAAGTTTCGACAGCGGTTTTGTCAAAGTTGAAGAAAACAGCGATGCCGCAACACCGACAACAACAAGACCGGCAAGGCTGAGGCCGGTGCTTATGGCAATCATTCTTCTGCCGATAAAGCGAATCGTTTCCTGGTCGGCCTCAAATCTGTTCAAACCATCCTGAAGCACATAATGCGTTATGCCGCAAATTATTATTCCCCAAACCATTGCAAGAAGAACAAAAAGCAGAACTATTTTGTTGGCAAGGGGGGTGTCCGTCGCCATTGTGTTTCGTTTTTCGGTTTTCAAACTTTGATTCGACACTTTTTACAACCTCAAATCATCCCCAAAAGAACTACACCTGCCAGGAAGACCGCCGATGCAGCTACCATCGCCAAAGCTGCCAATATCAAGGTCCTGATCCCATCGGCACTGATGAAATTTCGCAAATCGGCGTTAAGACCGACTCCAGCCATAGCAGCAGCCCAGATATAACTGTAAGAGGGCTTGACTACCGTCGTTAGACTGGCTTCATATAATTCACTGTTAAAGGCATATACAAAGGTGCCTATCGCGCCGGCGGCAAAAAACAGCCATAGCTCGAGGGGCAGGCAAAAACGTCCGCGGGCAAGACTTGCTAAAACAGGCACGGCAATTATAAGTGCAAAATAACGGAAAGCCTTTACAGCCATGGAGTAGTTAATAAGTGCATCAGAATCCATGCGACCTTCGAGGAAAGGAACATTGGAAACGGCTGCCTTTACGAAGCCCGTTATCTGCAAAACTGAACCGGCAAAAAGACCATAACTCTCGGCGTTGAGGCATAAGACTGTTGCAAGAAACGGCAGGAGTAAAAAGGTTCCCGCCAGACCGCAAAAGCAAACTGCCGCGATAGAAACCGATACATCGTTTGACCTGCTCTTAATCGCGCCGGCTGTTATGGCAATGGCCGAGGCCCCGCATATAGCCGAGCCAACCGCAGTAAGATAACAAACTCTTTTGTCTCCACCCAAAATTCTGCCCAGAAGTATAATGACAAGAAAATATGTCAAAAGAACACAAGCTATAATCATAATACTTTGAAAATCAGAGTCCGAAAAGCCTCTTACGAAATTCAGGTTTTTGTACGCGTAAAAAGGAATTCCGACAGGTAAAAGAAGCCTGGCGGACCTTATAACAGCCGAGCCAAAGCCTTCCGGTAATTTTAAGAAACTCCTGACACCCATACCCAAAAGCAGCGCAACTACCAGCGGGTCGAGTATGCTCCACCCGCTTGAACTCCTTATAAAAACCGCAAAAGTTCCTATAATAAGTGAAACCGCAACTGCCGGCACAAATAACCTCTTTGAGTTACTGTTCGGCCAAAAACTTATAAAACTGATATTCATAAAAGGTCCTGAAAGTCGGGCTTAGTATTTATACAACTTGGCATAATTCATCGAACCATCCAGCTCCCTTCAGGCACCAGGCACACAACCTTGTATCGGCAGTATCACTACTGCGAATTAGGTGTTTTTACATTGTTGCCAAACACACATATAGAGTCCATTTTGCTATGAAATATTTAATTGTGATTTCTATAGTTTGTTTTTATAGGACAACAACAATTGCATCAGCCGCATAATTCCCCATCGGAAAGGATACTTGTAAATTGGAAGTAATAAATCCACAAAAAAAGGGCTCGGAATTGCTTCCGAACCCTTTTGCTTTCATAAATGCAAGCCCTTTTTAGCTGTTGAGTATCTTCAAAGCCGATTCATTCTGGGCATCAGCCATGTAAGGAATTCCGGTAACTTCAGCAGTTTCATGGTTAGCCGCCATTAGGTCGTCCCTTGTGATCTGTGACAGGTTAAACTTCCTCGCCCCTGCCATAAACTGCTGCAATCCGCAGGCAAGCTTGTCGCAGTAAGCGTACATCGCAATCGCGCCGAACGGGATGTTCTTCATCTCCTTGGCGCCGACCTTGTTTTTGACCATTTCCCAGCCGGCGAAAATCTCTTCCGGTGTCTTGCCGCAGTCCTTAACAGCCGGGGGCAATTCTTCCCAGTGGCCGTTAAGTTTTTCCTTGTTCTCAGGCTGAAAAACACCCTGGATATTGGAACCGAGGTAACCTGGGATCATCGGTGCACGTCCCATGCAAACCAGCTTTGTAAACGGAGAGCAAAGTGCCAATGCCTTGAAAATATGGTCCTCACGGGCGAAACCCCCTGCAAGAGAAATATCAGGGACCTTAATTCCGCGGGAAGCAAGCAGCCTGCAGTATTCGTAAGTCTTTGCGTGAAGCTCAAGCGATGGTACGCCCCAGTGCTCCATCATATTCCACGGGCTCATGCCTGTTCCGCCGCCTGCACCGTCAATTGTAAGCAAATCAAGCTCAGCATCTGCTGCAAAACGAATCGCCATTGCCAACGCTTCCATTCCATAAGCGCCTGTCTTGAGCGAGATTCTCTTGTAACCTATCTTGCGAAGCCCCTCTACCGCTGCCATGAAGTCCTGGCGAACCTGGTCAACACGGTCAAGGTTAGTGCCACCAAGTCGGCTGTGACGAGCGAAAGACTTTAGAGAGCCGTCATTAAAAGAGGCTTCCACAACCGGGTCATAAGGATCGGGGTCGACAACATATCCGCGGTCCTTCAGGAAGCGTGCATACTCCATCGAGGTAACCTGTATCTCGCCCCCGATGTCCTTCGCACCCTGCCCCCACTTGAGTTCAAGGATAACCTTGTCACCATACTTGTCATAAATATACTGCGCAACACCGTTACGTGTATCCTCAACGTTCATCTGCACTATTACAGCACCATAGCCGTCATAATAACGCAGGAAAGTATCGATACGACGGTCCATCTCCGGGGCCTTGGTGATCTTGCCCTTCTTGAGAATCGACTCGCGGTCTACGCCTACAACGTTTTCACCGATAACTATCGGGAACCCGCAAAGGGCTGCGCCTACTGCAAAAGAGTCCCAGTATTTCGCAGCTATGAACGTCGAACCCAAAGCCCCGGTCATGATCGGAACACGACACTTTGTAGTAACTTTGTTTCCAAATGAAGACTCGACGTTAACGTTGGGGAATACACAGTCGTCCGGGTCATTGGTCAACCCCTCGGAAAGGCCCTGGGCTCCATAAGCATAGCCCTGAATCCTCAAAGCGTGATAACCAATACCCTGAGAAGTGATGTTACCCGAACCCGATGTTATCTCACCGAAGTTACGCGGGTAAAGCAGCTTCCTGCCTACGAGACACGAAAGCCACGTCTCACATTTGCCCTTACAGTCGGACATGCAGAGCGTGCAAAGCCCGGATTCACAGGCATCGCCGCGGTTTACAGTACCAAGAGCATCATTTCTTTTTCGCCACTCAACCATTTTTACCTCCAGCTACTTAATTTAGGTTTCTTTCTACATTTTAAAAAGCCCGTATTATTTGCTTTACGACACCAAAAAAGGCTTTATAATATAAACTTATTATTATAATAAGCTATGCTTATAAAGCTTTGCTGCCTAATAGGCTTATTTTGTCTAAATAGTATTGATTTTATGTCATATAACAATTATTATTTATCTAATAAATATTATAAGGACATCTAATAATGAATATTGAAACTCTCCGGCTGATCTATGACCTCATGGAAAGTCAGAATTTTTCAAAAACTGCTAAAAAAATCGGCATCAGCCAATCGGCTGTTTCGCAGCAGCTCGCTCAACTCGAAATGCGTCACAACTGTCAGTTCTTTGACCGCAAAACACGCCCCATCGAACCTACACCCGAGGGCCGTGCGCTTTACCGTGCCGCAAGGGACATCCTCGAACGATACGACGGTCTTGTCAGCGAGCTTCGTGACATGAACAAATCGCACGGAAGGATCAATATCGGGGCGATCTTCAGCATCGGCATGTACACCCTCCAGCCTTACGTAAGTTATTTCATGTCCAACTATCCCAACACAAACGTATCCGTACAGTACAGCAGCTATCTCGAAATATACCGCCGGGTGCTCAAAGGTGAGCTTGACCTTGGCATAATAGCTTATGCAAAGAACCTGCGGGATATCGATGTCTACCCGTTTGTCGAAGAGCCTCTTAAACTTGTCACTACACCGGATCATCGCTTTGCAGATATGAAAAAAATCGACATCCATAAACTCAGCGGTGAGGACTTCATCGCATTTGAAAAGGAAGTGCCCACACGGCAATTGATCGATGAGATACTGGACAGGTACAATGTCAAACCGAGGATCATCCAGGAGTTCGACAATACCGAGACGATCAAGCGTGCGGTTGAAATAGGCGCAGGCGTGAGTATTCTTCCGGAAACCACTTTACAGACAGAAGTTAAAAACCGGACACTTAAGGCGACGGATTTTGAGCAGGGTAAAATGATGCGTCCCACCAACATCATCGCAAGAAAGGGTAAATCTTTCAGCAGGCTCGAAAGAACACTGCTTAAATTGCTTGAAGATACTACTTTTAAAGAAACAGCATAAATTCTGCCTGTATCTATTTGTGTGAGGCGTGTTTGTCCCGCATGGTGCACAGAACCGCCGCCAATGCTAAAGCGGCTGTTTCCACGCGAAGAATGGTGTCTGTCAGCTTAACAGGTTTTACCTGCATATTTTTGAGTTCGTATATCTCGCTATTGGTAAATCCTCCTTCCGGGCCAATAACGGCAAGACGGTCCCGGAAGTTATTAAGTTGCGTCTGGTCCAAGATAGACGGTGCGCCACTTTCTGTGCTGCCGAACAGCATTTCTATATCAGGGTACAATTTATTTATCATCACCGGCACGGCTGAAAAATCAACAGGGGCTTCGATACGGGGCAAAAAAAGTTTTTTGCACTGCTTGAGCGCGTTTAGAGCGATACGTTCATACCGATTGAGAATATCGGGATTGGCGGGCTGTTTTACTGTTCGCTCGAAAACGACCGGCAGTATGTGATCGACCCCCAGTTCCGTCAGTTTTTCGATAAGCGTATCAAAACGCGAACCTTTTGCAACAGAAGCAGCAATTATAACTTTACCGTTTTGATGCGGCTGGGCTGTATTAACATTCGTAACTTCAATGGTCGCAGTTTTTTTTTCCGTCTTTTTAACAATGCCCCTGCCCAGAGTCCCCCTGCCGTCAAAAAGCTCAACCTGGTCACCCTCACAAGCCCTGAGCACGCGCAAAAGATGCTTCGATTGCTCACCGTCAAGCTCGTTGGTCCCCTTTTCGACCCGTGAACTGTAAACCCTGGCAATACGCATAGACCACGGCCCGCAAAAGCTAAGAAATGCTTTCGGTAAGCTGGTTCAGGGTCTTCGCGGCCTTTGCGATACGGTTGCCGTTGGGGCCGATCCATTTGATGTCCGCGTTGCGATCGACGAGGTCCTCAATTTTGCGACAGGCCAAAATTACAGTCGCATGATTTTTGCCGCCCATCAGCCGTCCGATCTCTGGAAAAGACATTCGAGTGTATTTCCTCGCGAGATACATAGTAAAAGAACGGGCAAGGCTTACGGTTCTGTCCTTCCTCGACGAATAGATGTCCGCAGTCGTTATGCCGAAATAAGTAGTAACAGCCGAGGCGATATCTGAGATGTGGACGATTGGGTCCGTTCTCGAAATATGTTCGGCAAGCACCTCCTGTGCCATAGCTACAGTAAGCTCGCTTTTGCTCAATGAAGCGAAAGCGATAAGCTTGAGCAGCGCGCCCTCGAGCTCCCTCACGTTGGTGCGCATTTTCTCGGCGACGTATCGTATCACCGAGTCGGGGATATCCTTACCCAGTTTTTTTGCCCGCTGTCTGCAGATCCTCATCCTTGTCTCCAGGTCCGGCAGGTCCACCTTGACCACCATTCCTGAAACAAATCTGTTCACGAGCTTTTCGCATAACTTGCCGATCATCTTTGGGTGTGCGTCAGAAGCAAGGATTACCTGCTTGCCCGCAAGGTCAATACTGTTAAAAGTATGCAGGAATTCCTCCTGCATTGATGGCTTACTTGCGAGAAAGTGTATATCATCAATCGCAAGCAGCTCGGTATTTCTGAACTTCCTGCGAAAATTGTCCAGCTTCTGGGTCTTCAGTGCCAGAACGTACTGGTTGGCAAACTCCTCTGCGGATACATATATAAAATTTGTACCGGGCTTTTTGTCACATATGCCATTACAGATGCCCTGAAGCAGATGCGTCTTGCCAAGACCGTAACCGCCGTGAATGAAAAGCGGGTTAAATGGTGTTCGCTCCTCGTTGATCAGGGCTTTTGCTGCGTTGAATGCAAGCTCATTGCCGGGCCCGACGATAAAGTCTTTAATCAAATACCGCAAAGGCCGAAGCTCGCCCTTTTTAGGCTTGATGCGGGAACGAACCGAAGGATTATGTGTTGAGTTTACCTGCTTGGCCTGTGAGTCAAGCTGTGAAGGTTTCTGCTTTGAGGTCAGCTCCGGGTCTATTGTGAAAACTATTTTCGGTTCACAGTCAACCACTGCCCTGACGGCATAAGAAAGATCGTCAATAAAATGATTCTCTATCCAGCTGCCTATGAAGTGATTGGGGACCCCTATCTCAAGGTGCTCGGCTGTTAAATTAATCCGCGTGGAATTTTGAAACCACACCCGGAATTTCTGCTGCCCGATCCGCTCCCTGATCGCGTGATAAATGGCATTTACCTCGTCCGTGAAAATTGCCTGCATTTTTTCAAAGCCCTTCAATCAATGGTTACCAGAAGCCACGAACTCATGTGGACGTTTTTTGTTAGCTTTTCGTTAGTTTTTGCTATCTTAGAGGTGAGCGGATGTCAATTCAACGACCTTTTGACAACTTTCTTTTCCACACAGGGCAGGTCCATGTTATTGCTGCATTTAGGCAAAAAAAAAAATAATAATGAACAGCTTATACACAATGTAAATCAAGATTGTGGATAACCTGTGGATTGGGTTTGAACTGTATTGAGGTGCAAATCATTATAGGACCTTTCTTTGAATTAGGGAAAAATACCCCCCATCGCTGTTTGGTGAACTCCACTGGGGCAATGTTAAAACCTCATTTATAATGCTAAAATCAGTATTATCCCTGACAAAGCCTTCTACTACGCCGGAATTCTCCTCTTTGCAGATAGAGCATGTACTGTAATACAGAAGCCCGCCCGGTTTTACCAACGTGCAAGCCTTTTCGAGTATCTGCTTTTGTAAAACAGTGATTTTACCTATTCCCGATTTCGACAGTCTGAAACGCGATTCGACTCTCCTGGCAAGAACGCCGGTATTTGAGCAGGGCACATCGGCAAGAACCGCATCAAGACGGTTAAGCTGCGTGTTTTCGGTGGAAACGGCTTCATAAGGAATTACCCTGACATTTCGAAGCCCCAGCCGGGCAATGTTTTCCTCAACTTTCGCAAGTCTTCCGGCATTTTTGTCCGTTGCGTAAACCGTGCACTTATCACCCAGTTCCGCTGCGAGCTGCACCGTTTTTGTCCCCGGAGCCGCACACATATCGAGAACTTTTAACCCTTTATCACCATTACCCATCAATTGTTCGATAAGCACAGCGAGTGCTTTATGAGCCGTCGGGTCCTGTACATAAAACAACCCCTGCTCGTAACCGGGCAAATCGGCAGTGTTCCTGTGTCCCTCTAGTTTAATCGCACCTTCTTTTTCATACACCTCAAGAGCCACGCTTTCTTTTTCCAAAAGATTCGCAAGCTCTTTGTATGTAGTATTCTTAACATTGGGCCAAACATAAACACCGGGCCTGCGATTACTCGCCAGGCAAATATTGAGGGCTTTTTCAAAACCATATTCATTTACCCATTCTTCAGCAAGAAATACCGGCAAAGAAAATACTGCCGCCAGGTATTGGCCGCCCTTTTGCCCGGGATCGGGCAGTATCTTATCTGTCAACTGAACCCCCGTGCCCGGTGAGGTAATTATTACATCAACTGAAGGACGGGCATCACTGCCATCCAAACACGAAACGATAAGACGTTGAAGGTTCCGCATGACCGCGTTTACAAAGCCTGATGATTTTGACCGCCCAAGCTGTTTTGCTGTGTTGACCGCTTCGTTAATGACCGCATAGGAAGGGCTTTGAGCAACGTACAGGTATTCATAAAAACCAGTCCGCAGTACAGCAAGGCTCATCTTGTCGACTCCGCCTGTCCCCCTGCCCGAGACTTTTTCTATAAGCAGGTCAATAAGACCCATATTGCGAACCGTACCAAACACAAGTTCTGTAACCAGCGCATGATTATCCGACCACGAAATGTACCTGCCCAGAACCTCGGCGGTGTTCGGTTTTGAAACATCCACCTCCGAAATCGCCTTTGCCGCTGCGGCACGTGCGGAAAAATTTCGCCCCCTCGTCCCTGCCATCCTTATTCCTCAACCGGCGAAATAAAACGGTCCCCGGGTTTGAGATGCCTGCCGTTAATAAAATCCCTGTATTCCATCTCAGACTTTCCAGCAGGTTTCAAACGAACAGGCCTCAACTTTCCCTGTGCGCATATAATGTTCAGGTCATCATCAAGCAGACCTGCCTTTTCGGCATTTCCGTTTTCATTGTCCACCACATCAACAGAGGCAAATGTTACCCGTTCTTTCTTACCGCTGCCTGACTTAAGGAAAAACGCCTGCGCCCCAGGCCAGGGATACATGCCCCGCACCTGGTCTTTAATCGCTCCCGCGGTTCGATTGAAATCAATATACCCGTCGCTTTTTTTGAAACTCGGCGCCAGTGTTACCTGTGACTCGTCCTGCAGCTTATACTGTGCGGTCCCTGCCTCTATCTGCTCGACAGTATCCAGCAAAAGCGCTACAGCAAGCTCGGACAGCCTGTCGTGCAGGCTCTGAGCATTTTCATCCGGGTCAATGTTCGTCTCAGCGGTCCCGAGCATGAAACCCGCATCCATTCGTTCAGCGAGAGTTATGACAGTAACACCCGTTCGGGTCTCACCGTTGATTATCGCCCAGTTGATCGGCGCGGCGCCGCGATACTTCGGCAGCACCGAAGAATGCACGTTTATCGCCCCGGCAGGAAAAACCTCCACCACCTCCTGAGATATCTTCTGCCCGAACGCTATAACAACAAGCAGGTCCGCACGGTAAGATTTAAGCTGCTCGATCATATCGGGCTTATTTATATTACCCGTCTCGGTAAAACCGATACCCTTTTGCCCCGCCCAAACCGCCACATCCGTAGGCACAGGCTTTTTGCCGCGTCCTTTCGGCCGGGCGGGCTGGGTAAATATGTGCACAAGCTCGTGGCGCGAACCGACCAGCCCCTCAAGGCTCGGTATGCCGAACTGCGCTGAACCGAAGTATACTATACGCATATCAACTCGCTTTAACTGTCCTTTTCGCCGTATTCCTGTTCAAGCTGCTTGAGCTTCCTGCGGGCTCCTATTGCAGCGACCCGCGACATCCTGTCCTTTATCATCCTTCCCTGCAGGTGGTCGTATTCATGCTGCAGCGCCCTTGCGTACAGCCCCTCAGCGTCTTCCGTAAACTCGTTGCCCTGAAGGTCCGTCGCGGTCACTTTTGCATTGCTGTACCGCTTTATCTTAGTATAAAGCCCCGGTATCGAAAGACACCCCTCCTCAAACTCCACCAATTTGCCCGAAGTCTCAACCGTGGGGTTGAGATACACTTTCGCATTTTCTCTCGTGCCGTCCAGTGAGATAACGAAAATCGCAAGATCGACCCCCGCCTGGGGACCGGCAAGACCTATGCCTTTGGTCTCTATCATTATTTCTATCATCCGCTCAGCCAGCCTGCGTACCGTGTCGTCTATCTGCTCGACCGGCCTGGCAGGGCCCTGCAGCACCGGCGAGGGGTAATATGTTATCTTGCACTTTTCAGGTTCGAGCATTTTTGCTCCTATGCGTTGCTGTGGTGAGGCTCCTGGCGATCGTCGAACTCATCACCCTTGAACGTACTGCCGAGGTAGCTTTTCTTCACAAGCTCGTTTTGAATAATGTCGCGCGGGTGCCCTTCGGCGATCACCTTTCCGTGATCCATGATATAAGCTTTATCCGACACCTCGAGCGTTCTTTCAACGTTGTGGTCGGTAATAAGTATGCTCACACCCGAGGCGACCAGCCGGCGGATCTCTGCCTGAAGCTCCTCAACCGCGATGGGGTCCACGCCGCTGAAAGGCTCATCGAGCAGTATAAGCGACGGATTTGTAACCATCGCCCGGGCTATCTCCAGCTTTCTCCTTTCGCCGCCGGACAGGAACCGTGCCTGGGAATTAATGACCTCGCCCAGCCCAAACCGCTCGACCAGCAATTCGGCCCGCCTGTCGCGTTCTGCATGCGAGATCGACATCGTCTCGAGTATCGCCCGCAGGTTGTCACGCACCGAAAGCCTCTGGAAGACCGAAGGCTCCTGCGAAAGATACCCCATTCCGAGCCTTGCCCTTTTATACATAGGCAGCTTGGTGATATCGTGCCCCTCGAATATAACCCTGCCCTCGTTTGGGATTATCATACCGATGCACATTCTAAACGAGGTCGTCTTGCCCGCACCGTTCCTGCCCAGCAGGCCGACAATGGTCCTCTGTTCGACAGTAATATTGACATGGTCGACAACCGTCCGCCCGGAATACTTTTTCACCAAACCTCTCGTTTCCAGAAGCGTCATGCTCACTTAAAGACTCCTAAATATGTTAAACAGGCCCTAAAAGCCCTAAATTCTTTTCAGGCAAAGCCGGGCCCGCCGAATTTTATAAAAAAGTCATTATATACCCACACGGCCCGATTGCAAAGTCTTTTGAAGATTGTTGGCATCAGATCCAAATTATGTTATAATTCCGGCTCGATTTGTAGTAAATGGTCCATGAAAGGGATATGATGGTTAAAGTAACTCCATTTAAGTCGATACACGAGCAACTGGGCGCAGCTTTTGATGAATATCATGGGTGGGAGATGCCCAGCCACTACGGCAGCGTGGAAAACGAAACCGAAGCACTGCACAACCAGAGCGCGGCGGTCGATCTCAGCAGCTTCGGCAGATTCTCCCTCAAGGGCACCGGTGCCGATGAAGCAATTAAGAAAATTACCGGCAACGGTGAAACACTTCCCGAACCGGGACAATGGAAATCCTACGCCGATATCCGGGTTGCCTGTACTGATAAAGGCTTTACCGTACTTACCATGCCTCAGGCGAGACAGAAAACCTTTGATATCCTCTCGGAAAGTGAAAACAGCGACCTGAAAGTAGCTGACATCACCGAAAGAACCGCAATGCTCGGGCTGTACGGCCCGGGTTCTGTGGAAAAACTCGACAATATCGTCCCACTCAATATCGGCGAGATAGAGCAGGGAAAACTGAAAACATACGTTTTTTTCATGATGCCGGTAACAATCATAGCCGGAAGCTGGACCGGAGTTCAGGGTGTCGAGCTTATATGCCCTGTTACAGCGGCATCGTTGGCGGGAGGCGCGATAGTGAAATACAGAAATCGCGAAAATATTGTACCGGCAGGTATGGAAAGCCTTCTGCGATCACTGAAAAACTGCAGGCTGACGCCATCGGCCGACTGAAAAACCCATAACCCCAGAAATGGTGATCAATGTATTTTTAAGCTCTTTTAATGGGTACTGGAAATTCGACAAAGGATGTGGTATAAAACGCAGGCAGTATTAAAGGAAATAACAATTAACAGGATTAACGGTAACATAAATGTTCGCAATAATAAGTGATATACACTCGAATATCGAAGCCCTGACAACGGTCCTCGAGGATATAAAGCAGCGGGGTATTAAAACCATTTACTGCCTCGGCGACGTGGTCGGCTATGCCGCCAACCCCAGGGAATGTCTTGATCTTGTGATCGACAAGTCCGAGTTTTGCGTTATGGGCAACCACGATTACGCGGTTCTTTACGAGCCGACCAATTTCAATATGGGCGCAGAACAGGCCAGCTTCTGGACCCGCGAGATACTCGAAAAGGAAACCGATGCCGCAAAACGCGATAAACGCTGGGAGTTTCTCGGAAACCAGGTAATGAGACATACGAAAGAGATGAAGCTGGACGGTGTAAACGCGCATATTGACTTCGTACACGCCTCCCCGCGTAAGCCGATAAACGAATACATCTTCCCGGACGATGTCTACAGCACTGCAGGCAAGATAGAAACCCTCTTTGAACGGGTACAGCATATCTGCTTTATCGGCCACACTCACCTGCCGGGCGTGTTCCTTGACGAACCGGACTTCTACTCCCCGGATGAACTCGGTGGAAAGTACCCTATAATAAAGGAAGAAAAGGCGATAATTAATGTCGGGTCTGTAGGTCAGCCGCGAGACAGGGACAACCGGGCAAGCTATGTTTTTATTGAGGGAAACACTGTCAACTTCGTAAGGCTTGAATACGACTACGAAGCAACGGCACAGAAAATATACGAAATAGAACGGCTGGACAATTTCGAAGGTGACAGGCTCTTTGACGGTCGATAAGGACTCATTTCAAAATTTTTCAAGGTTGATATATGAAAATTAAAATCATAACAGTAACAGTGCTCGCTTTATTTTTATGCTGGTGTGGATACCTCGTATTTGACTCAGGCATCTTCAGTATCTCTAATGCGGGCAATAACACAAGCGAAGGCCTGATTTGCCTGGCCGCAGAGACCGAAAAGCAGGGTCAAAAGGAAACTGAAGAAACTGACACGGTTGAAAAGATCGCCGAAAACCTCGAAAAAGAAGTCGCATCGATCCAGGCTCTCGACACCGGTGACTGGAACTTTACAAAGCTCCGCGCCATCCAGGCCGACACGCGCACGGTAATACTCGGGGCCGTCTATGACGAAGTTGTAAAATTTGACGATCCCGATAAATTCAAATTCAAGCTTGAACTTACAAGCAAAGGCGCAGCTATAAAAACCGCCACTCTCAGCGAATTCAGGAACCGCAGCAAAGATAACCCGGGTCCGCTCGAACTGCTCAAGCCGGTTTTGACAGGCGATAACAACTGCCTGCATTCTTTAACAAGCGGAGGCTTCCAGGTAATCGGCCCACAGGACAGCCCCCTCCCGCTCGACAAGCTCGACTGGGAAACAGGCCCGATCCGCTCCGAGCCGGACGGCGGACAGAGCGTAACATTTTCTGCAACCCTGATGGACGCGGACAAAAAAGACGCCATAAAACTTACGAAAAAATACACTGTAATCCCCGGCAGCTACGACCTGAACTGCGTGGTAAAAATCCAAAATCTAACCGACCAGAATATTAAAACCGCCCAGGTTCTCAACGGGCCGGTCGGCATCAACCGCGAAGGTTTCCGCGGAGACATGCGAAGCATCATAACGGCATGGCAAACAGGCGCCGACAAAATTGAATCGGCGAAGATCGACGCAAACAAGCTCAAAAAAGCCGCCGAAAACAACGATAAATCCGACATGGCATTGGGGCTTAAAAGCGGAAAGGGAAGCTTTCTCTGGGCGGCAAACACCAACAAATATTTCGCCGCGATCCTCCGACCCGAACCGACCGACCAGGGCCTTTCACCCGATTACGTAAACCTCGGGCTCGGAAGCTACTACGACCCTGACCGGCTAACAGACGACACAGAAGGCGACGAGAACATATCATTTACAATGACCGTATCACCTGCCGAACTGACACCTGCCGGGACTGAAAACGCTGCAAAAAGCTATGACTTAATGCTCTACCTCGGCCCAAAGGACAGGGACGTTTTCACCTCCAAGCCGGAATACAAATCACTGCAATTCTACCAGACGATACACTTCCTGGGCTGCTGCTGCCCGCAAAGCATGATAAATCCACTTGCCTTTGCGATCATGGGCCTTATGAAAACACTGCATATGGCAATACCGAACTACGGCATCGTAATAATGATAATCGTCGCGCTGGTAAGGTTATGCCTGCATCCGCTGACGAAGAAAAGCCAGGTCTCCATGATGGGAATGCAGAAACTCGGCCCGCAAATGGAGGAGATAAAGAAAAAATACGCCAACAACAAGGCAGAGCTTCAAAAGAAGACTATGGAGCTGTACCGGCAGCAGGGCATATCGCCGTTTATGGGCTTTTTGCCGATGTTCGTACAGATGCCGATACTGATCGCACTTTACAGCGCGATATACGCAAGCATCGAATTGCGCGGGGCTCCTTTCCTGCCGTTCTGGATAACCGACCTTTCATTACCCGATGCGCTGATACCATTTGACCCGGCGATAACAGTGCCCCTGCTCGGCTGGCAGATAGAGGCGTTTAATTTGCTGCCTATCTGCCTGGGTGGGGCAATGGTCGCCCAGCAGAAACTCATGCCAAGCCAGTCCGCCGCGGCAAGCACCAACCCGCAGGTCGCCCAGCAGCAGAAAATGATGATGGTCATGATGCCGGTAATGATGCTCATAATATTCTACAAGATGCCCTCCGGGCTGAACCTGTACTTCATGTCGAGTACCGCGGTAGGTGTTGTCGAGCAGATAGTGATAAGAAAGCATATTCGCGAAAAACAGGCCCTTGAGGAGCAGGGCAAGGTCCCGGTCACAAGTAAGACCGGCGGCAAGGTAAAGAAGAAAAAACCGAAACCTTTCTTCAAAAATACAATGTAAACCTAAAAGACAATGATGCCCAGGCGGGCAATCGGCTGTATGAAAGATATAACCGACACAATCGCCGCCATTAGCAGCGGACCCGTTACCGGCGGCCGGGTTCTGCGAACCGTGATTAGAATATCCGGCCCCCAGGCAATGGAAATAGTGCACGACCTGATCGGATGGACATTTACCGGCAGCGGCATAGAATGGGCATATATAAAGGTAAACGGGGTGCTTTGCGAAACGGCTGTCTATCACTTCCCATCAGGCCAATCGTACACCGGCGATGAACTTATCGAGCTTCATGTCCTTGCCGCCGAGTGCATTATAAAGGCGATAATGCACCGGATATACCGAAAGGCAAGGCCTGCGGAGCCCGGTGAATTCACCATGCGGGCATATCTCAACGGCAAAATGGATATAAGCTCCGCCGAAGCGGTAGCAGAAATAATATCGGGCAGCAACGAATACCAGGTCCAGGCAGCCCAGAAACTGCTCGATGGCCGCCTCGCCGAAAATATATCCGAAATACGCAAACAGCTTGTCGAGCTTATAAGCCTCGTAGAAGCAGGTCTGGATTTCAGCGAAGAAAATATTGAGTTCATCTCACGCGAACAGGCCATGGAGCGTGCTCAAAGAATAGCCCATACCCTTAGAGAAATTTCCGCAGGCCAGGTCCGATGCGAAAGAGCGATAGACCTTCCCTGCGTAGGACTCTGCGGTGCGGTCAACGCCGGCAAAAGCACGCTCACAAACGCTCTTCTCGGCACAAAAAGAAGTATCGTCTCAAATCTCAAGGCTACTACACGAGACGTGCTTCGCGGGGAACTCGATCTGCCCTCGGGCCGCTGTGTGCTTTTCGATTGTGCGGGGCTCTCAATAGAACCCGCAGACTCCGTGGACGAACTTTCCCAGTCCGCTGCCTCGCAGGCTCTGGCCTCAGCCGATTTGGCCGTTTTCTGCGTCGATGCAGCAAAAAAAGACCTCTCCGAGGACCTGGCGGTATACAAAAAGATAAGCTGCTCAAGCATTGCAGCGGCTGCTCTAAAAACCGACCTCGTAAAAACAGGCCTCGATCAAAGACTTGACGAGATGAAAAAATCTTTCGGGATTGAATTTATGCCCGTAAGCTTTAAAAAACCCGACAGCGTCAACAACCTCAAACAGGCGATATCAGGCAGACTGAATGCGATAAAAACCCCCTCCGCACAGTCCGGTGAGAGGATCGCCCTGACCCAGCGGCATGACCGGATAGTAACCGAGGCGATTAGAAGCATAACTGATGCTGTCGAACAGCTAAAAGCAGGAGCAGACGAAATTGCGGCAATGCTCCTGCAGGAAGTTCACAAGTCACTTGGCGGCATCGAGCACGAAGACATATCCGAGAAGGTTCTCGAAAACATTTTCTCCAAATTCTGCATAGGAAAATAGCAGTACCGATTTTTCGCCTATATGAATTATTACAGGTACACAAGACCAAATCCCCAGATGGGTATTTTAATTCTTTCATTTTAATCATACCGTAAATCCAGGCACATACCTGGAAAAGATTTCGTTTTTGCGCTGGAAAAGTTTCTTAAATACTTTAAAATTGAGCTATGGAGACGAAAATGACAGACAATGCAGTTGACAAGTCGCAGGCCGGGGCCCCTGCCGAGCTTATGGGCGCGGTCGATATAGGCTCTAACATGATCCGGATGGTCATCGGCCAGCTCGGGCCTAACGGTGATATCGAGATACTTGAGCGCATGCAGCGTGCTGTGTACCTCGGCCAGGACACTTTTGTCCGCGGGAAGCTGGGCCGCAAAACAATGCGGGCCGCTATAGGCATACTTCGCGAGTTCGCCGGCGTGCTGAAAACTTACGAGGTCAGGAACATTAACGTGGTGGCGACAAGTTCGGTCCGCGAGGCGAGCAACAGCGAAACGTTCATTGACCGCGTGCTTACATCAACCGGGCTCGAAGTGCATGTCATCGACTCTTCCGAGGAATCGCGTTTGACCATGTCGGCTGTGCGCAGCGAGATCGGTAAGCACAGGGAACTGCTCGAAAAACTGACGATGATCGCCGAAGTAGGCGGGGGAAGCACCGTGCTTACTATAATAAAGGCCGGGCAAATAGTAACCTCACAGAGCCTCGGTCTCGGGGCTGTCCGGCTGAAAGAAGAGCTCACCCGCGGCGGCGAGTCGTGGGCTACCGCCTCGGAGCTTATTCGCAATGAAATAAAGGCTACGCTCAACGCTATTGAGGGACTGATACCTTTCGGTAAAATAGAGACCATTATCGCGGTAGGCGGGGATGCAAGATTTGCCGCAAAGCATACCAGCGGCACAGGCAGAGTGCACAATCTGGAGATCATAACCAAAGCCAGGTTCGAAAAACTCGTCGGCAGGTGCATGGGGATGACAGCTGAGCAGCTTTGCGTGGAGTACGACATCGGGTATCCCGATGCCGAGACATTAAATCCCGCCCTGATGATATACGATGAGCTTCTTCATTCGACAAAGGCAAAGAACGTGCTTATATCCCATGTGTCAATGCGGGACGGTCTGCTTCTCGACATGGCACGGCGGATAAAGGGCGAGGAGGACCCGGAGCTTTCACAGGCGGTGATTCAGTCGGCGATAACTACAGCAGTGAAGTACAGGGTCGATCTTAAGCACGCCTCGACAGTTTCGGACACAGCGGTCAAGCTTTTCGACGAGCTTGCGGGCGAACACGGACTGAAGTACCGGCACAGGCTGCTTCTGCACGTAGCGGCGATACTCCACCAGGTGGGCACCTATATTTCCGGGCGGAGCTATCATAAGCATACGCTTTATATTGTGTCAAATTCGGAAATATTCGGGCTTACGCAAAATGAGGTGCAGATGGTCGCACACATTGCGCGTTACCACCGCAGGGGACGCCCGAAGCCTTCACATTTTGAATATATGAGCCTCACACGCGAAAGAAGGATCGTAGTCAACAAACTGGCGGCAATACTTCGGCTGGCTGTAGCTTTGACCACGAGCAAGAGGTTCGACCCGGGGAAGATGCAGTGTAAAATTGACGACGAAGATTTCGTGATCTCACTTGGCGGGAAGGTTGACAGCGCTCCTGCAAGGCGGTCAGTGGAGACAATGAGCGATATGTTCAGGGATATTTACGGATTAAGAGCGGTTCTGATTTAAACGGATATGATATGGCAGGCAAAAAAAAGCAAAATGATTTTAACAAATCTGACTTTTATATAAACAGGGAGCTTAGCTGGCTGGAGTTTAACGGCAGGGTGCTGGACGTGGGGCTTGACGAGAATATGCCTCTCCTTGAACGGCTGAAGTTCATGGCGATATTCAGCTCAAACCTTGACGAGTTTTACATGATCCGTGCAGCAGGTCTGATGCAGCAGGTATATGCGGGAAGACGCAAGCGAGATTCAAGCGGGCTAACTCCGGCAAAACAACTTAAGCTGATCGCCGAGAAGACCCATGAGATGGTGCGGGACCAGAACGAAGGCATTAAGAAGATACTGGCCGCCTTGCCCGAGCACGGACTCAATATTATGATGCGCAACCAGTGGACGCTCGAACAGCGGAGTCTTTTGAAGAATTATTTCAATACCGAACTTATGCCCGTCCTTACACCGATGTCATTTGACGACCTTGTAAGTACACCTGTGCTCAGCGGGCGTGCGCTCAACGTCGCAGTCTTGATCGACAGTGAGAAAAATAAAAACGGGCAAAATAAACAGGACAAACAGCCCGTCCATAATGGTGAGAAGGTGGCCGTAATACCCGTGCCGGGCAATTTTCCGCGGTTTGTCAACTTGCCTCTCGACGATGGAGTCTGGCTGGCATGCATCGAGGATGTAATTGCCGACAACGCCGCGACGCTTTACCCGAACAGGCGGATACTTGGAACTACGGTGTTCCGTTATACGCGTGACGCGGACGTTGAGATACAGGAAGATGAGGCAGGTGACCTGCTCAGCAGTGTCGAACAGGCTGTACAGGCGAGACTTCGCCGTTCGGTTGTCCGGCTGGAGATATCGGCAGGAGCCCCAGGCACAATTAAGGACAAGGTGCTCGAATGGTCCGGTACAGCCGCCGAGCATGTTTACGAGATAGACGGCGTGCTTGACTGTACAGCGATGATGTCGGTAGCGATGCAAAGCGGTTTTGAGCAATTAAAGATTCCCGAGTGGACCCCGCAAACCCCGCGCGACCTGCTGGAAAGCGATGACCTTTACGAGACCGTCTCGGAGCGTGACATCCTCATATTCCTGCCTTTCGAGAGCTTTGACCCCGTGGTCGAACTTGCAGAGCGTGCCGCCGAGGACCCGAACGTGCTCGCCATCAAGCAGACGCTCTACAGGACCAGCGGTGATTCCCCGATAATTGCCGCACTCGAAAATGCCGCCGAGAACGGAAAGAGCGTAACGGTGCTGGTCGAACTGAAGGCGCGCTTTGACGAGGAGCGAAATGTCGGCTGGGCAAGACGACTTGAAGATGCCGGCTGTACCGTCATATACGGAGTGGCCGGACTGAAGACTCACAGCAAGGCGCTGCTTATAGTCCGTCGCGAAGGCGGGCGGATACAGCGATATGTGCATCTATCAACCGGCAACTACAACGACAAGACCGCGAGGCTGTATTCCGATATCGGAATGATGACAACCGACAGGATACTTGCGACCGATGTTTCGTCTATGTTCAATCTTATGACTGGCGCATCGGAGGCTGCGGGCATGTCCAAGCTTTGCATAGCACCCACCGGTTTGCGTAAGAAAATCTATGAACTTATCGACAGGGAGATAATGGCTTCGACAGCGGACCGACCCGGGCTTATTATGGCAAAGATGAATTCACTTGAGGATAAGGGTGTTATAAGCGAACTTTACCGGGCAAGTTGTGCGGGGGTGAGGATATTGTTAAACGTACGCGGCATCTGCTGTTTGCGGCCGGGCGTAAAAGGGGTGTCGGAGAATATCGAGGTTATCTCGATAGTGGACAGGTTCCTTGAACACGCGCGGATATTCTATTTCAATAACGGCGGCCATGAAGAGGTTTATTTAAGCAGCGCCGACTGGATGAACAGAAACCTCGATAAACGAATCGAAACGATGTTCCCGGTCTCCGAGCCGAGGCTTATCAAAAGGCTCAGGCATATCCTTGAGGTTTATTTCTCGGACAACGTAAAAGCGACAAGGCTCAAAAACGACGGCAGCTATGAGAAAATCCGCGCTAAAGGCAGCGAACAGGTACGCTCTCAGGAAGTACTATTTAATGAAGCGGTCGAAGCTGTGGAATCGGCCAGAAGAACTAAACAGAGATTCCGGCCGCACACTCAGCCGGGTAAGAAGTAAAGGAGATAGCTATGAGTAAAAAGCTTTGTTCGATATGCAAAAAAGAGCTTAAAAAAGGCGACCTCGATGATATAAAAGACATCGTAAAGAAAGGCAAGTATATCTGCACAAAATGCGGCAGGGTGGCGAACAAGAAGAAGAATATCTGCAAGCCCGATAAGATATAAATTTTTACCTCCTTTTAGGGGCGTTTCGACTTCTTAGCCTGATTTTACCATCAAAAAAGCTAAAGTAGGGGCGTTTACAGGTCGACGTTATTATGAGGCGCTATTTTCAAGTGTGCCTTGTTATGACCAAAAGCGTAACCTTAGCTGGAGCAAATATGACTAAGCCGAAATTTTTAGACGACGAGGCTTTCAAGTGTCTTCGTGAGGGCAACTACGAAGCATTTAACAATTATGTAAAAAACAGGGACCTGGTCGACCTGGGTGACTGCAACCTGCGCGGCACGGATTTCCGCAATGCCGACCTTTCCAAAGTCAAACTTGCCGGTGCCTATCTTCGGGACGCCGACCTCCGCGGCCAGGACCTAAGGCACATGGACCTTACAGGCTGTTCGCTGTTTCACGCTAAAATAAGCGGAGTGTGGTTCCCGGACAATGTTCCACTTGAAGAGATCGAATTCAGCGTCAATCACGGAACGCGCATCCGAACAATGGCGCCTGTCGGCTGAGAGGTGCTCTTTAAGGGGTTACTCAGCGGGGGAAAGTTCAGTTTTTTCGGTGCTCCCAAGCCAGCGGAGTATTTGGGCGAAGACTTCGCGACGAATGGATTTCGATTCGTTAAAAAGTTCGTGTCTGCCTGACTCTATCATTTCTATTTGCAGATTCGGAATCTTTTGTTTAATGACCGAAAGGTTATGTTTGTAGTCGACAATATTATCCTTGTCGCCTTGGACCAGAAGCGCCGATTTGTATACCGGCTCGGCAGCGGAGAACTTTTTGTCCCAGTTAAACATTGCCTTGACCCATCTAAACGGCACCGATGAAGCATGGAGATAGTCGAGGTACTTGTTAAAATGCAGCCATTCGGGATCATTTGAGATTTTTCGCTGATGACGTGGCACTGATTTTACGAATGGGCTTGCTATCGTATACCCAAAACGTGACGCGTTCCATGAGACCGAGCGCACGAGAGGGGCGCAAAGTATAAACCTTTCAAAGTCATCCGGCCTTGTCAGAAGCGTGTCAAGCGTAACCGCCCCGCCGCAGCTTATTCCTATAAGATGGTACGGGCCGGGCAGGTTCTGTTTAACAATTTCAGTAAAATCTGCAAGAATCGCTGTGTAGGTATTGAAAGAATCAATCCAGGCACCTTTACCGGTTGACAAACCGTGCCCGGGCATGTCATAAGCGGCGACCGCATAATTATGACGTAAAAGAACATGGATAAGGTTGGCGTGCTGGGCACTGTGGTTGAGATAACCATGATGCAAAACGACAGTAGCCTGCGGGTTTGCGGGAATATATACATGTGCAGCCAACGTGTAACCGTTCGAATCAAACGTACCGAAAAAATGTTCCGTGTTCGGGTCATTGACGGCAAGGTTATAGAATTCAAAGTATTCACTGACAGGCGGGGGGTAGGCGGGCGGTTCCTTAAAATCCAGCGGTTTTAGATTGGCTTGCAGGGTTTTTCGCATTTTATCCTTTTGTTTAATATTCTGTGAACGGATAATTTGATCTGCTAAAACGGCTGATATTATAACCGCAATTACGACAGCCAGACCGGCGAGCATGTATTTTTTAGGCTTTTTCATTAAGAATTTTCCTGAAGCATTTCGGCAGCATTATACAGATCCAGGACGGGGTTTGGAAGTGATTTTTTACTTTAAGATTGAACATCTCCGGATAATGTATAGTATGTTATAAACCATAAAGCGGAATAAACATTAACGTTTCGCGTGTTCGCGGAACCGGCTGGAGCTGATATGAGAATTACGAAAAGAAAGATCGTCACTACATCAGTAATTGTATTCCTTCTTGCAGTGGTTACGACAGCCCTTTCCGGCTGCAAAGAAGCCGAGATAGGCGGTGACACGACCAGCAGCTATGAGCTTCGCAGTGACACCCGTGACAGCACGTCTAACCGAACCCCTTTCGATTACCGCCAGTCAGAGCTTGATAACGGTCTGGACGTGATAACGCTTGAGGATTTTTCCACTCCTATAGTAAATGTTCAGGTTTGGTATCACGTAGGCTCGAAGAACGAGGACCCTCAGCGACAAGGTTTTGCCCACATGTTTGAGCACATGATGTTCAAGGGTACGGACCTCGTCGGTGAGAAGGACCATTTCGGACTTATAAATAAAGTCGGCGGCACCAACAACGGATACACAAGTTTCGACAAAACGGTCTACCTTGAGACGGTCCCTAAAAACCAGGTTGAGCTTGCGCTGTGGCTTGAGGCAGAGAGAATGGCCTTTCTGGATATAAACCAGGAGCACTTCAATACCGAAAGGCAGGTCGTCGAAGAAGAGCTTCGCATGAGGCTAAACCAGCCTTACGGCACCGTTGTCGAAAAGGTTGCAGCGCGCATCTTCGACACGCACCCATACAGCTGGACACCTATAGGTTCGCTTGAAGATCTCCGGGCAGCTTCAGTGCCCGAGCTGCGGGAGTTCTGGAAGAAATATTATGTGCCCTCAAACGCAACTCTCGTGATCGCAGGGGCGATAAAGCACGAAAAGGCAGCTGCACTTGCAGAGGAGTACTTTGGCTGGATGTCCAGGTATCCCCAGCCGCCCCAAGTAAAGGCCCAAGAGCCTGAACCGGCCGAACCGATGGAGATAGTAATAGATGACGAAAACGCGCCCGCCCCTGCCGTTGGGCTGCTCTGGCGAACGGTCCCTGCCGGTCACCCGGACGAGGTTGTGCTGGATATGCTCTCTTCAATACTGGGAGGCGGCAACAGCTCCAGGCTTTACCGCGATCTTGTAGCCAATGAGCGGATGGCCGTCAAGGCGATGGCCTCAACTTATAACCTCGAGCTTGACGGGGTATTCGTCGCCGGAGCTATGGAATCGCCCGGAAACTCTGACCAGGATGCCCTTTCTGAAAGGATAAAGCTGCATATCGACAAAATAAAGGCCGAAGGTGTAACTTCCGAGGAGCTTGAAAAGGCCCGAAACCAGATGCTGAAAATGCTTGTCACCGACACACTGAAGATTGACACAAAGGCACGCATACTCGGCAACGCGGCTGTGATATACGGCGACACTTCTATGGCCAATGAAATATTCGAGCGTGTCAGGGAGGTAACCGCATCTGATATCAAAAGGGCCGCCAACCAGTACCTCGCCGACAGCAGCGTACACAAAATATTCATCAGGCAGAACATCGACGGACCTGTAACATCGCCGATAGCCGATGAAAGCGCAGCGATAACGGCAAAAACCGAGACTAATCCGCCCGCACCGGGCAGGGGCGATATCAAAAGGCCCGGAAACTATCCGACCCAGCCCCCGCTTGCGGATATAAAAAAATTCGACGCGACACCTGAATACACCGTCGACACGCTCGAAAACGGCTTGAAGGTTTACACTGTACCTAACCGCGAAGTGCCCTTTGTGACCGTCAAGCTGGGCCTTACATTCGGAGCATGGACAGAGAGCAAGCCGGGTACGGCGTTTATGACGATGAAGATGCTGACCAAGGGTACAAAAAACATGAGTGAAGAGCAGATCGCCGCTGAGCTTGAAAGATACGCGGTGGACCTGACGAGCAAGGCCGGCATGGATACATCCGAAATATCGATGGGTTTTCTGTCGGAGTATTCGCAGCACGCCATGGAAATACTTGCCGAGATCGTCCTGAACCCCACCTTCGACACCGAGCAGTTTGCAAAGCTTTCACAGCAGGTTCTTGCCGAGCTTGCCGTCCAGTACGAAGACCCTTCGTTTATCGCGGGACTGGAATTCGGCAGACAGTTGTACGGCGACCATCCTTACTCGCGGCCGGCCCACGGTTCTCCGGAGGACTTACAAAAGCTCGACACAGGCGACCTGGACCTTTGGCATAGAAAATTCATGAGGCCCGATCAGGCTGCGATCATCTTCGCCGGTGATATCGACAGGCGAACCGCCCTGAAGCTGACTAAGGAAAACCTCGGTCGGTGGGAAACCAACCTTGTAGAGACCGGCATTATCCTGCCTGACCTGACCCCGGTTGAGTCAACAAAGATATATATCGTAGACAAGCCCGACAGCCCGCAAAGCCAGATACGCATAGGCCATTACGGCATAACCCGGCGGCAGCAGCCCGAGTACTTCACCAGCAGAGTTGTTTGCGATTATTTCAGCTGGTCGTTCAACAGCAGGCTCAATACCGAAATACGTATCGAGAAAGGTCTAACCTACGGCATATGGGGTTGTTACTATGCTCATAACATGGCAGGCGAGTTCCGAATAAACACTTTCACCAAAACCGCTTCGACCGCGGAAGCTGTCTCGGCGGTAATTGAACAGCTTCGAGATGTCAAAACCAGTCCGCCCAGCCCCGAAGAGCTTGCAAATTCAAAGTCCCATATCGCCGGTTCTTTCCTTATAGCCCGGGAAACGCCCCAGCAGGTCGCCGAGGATTTGTGGCTCATTGAATCACAGGGTTTGCAAAAAGATTACCTGTCAGAACTGCTTTCATCAATAGCACAGACAAAAGCCCGGGACTGTGTGCATCTTTTACAACAGACAATTAACCCTGACAAACTCGTTGTTGTTGTCGTCGGTGACGCCGAGAAAATTAAAGACGACCTTGCAAAAATAGCCCCTGTTGAGGTGATAGTAAAGTCAGAGGGATAGATTTTTCCTTCAAGTCATTCTCCCGGCTAAGCTCAATCAAGAGCATTTAACTTAAGATGACTTACGGCTATTTTATCGAATAAAGCGTCTGGGTCTGCAAGAGCCCCAGCTTCGCCATCTCCCCAAGCAGTTTTTCGGCCATCAACGCCTTGAAAACATAAGCCTCGCACCCCTCGCGGAAAGCCCCGAAAATATGATCCGGGTCCTCCTGCGAAGTGCTCATAATTATCTTCACCCCGTCAAGGCCGTAGATTCCCCTGCTCTCTTCGAGCTGCCTTATAGCCTTGAGTGTCGAATGCCCGTCCATCTCCGGCATCTGTATATCCAGTGTAATAAGCTGATAGGCATTGCCCTGCTCGAGCGACTTTGCGTACATGTCCACACCTTCCCTGCCGTTGACCGCAAAATCGCAATTGCAGTAATCCTGTATCAGCATGCCGATCCTCCGCGAGCATATCGGGTTGTCGTCAATGCAAAGTGTCCTTATCTTGCCCTTGTCTTTCTGCTGTTTCTGCTGGTGCCTGTCTATCGACTTCTTATAGGCCTGTATATCTATCCCGCAGGCATAATTTATCGCCTCGCTTATCCAGTCCTTAACCCGCAGCACCATATCCGCGGCCGTACCCTGTTGAAAGAGCTGCTCGAATGCGGTCTCGGCCTCGTGACAGAGATTATGAACATCGAGAAAACCCGTCATCCCCGCCTCGCCCTTGAGCGAATGCAGCAGCCTGCGAATATACGCAGCGTTGTCCTCAACATTCCTGCCTGCCTCCATGTCCATCGCCACCGCTTCGAGCTCATTTAGCATTCCCGAAGAAGAATCAACATAAGCGTCCCAAAGATCCTCAACTATACCCGAAATATCAACTTCCGACGGGTCGGGCAGTTGAGCCCCCTGCCAAATTGTCTTGAAAACGTCTTTATCCATATCTGACTGCCTGGAAAATGCCTTTATATTATGTCAGCCGTTAAACGAACCGCTGCAAATATATCGTCGGCAAAATACAGGAGTATATTTACTCAAAAAGGTTTAGCAAAAACCTAAATCAGAAGAATTATCAATTAAAAGAAATGTCCGATAACCAAATCAGTGATTATACTACCTGCCCCGAATAAGAAGGTAAATAAAGCATGGTCCTCCGATAAGCGCAGTAATTACCCCCACCGGTATCTCCGTCGGAGCGGCAAGCGTCCTGGCCGCCGTATCGCACAACACCAGAAATCCCCCGCCAAGCAGCAGTGAACCTGTCATCACAACCCTGTTATCAAATCCCGAAACCCGCCTGACCACATGAGGCACAATCAGTCCCACAAATGCAATGGGGCCTGCCAGCGAAACAACCGCCGCTGTTGCCATTGAGCCGCCTATAAAACAGGCTTTCTGCACAAAGGAAACTTCAACCCCGTGCCCCATTGCCATCTCCCTGCCAAGCGAAATATGGTTCAGGCTGCGTACCTGGCTAAATAACAGCACAAGCCCGGCCGCCGCTAAAGGCAGTGCCGAATACAGCCTCTCGAACCCAACAATATCCAGTCTGCCCATCGTCCACCTGTCCAGGGAAACCAGGATATCCGGCTTGGTCAGGTAACGTATCAAAATAATGAACGCCCCGCACATAATCCCTATAGTCACCCCTGCAAGCAGCATTGTCCCCATCGACATCCCGCCGGGCCTGCTCGAAACAAAATATATCAGCGCAACGATTACCCCCGCCCCGGCAAATGCCATAATCTGCACCGTAGAAAAACTCCCCACATCCAGGCGCAGCACAGGAAACGCTATCGCAAGATAAGCCCCGACCGAAGCGCCACCCGTAACACCCAGAGTATACGGAGTCGCAAGCGGGTTGCGAAGTATAACCTGGAAAGCATTGCCTACTGACGCAAGCACCGCCCCGGTCAAAAACGCAAGCCCCACCCGAGGCAGTCGCTGGTAAACGAATATCTCCGTATCGATATGCTCAATCACACCATCGCGAATATCCCGCAAAATGATCTGCCCATCGAGGTTCTCAGCCCCGGCGAACGGGCAAAGCAAAACCGCCGCAACAGCAAAGACAAAATAGAGCAGCAAGCTGTAAATTCCTCGCCCCTTCATGGCTGCTGACCCTCCGTTTTGGAGTCTTTATAATAAGGAAGCACCGCCCACTTACCGTTAAACGGGTGCCGCAGAGTCGCCACATCCCCTGAGTAAACTTTCATCTCGGTCACCTGCTCGAAGAGTTGTTCTACCTCTCCGAATAGAACCCGCCTGCCTGCCTCCATTGCCAGAAGCTTCGTGCAGAACTGTCCCGCGAAGTTAAGGTCGTGCGTAATGACCACAACGCCCATCCCCCGCGCCGACATATCCGCAAGCAATCTGAAGAAAGTAACCTGGTGATGCAGATCAAGGCCTGCGGCCGGCTCGTCCAGAAGCATTATATCCGGCTGCTGCGCCAGTACTGACGCGAGCATCACCCGCTGTCTCTCACCGCCTGAAAGCTCCATAAGCGTCCTGCCGCAAAATGTCGTCGTTTCCGTAGCCTCCATAGCCTCGGCAATAACCCGCTCATCCTCGGCACTGGTAAAACCAAGCCCCTTGCTGTGACAATAGCGACCCATCGCAACCACCTGCTCGACGCGAAAATCAAAAACACTCGCCGCCTGCTGCGGTAAAAAACCCAGCTTTCTCGCAAGTTTACGTCTCGACATCTTGTGTATATCCGTACCTGTAACCAACACTTTTCCCGACTCGGCCGCCAGCACACCGGCTGCTACCTTCATAAGTGTGCTCTTGCCCGAACCGTTGGCCCCAACAATACCGATCATGTCGCCCCTTTTAACGGCAAGGCTGACATCCTCAAGTCTCCAGTCACTGCGACCATAACTGTAGCTAACCTTATCAAGCTCAAGGAGCAGCTCACTCATCGAATTCCTCCGGATGTATACACCTGGCAAGCATCTCCGCGGCCTTGCCGACCCGGGGCCCGGGTTTTAGCACAACGTCGGCCTCCACTGCATAAACCCTGCCATTCTCGACAGCCTCTACTGCACCCAGTTTCTGCCAATCGTCAAGCAGTTCCGCCTTCGACTCGCCCTCGCTCGTACCAGCTGACCAGGTTTCGATAATAACCTCAGGACCGCGTTTAACAAGCGACTCCTTCGATATGGTCGGATAATCCCTTTCAACGTCGCTGAAGATATTCACACCGCCGGCAATAGTTATAAGCTCGCTTAAATGCGTATCAGGCCCTGCTGTAGTAACGCTTGCCAGCGAACCCGGCACCCTGTAAAGTGAAAGAAAAACCTTCCTCCGTTCAAGCCCGGCAACCTTCTCCTGGACCACCGAAAGCTCACCGCGTATCTTTTCACAAAGTTCCCTTGCCTGAGCCCGTCTGCCAAGCCGGCCGCCCAGATTTATTATCTCACTGTATATTTCATCCAGCCGACGCAAATTCACCGACAAACACTCGACCCCGTTCATCTGACAATACGAGGCAACCTCCTCGATCTGACCCTGTATAATGATCAGGTCCGGATTGAGCACGCTTATCTTCTCAAAGTTCGGGTTGATCGCCCCGCCAACTTTCGTCATCTCCCTGGCCTTTGCCGGGTAGTCACAAAAATCGCTCACACCCACCAGCCGATCCTGTCCCCCTATAGCGTAAATTATCTCAGTCGCCGCAGGGTTAATGCAAACCACACGCTCGAAATTTCTTTCCGGACCATCTGAAGATTCGATCAATTCATCCTGCTCGCGCTGCTGCCCGCCCGGCAGGTATGAAACAGCGACATACCCGCCTACACAAAAAACCAGGGCCAAAATAACCGCGAAATACTTATTCATAAAATTCCCAAAAAAACAAGTGACACCCAGAATATCTTCACCATCCGTTCCGTCTCGTCAAGAAGTTTTTCCCGCACGAAAACTCTTCATATAAGCTGCCCATTGAGCGACTGTCGGCCATTATCGCCCTCAATGCAAAAACACTTGTCAAGCCCTGATACAAAATTAGCACTTTTATTATTATCTTTTCGCATCAGTTTAGATTTCTCGGCATCTCCCGCAAACTCTATTGTCCGCTGACTGAGTAATTTTTACAGAAAACATTTGAGTTTTATCCCCTTTGCGCGGACAATATTATGGTTTCTTATGATGTTGCTTATTGAGTGTAAACTGGGTATTTAATGCCGCGTACAACTGAAATACTTTTGAAAAGATGGCCCGAGGTTGTGGTGATAGTGACTTTCTACGCAATCACAATGGTTCTGATGGAGGAGGTCTCGCTTATTCTCCAGCAGGCCGAATCCGGCGGACAGGTACGGGACTGGCCGCTTTTTATGATGGTCACAGGCATGACCACTTTTGGAATATTATGGCAGATGCTGAGTCTGGGTTTCACGTCGACGGCATTTACAAACGGCATCGAACCTCACAGTCCGGGCTGGCTGCTGTCAGTCGGTCGGTACTATTTCTGGCGGATATTCTGGTTCGGACTGCTTCTCGTGATCGGCTGGAATTTCATCGGATGGGGACTTGTAGTACTTGTTTCCGTCGGGATGAAAATTAACCCTACGGATGTTCCGGCGTGGTTGGCGCATATATGCGGCGCAGCAGGGGCGATACTTTTGATAAAACCGATGATACTCGTCCCGGCCGACGTGATAGTCAATAACAGCGGTATCTGGGAAGCGGTAAAAAGCCTGAGGATGTTCCGCATGAGCAAATCGGCAAAGCTCCTGACCGCCATAGGCGCATGGCTGATAACAGCCGTATTAATGGCCGTGCTGGTGGATATGCTCGGAAAGGGTTTCCTGCGGTGGGTTATGCTCGCTCTATACGCCTCAATAACCGGTATAATGACGATGGTCGTCAGCCTTGAATCTGTCAGGTTCGTAGGCGAGAGCATAGAGATATACGCCAAGAAAGTTATCGAGGAAAGCTTTGACGGAAACGGTGAAAAACCTACAGCCGAAACTAATATTGCCGGAAATAACGACAAAGACGGAGAAGTTTAGTTGCAGAAAGAAGATTTACAGGGCAGGTTCATCGTCCTCGACGGCGGTGACGGATGCGGCAAGAGCACCCAGGCCGAGATGCTCGGCGAATGGATATCGGGCATGGGCGTTGAGGTGGTAACCGCGCGCGACCCGGGCGGTACGGAAATAGGTGAAAAGATTCGTGATATCCTGCTCGACCCCGTTCACGAGAGGATGGGCGATAACGTCGAGGTAATGCTGTACATGGCTTCACGAGGCCAGTTATGGATAGAAAAGATAGGTCCGGCCCTTGCAGCAGGCAAGTGCGTCCTTCTCGACAGGTGGCTGTCAAGCACCTGCGCATACCAGGGCCATGCCGGTGGTTTCGGCATTGACAGCGTCTTGAAAATAGCAGCCGATGTACTCGATAGAGTCTGGCCCGACCTTATCGTTATTCTCGACGTAGACCTCGAAACCGCCGCAAGCAGAATGAACCGCCAGCTTGACCGCATGGAACAAAAAGGAAAACAATATCATCAAAAAGTTCGTGAAGGGTTTCTTACATTCGCCCAATGCGACCCGCGTGTCAAGGTTGTCGATGCGACCAGGGGTATCGAAACGGTTAACGCAGATATAAAACGTTTAGTGGAAGGTCTGTAAATGGCCCTTGCGGATATAATTTGCCAGGAACGGGCTATAGATACGCTTCAACATGCATTGCAGAGCGACAGGCTTCATCATGCCTACATCTTTACCGGCCCAAACGGTGTGGGCAAGGAGACAACCGCAAAACAGTGGGCGAAGATGCTGTTGTGCAGCAGCCGCGTTAAAACCAGCTCAAACGGCAGAGATTTTTTCGACAGTTGCGGCACATGCAGTTCGTGTGAGATTTTCGAAAGCGGCGCACATCCGGATTACAGCCTGATCTACAAAGAACTGCGGCAATATACAAAAGAAGGCAAGGGAAAAGCCCCGCCTGTTGAGATGCCGATTGACGTTATCCGGGAGTTTCTAATCGATAAAGTCGCCGATCGCCCCGGACATTCAAATTGCAGGGTTTTTGTAGTAAACGAATGTGAAAAACTAAACAGCGCATCACAAAACGCAATGCTCAAAGTGCTCGAAGAACCCGCCAGGCATTGTTTTATTATCTTGATAACCAGCAAACTCGACTCCCTGCTGCCCACCACACGTTCAAGGTGCCAAGTCGTCAGGTTCGGGCCAGTTAAGGAAGACCAGATAATAAAAATACTCCAGGCTGGAGGGACCGCCGGCAAAGAGGCCTCTTTCTTTGCGAGATTCTCAGGCGGCAGCCTTGGCGAAGCCATTCGCCTTGCCCGCCTGAAAGAACTCGAAACTAAACCGCTCGATTTCTACCGCTTGAAAACCGAGATCCTCTCAATGTTCGCCGCCCTGAAACTTACCGATGCTGTTGATAAAGCTAACTGGCTGTGCTCACAGTCAAAAGCCCTTGCAGAGGCGCTCACCGCACAGGGCGATGTAAGCGTAAAGGATATAGGCAGGACCTCTCAAAAGATCATATATTCCCTGATATTGTCGGTCTCTAATGACGCCATGAAACTCGGCACAGGGATTGAAAATGAGATCATCAACGACGATCAGGCCCGGCAGGTCGCTCTTGTTCTTGAAAAATTCGGGATTGACGGCTGTAGCGAACTAATAACACGGATTTACGAGAACATTCGCTGGGTTGACTCGAATGTAAATGAAAGGCTTAATTTTGAGCACTTATTGCTTAAATCAGCCGGTTGTGGTATAATATTGAATTCTTGACAATTTTAGTATTTAATTGGATATAAATCTCTATATGAGTGAAACGCAAAGCAAACATAAAAGCTCGGATAAATACCTGCTTGTCCGTTACGGCAAAATGGGACACCTCGGCTGGTTTGAACACCATGAGAACCACATCCCGAAAACGGAAAAATACGCTGTAATTAAGACCGACCGGGGACTTGAACTTGGCGAGATAGTTGGTTCCTTCAATTACCGCGGCGGACAGTTCAAGGCAACACATGAACAGGTAGACGAATATTACGGCAAGGGCAAGGACAATACGCCCATCGCAAAAGGCGGCACATTCGTAAGGTTTGGCACCGCCCAGGACGTCAGCGAATCCCACCATCTGGAGCACTCAGTCAAAGGCGAGATGGAAACATGCAGAAAGTTCATAGAAGAACTCAAGCTGCCGATGAAGCTCGTAGATGCCGAACACCTTTTCGGGGGCGAGCGGATTATATTCTATTTTACCAGCGAGGGAAGAGTTGATTTTCGCGAATTGGTCAAAAGGCTCGCCAAAGAGTATCAGACCCGTATTGAGCTTCGCCAGATAGGCAGCAGGGATGAGGCCCGTATTCTCGCGGACTTTGAGACTTGCGGCCAGCAGTGCTGCTGCCAGAGATTCCTGAAAATCCTTGAACCCGTAAATATGAAAATGGCCAAGCTGCAAAAGGCAACTCTTGACCCGTCGAAAATATCCGGTCACTGCGGAAGGCTTAAATGCTGCCTGCGTTACGAAGATGACACTTACAGGCACCTTCGAAACTGCCTGCCAAAAAAGGGCAGCACCGTAAAGACACCTGAGGGCGAGGCAAGGGTGATCGATCAGCAGATACTCACCCAGCTTGTAATCGTTCAGGACGAGCAGGGAAACCGTCATGCATGGCCGGTAGAGGCGATTAACCGCGCCGAAGCCGGAGAACCGGAACCGGAAGCAGCCGGACCCGATTACGACCAGGAAGAGCTCACAGACGAAGAAAAAGAAATGTTCGACGGGCTCGAAGAAGGGCAGGATGGAGAAAAAGGCAGCAGGGACAAAAATAATAAAGACAAACAAGACGGCAAAAATGACCGCCGAAATGGAAAAGGGCGTGAAAACAGCAGTAGAGACGGCAGCAGAAATAACAATAAGAAAAAGCGAGGCAAAAGAAACTCGCGCAGGGGCAGAGGCGGAAAAAAAGGCCCCGGCAGAAATAACCAAAGCTCCGACGGAGGCAGCAGCAATTCACAAGGTTAAAAGGCATTGTCAATGAAAAGGAAAATAGTGGTTACATCGGCCCTTCCCTATGCGAACGGGCCAATCCATATCGGGCATCTTGTCGAGTATATCCAGACCGATATCTGGGTTCGTTTCCAGAGGCTGTGCGGAAATGAATGCTGGTACTTCTGCGCAGACGACACCCACGGCACCCCCATAATGATCCGGGCAATGAAAGAAGGGATAAAACCCGAGCAGCTTATCGAGCGAGTCCATGTCGAACATCAAAAGGACTTCGACGGCTTTGAAGTGTCTTTCGACAACTACTACAGCACTCACAGCGAGGAAAACAGGGAGCTGAGCAGTTTTATTTACAAAAAGGCCCATGAAGCAGGCTCCATAATTAAACGCGAAGTCGAGCAGGCTTACGATGAAAAAGAGCAGATGTGGCTGCCCGACCGTTATATTAAAGGCTCCTGCCCGAAGTGCAAGAGCCCCGATCAGTACGGAGACTCCTGTGATGTCTGCGGGGCTCACTACCGCCCGACAGAGATAATAGACCCCGTTAGCGTTGTCAGCGGAGAGAAGCCCGTGCTCAAAAAAAGCATTCACTACTTCTTCAAGCTCGCAGACTACGAAGACAGGCTTAAGCAGCTTGCCGAGAAAGGCTACGTCCAGCCAAGTGTACGCAACAAGCTCGACGAATGGTTCGAGGCAGGCTTGAGGGACTGGGATATTTCACGCGACGGGCCCTATTTCGGATTCAAAATACCAGGCGAGGAAGACAAGTATTTCTACGTCTGGCTTGATGCGCCGGTCGGGTACATGGCCTCGTGTAAAAATTACTGCCAAAAACACGGGCTCGATTTCGAGCAAATATGGAACGGCGGCGACTACGAACTATACCATTTCATCGGCAAGGACATAATGTACTTTCACGCCCTGTTCTGGCCTGCGATGCTAATGGCTTCGGGCTTCAAGGTCGCCAACAAGCTGTTCGTTCACGGCTTCCTCACTGTCAACGGCCAGAAGATGAGCAAGAGCAAGGGCACTTTCATAATGGCCAAAACTTATCTTGACCATCTCGACCCGGAATACCTGCGATACTATTATGCCTGCAAGCTCGGAAACGATGTCGGTGATATAGACTTAAGCTTCGAAGATTTCATAAACCGCGTCAACTCTGAACTGGTCGGCAAACTCGCGAACATGGCAAGCAGGTCCGGGCCGATGCTCACAAAAAAGCTCGGCGCCAAAACAGGCAAGCTCGACTCCCAGGGCAGGCAGCTTATTGAAAAACTCCTCGCCGCAAAAGATAAAATAATTAACGATTACGAGTCACTTTGCTATTCATCTGTTATAAGACATGTAACCGCGCTGGCCGACGAGTGCAACAAGTACATCGACGACAGGCAGCCCTGGGTCACAATAAAAAGCGATGAACAGGCAACTCGAACAACGCTTACAACCGTAATAAACGCAGTCAAGGTACTTACTACTTATCTAAAGCCCATCGTTCCGGTCTACGCGGAAAAAATAGAAAAGTTCCTCAACACCGGTGAGCTTAACATGGCCGGGATAAGTGAAATCCTCGAAGAGCACACGATAAATAACTTTGAAAGACTTGTAGAAAGAGTGGAAAAGGAGAAAGTTGAAGCAATGGTTGAAGAAAGCAAACAAAACGAAGAGACCACGCAAGACCAGCCGGCCGATACCGGCACCGAAGCACAGGTCAAAGCGGAACTTGACGAACCCATCGAGCCTGAATGCACTATAGAGGACTTTATGAAAGTCGATTTGCGTGTTGCAAAGATTATAGAGGCATCGGAGGTCGAGGGGGCAAGAAAACTGCTTCGCCTTGAGCTTGACATAGGCGGCATACGAAAGAATGTCTTTGCCGGCATAGCTAAGGCATACAAACCTGAACAGTTGAAGGGAAGGCTCGTCGTCTGTGTCGCAAACCTAAAGCCGCGCCAGATGAAGTTCGGCCTTTCAGAGGGCATGGTATGTGCTTCCGGGCCCGGCGGATCAGAAGTGTTCCTGCTCAGCCCCGACTCGGGTGCTGTCCCCGGCCAGAGGGTTCACTGATTGAAAATCTAAACAGGGTCGGTATAATAATTTTGTGTAAAACTGCGTCGCTTTTATAAAGATATACGCATCAAGGTGTTTTGAACGGATAAGGTCGTGGAGAAAAAGGCGGTGAAAAAAAGTCTCGAGGAAATTTCCCGGATAGACGGCAGATATGACGTCCGGGCCCTGCGATTCATTTACGAAGGACTAGGCAAGACCATACAGGATATCCGCGAGGAAAGTGAACAGGACCAGCCTCGGCATATAACCGGTGCCGAATTGAGTCACGGACTTGCCCGACAGGCCAGCCGTAGATGGGGATGGCTTGCCAAGATGGTCCTCAACCAGTGGGGAATCGTTACAACCCGTGACCTCGGTGAAATAGTTTATCTCATGATCGACAACAAATGGATGGCCGCACAGGATACCGACAGAATCGAAGACTTCGACGATGTATTCGATTTTGAGATAATGTTCGAGAAGAATTACTCTTTCGAGAAAAACTAAACTTCTGAAACATATACTCAATAATTCATGCCGCCTGGCATCATCATTCCGCCGCCGGGCATATCCATTCCGCCGCCGGGCATGTCCATTCCCCCCATGCTGCCTCTGCCCCTGCTCCCGCCAAGCATAACTTTCTGCTTCTCAAGCTCCCTGATGCGGGTATATTCGGCATAAAGCTCATCCGGCCAGTTGCGGTTTTTCACAGGCCGGGTCTGGATATTGTCTTCGTCACCGGAATAAACAACCTCAAAATAATCCCTGCTGCGTAAAACATTATTTCCAACCCAGTCGCTTATCTCCGTTATGTCAAGAAGCACGTAATCCGTTGTAAAATCAACTTCCAAGCCCTGCCCCTCCTCTGCTTCATCATCAGTCCGCCTGGCAAATCCTAACATTTCTCCGCCAACCCGGCGTTCTTCCTCGTCAAGCTCAAGAGTAACCATGTCGCCGATTATGTCACCAAGGCCAACCTCAAAATCATTACTGCGCCACTTGCCCATATAAAACTTTGAAACCTGTATATTCGCGGACTTACCGTCGGAAGCCACCTCCATTGGGAAAAACTCCTGCATCTTCGGAACCGCGATCTGCTCGGTAACATCTGTAAAGTCACTCCACAGAATAACTTGATTCTTAAACTCTACCTCGTCTTCCCTGAACCAGTCTTTACCGGCTATAGGATTGAAAACCCCCAACCTCATCCTGTACTCGTAGGTATTTCCAGGAATAATGCTGTCATCGTGGCTCCACATCACTATCTCGTCTTTAATTCCCATCTGCTGAAGTCTTCTCTGGTCGATATAAACCCTGTTTGCCTCGGCAAGTATCTGCTGAGGTGACAACTCCTGTTCTTCCGGTCGCCTTGTCGTGCGGCGTCTGCTGTCCCTCGGGTCCCTTTCTCTTTGTCCGGCTCCGGGCATATCCATCATGCCTCCGCCGCCGCCGGGCATATCCATCCCCATCATTCCTCCACCGTCTCGGCCGCCGCGTTCGGGCCTCCTGCGATCATCACGCATTTTATTGCGTCTGCTCTCACGAAGCTCGCGTTCCTGCTCTTCCTGAACACGCTGCATAGCTTTCTCATAGTCTTCGTAGTATGACGGGGGAAGCCATGAAAAATCCGAAACAGCGAAATCATACGCCGCCGGCTGCAGGATATTCAACATGACCGCCGGCTCGCGGTATTCAACCATAAGTATATTTACACCAAACTGAAGCTCGCCCACTTTCTCCGGAATATCGAACATCTCCCTGTACTTGTCAATCTTAGTCCTGCGGACTTCCTGCCATTGTGAAACACTGCCGTCGTCATAAACCTCTCGCCTTTGAAGCTGAACCTCGGCGAATATCGGCTCGGCAAGGTTCCTGTCCTGCCATTCCTTTTTAACTCGTCTGCCTGAAAAGCTCTGTTCGAAATTAAGTAAAAGTTTAGGCATATCCAAAGTCGCCTGAACAGTAACAAAATCAATGTCCTTAAGCTCAGTCTGGACCTCTTCATAAGGGTGGTCAATATCGACCGGTTCTGCGGGAGCGTAAGCAACCGTCCTTATCCAGGCGGCCTTTGGCTCTGAAAGTTCGGGAATATCCGGCATAGCGTAAACCCTGTCCGCCTCAAGAACGCTTCCTCTTTTGCCCGGCAAAGGCCAAGAAACATCCGTGTCAACCGCTGCGAAGGCGTCGGTGACAACACCTTCGAACATGCTTATATAATTCTTGTCGTAACTTCTCGGCTCGGGAGTACTGTTCAGTTTTTCACGAAGCTCGGATACTTCACGTTCAAGGATATACTCGTCGATTTGACCCGGACCTAATTTCCTGCCCGAGAATTCAACAGAGTACGGACCTCGAAGAACAAAAAACCATAACAGTAACAAACCGATTATACCAACCAGCCCGAGGACCAGTTTATCTATATGCTGCTCTAATATATTCGCTTTTTTCTTTGCCATCTATTCGTCTCGTATCCTAAAATCGAAAAATAATGTAAACCGATACCAGTCGCGTTCTACCGATCCATCTGACCATCCTCTGTCAAGGCCTCGATCGATTCGGGCTTAATACTTTCGTAACCTTTCTTGCTGAAAATATATTCACATATCAGGTCAAGCCTTACAACCGGGTCGTCACCGTAACGGTAATAAAGATGCTCTGGGTCCTGTCTCTCTACTGTCTCATGATTGTAGTTCAAAACAGTTATCTGGTTATGACGAAGCTCCATGAGCTGTCCGTCGGGCTGAAAACCTTCCCGAAATTTGTGGTCCTTGACGCTGCAAAGCTCACGCATAAACGGGATGATTTTACTTGACTCAAGTATTACCGCAAAGCTGAAATGGATAACGTCGTTCTTCTCGTCGGTAACCCGCTCGGTCCAGGGGTTGACACCCAGAGGCATCTCACCTTCCCGAACATAAACGAATAAATCGCCATCACTGCTGACCCGGCTGCCTCTCGACCTCGAACTGCCTCCCGAGGAAGCCGGCGCCGTTACAACAGGCTGACTGAAGCTGACAGCGATTATGCGCTTGACCGCTGAATCAGAAACTTTTGAAGAACCCTCGTTCATCTTTGCCACGGACGCTATAATATCCTCGTAGATCCAGTAAGCAACCTGGGAATACCAGCAATCCTCGACAGCAAGGTCAAGACTGCCCCGCTGGTTGAAGTCGTAATCTTTCCAGAAATCGTACCAGCCGAAAATATTCGGGTTTGCGTAAACCGGCGTCATCTCCGCACGCTTGCGACAGATGGCATCTAACACAGGGTCCTCTTTTCTGTCCCTTGAGGATGAACTTGTTCTGCTATAGCCCCCCGCCATGCCTAATCCAGTGTTGCCGGACCGCCTTGACGCCCCAAGTTCGATATCGCTCGGGGCGTCAAGGGCGTTTATGCTCTTGACAAGTTCTTCAAGAGCGTTTCGGTAATCCTGCCCGAAATCGTCAAAAAGCTGTATCGAAGTATCTGTAGGGGTTGGGAATATCTTGTAGCTTATCAGCTCCCGCTGGCTGCTCTGGGTTGAGAACTGGGAAATCTGATCTATCTCGGACTCGAACTGGTCCATGTACATCTTTTCCTGCTCGAACTGATCCTTGGAAGGAACAGAATTTATCATGGACTGAACTTTCCTGCCCTGCGAGAGACTGTCTTCCATGCTCTTGCGAACCGAGCTGCCGATAAGAAAAGTAGGTATCAGAATGATCACGGCAAGCAAAACGATGCTTCCCGGTATAATCAGTGACAAATATTTTTTAATGAAATCAAGTATAAAACCCATATTTTACCTCGCTGCAAAAGCTCGTTTAATATTGATCCGTTCCTGCATCTTCCGGCGCGTTTTTCCAAAGCACTTTAGCGCTGATCCTGAACCAGTAGTCCCGAACGATGTACTGAGGCTCGTCATATCGGGTCAACTTAATCCGCCCGATATCCCGCTCGCTCAATTCAGGGTTCGATGCCACTTCCTCAGCCGTCCAGAGATCGTAAGTTTTGCTCATCTCTTCACCGGTCATCGGGTCGATAAGCACTGCCTCCTGCTGAATAACATTTTTTGTATCTCTTGTTGAAACTGATCGCCTGGCTGCCCTTGTGTCGGTTCTCTCTTCCCCAGCCAGCGGAACCCTCTCCACGACCTGCTCGATGCCTATGCCAAGCGGCATATCCGGATCGTTAAGGTCAACCTCGCCGGTTTCGAGTTTGAAATGATCAACACTGTTTTTCTTGAAAAGCTCAAAAACACTGTCCGGGAACAAAGCCTGAAGATTTTCAAGCCTTGTCACAACACCCCATTTTTCAACCTGGTCCCGAACGCCTGCCGGATCCAGCAGTTCCGCAATAACCTTATAAGGACTGTAACCTTCGATAACCACGACAAAACCCGGACCGTCACCCTGGCCATCTTCGCTGGAATCGTCACTATCACTTCTTGACCTGCTCGAAGAAGGCCTTCCGCCTCCGCCGTAACCCGGACCACCGCCCATCATCGGACCGCCCGGCATTCCCCCGCCGTAGCCCATCATACCCCCGCCATATCCCATCATACCTCCGGGGCCGCCCATCATACCGCCCCCTTCCATACCTCCGCCGCCGCCTCGAGTGGTCCGGCGTTTGTTAGTCGACAGTGTCTTGCCAAGGCCGGCAACCATCATGCTGTCGGAGTAATTAAAATAAGCGCTTGTTATAAAAAGAACCTTGCGTTCCGGTCTCGGATATGAAAGTATCGTCCCGACATCGCCGGTTTTATATGCTTTATAGAGGTCCTCATTACCTGGGGTGTTCTCCTCATTCGGAAGGCACTTAATTATCGTCTCATTAAGCTTTGGAATGACATCCCGGTACTCAAAAAGACTCATAGCTTCTTCCAGCCGCCGATTAAGCTCGTCCTCGCGGCCGGTTTGCTTGCGAAGGTCTGAAGAAGCACCCTGTGCCTGCGAAACCGCCGAGCTAATCTGCGAACGTACAGGCGACTTGCTCTTATACTTGCCGCTGTCCATAACAGCCTTGCCGAGACTGACAATCGAAACAAGCAGCAAAAACCCAGCCGCCATATTGAAAAATTTACTCTTGCGGGACCACTCCATGGACCTTGCTATCTTACGCGGCAGCAGGTTCGTATCTATTTTCGCACCCTCGAGCATCTGAACACCAAGCCCGTAAACAACACCAAAGTCCGAAAGATTTTCGTGGAACTTAGCGGTTGAAACCCCTTCGCCCACTTTCAGCTTGCCAAATGTGTCCGGCTTGACAACCGTCAGCCCCAGGCTCTTTTGAAGATATTTCGCAAGTCCCTGCAGTTTCATCCCGCCGCCAAGCAGTATAATCCTTTCAAAGCCCTTGTCCTTACCGGGACCCGAACTGTTATAAAAACCAAGGCTCCGCTGTATCTCGCTGGAAAGATCGGTAAAAACCGGCTTCATCGCGGTGAATATCTGCTTTGCGTACTTGCTCACCGGTGCGGACCTTTTCAGCTTCTCTGCCTTTTCGAACTTCAGCTTGAAAGTGTCCGCGATAGCTTCGGTAAACGTATTACCGCCGATATTGATGCTCCTCTGCCAAACCGAGTGCTGAGTGCAAACAACCATGGTTGTATTGTCGGCCCCCATATCCAGCACGATAATCGGCTTTTCACCAAGCTCAGCAAGCCCGTCAAACTCATAGTGACAAAAATTATAAAGTGAGATCGGGCTGATCTGCACACACGTCACATTCATATCCTGAGAGGCATAATGATCGATTATCTCGCTGATAGTCTCATTCTTGATCGCGAAAAGACCCACTTCCGTATCCGGGCTGTCGGGGTCCTCCATAAGCTGCCAGTCCCACTCAACCTCATTAATGTCGAACGGGATCTGCTGAACAGCCTCATACTGCACGATCTTCGGTATGCCTTTCTTCTCAACAGGCGGAAGCTTAACAAACCGGGCGAAACTCGCCTTCCCGGCGATGGAGATCGCAACTTCCTCTTTCGCCACACCTTTGTTTTCAGCGAACTTGCCGAGCGTCTGGTCGACAATCTGCTGTCTTTGCTCATGGGTCAGCCCCCCGCCCGAAAGCAGACGGCTATGCTCGATATAATCGAAGTCAAGAACCTCAAGACCCGACTCGACTTTCTGAACTTTTAGAGCTTTTAACGCGTTATTTCCAATATCTAAGGCCCAAACGGCTTTTGGAGGCATGATCTTTCATCTCCACTAAAATATCTTAAACTTAAAACCACATAAACTTGCACTTGTATAAGCGGATAACTGTTTTTAATATAGTAAATTATGACTACATTTAATATATATACTCTCGGCTGTAAAGTCAACCAGTACGAAAGCGCCCAGCTTCATCAGTTGCTCACTGAACTCGGCCTAACACCAGCCGCTTCACAGCTTCCTGCTGACCTGGCACTTGTCAACACCTGCTGTGTAACTCATGTAGCGGCTTCAAAAAGTCGCCAATATATCCGCCGGGCACTCAAGGAAAATCCCGGATCCGAAGTTATCGTTACCGGTTGCCTTCCCAAAGGCTCGGCCGAGGAGCTCGGCAGGATTTCCGAAAAAGTCACAATAACCCGAAGCATCGAGCAGGCCGTAAGTGCCGCAGCCGGGTATATTTCACGACAAAAAACAAGTAAAACCGCAAAACCCGTCGATTGCAAGTACAAAAACCTAAACAACAGCCCTATACTTAAAGAATACGCGGGCAAGACCCGTGCCTTCCTCAAGGTACAGGACGGCTGCGACGCGCACTGCACTTACTGCATAATCCCGAAACTTCGGGCCGAAATATCAAGCAAGCCCGTCGAATTAGTAACAAAAGAGGCCCAAAACCTCGTGAAAGCAGGCCACAAAGAGATTATCCTTACCGGAATATATCTCGGCGCCTACGGCCGGGCGACGACAATCCGCAAAAAATGGGGTCATTCACGCGGCGACCTGCTCGCAGAGCTCGTCGACAAAGTCGCCCAAACACCCAACCTGCCGAGGCTGCGTCTAAGCTCACTCGAACCGGCCGACCTGAGCGACAGACTGCTCGATGTAATGGCAAGCCGCCCTAACATAATGCCGCACCTGCACTTACCACTGCAGTCAGGCTCTGATACGGTACTCAAAAAAATGGCCCGTCAGTACCGAATAGCACATTTTATGCAGGTGATAGAAAAAACACGCGCCAAACTCGACAACCCTGCCATCACGACCGACGTAATAGTAGGCTTTCCCGGCGAGACCGAAGAAGACTTCAAGCAAACCCTCGATATCTGCCGCCGCGCGGAATTCAGCAAGATACATGTCTTCAGCTACAGCAGGCGTAAAAACACCGCCGCCGACAAAATGCCCGGACGCCTCGGCTCTGAAGTTATTAAAGAACGCTCCAAAACCCTCAGGGAATTGGACAAGAAACTGCAAAAAAAGTTTCGCGAAAAATTCAAAGGAAAAACTGTTTCCGTTTTAATAGAATCACTCGACCCGCCGAAAGGCACGACCGAAAGATATTTCACGGCAAAATGCAATGAAAACAAGTCACTTAACATCGGCGATATCGTCAATACTACCTTAATATGATAATTTTCCACCTTTCCTTAGTTTACTTTACTATAAACGCGTCAAAAAGTTCATTAAATAAAACCGTACCCGCGAAGTAATCGAACTGACGAATAAATGCTTGAAAATCACAAATTTTTGTGCGAAACT
>CAZVPF010000001.1:84598-220082 GCA_964628195.1 uncultured Pirellulales bacterium | reverse complement strand
TTGGAGCACTAAAAAATATCCATCATTAATCTGTTAAAAACTGTGAACGGTTACAAATCTTCTACCTGCCGCATAAAAGCAATTATTAGAGCTACCCTTAATTTTTAGTGTTCGCGGTTGATGATCTTCTTTGTCTGGGCGGGGTTATGTTCCATGCGCATCAGCCAGAGCAGTTCTTCGATGGTGACGACTTTTATATCGTCGGTCAGTTTCTCGGCGATCCATTTGACAGGTTCGGGGCCTACTGCATGAGCAGGGTCGCCGTAAGTGCCGTTCTGCTGGTTTTCGTCATCGCCTTGGACCTGTTTAAATGCCGACCAGGCATGGACGACGGTCCAGTTGTAACTGGATTTTTTTTCCGCATCTTCGTTAATAAGTCTTGCGATTTTATTGGGTGTGCCGCCGAACTTGGTATTGTAGTTCGCCCACAGTGCATAACTCGCACGAACGACGGGAATCTCGATGCCGGCCTTGTTTTTTACCCAGATGATATCACCGGGGCCTCCTTCGTAGGGGTGATACTGCACGGCGATCATGCCGACGAGGCCGGGCATATTTTCGGCATAAGTCTTATAAGCTTCGAGAGCATTGGGGCTGTCAAAATCTTCTGTCAGGAATCCGAAGACACCGATGCCCATTTGTTCCATTCTGTTCCAAACGCGTTTTGCAAACTCAGCCAAATGCTGTTTGCGGTTTTCCAGCCTGAGGGCGAAAGTGTCGGGGTATTGATAGCCGCCGCCGTATTCTATAAAGCAGGAGTTACCCGGTATTGTCCTGAGCAGGTGTTCGACGGTAACGGAGCTTACCTGTGAAAGGTTGGCAAAGCAGCTTGTCCAGCAGAAAGGGACCTCGCCGTGTGTCTTATTGGCCCAGTATAACCTGCTGTGCGCAAAATCACCCATCAGCCAGCAAAGGTTGTCGCCATCTGTTATAGCGAAAGCGGAGGCTTTTTTCACGCTGTAATCGATTTTCGAGGGATCGAGCCGGGGCGCTTTTACGTCGATCGGGTCCCGGCTGGCCGCGATCAGCAGGGGCATGTTAAGGGACCAGTTTGTCGCGGTTATAAAATGACCATACTGTGAGGCCAGCGATGTTTCTTCACGTTCGTCCTGCCAGAGATAACCTATGATCGGCGAGAGTGGTTCGAGCCATTTCAGCATTTGCTCCATAGGCTGTTCAAGGCCGATATGGGTCGGGCTTTTGTAAGCGACCGCGAAAGCTCTCGCATGGGCGGTCTTGGGGTCAATGGCGACGAGGCTGTTTCGATTCAGACGGTCCTTGTACTGCTCGAAGACCTGCTTGACGGTTTTATCGCGTGTATCATAGGCGAGTTTGAGGCCGATGTCTTTGGCCTGTGTCTCCATCCGCTCTTCTATCAGCAATGCGCCTTCGACACCTGCGGCCATTGTTGCGGCGTTAACTGAGTGGTTAGCGTCGGAGCGTTTAATGTAGGGCTGGCCGTCAGAATAGTCATATCGATAGAGCACGTAAGAATTTACGATGCCTTTGTCTTTGAATCGCCTGACAAGGTCCCAGGATTTGAAGGCTCCTCTTTCCTCGAAGCTGAGCTTTTGCTTTATCTGCTTATACCAAAGTGCGTAATCCGGATTGAGGACGCCGTTTCGGCCGACTTCGATCCAGATCATTTCATCGCATCTGCCCTGGTTGACAGCTTGGGCGGCAAGGCCCGAGAGGGACTGGATCATTATGTGCATGGAACCGAAATGGCCGCGGTTGTTTTTACCTTTCGGGCTTTCAACGGGCTCGAAGTCTTCGTGCGGGACGGTTTTAACAACACCAGCAGGCGCTTTCTGGACAGGCCACCAGCGGTGCTGAGGCTCTGTACGAACAGTGTCATGGACAGTGTTTTGGCAACTTGCTGCGGGTATTAACAGTAATATTAACGCAAACTCAGCTACTCTCATAAAAATACATTCTCCGATAGTATAAATTCCGTAAAAATTGAAAAACTAAACTATTTCCCGGCCATTCAATCCCTGAACAAAATTAACGTTTTTTTCGCTGTCAAAACCGCATGAGCTGCGGATGACCAACTCGGCTTTTAGCATTACCTCTCGCGGTACAATGTCGGGCTCTTCGCTGCGGCTGATAAGCAGGCGTATTGCCTCAGCTCCTAAAGCGGCGGCGGGCTGTCTCATCGTGGTCAGCGGGACAGGGAGGTAAGCTCCGAAGGGTTCGTCGTCAAAACCGACGACCTTTAAATCTTCCGGGACCTTTATCCCTGCTTTGAGGGCATAGTCGATGACGACGGAGGCCAGCCGGTCGTTGGCGCAAACGAGTGCGTCTGCCTTTATGTCTTTAAGGAAGTTTTGCACGGCCTGTTGTTCGATTGACTTGTCATGTTCCATAAACGGTAAAAAGGGGAACCTGTGAACATTATTCCGGGAAAAATTCAACCCGCTTTCTTCGAGAGCATTTTTGAAGCCTCGAATGCGGCGTGTGATCGAGGTTACATCGATCCAGGTTGTTACGAATTCTATTTTTTTTGAGCCGGTCATTACCAGGTGTTTGGTTATATCATAAGCCGCCTGCTCGTTGTCGATGCAAACGATGTCAAAATCACTCCTGTTGTTTCCATTTTTAATATCCCGGTCAATCAATGTAACAGTTATGCCGGATTCGCTGATCTTAGCAGCTATGCTTTCGTTTACATCCTGGTTTTCCGAGGAGAACTCAAAGGGCATAAAAATAACACCTTTGACCTCGAGGTCAATAAGCTGTCTGCATATCTGATGTGCCTGAGTTATCACCTCGTTTTCATTTCCATAAGGCAGATCGTTGAGCAGGAGGACGTGCCTGCTTGTATTGGCTCGCCTGGATATTTCGGAAACAATCATGCTGCCGAGTGTGACAAAATGAGCGTATTGCCTTGGAGCGATCGACAGGCGGGGCATCAGCAGGCCTATCTTTTGTTTGGAAATTGCATCGGGCATGCTGACATAAGTACCGGCGCCCGACTTTCTGTATACAAGATTTCTTTTCTCGAGTATCCTGATTGCCTTGGCTACTGTTGGGCGAGAGACCCCGTAAGTCTCAGCTAGCTGAATTTCATTGGGGATTTTTTCGCCGTCTGCGTAGCGCCCGGACATAATGTCGGCGAACAGGGTCTCATAAATCCGGTAATGTTTACCCTTTGTATTGTCACGGGCGGCTGGCATATATTAAACCTTGTAAATCCTTATTTAAGAGTACTTTAGTGATATTCGGCCCGGATGCAATATCTCGTGTTTTGAATAATTATATTTAAATCCGCCAACTATGTCAAGATTATTATTGACATAATGAAATATTATGCTATTTTTTGAAATAACACATTAAAACACTGTAACTGACAGGTACCATTATTCATTAATTATTTATTGAGACGGGATTATTAAATGAAGGCTCCAATTGATTTTCTAAAGGGAAACTCTGAACGTTATCGAAAACTTGCGGGCGGGGAACATGTTGACTATGCCCCTTTCAGGCTGTGGCTTGACCAGACTTTTGTGTGTGATTTTACAAAAACGGAGCCCGGAAAGTATGCGAGCGACCTGGAAGCGCAGCTTGGGGCGCAAAAGATGGTTGACGACAGATTCTACGGGCTGCGTGATTATGAAGTTGGTGTGAACTTTATTGATATTTACTTCGATTATAAACAGTTTCAGGCTGATTCTCAGAAAAGCAGTTTCAAGTTCCTTGATGACTCGCTGGACAATTTTGATAAATACTTCCAGCGGAAAAAGCTTGAGCAGGTTGAGGGTGTGAGCGAGCTGATAGATGCGGTTGAATTTTATAACAAGCATTTGCCTAAAGAAAAACGTGCGAGTTTTTATCACGGTGTTACAGGTGCCATGGACCTGTTCTCGATCTTTCGGGGAACGGAGAAATTCTTCATCGACCTGTATGATAATCCTCAAAAGGTGAAACAGATATTTGAGTTTTTAACAGAGAGGTCGCTGGAGTGGCTGGATTTCCAGGAAAAACAGTGGGGCGACTATAACCGGGAGAACAATCTTTTCGACAAGATCGACATAGGCGAGGACTATTGTGCCTACCTGCAGCCTGACCTGTTTGATGAGTTCGTGACACCGTACACCGGTAAGCTTGTCGAGGCGTGGAAGGGCAAGGTTGTCTGCAGTCTTCATACCGACGGGGACATGCTGCCCGAAGGTATACATAAGCTGGGTGAACTCGGTATCGACGAGCTTATGGGGTTTTCACCCAACATCGATATAAAGGAATTCAGAAAATCCCTGCCGGGCGTAATTCTTGGTGGAAATATACATCCTATTTATGATATGATAGAAGGCACGCCTGAGAAGGTTAAGGAAAGTGCAAAGTACTGTTTTGAAAACGCAAAGCAGGGTCAGAAATTTGTTTTGTGCACAGGCGGGGCGATCACCGCCGGGGCAAAACCTGAAAATGTCGACGCTTTTCTTGAAGCCGCTTACGAGGTGGTTAAATACTGAGCAAGGGAATTAGAAGGAATAAGCGAATGAAATCGAGGGAGCTTGTATTAAGAACGCTGGAGTTTTCAAAACCCGAAAGGATCCCGAGGCAGTTATGGGTGCTGCCCTGGGCGCAAAACAACTATCCTAACGAACTGAAGGCAATACAGGAGCAGTTTCCGCCCGACATCATTAACGCTCCGGGTTTTTACAGGCAACCGCCTGTCACCAAAGGCGACGCATTTGAAATCGGCACTTACGTTGACGAATGGGGGTGTGTTTTTGAAAATAAACAGGCAGGGATTATCGGAGAAGTCAAGGAACCGCTTGTAACGGACCTGTCGGAGATCGACAAGGTAACCCCGCCGACGGCATGTTTGAGTATTGACATCGATAAGGTTAATGAATACTGCGGGGATACGGACAAGTTTGTTCTTGCAGGCTGCTGCCCGCGTCCTTTTGAAAGGCTGCAGTTTCTACGCGGCACAGAAAACACGATGATGGACCTGGCTTTGGAAAGCCCGGAGGTAATTGACCTGATCAATATAATTCATAAATTTCACCTTAGCGAATTAGAGCTATGGGCCCGGACCGACGTTGACGGAATGATTTTCATGGATGACTGGGGTGCGCAGAGATCGCTTCTTATTTCGCCGGATTTATGGAGGAAGATATTCAAGCCGCTTTATTCGGAATATATAGAGACAGCCCATAACTCAGGCAAAAAAGCTTTCATGCACTCGGACGGATATATTGTCGATATCCTTGAAGACCTGATAGAGATCGGGCTTGACGCTGTAAATTCGCAGATATTCTGCATGGGCGTTCCCGGTTTAGGTGAAAAGTTCAGGGGCAGACTGACTTTCTGGGGCGAGATCGACCGACAGCACCTTTTGCCGGAAGGTTCAAAGCAGGATATTATTGAAGCGGTGAACGAGGTCAAAAGTCACCTTTACGCCGACGGCGGTGTTATCGCACAGATGGAATTCGGGCCCGGGGCGAAACCTGAAAATGTAATGACGGCTTTTGAGACGTGGGATAAGTTTCTGTAAAGAACAGGAAACGAACCTGAGTTTTCGCTGCTGCCGGGTTTTATTAGTGCGGATCGTTTTCTCAGCTTTTCCATTGCTTGTATAAGAAGAATACGGCTGCGCATTGCACAAGTGCGATGATCATAAATATGAGCTGGAACTTCAGTTTCCTTGTCTTGTGATGAAACAGCCTTTGTGCGAGCAGGGCGCCGAAAGTGCCGCCTATCAATGTCAGCAGGTGGAGGGTATTTTCGGAAACCCGTGATTTACTGTTTATTGCACGTCGCTTGTCAATGCCGTACATGCAAAATGTTACAAGGCTGACCAGAGCAAGATAAAGCCAGAGGAGATGTGAAGCCTGGATCGCGTATGACAATGTATTGGCTGAGGGCATTTTGGTAAAAAGATATAAACGGATAATTTATTCTTCTCCTTTTCAGTATCACCTTGCAATTCGACAAGAAACTGTTTAACAAAATAAGAAATGCTATTTCTGGAAACCTGTTAATCATATGAAGTATTGACAATTCAGTCAATAAGATTTATCTGCTTGTCTTCACTGCCGACTTAATGTAAAATCATCCTGCGCTTAAAACTGCTGAGCTGAAAGGGATCATTTTGGAAAAAATACCGAGTTACCCGCAAAGCTGCGAGATAACGCTCGATTGCAGGCAGTTTCTGCACGACAAGTTTCGCCTGCTTGCGGGGGGCATATCGGAGTTTACCTTCGCCAATATCTACCTTTTTCGCGATGTGCATAATTACCGCCTGTCGACGCTCGAACATGGCCGGATTGTCATACTCGGCGAAGACAGCGGGGAGAAGTTTTTCATGCTGCCTTTCGGTCTTTGCGATGAGGATGAGCTTGCAGAGCTTTTCAGCTCGCACGCTTACATGAAATGCGTGACGGCAGCGCAGGGTCAGTCGCTTGAAGAATACGGGTACACCGTCGCCGAAGACCGGGACAACTTCGATTACATTTACTCCCGCAGGGACCTGGCAGAGCTTGCGGGGCGGAAGTTCCACAAGAAAAAGAACCACGTCAACGCGCTGCTGGACAAGCACGAGGTAATCGCCCGGCCGCTGCTGGACGAATATGTGCCGGACGCGATGGAAGTGCTCGAAAAATGGCGGGAAGGTTCAGGGGCAAACGGCGACTATGGACCTGCGAGGGAGGCCCTTGAGCGAATGAACCAGCTTCAGCTTTGCGGGGCAATGTACTATGTCGACGGCGGGCCGGCTGCATGGTGCCTGGGCGAGGAAGTCGCGCTGGGCTGGACCTACGCGATACATTTCGAAAAGGCTCTGCGAGAGCCCGACATGCAGGGCATCTACCAGTACGCGAGCCAGGCCTTTGCGATGGTCCTGCCCATGAAGTACCAGTTCGTCAACCGCGAGCAGGATCTCGGGATCGAGGGACTGCGGAAAGCGAAAATGAGCTATAACCCCACAGGGTTTGTCAAGAAATACCGAGCCAGTAGATGATACCTGTCGAGAAATCCAGCAGCGGCGCCGAATAGTTTCCATTGATTATCCCGCTGTGACCGTATATATTGTCCGGTTATCATGAACGATAAAAATCAAAACACAAATACCGTCGGGCTGGTAGAGACCAAGACCGTTCGCGTCGTCGAGCAGCAGTCCCCGCTGCAGCTTGAGTGCGGCAAGAGCTTAGGCCCCGTCGACGTCGCATACGAAACCTACGGCAGGCTCAACGCCGACAAATCGAACGTTATTTATATCTGTCACGCCCTTAGCGGCAACGCGCACGTCGCGGGCAAAAACAATCCCGGCGACCGCAAGGCCGGCTGGTGGGACAATATGGTCGGGCCGGGCAAGGCCATCGACACCGACAAATACTTCGTTATATGCTCGAACTGCCTTGGCGGATGTTCGGGAACGACTGGCCCATCGGAAATCAATCCGGATACCGGCAAAAAATACGGCCTGGAATTTCCGATAATCACCATCTCCGATATGGTTCGCGTACAGAAGCTGCTTCTCGAGAAGCTGGGTATCGATAAGGTGCTGGCAATAATTGGCGGGTCAATGGGCGGCATGCAGGTGCTGCAATGGTCCATTAACTACCCCGACTTCGCGCGTTCGGCGATTGTCATCGCCTCGACCACGCACCTGAGCCCGCAGGGTATCGCCTTCGACGCGGTAGGCCGAAACGCTATCATTGCCGACAAAAATTTCGCGGCAGGCAACTACAATCCGCCCCAGCTTCCGGAGCACGGTCTTGCCATCGCGCGTATGATAGGGCACATTACCTACCTGTCCGAAAAATCAATGCGTGACAAGTTCGGCAGAAAGCTCCGCAACGCCGAAGATTACAGCTACGACTTCGCCTCGGAGTTCTCTGTCGAAACCTACCTGTCATACCAGGGCCAGACATTCGTGGAACGCTTCGACGCGAACAGCTACCTTTATATTACAAAGGCGATGGACTACTTCGATCTTGAGAAGGAGCACGGCTCGCTCGAAAAGGCGTTCGCCAAAACGAGGTGCAGGTTTTTGATCGTCAGCTTCACCAGCGACTGGCTTTTTCCGCCTTCGCACTCAGAGGAGATGCTCAAGTCGCTTGCAATAAACGGCAAAGACGTGAGCTACTGCAATATCGATTCGCCATACGGGCATGACTCGTTCCTGCTCGAGCCCGAGACGCTCGGCCCGCTTCTGTCGGGATTTATCAACACGACCTTCGACAGGCAAAATGACATTCAAAAAGAGAGGCAGAGGCAGCCCGAGCTTCAGGATGTGACAATTTACGACTCCCCCAAGCGGGCACGTATCGACTACGAGCTTATCGAGCAGATAATCCAGCCCGACTCAAAGGTCCTCGACGTAGGCTGCGGCAACGGTGAGCTTTTAACGCGTCTTGTTTTCGACAAGAACATCACCGCCGAGGGTATCGAGGTCAGCCAGGACCTCGTGATAAACAGCGTAAACAAAGGCCTGTCGGTCATACATCGCGACGTCGAGCGCGGCCTGGACCTTTATCCCGACAACAGCTTTGACTATGTAATACTTTCACAAACCCTGCAAACAATCATGGACGCCGAGCGTGTCTTTCGCGAGATGCTTCGCGTGGGCAAAAAAGTAGTCATCAGCTTCCCGAACTTCGCCTACTGGAAATGCCGAGTTCAGCTTTTTGTGCAAGGCTGCGCACCAAAATCGCCCGAACTTCCATACGAGTGGCACAACTCGCCGAACATCCATTTCCTGTCGCTGAAGGACTTTGACAATTTCTGCGAAAAGCTCGACATCCGCATCGAAAGGAAAATACCGATCGTCGCCAACAAGCTTTCACCCGTTTCGTTCGCGCCTAACCTGCTGGCCGAACAGGCCGTGTACGTAACCAGCAAAAAATAGCGGGACAGACTGAATACTTGCCCCGCTGGAACGAAACAGTGTATGAAAGAAAAGAAGGAGTATTATTTTATATTTCGCAAGTGTCTTTTTCTCGTAACCAAAACTATAAACACCGCAAGCGACATAAGGCACAGGCTCGCAGGCTCCGGAACGACGACAAGGTAATCAAGGGCGCCGTACCAGCCGCTTTGAATATCATACCGCGGATCGACAACTTCGCTGCGAACGCAGAAGTCGTCGATGTAACCCTCGAAAAAGTTGGCCCCGGTCCCCTCGAAGCCAACAAACGGGGCGATATCATCTTCCCATTGAAGGCCGACTGATACCTGCTGTTCGTCGGCAAGAGCACCATCGTAAAAGAACCTCAGATAAGTTCCATCGTAAGTTGCCGCCAGATGATGCCACTGGTACTTGCCGTCCTTAACGTTCATTTTGACCGCGGTTTTCCATTGCCCACCGAAGCTGGCCTGGAAATACGACATGTCGTATTGCGGCACGTGTCGAAATTTCGCAATCGGGCTGTTGTCGGAATACCTGCCGAGCGTAACGGCCACGCCCGAACCTTCACCAATGTCCACGAACTTAACCCATGCCTCCATAGTAAAAACACTCAACCCGGCGGACTGACCCGATATATCCCCGGGGCTTGCGGCGCCACTCTCAAAACCACTCCAATAAACCCCGGATATACCATTTTCCCCCGCCCGGGCGGTGAGTTTCAGCGAACTTTGCATATCTTCACGGCCTGCCGCAAAATGTCCCCTTACCGGAACATCCGCGGAAAACCCGCTACCCGGACCCTCGACGAGCATGTACCTGCTGTTCCAAACCCCGGAAGTTTCACTAAATACCTGCGCCCCGCCGTTCATCACCTGTAAACTTACCACCGAAGCCTGTGCCGGCAACCCGAAAACCAAAGCCGGCAACCATATCAATAACAAAAGGTCTATCCGCTTTTTCACCATAACCTCCGGGTTTACAGCTATTCTATATCAATAGTCCCGCATGGTCCGATATGTTACAGAACTACCTGAAAACAAAACGACAAAATATTTTTAAATTCAGGTAATAATAATGCCATTTACAGCATTTCCGCCGTCAAGACCGTTTTTTATTTGAAAAAAGGTTTATATCTCTTATATTTACCCTCCTCTGTTCATTTTATAATTAGTATTGATTGGAGCTTTATGTCTTCGCAAAAAAAGGTTTACTTAATCTGCAACGCTCATCTTGACCCGGTTTGGCTTTGGGAATGGCCGGAAGGTGCCGGCGAGGCCCTTTCCACTTTCAGGATCGCCGCCGAGCTTTGTGAAAAATACGACACTTTTATATTCAACCATAATGAAGCTGTTCTCTATGAATGGGTCCGCCAGTACGAGCCGGACCTTTTCAAACGCATTCAAAAACTCGTCAAGTCAGGCAGGTGGAACATAATGGGCGGATGGTATCTTCAGCCCGACTGCAACATGCCCAGCGGCGAGGCGTTTGTCCGGCAGGTATCTCTCGGCAAGAGATATTTCAGGGAGCATTTCGGAGTTGAGGTGAAAACCGCCATCAACTTTGACCCGTTCGGCCATACGCGCGGGCTGGTGCAGATAATGGCAAAAACAGGATTTGATTCGTACCTTTTCGGCAGGCCGCGGCGTGAAGACATCGAACTTCCCGGCATGAACTTCGTATGGGTAGGTTTTGACGGCTCGGAAATAATGGCAACACGTTTTCCCGGCTGGTACAACTCATGGCGAGGCCAGGCGGCGCAGGTCATCGCCGAACGTATCGAAGATTTCGACGAGGAAGATACTTATATGGTTCTCTGGGGCGTGGGCAACCACGGCGGCGGCCCGTCCAAAAAGGACCTCGCCGAAGTCAACAAACTGCTGAAAAACTACAAGGGGGCCAAAGTCGAACATTCCACACCGCAGGATTATTTCAAGTATGTCAAAAAGAAATACGACGAGCTGGGCCGCTGGGACAAGGGCCTCAATCCCTGGGCGGTGGGCTGTTATACATCGATGATACGCGTTAAGCAGAAATACCGCAGGCTGGAAAACGCGATTTTCTCCGCAGAGAAGATGTGCTGCCAGGCATGGCTGAACGGGGTGATGGACTACCCGTACTTTGAAATAGAACAAATGCAAAAGGATATGGCATCGGCCCAGTTCCACGACGCACTTCCCGGCTCGGGGATACCCCCGGTCGAAGAGGGTGTCTTGAGGGAGCTGGAACACGGTTTGGAGATCGGAGAAAGAATCAAAACCAAGGCGTTTTTCGCGCTGTGCTCAGGTCAGCCCAAGGCAAAAGAAGGCACGGTGCCGATACTTGTTCATAATCCGCACCCGTTTGACGTGGAGCAGGCTGTTGACTGCGAGTTCAGCACGCCAGAATTTGGCCCGTTCCCGTACAGAGACGTCAAGGTTATGGCGGGCAAAAAGCAGCTTGCCTCACAGATCGAGCAGGAAATGTCAAGTCTGGCCGTGGACTGGCGAAAGCATATTGTCTTCAATGCCCGTCTCAAGCCCGGCATGAACCGGTTCGACTGTCTTATTGAAGAGGCTCCCGAACCGAAGATAAAGCTAAAGGCCCGCAACGGTAAAATAAATTTCAAAGGCGAAAAACTGAACGTCGTAATAAACACCCGTACAGGACTTGTGGACAAGCTGGCGGTCAACGGCAAGAACTTTGTAAAACCGGCAGCTTTCGCACCGCTTGCAATAGCGGACAGCGCCGACTCGTGGGAAGGCAGGCATACCTCCTTCCCGAAGGTACAGGGCAAATTCAAGCTGATGAACAAAACAAAAGGCAGCTGGTTTTCGGGCGTTCAAGACGGAACGATCGATTCGGTGAGGGTTATCGAAGACGGGTCGGTGCGCTCGATCGTCGAAGCTGTCTTCGAGTACAACCAATCGTTCATCTGCCAGCGTTACATAATGTCCAAAACAACCGACGAGTTCGCAATACAGTGCAGGGTATTGTGGAACGAAAAGGATACAATGCTCAAACTTGAGATACCCTCGGCGTTGAAGCAGCCCGAATTTACGGGGCAGGTCGCATACGGCAGGGAGGGGCTGTTTGACGACGGGACCGAATCGGTGGCGCAGAAATGGGTCGCCATCGACAGCAAAAAAGACAAGCTTGCATTTGCGGTGGTAAACAACGGCACCTACGGCAGCGACTTCAAAGACGGCAGGGCGAGGCTGACCCTGCTTCGCTCTCCGGCATATTCGTCCGGCGCCTTCGAGATCACCTCGCAGGGTCTTCGGCAGGACCGCTTTACACCGCGCATCGACCAGGGTGAAAGGCTCTTCGAGTTCTGGCTCAAAGCGGGTCCGCGAACCGCTGTGCTAAACGGCATCGACAGGCTCGCTCTCACGAAGAACGAACAGCCGGCAGCACTTAGCTTTTTCCCGCCGGGGACGGGCAGGAAACCCAAACCTCTTGCCGAGCTTTCCGACAAAACCGTCGAACTTACAGCCGCAAAAAGGTCCGACAAAGGGTCCGACCTGGTGGTTCGACTATTCGAGCCGACCGGAAGGAAAAGAGCAACCAAACTCAAACTTCCGGCGATCGGCAAGACAATAAACATCGAGCTCGAACCGTTCGAGATCAAAACAATACGAATAAATCCGCGGACAAAAAAATATAAATTCACCGATCTTCTTGAAAGCTGAGCAGCAAGGGGCTATAATCTAAAACAGCCGGGCATTTACCGGCACAGGATACAAAACCGGCTTATGATCGGAGACACAGCTTTATGGCACGAGCAAAGGGACTGAACTTCCCGGCAGGTGAGAGCGTCGAAGCTCTCAAACTCAGACGCGGAACGATGCTCGGCAAGTACCGCCTTGAAAAACACATCGCCTCCGGGGGCTTCTCCGAGATATGGAAAGCAACCGACTCTGTAGAAGGCCTTGTCGTGGCACTGAAGATTCCCCTTGCCAACGTCGACGGCAAGCGAGACAACAACTCGATCCTGCGGGAGGTAAGGCTTATCTCCCGGCTGCGTCACCCGAATATAATGCCGTTAAAAAACGCAGAAATAATCAACGGCCATGCGGTTCTGGCGACCGAGCTTTCTGTCGACACGCTCAGCGACCGGTCGAAACCGATGAGCGTGCGCAGGATAATAACAATCGTCGACCAGGTGCTGAAGGGCCTTGCTCACGCACATAATAACCGTATAGTCCATTGCGACGTCGCACCGTCGAACATATTCCTGTTTCCGCATGACCACGCTGCGCTCGGAGATTTCGGGATAGGTTTGCACGTAAGGGGGAAAATGAAAACCATCGACGAGTTCGGCACACCCGGCTATGTCGCCCCGGAACAGGCTTACGGCAAGCCGACTTACCGCAGCGACTGCTTCTCGGTGGGGATTATACTCTATGAATACCTGACAGGTACGGTTCCCGAATGGCCTTTTAAGTGGCCGCCTCGTGGATACAACAGGCTGCTCGACAGGACAAATACAAAATTCGCGAAGTTCATCAAAAAAGCCATCGCCATCGACCCCGGGAAAAGATATCCCAACGCAGAAAGAATGCATATCGAGATGCACAAACACCTTCCTGCCCCGGTCAGGCAGGCACTGTCCACAAGACTTGTACGCGAACCTCAAACAGACTGGCAGCAGCTCAGGCGCGAAACCTTTACAAAACGATACTCAAGGATATTTCCATCGCTGAGTCCCTGCCAAAACTGCCGGGAGCCTGTAAGCGAATATATGTCGATCTGCCCGTGGTGCGGGTATGAAAAAAACCGATTTGACGAGACTACAATGTTCACACACCTTTGTCCCGAGTGTCACCGAGGTGTGCTGCCGCAGTGGAAATACTGCCCGTGGTGCTACAAGGGAAGATTCGAACCGCAGGCCCCGGCAAAGGCCCCTTTCATGAACATGATCGACCATTGCAAAAAGTGCGGTCATCGTCTCGCAAAGTTCATGAAATACTGTCCCGATTGCCACGCGAAGGTCAAAACAAAATGGCAGGCCTGGCCTTTTCCGGATTTATGCACATCTTGCGGGTGGTCCGTAGACGCCTCATTCTGGAACTACTGTCCGTGGTGTAAACAAAGGTTGATTTAAGGCCGGACCCATGAAAATAACCGAACCAGATCACCTCTTTTTGCCCGATGCCAACCCCGCTATAAAGGTCGGGTTTGCAACCGACAGGGGCAAGGTCCGTGAGGAGAACGAAGACGCCCTTTACCTTGACCCGGAGCACGGTCTTTTCATTCTCTCCGACGGCATGGGCGGCCACCGAGGCGGAAAGCTCGCTTCTCAAATAATCGTTCAGGACCTGCCGCCGCTGATCGAAAACAAACTGCACAAATTGAAAAAAGGAAACCCCCGAACGATCCGCAGGCTGCTGAAGGACTCCATAATCGCCCAGAACCGCTGGCTGTACCTCGAAGCCGACAGTGAATCGGGCCAAAAGGGCATGGGGGCAACTCTCGTAATCGCTCTTCTGTGGAAAGGGAGGCTTTACATCGCCAACGTCGGGGACAGCCGGGCCTATCTATACCGGGGTGGAAAACTCAAACAGCTCTCACAAGACCACACCGTAATTTCAGAACTGATCGAGAAGGGCAGGCTAAAGCCGGAAAATGCCGACGAGCACCCCGCCCAGGGCCAGCTTGTCCACTTTATGGGTATGGACAGCCACCCTGCCCCGCACGTGTGCTCAATCAGCCCTGTCAGAAATGACATTATCCTGCTGTGTTCGGACGGTCTTACCGACATGCTCGACGAGAAACAAATTGAAGCGGTAATTTGCGAAAATGACGACCACCAAAAATGTGCCGAAAAACTGAAAAACCTCGCCAACTCCGCAGGCGGATATGACAATATCACCGTTATCCTCTTCGGCGTGAGGTCCGCCCCGGCGAAAACGAAATCCTGAATCCGCAGATATTATTTCTTGCGTACCGGTCCTGAATCCGTATAATATTCCTTTTCGTTTAATCTCAAAAAAGCATTATATTAATTGAAAGGATGCAGCGATGATGGACCTTGTTCCCACCAAAATGTTTCTGACTCGCGGTCTGGGTTATCACAAATACAAGCTCAAATCCTTCGAGGAGGCCCTGCGCCAGGCCGGAGTTGCCCAGCAGAACCTCGTGCAGGTATCGTCGATACTTCCGCCAAAGTGCAAGATAATCAGCCGCCAGGAGGGGCTCAAATACCTCGTTCCCGGCTCGATATGCTTTTGCGTGATGGCAAGGATCGACACCAACGAGCACAACCGCCAGATAGCTTCGTCGGTAGGCATTGCCGTGCCGCGCGACCGCAAGAAATGGGGATACCTCAGCGAAGTTCACGACTATGGAATGACAAAGACAGAGGCGGCGGACATGTCCGAGGACCTTGCGGCAGGTATGCTTGGAACAACGCTCGGTCTTGAAGTCGACCCTGACAAGGCATGGTCGGAAAAGGAACAGGTCTACAAGGCGTCCGGTATGATTATTAAAACCACAAACATAACCCAGACAGCAAAAGGCAAAAAGGATCTATGGGCGACCACTGTTGCAATGGCTGTACTGTTGTTTGATTAATAAAAGGTGTTTTTGTTATGGCCCATTTTGCGGACCTCCCGAAACAATACAGTTCACTCGATAATTCCGCGAGCGTTATACTGCCTGTGCCCTATGATAAGACCAGCACCTGGATGAAGGGTGCAGACAAGGGCCCGGCTGCGATGCTCGAGGCGTCGCCCAATCTCGAGCTTTACGATATCGAGACGGACTCGGAGGTCTACACGAAAGGCATCTACACCGCGCCTCCCGTTCAGGACTTCTCAGAACCCGAGCAGATGACGGAAGTGGTCGCAGATAAGGTCGCCGGGTTTATTGACAAGGGCAAGTTCGTCGTCACAATGGGCGGCGAGCACTCGATAAGCATCGGCGCAGCAAAGGCCCACGCCGACAAATTCGACGATTTGACCGTTGTCCAGTTCGACGCGCACGCGGACCTGCGTCCAAGCTACCTTGACTCACCTTACAACCATGCCTGCGTCATGGCACGGATCGCCGAATTCGCACCGACACTTCAGGTCGGCATCCGCTCGATGGACGCCTCGGAAAAACAGTACGTGCAGAAGGGAAGGATCTTCTACGCCCAGGACATCCACAACGACCCGGCATGGCTGGGCAGACTGCTTGACAAGCTCACGAAAAACGTCTATATCACTTTCGACCTGGACGCCTTCGACCCTTCGGTGATGCCCTCAACCGGCACGCCCGAACCGGGCGGCCTGACGTGGTACGAGGCGCTTGACATAATCAGGAACATCGTGCGAAACTCGAACCTCGTCGGCTGCGACTTCACAGAACTGTGCCCCTCGGACTACTTCAAAAGCCCCGACTTCACCACCGCTAAGCTAATCTACAAGGTCCTGAGCTATAAATTCTTCCTCGAGTAAAAAGCCAATTTAACCCGGCCGAGAGATAATATCACCGCAGTTTAGAGTCAGGTTTTCTAACTTTTATGTCGTGTGTACTAACAGTTAACCACCTCTGTCGCCTTGCTCGCTTTTGTCGTATATATATCGCTTTCGATACCGAACTTTTCCTTATACGCTTTTGCGACCTTTTCGGCGATCTGCTGTTCACTTCCCGGTCGTACGAGTGCGACGGCTGCCCCGCCGAACCCGCCGCCGCTGAGCCTCGCGCCGAGGGCCCCATCGCAGGCGATCACCTGCTGGACAATGAAGTCTATTTCCGGGCATGATATTTCGTAGAGGTCGCGCGCAGACTCGTGCGAGGCTGTCATCAATTTACCGAACGTTTCAACATCCTCTTTGCGCAGCGCTTTTGAAGCATCCAGCACCCTCTGGTTCTCGCCTATCACATGCCGTGCGCGCCTGTATGTCACCTCGTCAAGCTCCACTTTGGCCGTATCAAGCATTGTCCGGTTCGCATCGCGAAGCGCGATAACATTAGCAAACTCCATCGCGATAGTGTTGACCGCCCGCTCGCATGCCTTTCGCCTTTGGCCGTACTCGCCGCCGCCCACCTCGTGCCGCACCATGCTGTTAAATATCATTATGCTCGCGGCTTTATGGTCGAGCGGCACGTGTTCTATGCCCAGGTCGCGGCAGTCGAGGAATATCGCGTGGTCGGCCAGGCCGTTAACGCACACCATCTGATCCATTATCCCGCACGGGCTAAGTGCGAAATCATTCTCGGCCTTTTGACATATCTTGGCGATCTCCACCGGGTCGATACCGAAGTGCGGGTCCGAGAGCTGCTTTACCGCCTTTGCAATTGATATCTCCATCGCCGCCGAGCTGCTAAGCCCTGCGCCGATAGGCACATCGCCCCGCAAATACAAATCACAGCCCTTAATCTTAATGCCCGCTTCGCGAAGATAATGCACAACCCCCTTGCCGTAGTTGGCCCACTTTGCCTTGTCCTCGCGTTCGATTTTGCCTGAGGCATTGAACTCGTACTTCTCCTGGGCCCATGCCGAGTACAAACAGATCATATCATCCTTCCTCGGACCGGCTGCGACGTAATATGACTTATCGATCGCCGCGGCGATAACAAACCCGTCGTTATAATCCGTATGCCCGCCTATAAGCTCGGCGCGACCGGCGGCCCTTGTTACAAGCGAAGGTTTTTTGCCGCCAAAGGCGTTGGCAAATTCCGCCGTTATCTTTTCAATCACTGTTGTATCGGTCACTTCACGCTCCTTTCAAATTCTTCCGCGAAAACATTAAATGCCGCCTCATCGTACAGGCAGAAGACTATTTTTTCAATGTCCGTTTTGGCCCGTGCGTATTTCACCGCCTGTTTCAGCATCACCGCTGCGCAGCGTCCGAGAGGGTAACCGAAAATCCCCGTGCTTATCGCCGGGAAAGCTATGCTCTTTATCCCGTTCTCATCCGCTTTGGCAAGTGCAGCGGCTGTGGCGCTTGCAAGTTTGCGGTCCTCATCTCCTTGGCCCATCCTCGGCCCGACGGCGTGGATGACATATTCGGCTTTTAGTCCTGCTCCTGTCGTAACGGCTGCCTGGCCAACCTGAACAGGCCCGATCCTGTCACATTCTGCCTGTATTTCGGGCCCGCCTTTTCTGCGGACAGCCCCGGCGACACCGCCGCCGAGCACAAGCTGCGCGTTGGCGGGATTAACTATGGCACCGGTATCCATTTCCGTAATATCACCCAGCGTAAGCTCGATCACGGTGCCGCATACTTTCTTCGAGCGGTTCTGCATAAGGGCCTTTCTGAAGAAAATTAAATCTACAGGGAACCTATAAAAAGACTTTTACCTTTAAAAACAGTTATATGCAAATTAAAAGAATCAGTCCCCGTAAATACCCCCATTTTTGGACGGAAAAACATCTATACAGTAAAAAAATCTTGACAGTATTGGTACAGATTATATAATAATATTATACACACTGAGGAGATTCGTTTCAGTGCAGATAAAGGCGGCAGTATGACGGAAAACGACCTGAAAAAATCAGCTGCTTTGATTTCAACAGTCTACGCATTATTCGGTGCGTTATGGATACTTCTTTCGGACAAAATTCTCTCCTACACTGTCGGTACAGGTGAAACTTTCAGGCAGTTACAAACATACAAAGGGTGGTTTTATGTCGCAATAACGGCCTTGCTTGTTTATGTTCTCGTCGAAAAGCTCGAAAAAAAGCTCCTTGGCCTGAACAAAGATTTGAGCCACAAAAGATTACTGCTTGAAAAAGAGGCGGTAAGAAAAAAACAGGTTCGTGACGACTATTATAAAAGCGACCAGCAATACAGCCTGGTTTTTCACAACTCACCGCTGGGCATGTTCCATTTCGACCGGCAGGGCAATATCATTAACTGCAACGAAATTATGGCGCGGATCATGGGAACAACCCGGGAAAAACTTCTGGGTTTCAATATCTCAAAAGAGATACGCGACGAAAGAATGAAAAAAGCGCTGCAGGAAGGACTTTCCGGACGGATAGGAACTTTCGAAGGTTCATATTTCGCAGTTTCGTCGGGTAAACAAGTAAATATAAAAACCGTATTTAAGGGGATTTTTTCCGAGTCAGATAAGTTTCTCGGGGGTGTAGGGATTGTCGAAGATATCACGCAGCGAAGGGTCGCTGAAGCAGAAGCCGACAAAAGCAGGAGGATGCTTTTTGAAATACTGCAGGGTTCGTCCGTCGCCACGCTCGTGATAGACAAGGACCACAAAATTCTATACTGGAACAAGGCTATCGAAAACCTGACCGGGTTCAAAAGCGAAGAGATGCTCGGGACATCAAAGCAGTGGAAGGCATTTTATCCGAATAACAGGCCAATACTTGCAGACTGTATTCTGGCGGAAAAAGGTGAAACGCTGATACACGATTATTACCCTGACAAATGCAAACCTTCCAGGCTAATCGAAGGCGCATGGGAGGGCCAGGATTTCTTTCCTAATATCGGCGAAAAGGGCAGGTGGCTATTCTTTACCGCCGCGGCGATAAAGGACAGCGAGGGAAAAGTGATCGGTGCCATCGAGACCCTCCAGGATATCACCGAGGCCAAAGAGGTATCACGCGAACGTGAAGAACTGCTGAAAACCCTTGCACACAAAAACGAGGAACTGGAAAGTATCATCTATGTAAGCTCTCACGACCTCCGTTCGCCGATGGTGAACATCCAGGGTTTCGCCGGTGAACTGAGGCGCTCATGCACGGGGCTGGCAGCGGCACTTGAAACTCTCCCAGCCGAGCATGAAATAAACAAACGCATTCATAAGACTATCGAAGAAGAGATAAACACTTCAATAGACTTTATCTCTTCGAGTGTAAGAAAAATGGCCGACCTGCAGGAGGGTCTGCTGAAGCTTTGCAGGCTCGGGTTTGAAAAGCTCGACAGAAGGCACATCGACATGAACGTGCTTGTAAGGGAGATCGTCGACTCGATGCAGTTTCATGCCGTCCACTGCGGCGCAGAGATCAATGTCTCAAACCTTCCCCCATGCACCGCCGACAAAAACCAGCTGACCCAGGTGTTCACTAATTTAATAGATAACGCACTGAAGTATCTTGACTCATCGAGGCGCGGTAAAATCAGCATAACAGGCACCGAAGATAATAATATGAGCCTTTACCGGGTCGAGGACAACGGCGTTGGGATACCTGAGGAATTCCAGGAAAAAATATTCGAAGTTTTTCACCGGCTTGACCCCGACTCGCAGACACCCGGCGAAGGAATTGGTTTAACCGTCGCCAGGCGAATTGTCAACAACCACGGGGGCACAATTAGCGTGCAGTCGCAGGTCGGGAAAGGTTCGGTGTTCACAGTTTCCTTGCCGAGGGAAAGTTAAGTTATTTTGTAAAAGGCCGACGTCAACCCGGCGGCAAGCGGGGCCCGCCGGGTAGTTAGCCTTACCTGAGTTTCTCAATTCAAACCCGAACCGCCGAATTATTTTTAACAGGCCCAGCATTTAAGAAATTTATTGTAAATTAAACGTAATACCTTAAAATACGCCCCGACCCTGTTGAAATCAATATAACCTTTACAATGACCTTTCAGGAGTTAATAAATGTTCGCAAAAAAGTTTTTTAACTTAGCCGTTTTAATCCTCGCTGTTTTTACTTTCACCTGTGAACTATATGCCAACGAATACACCGCCAAACAGCAGCACGAGGCCCTGGGCCTTGTTGATTTGCCAAAGGCCAGGTACGAACACACCAAACACCCCGACGCCCAATGGTTCGGCGAGGGAAACCTCGGTCTATTTCTTCACTGGGGCATATCCAGTGTAAACGCGAACAACGAAATATCCTGGGCCATGCTCGCAAACATCAACTGGAACCCCCGGCCGATCGCCCCGACAAAATACTGGGCCCAGGCAGAGAAGTTCAACCCGCGGAACTATGACCCGGAAAAATGGATAAAGGCCGCTAAAGACGCCGGATTTACCTACGCCGTGCTGACGACGCGTCACCATGACGGATACGCGATGTGGCCAAGTAAATACGGTGACCTCAATATCGGCATGTTCGCCGACGGGGTTGACCTGGTTAAGCCTTTTGTCGATGCCTGTCGTAAATACGGGCTGAAAGTCGGTCTTTACTTCTCCGGCGGAAACTGGAGGCTCGAAAGGGGCTACCGTTCATACAGCCTAACCAGTGACGGCAGCGAAGAAAAACCGCACCTTGACGTGAACTATCAGCCCACGAGATTGAAGCCGCGCGATGAGGCGTTTCAAAAACTATACAAAGAAGTCAACAGCGGCCAGCTCGAAGAGCTTTTGACCAATTACGGCAGGATCGACATCATCTGGTTCGACAGCGGACCGGCAACAGTTACAAGGGAGCAAATTCACAAATGGCAGCCGGGAATAATTATTAACAACCGCTCGGAGATACCGCCGGATTATGACTCGAGTTTCGAGGGAGGCCACCTGCCCGAGCAAAGACCAGGGGGCTGGTGGGAGGCATGTCAAACCGCCGTCGGAAGCTGGGCATACCAAAGGGCACTCGACAAACAGGCGATGCAGGCTTCTGAAATATTAAGTCGTTTCGTAAGGATCCGAACATGGGGCGGCAACTTCCTAGTAAACTTCGCCCCGCGAGCCGACGGAACTATGCCGGATATTTACTACCAGCGCATGGAAGAGATCCAAAGCTGGATGGAAGATAACCGCAGGACTGTTATAGGCTCCGAAGGCGGGCCGTATCCTGAAAACTGCAACGTACCGGTAACCTCGAAAGGACGGACATGGTTTTTGCACGCACTGCCGGAGTTCAAAGAGGAAACTATCGTACTGGCAGGGGTTCCCGAACCGAAAAGCGTCAGCCTGCTGGAAACGGGTACGGAGCTTGAATACAAATTTGACTCGACCCGTCTTGAAATAAAGCTGCCCGAACAATACCGCAGCGAGATGCCGGACGTTGTGCAGGTAAACTGGTGCGAACCGGATGCCGCGCCCGTTGCCGCTGCGATACAGGCCCAGCCGGAAGTTGAAGCGAAAACAGATGCCCCGGCAGATACACACGCCGGGAAAAAACGCGATATCGACTGGTACGCTGACGCAGGACTCGGTTTGTTTTTGCACTGGGGAATAAGCAGCGCTCATCCCGAAGGCAGCATAGAGATTTCCTGGTCGATGATAAAGGACTGGCACAGCGAAGCGATGACCCCCAACGAATATTTCAAACTCGCCGAAGTATTCAACCCCGAACAGTACGACCCGGACAAATGGTGCCGGGCCGCGGCAAAAGCGGGGTTCAAATACGCCGTACTCACCGCACGACACCATGACGGGTATGCACTGTGGCCCAGCGAATACGGAAACTTCAGCACAAAGCAGTATATGAACGGCCGCGACCTCGTCGCCGAGTTCATCGAAGCGTGCCGAAATAACGGCTTAAAGGCCGGGCTCTACTACTCGGCCCCGGACTGGTACTACAACCGCGAATACATGTCCTTCCGCTTCGGCACGGAGGGGTTCGATCTCTGGTCGAAAACAAATCCCGACGGAAAACCCCTCGGGGTGGACCACGAAGAAATAGAGCTGAAGAAAATGTCCGATCAGTGGATTGAGCAGTATAAGGATTACATGAAAGGTCAAATCATAGAACTGCTTACGAACTACGGCCAACTCGACCTGCTGTGGTTCGACTATAACTTCGGCGGATACATCGGCATCACGATGGACGAGATTCTGGAGATTTCCCCCGACACCGTAGTAAATCACCGGCTGCACGGTAAAGGCGACTTCCTCACATTCGAGGGCACATTCCCTAAAGAAAAGCCGCCTTACGAGGTATGGGAGATGTGCATGCCCATAGGCCCCGGCTGGGCGTATCGTAAAAGCCAGAACCATAAAACCGCCGCCGAGTTTCTGGAAATGTTCGTAAAGGTACGTTCAATGGGCGGGAACTTTCTGCCAAACTTCGCCCCGGGCCCGGAGGGCACCTTCTCGGATGTCATCTATGACAGGCTCGACAAAATCGCCAAATGGGTCAAACACAGCCGAGAGTCCGTTTTCAACACAAAGGGTCTCTATTGGCAGCAGCTTTGCAATTACCCGCTGACAGCGAGCAAGGACGGAAAATACTGGTACGTGCACTTCACGCCGGGCGAAAAACCCGCCGCCAATATCATCAGCGACAAAAAGCCCCGGGCAGTAAAGCTTTTGAGGACAGACGAGGAATTGACCTGGCAGCCGAGAGGGGACGGGTTTACAGTTCAACTGCCCGACCAGATGAAAACCGACCTGGTCGACACAGTTAAAATAGTATGGTGACCGACTGCATCCTAAGCTGCGAAATAATATCTCAAACAAAAAGGACTGAAGGTTAAGTCACTCTATTAAATCGCTGTTTTGTCAATTACGGCCCTTGTCAATACTGCTCGATTTCATGTGGGTCGCTTTTGAGAGGGCAGTTTTCGCATTTCGGTTTTGGTTTGCAGAAATCCTTGCCCACGCAGACGAGCAGTGCGTGGTACTCGTTAAAAAGCTTTGTGTCCTGCTGCAAAGTTCCGGTGAAGAGCTGCTGCACGTCGTGATAAGTGCATCCCGGTTCGATCAGCCCGTGTCTTCCCATTACCCTGCACGTATAGGTGTCGACAACGAATACAGGTTTTTCGAGGGCATAGAGAAGGATTGAGTCGGCGGTTTCGGGACCTATGCCGTTTATCGCCAAAAGCTCCTCACGCAGGGTGTGCGGGCTGCGGTCCCTGAGTGAGTCTGGATTTGCCCGGCAGTTTTCATTCAGCCAGGCCAAGAAGCTGGCCAGCCTTTTTGCCTTTACGTTGAAGTAACCAGCCGGTCGGATGAGCCCCGCGAGTTTTTCACGGTCAAGCCGGTGCAGTTTTTCGGCGTCCATCAGGCCTGCGGCACGGATATTTGCTATTGCTCGTTCGACGTTTTTCCAGCTTGTGTTCTGTGTCAGGATCGCTCCTATTATTATTTCCAGCGTGCCTTCGCCGGGCCACCAGCCCTGCGGTCCGAAACGGTCATAAAGCAGCGAGTAAATTTTCATCAATCTTTCGCGGAGCATAATTGCCTTTCTAAAAAAACTGCGGAGATATTTTTCTTTACAATCGCCGCCGATCGAAATAATCTCAATACATGGTACAGGCTTCAAAAGATATACCCAAACAGCCGCCGGGTCAACTGTTCAGTTTCCTTAAAGACTCTTACCTGGACAGGACCTCACGGCCTGTCTATGCGCTTGTGTTTTTGCTGCCTTTCCTGCTTTTTTACGAGATAGGGACAATTCTGATCAATCCCGAAGTTCTCAATGAATCGCTTTATGACGCGAGTATCCGGGTGGTATCTTTCGTGTGGATACAGAACCTGCTCGAAATGCTCGGTTTCAGTTCGCGTATGACCTGGGTTGCGACACCGCTGGCAGTTATAATTATTCTTGTCGCACTTCAGGTTACTTCACGCCAGAAATGGCGGGTGAGGGTTGGCGATTTTTTTCCGATGACGCTGGAGTGTATAATACTGGCCCTTCCGCTGATAGTTCTTAGCCTGCTTTTTAACCGCACCGCGGGGCAGTGGCGGCTGGGGGGTTTTTGGGGACAGAACGGTGTCGAGTTATGCACGGCTGTTTTGCCTATGGAGCAGGCGGCAGGGACAGCCCCAGCCGACCCGCTTTTTGTAGATATCGTGACCGGGATCGGGGCGGGGATATACGAGGAACTCGTATTTCGACTGGTGCTGATATGCCTGTTGATGATACTGCTTCAGGATGTGGCGCGGATAGACAGGGGATGGTCGGTTGTTCTGGCGGTTCTGGTCTCGGCGGTTCTTTTCAGTGTGCATCATCACTTTTTTTTCATTAACGGCAGTTTCGAGACGGGTGAGGCCTTTTCGGTTTCACGATTTTTGTTCCGGCTGATGGCGGGGATATACTTCGCAGTTCTTTTTGCGGTTCGGGGGTTTGGAGTTGCAGCGGGCAGCCATGTTTTTTACGACATCATGGCGGCGGGGCTGAATTACTGGTTTTTTGTCGGTGCAGATTAAGATATCTAATATTTTTTTAAAAAAATTCAGAAAAAACTAAAGTTTCTTAATCATTGAATTTGCCCGACTTGTGCGATTTTGGTCCTATAATCGAGGTTCGTGAGAAAAATCGCTGAAATATGCCCTTGAACCTGCAGCCGTGAATTTTGTATAATAAAGCTCGTAAAGGCCGTTAAACGGGCATTAAACTCTGATACAGGTAAAAACATGGATGCACCAAAAACTAACTTAGCGATTAGCGAATTGTCCTTTTCACTTTATCAAAGGCCTCTTCACCCGGAGCTTTTCAATATCTACTCTCGACGGCACCTCAAGACCGAGAGATACGAGAACGTTATCTGGGCGACCGGCTGTGCGCATGTTGTGACCATCTTTATAAACAAGATGTGCCTGACGGAGGTTATTTCGGCGCCGGGCCAGATGCTGCCGAAGCGAGGGCTTATCGAACGTTTTCAGTTCCGGGGCCAGCGGAACCATAAATGCACGCTGAGCAGGGGTTTGAACTATATGACCGACTTCCAGGTCGAGAAAATGAGCCCTAACCTCTACCGGCAAAGTCATAAGGACCTTGAAAGGTTCTCACGTAATCGCGGTATATTTTTGAAGTTTCCGGAACTTTCTACGGGCGGGCTGGAGCCTTTCAGTTACATTGACTTTGAGGCGAGGCGCGATGAGCTCCATGTTCACGCTTTCCACGCCTATCCTGAACAGGTTACAATTATCAAGACACAGTCGCTTTTCGACTTTCATTGATCGGCCCGAATCGGCTGGGATGCGCCGGTCCGGGATTAATGACCGTCTTTAACAATTCATTACGCCAAAAGAGCAATCAGGGGGTGCTTTGCAATCTTAAAAAGCCGCATGAATGAATTTGAGCTTTCCGGTTACAGTTTCTTCCTGACTTCAACAGGGCCTTGAAAAACCAGGTTCAGCAAGGATGTGAAATAACTTGCTAAGAATTGATCTTTCCCCGATAATTACCAACTTGAATATAACCGTTGATCAACCTGGTAAAAGGAGTTACAAACAAGTGAAATACATTTCATTGATATCACTTATTATGTTCATGTTAATTTTTTGCGGCTGTGTCGACAGGAAAGAACAAAATGCAGAATTGATGAATTTTTGGTATGAAATCAAAAATCCCGTATATTTTCACGAAGGATGGTCGACCAAAGATGCGTGTATGATCGAGAAGGACGGAGTCTTTCATTTGTTCTTTTCGGCATTTTTTTACGAGCGGGGGCGCGAACGGAGTCATGTTACATCGGTTTATACCAAAGATTTTAAGGAGTTCTCGGAGCCGCTGTTTTTGTGGGACGGCAGGTCTGATGACTGGAGGGGGATGTGCTCTCCGAGTATCAATAAAATCGGGAATAAGTACTACCTCACGTATAATTCATGGGGTGATAAGAAAGGCCAGCCGAACCAGCTTTTTTATGCCGTAAGCACGAACCTTGTTGACTGGCAAAAAGGCTTGCCGCTTGCACACAATTTAACGGCCGGCAAGAGGGCTATCGACGCGGCGGTCGCTTACACCGGCAGCGAGTATTACTTGATGTATAAAGAGGGCAAGCCCGGAACAACCCGCCTGGCACGGGCCCTGAGTATTGACGGGGCGTGGGAGTTTGTGGGGGACGGTTTGCCGCAGCTTTTGATGGCAGCCGACGGAAAAGACAACGGCAGGACGCATGAGAATTACGAGTTTATGAATATCGACGGTCAGTGGATGCTGCTTACGACTGATTACCGTCCCCATGAAATGCATATCTATCAGATGGCGGGCAGCGGGGGCCGGAAAGAGGATTGGCTGAAGTGGGTTAACGGCAGGGTGCTTTTAATGCCGCAGGAGGATTTTAATACCGACCACAATTCCAATGCAGGGTTTATCGCAGACCGGCGGGATTTGGATGGATATTTTTACTGTATATACGCAGGCAGGACTGAGGGCAAAACTCACGCCAAACGCGGAGATAATAAGCTCGGTGTTGCGCGGAGCCGGGACCTTGTGAATTGGCAAGCGCCTTGACCTGTTCGAAGTAATGGTTTTGTATTCCGGCAGTTGCAATCAGGATTAATTTGATATGCACACATAACAGGTGAGGATCGGGTATTTTTTCTCACGCTGCATATTCAAATTACGTGACACGGCCTCAAGCAGCGGATCGATGTAACAATCGCCAACAGGTTTATTAAATACAGCTTTGTCAGTATGATTTCTTTTTGTTAACGTTTTTGCCTGTTGACCAATGTCCAATTGAAAGCCGGTACGGTCACTGTTTTTCCATCGGCTGTTTGAATTTCCAGGTCCCTGTCCAGGGTGTTCCACGCGATATTTCCGCTAAGACCGTAACTGCCGTAGAACCTGCTTAAATTGACCCTTGCAAGGGGCGGGGTTGTTATATTTATCCTTACACCTGCATCTTCAAGATAATTTCGCAGAAAAGCATACAGCAGATTTTCGAGCCAGGGAGAATCGCTTTGCCATGCATGATTCAGCAGGCGATTGGTTATATAAGTACGTTGCCCGTCTTGAGTGGAAATTATGACAGGTGTCCCTGCGAGTGTCAGCAGAGTTCGGGCATCTTTCGGCATGGGATCGAAAATAAAATACTGGTCGCAAGGATAGGTTTGGGTGTCAGGTATTGATATATCTTTCAACCATTCGTGGGCGGGGGTTTCTATCTCCAATTTACCCGCGGGAAGCTTTTTATATATTATTTTTCGTTCGGGTGTAAAGGTCAGCGAGGCAAAGCCCGCACCGTCAAGGTAATTGCCTTTTGACATCTCCGGCTGACGGTGCGCAAGCATATATTCGCCGCATAAAAGCAGACGATTTGCATTTTGTAAATTGCTTTTCATTTTGTCATTGAGGTAGACCGGGTCGGGGATTATGACAGCTTTAAAAGAGCTCAGGTCCTTATCCTCCAGCCACCTGTATGGGATTACCTGCATATCTATGCCCATCTGGTGCATGAGTCCCTCGATCTGCTTTGTTGATATGTTCTGGTAAAAGGGCAGGGGCATGATGCTTCCTGGTATATCCGATTCACCTCCGCCGGGCAGCGCCGCAGCGGCAAATGACTGGTAAACAAGGGCAACTTGCGGCTGCGGGATGGGTTTGTTCGCAGCGTTGACGAGCCTGCGTATGTCGGGGCCTATACGAAGGCTGTATTCCTGCTCTATCGTGTCGGTGAAAACAGTGGTTTCGGACAGGAAGTCAACAGCGTGGCCCCTTCTCATAGGAAACTGGAAGGCTATCGGAATAACACCTTCCCCGGCTGCTTTTGCCATGAGCGGCAACTCATGGTCGCGCCAGGCTTCAAACGTCTTGAAGTGCTGCATATCGCCGTGCGATTCGCCAAAAGCAATTCGCTGATTGCATGTTACATCCCCGAAAGACAGGTCGTAGAACATAAAATCCGCCCCGGGAGCATCGCCCATATTCAGGGTATAATGCTCGGTTGGATACACTTCGCTCCAGGTACCGACAAGTTTGTCGGTGTGCTTTTTTGCCGAGGCGAGGAATTTTTTGCGAAAATTCACGAGGGTGTGCTGACGATATTCGAGCCACTTCAGCCACCTCATCGACCCCGGTTTGCCCACCTCCGGCGGCTGGGGCAAAGCAAGGCCGGGCGTGTTCATATATTCATTAAAAGACTGCCGGGCTTTTTCGGTGAATTTATAATCCCATGGAAATCCGCCTTCGCCGAACAGGCCCCATGTAATGACTACCGCAACGACGTGCTGCTGGGTGTCGTAATAACCGATTAGCGCGTTAAGTTTTTCTATTCCCTCCTGGACGTCTTGAGGGTCGAATGGATCTGCAACTTCAATCGCCGGGCGGGCGATCATCTTCAGGCCGTGGCGGGACCATATTTCGACCTCTTTTTTTATCTTCTCCATGTCGTTGCCGTGGGGCGAGTTTACTACTTCGTAACCGAACTTTTTAGCGGCCTGTGCCATTTCCTCGACAGGCCAGCCCCACATTGGAACGAGAATCTGCCTGTTTCTCAAGTCATAGAGTTTTTTTTTAACGCCTGCACCTGAAACCCCTTTAACGGGTTCGAGTTTCAAATAATCGATGCCCACCATGTAGGATCTGACAGCTTTTTCGTTGGCGCCGGTTATTTTGAATTTCAATATATGTCGGCCGGGTTCGAGTTCCAGCGTCTGGGGATGAACGTATTCAAGCGGCACCACGCCGTCGTTGTAGAGGTCAATGGGGCCGGCAATTTTATCGCCGTCAAGATAAAGTTCGACAATGCCGTAATCAGCCGCCTTTGTCAGGCCGAGCGTCAATTCATAAGTACCGGACTTGTCGATTTCAAAGCCAAGCTCGAGCTGGTCGCCCGGGGCTGCGCCAGTCCACCAGAGCTGGGTTTCATTACTCCATTTTCCGTCGAAGTCGATCATGCCCTGGGGCGAAGCGTTTCCTGCGGAGCGTGAGACTACTTGCATCTTTTCGGCTTCGATCGCATTTTTCACCTTATAAGGCGGTTCAAGTGGTTTCCAGTATCCAACCCTCAGCTCGGGTGGAACGACGGGGTAAGGGTCACTGCCGCCCGGGGCCTGGTACCAGTATGCTACCGCTGCGTAGAGTGTGGGGAAATTGTTTGAGCAGTATTTTTCGATGGTCGCCTCGAACGAAGCCTGGAAGGGCATGTTGTCGGCGATGTGCCAGCGGTTTACCGATACGTGTCCGCGATTTCCTTCGTGCGGGTCGACTTTGGCGTCCGGGGGCTGATTGCTGTGAGTCTGGTTATGAAAACCCTTTCTGAACAGGGACGGTATGCACCAGGCGTAGCCGAAATAATCTTCCGAGCCTGTGCCGAAAGTGGAGGGGAACGGTTCTGCGTCGATGTAAATTTTTTCGTCACCTTCGCCCCACCAGCCGCCTCTCGGGTGCCAGACGTGGAGCATTACGCCGCAATAGCGTCCCGTGCCTGTTGTTTTCAGCATTGTCCAGTCTATGGGTCTTTGCTGCTGTGGGGGGAGAAAGGCGTCACGGTGCCATTTAGCGTGGAACCTGCCCAATTTCTCTACGGGCATTTCAAGCGGGGCATGGCTTGCCTTTAACGTGAGTTTGCGGGGGGTATCACTGTCATTGGTTATCTTAATAACTGCCCGCTCGCTGAAGGGCATGTACCAGAAGCTGTAATACTCGTGGTCTGTCATTCCCATCGGCAGTGATTTATAGTGATTCTCTCCCGGGGCTGTGCCGAAGAAATCGCCCAGCGGCGACCATACAGCGGGCCTGTCATCGTTGTCCCAGTTAATGCTCATGGTTAAAAGGCGAAGCGTGTCGTGGTCATCTCCAGGGATATCGAAATGCGGGACAACTTTCAGCGAAGTTACGGCACGGGGACCTTTAAGGTCGAAGACATCTATTGCCTGGCCCGGCTGGACGGTTATTGTCCTGATTTGGGTTATTCTGCCCGGCTGGATATCCGCGGGTTTGCTGCCGGTATTCGCCAGTTTATTGTTTACTCTATCCAGTGCCGAGTTTTCGCTTTCCGATAAATTCATACTGAACGTCGGCAGTTCGGTTCCTTCGGGGTACGTCGTGTACGTGAAGTGAAAAAAGACGCCCGGGTCCAGGTCCGGCAGCACCTTGTAAGGCCAGTTTTTATCAGCAATTATTTTGCATGACTTTTGATAAGGTATAGGTATATAGCAATTCAGCCCCATTGCGGCGGTGTAGACAAGTTCGGACCTATTGAAGGGTGGTTTTTGACCGCTGAAGAAATCGGAAAAGGGCATGTCTATTGCAGGTTCGGTATTGCCGTCGAGGAAGACCTTAACATTTCCCTCACCGGTTTTCGCGCTCCATATCCGCCAGATAACGCCCGGCCCGTCCATTTCGGCAAGGACGTAGTTTTCCCCTTCCTTACGTACGTAACCGGTCCAGTCCTCGTTTGCCTGCCAGTCAATGTACTGCCCGGTTTGCGGGTCGTACTTGCTGCTGCGGTCGTAGCTTGAAAACTGTGCGCACTTTTCGCCGGGCTGGGGCAGAACAGCGAGGCTCTCAAGGTCGGTAAGTTTGTTTACAAGGTCGAGGTAGGTATATTTCTTTGCCGCAAAAGTGAAGGTTGATAAAAGGCTCGTGACGATCAAAATTGATACGGCTGTTTTTCTCAATTGAAGACTCCGTAATTAAAAGATATTAATTGTGCTTCATTGCCTGCGAAATAATGCAGATTATATTACCAGGTACTGTAAGTATCTCTTTTTTAATACTTTAAATCAATTCATCTGCGCAAAATGACATACATCTATCGCAAAAAGACGTTTAAAAAGACGGCCCGTTAAACTATTATAAATAGGTGGATATTTCAGTCGGAAAAGGTCTATAATGCCTTTCCGGATAATTAGTGCTGCTATAGAATAAGTGGAGAAAATCGGCAATGCCGTTAAAAACACTGAGCCTTGATGGTGTATGGAAGCTTAAAGACACCGAGCATTCTAAAAATGCCGACGCAAAATACTGCGCCGCCGCCCTGGGAAACAACGGGTGGATCGATGTTTCTGTACCGGGAGACATTCACCCCGCTTTGCTCGAAAAGGGCAGAATAAGCAACCCTTTTAAGGACGTCAATACCGAGAGCTGCAAATGGACGGGGCACAAGGACTGGTGGTTCAGGAAAGACGTTAAGATACCGAAGAATTTCGAGAGCGGCAGAGTCGAGATGGTTTTCGACGGGGTGGACACTTATGCGACGTTATACGTTAACGGCCAAAAAGCCGGTGAGATGTCAAATATGTTCCGGCGGTATAATTTTGACATCAGTGACAAGGTTAATTTCGGTAAAGATAATACGATAGCACTTTGCATCCACGCGACAAAGGAGGTTATCGAGGCCCGCGATACGAGTAATTATATGGCGTGTTTTTACACACCCCGCATTTTCGCCCGCAAGGCACAGTGCCAGTTTTCCTGGGACTGGGCCCCGCACCTGCCTTCGCTGGGAATATACCGCAGCGCTTCGATACAAATGGTCAAGGGCGGAAATATAGACGATGTTTATGTCCGAAGCAAAACCGACGGGCACGTACACATGCTGATAACGCTCGACCGTGAAAGCAGGAATATTTCAAAAAATCAGAAGCTGACATTGTCCGTGACCATTTCGGACGGCCAAAAAAGCGTCCAAAAGGATGTAACGGTTGAGGGCATAAAGAACATAGCGAATTTCAAGCTTAAAAATCCGAAACTCTGGTGGCCTTACGGTTACGGGAAACCGAATTTATATAATTACAGCATTGAACTGCTGCAGGGACAAAAGGTTCTTGACGCCAGTTCGGGAAGTTTCGGCATCCGCGAAGTTGAGCTTTTGCAGGACCCCAACGGCGGAAACATTCAGAAATTCCAGTTCAAAATAAACGGGCAGTATATATTCTGCACCGGCGCCAACTGGGTTCCCGCGGACTGCTTCCCGGGCACTGTCTCAGTCGAACGTTATGAACACCTCATTCGCCTGACCCGCGAAGCGGGATTTAACATGCTCAGGGTCTGGGGCGGGGGGATATATGAAGACGAGGCTTTCTACCGGCTGTGCGACGAGAACGGAATTATGGTCTGGCAGGATATGATGTTCGCCTGCTCGGACATACCCGACAACGACCATGACTTTACGCTCGATCTTATCCCCGAGTTTGAGTACCAGGTTCAGAGACTCCGCAACCATCCTTGCATTACGCACTGGTGCGGCGGTAATGAAAAGACAGGTTCTTTCGCCGAGAATATTACAACCGGCAAACTGGTCACTCATTATCTCGCGCGTGGTGTTATACAGGACCTTTGCCCGGACGTAGCTTACACTCCGAGCAGCCCCATAAGCATAACGGACGTAGGAAACGATCCTTACTCAGGCGATACGCACGGCGGAACATACGAAGAAGCATTCCAGGATGATATCACCAAATTCCGTGAGCATATCGATCGCAAAAAAGCGGTGTTCATGTCAGAGTTCGGACTGCACGGCCCTGTTCAGATGCGATCGCTGAAAAAGTTTATATCTCAAGAGAACCTGTGGCCTATAAATGACGTATGGGAACACCATGTTCAGGACAACCCTTACAATTCCCTTCCTGAGACATTCGTGCAGGTACAGTATAAATGCGCTTCAAAGCTTTTCCATGAACCGAAAGACGCTGCCGATTTTGTCAAGGTCGCCGGCACCTTCCACGCCGAATACCTTTACGCCGAGTTCCAGCACCACAGACGCAGACAGCCTGTCAACAGCGGTGCACTTATATGGATGCTTAATGACTGCTGGCCTTGCGCGAGCTGGTCGATAATCGACTATTACGGGCTGCCCAAGCAGGTTTATTATTATCTCAAGCGTGCGTGCAGGCCCGTTGTTCTTTCGTTTAGAAAGGTAAAGGGGGGGTACGATCTCTACCTTACGCATAATCTTACCGAAGAATTGTCAGGGGAAGTAACCATCTATCGTGAAAACGTTGAAACCGGGGAATCTGAAATACTCGAAAATAAACAAACAGGTGTTGGCAGGCACAGTTCGGAGGTTATCGTCCGCGTTTCCAACAAAGCTGCCGGCAAGGATAAAAACAGTTACCTCAGGGTCAGCTTTCAATCCGGGCAAGGCAATGCAAGCGAGATATATTTCCATAACCTCTGGAAAGACGTAGACTGGCCTAAACCTAATCTTAAAGTGAAATCGGGCAAGCTTGTCGAAAAAAACGGTGAGTACCAGGCGGGGATAAAGATCACTGCCGATAAATTTGCACGATGTGTAAACCTCCTTACCGATGAAGACATGAATGCTTATTTCAGCGACAACTTTTTCGATATGCACCCCGGTCAACAAAAAGAGGTCATTATCCGGGCAAAGAGCAAGTTCGACCCGGAAAAGCTTAAAATTAACCACTGGCTGACCAACTGGGACTGAGTCTGTAAAACGAGTGTATAACAAATCTTAATTTAATACGGGGCAGATATGAGGTTATTATCCTATCTTTTAGTTACGGCGTTTTTTTTAGCATTTACGGGATGTCAAGAACAGGCAAATACTAACAGCACCGATACTGCTGCGGCAAAACACGAGAAAAAGACATCCGGCGAAACACCAAATCCGCAATCTTCCCAAATGAACTTAAACGAAGATAATGCCGGCCTGGTCCCGGGGATTTATGCAGTGGACGGACGTTTGATGAGAAAGGGTAAACCCTACACAGGCATGGGCGTGAATTACTTTAACGCGTTCTTCAGGGTATTGAAGGATGTTGAGGACAAAAGCTATAAAGAAGGCTTCAGGACGCTCAGAGAAGATTACAATGTACCTTTCATAAGGTTCATGGCCGGGGGCTATTGGCCTGTCGAATGGAAACTCTATCTTGAGGATAAACAGCGGTATTTTGAATTGATGGATGAACTTGTCGCCGAAGCCGAAAAGCACGGGCTTGGCCTGGTGCCCTGCCTGTTCTGGTATGTCTGTAATGTACCTGATATTGCAGGCGAGTCGATGGACCAAATCGGGAATCCCAAAAGCAAAACGATGGACTTTTTCAGGACCTATACCCGGGAAATTGTCGGCAGGTATGCAGATTCAGAGGCGATATGGGCTTGGGAGTTCGGCAACGAACATCTTCTCGCAGCGGATATCCCGAGAAACGACGAAGATCCGAATTTCGGCAGAGCCCCGATAGTGCCCGAAATGGGGACCGCATTGACCCGAACCGAAAGAGACAGGCCCACACGGGCAGCTATCAGAACCGCTTACAGAATTTTTGCCGAGGAGGTACGCAAAATAGACCCGCACCGGCTGATATCGACCGGCGACGCCGCGCCGCCTGAAAACGCATTTCACCGCAGCTATTTTAATAACTGGCAGAAAGATTCAAAGCAGCAGTGGATGCGAATGCTTGCCAACGACAACCCCGGCATGGTCGACTCAGTATCGGTGCATATTTATCCACACCATGACAATCTTTACTTTGCCGACGAAATCTCAATAGAAGAGTTTATAGGTGTTTGCAAAGATGCAGCCGAAAAGGAAAATAAGGTTTTTTTCGTGGGCGAGTTCGGCGCACCAAAAACTCTTGAAAACGAACGGGAGATTTTTTACAGGATATATAACGCAATTATCGAGCTTAATGTCCCGCTCTCGGCGATCTGGGTTTATGACTATCCGCCGCAAAACAATGACTGGAACATTACCGAAGACAACGAAAGAGAATATATGCTGCGGGAAGTTAAGAACTTCAACGACGCCAATCAGCCGAACCGTTAAATATATTTTCTTTGTCTCCCTGCCGCCAGGCGGAGCCTAAACGATGTCCTTGATCCTTTCGGTCGCTTCTGCTATAGCGGGCAAGCCGTTTTCCGGCCTGTTCATATACCAGTAAGCCGTTGCAGAATAATCATCGCAGCGTTCGACCAGGCCGGGTTGTTCCGGGTTTTCCTCGATCTCTTTTCTTGTGTAAAGCTCGGTTCCGTCACCGGTTTTAATCAGCTTTATATCGGGATACCTGTCCATGCATTCTATCAGCGATTTATAAAAAGCCCCGCCCATCACCTGGATATCCACCTTTATATTCTCGTGGAAGTAAACAGGGTCAGGGATGTGAAAGCGGTAATAACCGTAAGCGTCGGCAAAAGACGAATCGCTGGTCTTTTTATCCCCCTCGACATAATGGTTACCCTGGAAACGGTTTACAAAATAGCCCTGTCCCCAGCCTGTGCCGATATAGTCCTCGGTGCCGGTCCCGCAGAGCGTGGGATACTTTTCGTCGCCGTCGAGATAAACCTTTACCTCTCCTTCGCCCCACCAGAAGTTGTTCATTTTTTCATTCACCCGGATACCGAGGTTGCAACCGAGAAAACGTCCCTTGCCTTGAACTTCCGGCAGAATCGTCATATCCTCTCTAATCTTCGTCGGGTTTTCCCGTCGCCAGTAAGAATGGAAATACAGGGTATTCTCGTCGTGCCTGTCGTTCAATGTGCAGTTTATATCGAAGTAAAGGTCCATTAAATTTTCAGATTCGTTGACGAGTTTAATCAATGCCCCTTTTCTAAACGGCATGGGTATATTACAGTTAAAGCTCCTGCCTTCCGGGGAGGAAAAACACGCGTTTTCAAACTTCAGTATCCTGCCGTGGCTGTGGCAGAAGAAGTCACCTATCGGGCCCTGTACAGCCGGGGTTGCGGCCCCGTCCCAGTACATCTCTATTTTCAGCCCCCGAAGTGTGTCCGGTGTTCGGCTGGAAATGGTTATCCACATGCGTCGAATGGTCCCGCTGCCTTTAAGATCGGCAAGGGTTATTTCCTGTCCCGCTGCAAGTCTTGTACAGGCCGAGCCCTTTCTGCCGAAGTTCGCCTTGCCTGCGGCGCCTTTTTCGCCATTTTTATTCTCCAGTGATATCCAGCGTGTTTCGACTTTGCCGCCTGGCATTTGAAACAAGTTTTCCATTTGTCCATTTCCTGTAAATTGGATATTTAAAATTACTGCGTTATTCCAACTGATCAAATTTCTTTGAGCATAATAATGCTTTCGGGTTTTGTATCAATGCTTTTCTGCGAGGCTTTCCATATTTTTCCTGTTTTCAGGGAGTCGACCCGGCCGTAGCCTTTTTCACCCATCGAGGGCACGGTGTCCCTGCTGTACTCGAAAACTTCAAATGCGCCTTCATTCAGGCCGGATATGTCTGCTTTAAGGGCTGTGTCGGAAAAATTAAGTATGTAAACTATTCTCTTGCCGTTGCTGTCGCGAAGCGCTGCAGCGGAGAAATCATAAAATTCGGGCGAGACATCTACTTTCAGGGGGTTCATGCCGGGCTTTGCGTATTTGGTGAACAGTCCGTAACCGTAATACACCGGGCGTATTTTCCAGTCCAGGTTTTTATATTCCCAAATTCCCCAGTCCATCATCATCCTGCCGGGATAATACATGCTGTGCAGGCACCAGACGGACCCGCCGACAAGCCCCCTGTTCAGTCCCGAGATAGCGGTGTTGGCACAATAGAGCGGGTACTCATATCGAGGCATTACGCTGCCCATTTGCGGGGTGCTCATTGTGCTGCTTTCGAGAGCCCCGATTTCATAAAGGAAGATGGGTTTATATTTCTTTTTACCCGAAGCGGTGACGATAGGTTCGGATTTGTCTTGCACGATGTCCACCATCCTGTCGATGCGGTAATCTATCAGCGGGTACTGGGTTATTTCCGGGTATTCATGGATTGTAAATATGCCGAAAAGATCGTCGAGTATCGGGATGATCTCCTCTATCCACACAAAGCCGCCGCTCTTGTCGCCGATTATTTTTATGTCCGTAAGGCCGGCCTGGTCAAGTTTCTTCCTGAGCAGCCTGCATGCCTTGAGGTAGCTTTCGAACGAGCCGCCGTATGACTCGAAAACCATATCAACCTCACCGGAAATGCAAACGTATTTAATGCACTCAAGACCCTGCTGTTTAACCAGGTATTCAACGGCGTCGGAGTATATTTCGATGCCTTTTTCTACGTTTTTCATGCTGTAGGGGAAGTTTTCCCTGCTCCATCCCCAGAATACGTCACCCATGAAGACTTTTCGACCGGCCTGCTGGTGAGGGCGCAGTGTACGGATAAGGGCCTTGAACTGCTCGGTGTCATAAGTAACGTTATCGAGATTTTTGTCCGGGCATATCGCGTCCCACCAGAAAAGTGTAGCGATGACCGAAGGGGAAAGCTCGGCTATCCGGCGGTTGCGCAGTTCGATATCCGACTGGTTCATCTCGCTGAGATTTTCCTGGGTATAGAAAAACGCGTCGTCCTCGAAACCGAAACCGATAAAATCTTCCGTGGTTACCTCGTTGGTTACATGGATTTTCGGGGAATTGTTTTCGACACTTTGGAAACTATCTATTTTCTCAAAAACGATATCGTCAAAATAAGCCTGGCCTGTGCCGTGGATCAGGATTATCTGCCTAATAGTATGAACCCCGGGCGGAACAAAGAGCACGCAGCTAACTTTTGTCCAGTCGCTTGTTCCGGTGACTCTCTCAGCGTCGCCCGAAACAAACCTGCTGTAAGGATACTCCGCTTTCAATGCGCCAATACCCATATACGCCCCGACACCGTCGGTTTGGTTTTCTGTTTTTATCCATGCCGTCATTTTGTAAACTTCACCGGGCTTGACGCCTGAAATGTCTTTTTGCATTTCATAAAAAGCGGGCTTTGCGTCCGGCTCGACTTTAATTGTCGCGCTGCACGAGCCGGTCCTTGAAACAGTGCTGACCCCAAAGGTAACCTTTGACTCGTCAAAGGGTATGGTCGGGCTCCAGCCCTGGAGTATCGCGTTTGCTTCGGACTTGCGGACCATTTCCTGTTCATAGGCCATGTCCTTTGCTTTTTCAGCAAAGGCTGTGCAGGGCAGGAAAATAGCGGCAATTAGACTTACTACGAGGATAAGTTTTGTAAAACTTTTTTTGTGTTGATAAAGATTCATGTGAAAAGTTCCTTAATTATTACTTTGAAAGTTCGATTTCCACAACCGCGGGGCCTGTGAATTTTGCAGGCAGTATTAACTGTTCGGTTTCTTGGCCGTTTATGTTCATGCTTTTTATTTTGTCACCGGGGCCTTTTATCTTAACCGAGAGTTTATTGCCGTTATACCGCAGGCCGGTCATTTCAAGATTTGGTACATCTTCCGTAAGCAGGGGGGCAAAGTTCATTCCGTCCCGGGATAGTTCTATTCCCGCCAGTCCGCGCAGTATAAGCCTTATGTACCCTGTTGCAGACCAGGTCTGCCGGGGGCAGGACTCCCATACATAAAGGTCGTCGCCTTTGAACCTCTGAACCCCGCCGTATATTTCGCCGGAGACCGGATGATATATTTCGGCAAAGTGCATGTCCCTGCATGCACTGGCGGAAAGGCTGCCGAGTTGTTTGAGCAGGAAATCACTGTTGCCTGCTCGGTAGGCCGCGGTTGTGAATATTGCCTCGAAGGATGGCCAGGCGCAGCCGCAGTGCCTGCCGAAGGAGTTGCCGGTGCCGTCCTTGTGCCTATCAAAGACAGGCCAGATTACAGGCAAACCAGCGGGCACCGTTGCCTGGTTTTCAAATATGCTTTTTACCTGGTGCTGATCTGCGATGCCGAACTGAATCGCATAGGCATGTCCGAGGCATTCCTGCCTGTCGCAGTTTCCGAAATCATCGACAAGGTACAGGTATCTGCCCAGCCGATCGGACCAGAAGTTGTCGTTTATCGCTTTTTTAAGTTTTTCGGCTTTTTCTGGCCAACCGGGTTTTTCGTTTGTGTTCAAGGCATCGGCCATGTTTTGCGCTACCACATAGGCGTTGTAATACAGGCAATTTGTCGAGAGTGCGAACATTGGCATGCCGCGGCCTTTTTTTGCGCGATGCTGGGGGTTTGCGTCCAGCCAGTCGAGTATAAAGGCTCCGCCGTGCATTTCCGAGCATATTACGTTCGCGTAGAAGTCCGGGTAGCCTGATATGCCGTCACTGGTGCTTGCAGGGCCGCGAAAAAGATTTCTTTTTTCGTCAAATTCCGTGTTCTCGAAAAATTCCAGAGCTGCATCTATCACCTCAAACGCGACACTCAGAAAATCATAGTCAAACGTATACAAAAACTGCTGCCACGCGCCGGCTGCCCAAATAATCGCATCCCAGTACTGCGAGTCGTACATGTCCTTTAGTACGGTTTTGCCATTTCTTTTCTCAAGTACGGAAAGCAAAGTATTCTTTGTCAGTTCCGGCATAAAAAGTCCGACCCCGTTGCAGGTATTTATCGCCGCATCGCGGGTCCAGGGCGTGTTGTAGCTCAGGCCGGCGTTCAATACTTCATCATCCGGGCCTATAATATCGACTTCGCTGTCGTGTGCCCTGCTGTGAAGCGTCGTGCGGTATGGCGCAATATTGGTGAAAATATCACCTAAAGCTATCTTAAAAGCTTTATCAATGTCCAAGTTGCCGGTAATGACCGAAAGCATCCGGGGCCTTTCTATGAAAGTTAAATTAACTTACTGCAGGTAATACATTTATACAGTAAATTGATCATAAAAAGAAAGTCAATTTGCGTGACAGCCCCTTCATTATGCGCAAAGACTGTCAAATTGCAGCTATATTCACCTTGAGCCCCTTGTGTGACGGGTTTCGCCGGAAGTTGACCTTAACGCCCTTCGGCGCGGAATATTTTATCTCAAGCTGTTTGCCCTGAACCTGCCATTTGACTGTGACCGGTCCTTCAATTGTCGCGATACTTCCGGAAGCATTTTCCAGACCGCAAAGCAGCGGACTAAGCTCGAATTCTTTTGCCGCGGTTTTAGTTTGTTTCAGGCCCAGTATGATTCGGTTCAGGAAATATGCGGGCGCAGCGGACCACGCGTGGCAGTGGCTTCGGCTTGGGAAATCGCCGGGCGGGCTTACGGGGCTGTCGGCGAAGACCTCCCATGTGGTGGTCGCACCGTCCTCGAGCATCGGGCGGTAGTTATTGTAGATATCTTTTATTATTGCTTCTTCGCCGGCGAGTTTTTCCATTGCCTCGTAGAGGTACAGGAGGGCGAAAGGCGAACCGACCGGAATCATGCTGCTGCGGGGGGTCATGGTGTTCCTGTAAGCGTCTTTGTAGTGCTTACGAGGAATAATTTCGTAAAGGATCGAAAGGAAACTTGTGTGCCTGCAGATCGATCTGCTTGCTGTTCCGTCGTTATAAATGCTGTCCGGGTAGCTTCGGCGGCCCGTGTCCCAGGTTTTATTTATCGCTTTGACGAGGCCTGTCTTCAATTCCGAGAGCCAGGGTTTTTTGTCTTTCTTTTTCAATACATCCGCACATTTTAACGTCGCGTCTATCGCGCCGACAAAGAACATACTGTTATGCAAAACCGTATCGCGGTCGTGGTCAATATCCGCCCAGTCGAAAAGGTTCCACATATTTACACTGAACAGCCCGTCGCTATTGATGTATCGCTCGGCACGTTTGAGGTTTTTAAGCATGTCTTTCCACATTGACTTGAGGAACTTCAAGTCGCCGCTGTAGAAATAATTTTCCCAGACGGCAATGTTCCACAAAAAGCTCCAGGCCGGTATTACCGTGTCCCAGCAGGAGGGCACCTGGCAGCCGACAAGCGGCAGACGGTCAAGCGACTCTGCGCCAAGTCTCAGCGAGTTTTGCGCCACATCGACACCGCCGAAAACGTAATACGCGAAAAGGGCCTCGTTACGCGCGTCGCCGGTCCACAGTGTCTGCTCATAGCCGGGACAGTCTACAAAAGTGTCTTCCATGCACAGCTTCAAAGTGCGTGCGGAGATGTCCCAGATACGGTTAAGCGTTTCGTCGCTGCATGTGAAACTGCCGGTATAATCGACGGGGTAGGTTGACTCTATCAGCTTGAAGCTGCGGAACTTAACTTCACTTTGCTGGTTGCGTATGGTTATGAAAATATAGCGTGCGGACCTTCTTATCATCGAAGTGAAGCGGTTAAGACCTTCCTTCGCGATATACCTGAAACCGTTCCTGATCTCGGTGGTGTGCTGTATCTCGCCTTTGCTGTTGATATATTCAACACCGTAAATGTCGAATATCGTTCCTTCAGCCGCTGCGGCCTCAAAGCTCCAGTATCCGCAGTTCTGTTCGCCAAGGTCGTAGACAAGCTCAATATCACCATTGCTGTCAGGTTTGACGGCGGTAAGATGGGGGTTATCGTAGATAAGCCCGGCCGGGTTCTGCACATTTTCACGAGCGTTACCGAGAACCTCCCGGTTTTTGAATCTCCAGAAATCGTCACGAACGAACATTTTTTCGCTCGAAATCAACTTTGCCCTTGAACCGAGCAGTTTTTTGAAGCTGTTTTTATCTTTTACCTCCCTGAGCATACTGTCGGTTTGGCTGAGGTATTTATCGCGTTTTTGCTTTTGCTCGGGGTGGTTCTCGAACCATTCGGTCCAGACAATATCCGGCATGCTGAAGGCGTATTCATCGTAAGGAATGCAGCACCATGGGTTTTCATGTCCCGGATCGATCGGGTTTTCCATTTTCATTTTCGGCGGGTCGACCAGCCGCAGCGAGACATCCTTATCGTGCATGAACGTACACCTGACAGCTGCAACGAGAATATGTGTGCCGGGGTTAAGGGTAAAGACGCCGTTTTTTCCGGTTTTGCCGTCTATAGAGACCTTAAAGTGATCGGTCCTCCATGTTTCGCTGATTATTTTCAGACTGCATTTTTTGCTTACCTTGATGACCGTCGCCATAGCGAACGGGTAATGGTTGTGCATTTGAGCTTCCATGAGCCCGGGGGTAACGAGCTTGGGCAGGCAAACACAGAAGTTTATACTTGGGGAATTTTTGACGAGGTTTGCGGCCATAAAAGATTTCAGCGGGAAAGGGTCCTTGGTAAGCAGGGCAGTTTGCCTGAACTGAAGACCTTTAACGGGTCCCTGGTTGGCTTTGTCCAGTTCAGCGGCTTTGCGGAACCTTGGTTTAGGGCTTTCTAAAGAGTCATACAGTTCGGCGGGCCCCCTTTGCGCGCTCATTTTCGGAACGTTTGAAACCCACCTGTTATCGACAGCGACATCCCAGGTCTTATCCGAAACGATCCGTTTGCTGGTGCCGTTTTTCAATTCTGCGTTAAGCTGCACCAATAATCCCGCGCGTGTTGGAACGATTCTGAAACTGCCCACACCGTCAAAACGGGCGATGACTTCGATAATATTCTCACCGTTTTGCAGGTAGTTGGTCACATCTATCCTGTCTACCTGGAAGTGCTGCGGCCAGCTCCTCGCGGGCCCGTCATTTACCCATTGCCCGTTAATAAACAGCCGGTAGAAACTGTCGGCTGTTATCATGACCTCGGCGCGTTTGACTTCGGAAAGTTTAAAAACCTTCACTGCTTTTACGGTTTGATTATAGGGCTTGTAATTCTTTTGGCTGTGCCATATCCACTTTGCTTCGATGTTGTTTGCTTTCATTATTCAAATACCTTTATTAAGTTGCAGTTATCGGGCTTTGCATTCGCTATTTGCCGAATACAAATGCTGCTATAAATCGGCAATTATTTTCAAGCAAATAATTGACCGCGATTCCGGACGACAATGCCCTGAAATCCGACGATTAAATAATATAACACCCATAGCATCGGATTTGTATAACATTTTCGCAAAAAGACCGGAACGACGCGCAAAATGATTGATTAAGAACCCCCGTTTTTGGTAAGATATATATAGTAGAGGATTTTCAAGTTCTTTCTATTCAGACAGGATATACTGTATTCTTTAGTGTTAGTTGAAAGACGCGAAGTGTCGAATAAAAAAGGTTCAAAAGCCTATACAATCAATTTTTATCGAGTTATATTTGTCCTTTTGATAATGCTTTGTAGCTGCGGTTTGCTTTACGGGGTCGAGTATACATGGTTTGGTTCTGCATTTGGCGGTGACGGCAGCAGCTGGTCCGACCCGGCCAACTGGAGCATTGACTGGGCCGATCCGGCTGGGGCGGTTCCCTCAAGCCAGGACATTGTAAGAATACAGGCCCTGGACTGGTTAAACAACTACCCGACTTTGCAAAACGGTTCATCCGCCCAATGCGCAGGCCTATTCATGGGCCTGGATAACATAACACATCTTACGGGTGCGAGTTTGGTTATCGAACCAGGAGCAAGTCTGACTACGTATCCCAGCCCGGCGCATAACTACTGGAACCCGGGTCTTCAGCTTGGGTGGTATTCGGATTCGGTGCTTACAAGTTACGGCAGCATTGACACGCAAAGCGGCTGGGTGTATATGGGTAACGGAGCGGCGGGGCACGGTTACGGCAACGCGACCTTAATCATTAAAGACGGCAAGTTGACAACCCCCGGCATTTCATTCAACCCTTCAAGCGTCAATCACATCCAGCTTGACGGCGGGGTTGTTATAACCGAAGCCGTAAACGGCCTTGATGAACCGGGTCAGTCCATAGACATTACTCACGGCAGGCTCGTAGTTGCCGGGGATATGGTGTCGCAGGTGCAGGCATGGATAGCCTCCGGGGGTATTACCGCTTTCGGGGGGAGTGACACGGTCTATACAGGTTACGACACTTTCTACCCGGGAAGTACGATGGTTACAGCTGAGGGGTCGCTTTCTGTCTGCGATGAGCCGGTATGGTGGGACAGTCTGCTGCAAATCGCCGAGACCGGTGATGTGTTAATGGCAAAGGGTCATAATGCAAACGTTATTTTTAATCATTCCGCGACTGATCCGGGCTGGGGAGTTTACGGGCAGAAGGTTACCGAGGCTCCGTGGAGGAAAATCCAGGCCGACGCTGAGGGCATGAAAAGCGTATCGTATTACGAGACATTCGGTGAATCGGTCGCGTTTATCGCCGAACTTCACGACCCGAGCCAAAGCGCGGAATACAACACCGTCAGCCACACTTTCTGGAACTGGCAGGCCTATACCGGCGGCGAGGTCTACTGGATTGGCGTGCATAACTGGTTCGACGATGAACAAACCGCCCAGCCGTGGACACGGACTCACCCGCAGTTCGGGGGTCCTGCAATGACCTACCCTGACGGCAGTGTCGCCGCGGGCTACGACGGGCCGGCAACGGACCCGCGAAACAGCAGGGTTTACGACGCTGCCTGCGCAAAGGACATACAGGGCAATATCCCGTTCAGCTACAGCTATAATGATCATGACAATGCAAACGGGCAGATTTATATCGCTGAAACGGGTAAGTATTGCGGGCATGTATCTTTCCCGAAAGACAGCGCGTGCCCGATATGGAACGATTATACCTATGCTTCGGCTTTGTACGCTACACAGTCGGGCATGCACGGTATGTGGACGGATAACTACAGCGCGTGGGACAGCTTCAGTAACGAGCCGGTAAAGAAGGCGTTCGGTGACTGGTCCGTCGCGAGGTTCAGGGATTACCTTTCAGATAATTTCAGCGTATCGGAACTGCAGGGCATGGGTATCGTTGATGTGACTAATTTCGATGTTCGCACGAAGCTCAAGAACATCGCTTACGGGTGGGGATGGAACGGGTCGAATCTTGACCACTTTGCCTGGGACGATAGGCGATGGCAGGATCAGCCGATCTGGCAGGCTTTTATGATATTTAAACGAGATGCAGGAACCGAGGCTTTGACGAATTATGACACCGCGGTTCACAACGCAGCAAGGGAAAACGGCATAGATGACTTTTTCGTGATGGGTAACGATATACCGCTTTTCAGCCTCGGCTGGGCGAGGGGTAACCTTGACATGGTAAGCACGGAGCTTACAGCAGGCTGGAACCTCAGCAGCGGGCCGAGGGGCTTTATGCTTCCGCCAGTCGGCAGGCTGAACTGCGCATACAAACTCGCAAAGGAGCACGCCAGAAGCAGGTTTGTGAACGTATGGCTGTACAATGAGGGTTACGAGGACTATCTCAAGCACGACCCGCCGCAGTACTATATAAATACAAATCTCTGCTGGGTGGTATACTCTGAAATGCTCGCGGCCAACACAATGCCGATGGTTCACCCCGAGAACCCGAAGAATACCGGGTCGATAGGTCTCAACAGCGAGTTTTTCGATTTTGTTTCGCAGGTCGACGAGCTGTTTAACCGGCGGGACGCTGTTTCGGATATCGGTATTTATTACTCGAGCAGTTCGGTGCTGAACAGGATGCTGCCGGGCGGGCTGATAGACTTTGAAAACCAGCCGCATCAGTTCGCCGTATGGGGCTGGGCGACAGCGCTTGGTCAACTGCATCATCAATACAGGCTTGTTCCCGAGTGGAAACTTGACGGTGAAACGCTTGATGGGCTGCGTGTTCTGATCGTCCCGGAATCAGAAGTGTTCGACGAGGAAGTTGTCAACGAAGTGCTCCAGCCCTGGGTTCAGGGCGGCGGCAGGCTTATAGTTACCGGGGTCAGCGGCAAAAGAGATGGTGAGCGGGGTAATTTCACAATAAACGGTTCGGGTTACAGTCTTTCCGCTTTGACGGGGGTTTCGGACATCGCCTCGGCACCCAATACGGACCTGCGCTCCGTTGGAGCCGGGAAAGTTTATTACATTAAAAACAACATCGGCATGGAGTTTTTCAATACAGACACAGCCGCTGGTCGAAATATGATGCTTGCTGATTTCTCCAACTACTTAAACTCGGTCCTTGCCGGGACCGGAGAGCCGGCCCTTGCCTCTGCGGACCCGGACGTGGATGAGAACATCGGTCTGACAGTTTACGAGGACCTGTGCAGCGGGAAGCTTTTTGTCGATATTGTCAACTACAACCTTGTTCTCGAAACCGACCAGATAACTCCAACCGGACAGCTTAGTTTCGATATTGAAATGCCCGCATGGCTGTCGGGCAAGGAGTTAAACGCTTATGTGGTTTCGCCGGATTCCACGGGCCCGCTGAGTATAGATTCAACTTCCATACCCGGCAGGATAGTGATCGATATCTCATCGGTCAAGTATTACGCTTGTGTTGTAATTGAGTTCCAGCTTGACGCGAACATTGACGAGAGCTCGTTACTTGTCGACCTGAAAGATTTCAGTGCGCTGGGGCGGTACTGGATGCACCGTCCGTGCTATGCACCGAACAACTGGTGCGACGGAACGGACATCGACCTGAGCAACACAACCGACATGCAGGACCTGCTGCGAGTTATGCAAAGCTGGCTCGAAGAGCTGCCCTAAAGCTTTATCGCAACTTCGAGGTTTTGCCCTTCTTTGATCTCAATCTTTCGCCCGAGGTCGACAGTTACGGCATTTGCGCGGGTTTTAAAGCTGCTCGCTATCGTGTTTCCATCAAGTTTTACTTCGACGCCTTTAGCCCTTTTGTTTATGTCCAGGGTGAAATCAAGTCTGCGAAGCTTAAGGCTGCCTTTTCGCATCGTAAGGTCCTCGACCTGCTTGTACGGATCCCGCTTCTGTGCGAAAGCAGCCCAGCCGTTTGCGAACGTAAAGGCCGCCTTGAAATCATGAGGTGTTATTTTGGGCTCGAAGCCGACCGAACCTTCCGGGCCGTTGTATTTATATCCGGCCAGGGCAAGGTAAACTGCCCAGCTTGCAAGGGCTCTTGCGTAATGGTCGCCGCATTCGATCTCGTTATACGGGTTCAAAAAGCCCGGCTGATAACGTTCATGTATCGCCTTGCATATTGCCAGGCCTTCGGTCACGTATCCCTCGTCAATAAGATTCGCCGCGACCTGGTACTCGATACCAGTCCAGACTTCGTTTTTATACATGGTTCCGTCGGGCAGATAATCACCCTTCGGCCAGGTACAGGTAATCAGCCCCGGCTGTCCCGGGCTTATGAACCATCGGAATGGCTTGTACTTTTCATTGTAAACACCTACATCCGGGGCCCAGTTATATTTCCAGATCGAATGCAGGGCTTTTTTCACCTTGTCTTCGGGGTAAACATGACCCAGGTCAAGCTGGTGGGCCCACATCTGCCCGAAAAGCTGGTCGGACAAACATCCGTCCGCATACTGGTGATTCTTGTGTTTTTCCAGGTCCACTTCCTGTATGAAATACTCGCCGTTCCACAAGTTTTCGACGGTCCATTTCCTGCCGTTCTCGTATATTTTGCGGGCAAAGGCAGCGAACTTTTCGTCGCCAATATCTTTGGCCATTTCCTCACCGGCACGCAGGGCGGCGAGGTACAACGCCCCGATTAGTGTATTTGCACCGTGGTAGTTGATGTCATAGGTGTTGTGCTGGGTGCCTGTAATGATGCCGTCCGGGTCCTCTGTCATTTTGTTCTCATCTTTCATTGCCGATGGATTGGCAGCATCGTCGGGCGAGGACAGCCCGCCCATTTCGCCCCGGGCGTCCTGTGTGATCAGGTAACCAAGCGCCTTTTTAATCTTCGACCAGTTGGCTTCGAGGAACCTGTTATCCTCAGTGGTAAGGTGTTCACGGTAAGCGTTCAGGATCGAGCCGCACTGCCCGTCGGCGGCGAACCCGAAATGCTTGTCGGCCCTGAACGAGATAAGCCCGCTTTGCGGATAGAAACCTCCGCCTTCGGTGATCGGGGCAAAATCCTGCATCTCGCGAATGTTTCTGCCAATTTCAGGGAAAAGCCTTGCATGGCCCTGGGCATAGCTCCAGACGTGTGTGCATGTCCCGTGGCAGCAGGTGCAGCCTTCGAACGCGTAAAACCTGCCGTTTTCCCACCAGCGGGTCGTTCCCGTAGCAAGCGTTGACATCGTGGAATGAAGCCTGTCGATCAGCCAGTACGGCAGCGTGCTGTCATAAAGCATATCGCGCCAGAGGTAAGTGTCCCCGGACAGCCGTTGATATTTGTTCGTTATGTCTTCGACGACATCCCGCGAGCTTTTGAACTTGACAGCGTAGAGCCTGCCCCCTTCCGGCATATTCGGATAATACCAGGACATAATAAACCTGAACTTCTTTTCTTCGCCCGGTTTGAGCATCACAGAGCCCGACCTGAGCAGCGGAAGTTTGCCCTCCATAAGCTGGTATATAGAATTATTTTCGACATATTTTTCGATATCGCTGTCCGGATAAACATTATCCAGCCCCGAACCGCTGTCAAGGCAGCGAAAGGTCATATTTCCAAGGTCTACCGTATGGTCCCCAACGGTTCCGTGCCGGGGTTTGTCGGTGAAAACAATCGAATCGACATTTACATGTCCCCAGCCGGTTTTGACAATGTCCTCGATAACGATCTGTGCCTCGCGGCCTTCGAGGTCCTCCACGTACCAGCCCCTCCAGTGCAGCCCTTCATCATTGAACCCTGTCGATCTGCGAACGACGTTGCCGTCTATAATAAGGCTTATATTGGTGCCGGCATGGCCGCCGCCGCCAAGCAGGAAACAGATATAACGTCTTTGTATCTTAAACTTTTCCGATGTCAGTTTGCCCTGGGCCTGGTCGCCTTTTTCCATGGTATTGACAAAGCCCTCGCCCTGGACATTTTTGATCACGGCCTGGCCTTCAACATTGGTGCCAACCTTAAAAGGCTTATCACCGAAAGCGTCACCTTCAACTTTCCATTTACCCCAATCGGGTCCCTCAAAGTCCTCGAAAGGAATTTCAAACCTGACAGGTTTGCCCTTGCCGGATGATTCAACATCCACGGAATTAGTTAAAGTTGTCGTGCCCCCGCGTTCGCTCACTTCGGTCTTGCCGTTAAGGTCAAATTCTTTGCGTGAATTGAGGCAAATCGCATTCTCAAGCCAGCCAAGAACCCCCGCTTCAACGCTTTGTCTTGAAGTATTTTGCACTGCAAGCTCGAATATCGTCGCCGGGTACGCCGAGTCCTGTGCATTTAAGGGAATATACGGCGAGAAGGCATTTAGCTGCACTTTTACGGGCAGTTCGCTGTCCTTGTAATGAACGATGCCCACCGGGTACTCGCCCTGAAATTCTACATGCTCCACCCCGCCGTCACGAAGTTTCTTAACTACAGTGTCTCCCTGCTGGTTCCTGACTGCCACGGCAAATCCCTGCTCAACGGGTTTGACAGGCTTGCGGACAGCAAAGGTGGAATTTGTCGCGCCCACCCAGTACGAGATCGGGTTACCGAAAAGCTGCCAGTCACCCAGCGTGCCGTCACCGCAAAGATATAACTGGCCAGAGGCTATGCCGCAGCAGGGCATCCCGATAGTTTCAAGAACCTTGCCGGTGTATGTTTCCTTTTTGCCCCTCGCGTAAAGAGATTCGATCCACTTCGGATCGAGTTTTTTGTACGCGGGTATCGGGTGAGAGATATTCATAAAATCATTAATCGCATCGGCCATAGCTTTTTTCCTGCCGGCAATGGAAGTAGTAAGAAAGGTCAGGCCGCTTAACTTCATAAGGTCCCTGCGATTGATCCGGTTTTTGGATTTACTTTCTTTAATGCTGTTTTTTTTGTTTTTCGCTGCCATCTTTCTCTCCGTTTTTTGCAGTACCGTTTTAGCGTTCGTTACTTTTTATTCGTCCGGCTGTTCGAGTTTGCCGCTTGCTTTCAGTTCGTCAAGTCTGGCCCGAACTTCGTGCATCTGCTTTTCTGAGATAGGTGTACTGAACATGATCAGAAGCGCAACTACTACCGTTATTCCGGGCATTATCATATACATCATACGCATGGAAGTTATAACCTCGTCGGGCTGGAACCTGAATATGATCGATGAGCTGTAGCCGGATACATTGAGCATCACTCCGCTGAGTATCAGTGTGCCGGCCTGGCCTGCTTTTGTTATCCAGGCGTACATCGCACCGAACATTCCCTCCCGCCGCCTGCCTGTCTTTAGCTCGTCGATATCGCAAATGTCGGCGATTATCGAACCGCTCAGCATAAAGGTGCTGCCCAGCCCGGCCCCTATAAAGCCCAGGCAAACCATTTGCAGGTAAGGCAATTGCGGTGTATACAAAAACCAGCTTGAAGAGAAGCCGGCACCGACTAAAAACAGCCCGGAAATGAACATTCTTTTCTTGCCGATCCTTGAGGATATCCACGTCACGACAGGCAGAGATGTCATAAGGCAGGCCTGGAAAACCACGTTGCCCCACAAGTTAAAAGTGGAAACCTGCTCTTTGCTCATAACGTAAGAGGTGGTTTTCATTATGCTGTCAAGCTGTTCGGGGCCGACCCTTTTCTCAATTTCGGCAAGCTGGCCTGAGGTCCCGTTCTCTATCTTCAGTATATCACTTTCTGCTTCGGCTTTAATCGCCTGTGCGGTTTCGGAGAGGTCTTGCACCCCTTTTGAGCAGGCCTTTTCCACAATCTCCTCGAAGCTCTGTATTTTTTCACTGTTGAACAAGGAGCGAATTTTATAAAAACTGTAATTACCCTTGAGGTTCCTGGTCACGATCGAACTTAGCGTCTCGGCAAGGGCCTCGGCGGACATATCGGTTTTGACCTTTTCAAGATCGGCGGGAGTGTACGAAAATTCATCCCTTTTCACACCCTCAATTGAAAGGGCGGTTGCAACTGCATCTATCCTGTCGAAAGCATGGTTCTTCAGAACCTTGCCTAACCTTTTGGTCAGAACAGCGTCGGTGATCTTTTCCGGGCGAAGCTGCTGGACGGCACTTTGAAGCTGTTCGATATTTTCAATCCGGGTTTTCGTATTTTCCGGGCCGAACACATAGTTAACATTTATGTAAAGCGCAAAAGGATTGACAAGGAAAATACCAAGGAACATCAAAAGTGTTACGAGACTGAGCTTCATAAAAGGCCCGTTCTTAATCGTCTCAAAAAGCGACGCTTTGAACGATATCTTTTTCTGATTCTGTACGCTTGTACGTTCCCGGCTCATTATCGCCGGTGTCAGGGCCGTGATAAGTATTATGCCGCCGAAAATAAACGCGACAACGCGAACGCCCTCCACCTCGTTTTCGCCGAACATCATCGACATCTTCCACATGAACCCGAGGAAAAGCCCGGAAAAAGCGGAAACGAACACATTAAACGCCTGCACCTTTGTACGCTCGTTGTAATCGTCCGTCAGTTCAAGACCCAGTGCGCCCCACGGGATCGCGAAGACCGTGTACGCAAGGTAATACAAAACGGATATCACGAGAAAATAACCCGCAATACCGTTTGTACCGAGAAACACAGGCGGCATCCACATTAGTATAAAAAGCACAGTGGAGAGAATTGCCCCGATGAAAATAAACGGCCTGCGTCTTCCGAATCTCGTATGGGCATTGTCGGAAATGTGCCCCATTACAGGATCGGTTATCGCGTCTATAAGCCTGGGTATTCCCATGGCGATGCCAAGCAGGGCAGGATCGACACCAAGGGCAAGCTGGTATATCGGCATGGCAAGATAGCCGTGAGCGTTTGACATGAGGTTGCTTGCCCCGGCTCCGACCGACCAGAACCCCTTGGTCCAGAAACCGAGCTTTCCCGAATGAGTGACTGCCTTGTTGTCCTGCTGTTCTGTCATAGATTTGCTGAAAAAAACTGTCCGGTCTAATAAGCTCGGACAAATCCAAAAAACTTGTTCTCATTTGCCATAATATAATAATTTATTATCAACAGGTAAACACTAAAAGATAACCGGACCTTTTATTTTGTCCGATAAACTTTTAATTAATTTATAAAGAAAGGGGTCGCACTTAAATGCGGCCCCCTTTAATATCGAACTGTAAAAGCTCTTGCCAGAGGCTCAATATCAGCTATTGATCAGTCGAGCCAGATATCGGCCATCCTGGCGAAGTCTTTGAAGTTTACCCTGCAATCGGAATTAATATCACCGAACAGACCGTCACAGTTTTCGGGATGAACGTTTCCGACCACTGGTATCATGTCGCTGTAACCGGCGCCGGTCAGTCCTACCCAGTCATACCATACACCTTCGTCGTAGCCGTTTGTGAACAGCCCGCCTGCCGGGTCATCGGTATAAGAAGCAAGCACTCTCGACCAGATATTTCCACTTGCCTGGTCGACGTACTCTTCGTAAAGCACAAGGTCGTCCCTGCCGTCGTTATTAACATCAGCCAGCATTGGTACTGCCTTTGTAGAATTAGCATCAAGTTCGAAAGGAGCGATCCAGCTCAATCCGCCTGTGCCTATTTCCACACCAGCAGGTATGGCACCGTTGTCCGCAGTCAGGTGTGCGACCCAGGTCCAGTTGCCGTTAGAGGCCCTGTCGTCAACGTTCACAAAATCATCCTTGCCGTCACCGTTTATGTCACCTACCAGTGTGGCTATGTGATTGGTGACTATCTCGGCGAAACCCCAGAAAGCGGGGTTGCCTGCATTGAGGCCGCTGCCCGGTGCGCTTGCAAGGCCCAGTACATTGCCGGCAGAGTCAATCTCTGCAATATCGGCTGCTCCGTCACCGTTGAAGTCACCCATTACCGGTGTATCGGCATAGGTGCCTACGCCTTCGGCCCAGTTATTGGCGCTGTCGTCGATGCCTCCGCCGTCGGACTGCCACGCTTCCCAAAACGAAGTCGTACCGCCGTCCCAGGGTGTGGGCTTTCTTGTAACGGCATCGTCGTCGCCGTCGCCGTCAACGTCCGCAAGGAAGAAGTCCGTATTGTTAATATCCGTGCCGACAAAATTATCAGGCCAACCTGTTGTGCCCATGGGAGGCAGGACCAGGTCGCCCACAGAATTGCTTGTTGCGGTATTTCTTCCCTCGAAGAGCTGCTGGGCACCGTTGCTGCCGACAACAACTATATCGGAAATACCATCGCCGTTAATATCGCCCACAAGCGGGATATTCGGGTTGGGAGTAATGGCCGGGTCATTGAAGAAAGTGAAGCCTCCGCTGGATGGAATTGCAGGTAAATAAGCACCGGGTGTGTTGTTATTGACACCCAGCGACCAGAGCCCGGGATTTATTGCACCGGCGCTTTGTAAGAACAGCGAATCACCGACGACCGGCGTGCCGTTCGCACCGTCCAGCCAGGCGCCTGCAAGAAGCTGGATATCCTCAATATTTACATAGCAGTCACCGCTCAAGTCACCTTCGCAGGAGATCGACATAACGGTTGTCTTGCCCGGGTAGGTAACATTGTAATCATGCTCAAGAATGAAACCGGGTCCTGCGGATACTTTCCCGATGGACTCGTAATAACCGATCAAGGCATCCATGTCTCCCTGAATAATTATCATTGCGTCACCGGAAAGAACGATACCCTTGCTTGTGTCGATACCGTAAAACGCTCCTGTATCGGTAATATTTATGGTGCCGCCGTTCATCACGATACCGCCCTGGCCGTAAGGCTCGTTGGGTTCGGCAGCGTCGGGTATAGACATTGTTATCGAGTTGCAGTCGATATAACCGCCGTTCATTTCGACCTGTCCGTCGCCGTACAGCCAGTTAACCGAATCGCCCGAGCCGTTATTTAAGCTCCTGCAGTAAACGGTTCCGCCATTAAGAATAAGCGTCCCCATGCCCCTGTCCTGGAAAGTCTGACCGTTTGCGCCAAGGGTCAGGTCGCCTCTGCCCCGGCCTTTCGGCCCGTCGGCGTTAAGGCCGCTGAGATCCAGAACCACACCTTGCTGCACTTCGATGTAATCGTCCGCGTCGACACCTACCGGCTGCCAGCCGATTGTGGCTGCGGCAACGTTTGCGTCATTGTCAACAACCGGATGGCTGCCGTAAGAGGCTTTGCCGGTTGTAACAAAAAGGTCGCCCGGCCAAGGAAGTTCGTTTGTCCCGTAGTTCCAGTTTTCGTAAACCGACTGTGTAGCCCCGCCGTTATCCCATTCGATATTGTAAGGCTTTCTGTCGTCTATCGCCGGGTCATAAGCTCGCGCGGTGCATATTGTCCTGCCGCCTGAGTTTGTTTCAACAACCACCCCGTAACCGGAGTCGGCGACAATATGCCCTTCATCTATCCACCACCAGGCGGGCATTGTATCCGGAAAAGAAACCGCACCGTTTGAAGCTGAAGAAATATTGAACCCGAGCCTGTCAACCCCGGCTCTTCCAGCTAAACCATCGGTAGACTCCGTTGTAACCGTACCGGCATTTACATTTATCACACCTGTCCCCGCTGTGTTGGTCCACACCCCGCCAATATTAGCAGGCAGTCCAAATTGAATCAAAGACGCGTTCAGTTCAGCAGCTGGGTCGTTGAGATAAATATCGACATGTCCGACAATAACTTCTGCACCTCCTCCCGGGTCATAATTTGAATTGGCAACACCGAACCAGCCTGTACAGTCAATTATACCGTTTATCTCAAGAACGCTGTTTCCCGCAACATAACCCGTTGAGGCCCCGCTGGTTCCTATAGTCAGCGACGCACCGGATTCGATCAGCATCACCGGGTCGCCGTTACCCAGTAGAAACTGCATTGCCTGGGCTGTGGTTCCGTCAAAAATAACCGGGTCAACACCTGTTCCGGGCAGCTTGTATTCATTTCCATAGACAACAGCAAGGTCGGCGCTTGTGGGAGCGCCATTGTTCCAGTTGCCATTGTCTGTCCAGTCCTGGCTGGTCGTTCCGGTCCAGTTAGTCGCACCGAAAGCACAACCGGCCAAAATAGACAATAAAAGAAAAATCCTCATACTTAAATTCATAATACCCTCCGTTTGTTTAGAAATATTTGTCATAATAATAGTCGCTTTCTTCTAAAACTATTGGGCCGTTTGGCGCATAACCCTACACTATCATTATCGCATATTTACAGCTGCGGTTGAACGTCATATTGCGCTGAACTTCTGTCTTTTTGCGCGAGAGGAGTAATCGTAACTCACCGTCTAATAATTCTTTGTTCCCCTATTGCGTACACGAAAAAGCCTCTTGTAACCGCTTGCCAATATTGGAACCATATTAAGTTAAAAAATGATGTTTTTATAAGACCACTTATCCATATGGCCTAAAAGTTAGTAATAATACGATGTGTATCCAGGTATTGTTCCAGGTCTCTCATTGCAATTACCTGATATTTATTTTCTCTGAGATAGTCGAGGAATTGCTTAAATATGGAGCTTTCCGGGTCATCCATCCCCGCTATGCCGTGAAAGGTAAGTACGACGATGTTTCCATTTTCGGCCTTTTCCACGGCTGATTTCAAGTATGATATCTCGTTGCCCGGCGGCGGGAAACTGTCGTTTTCAAGCACACCCCACGCTCCGCAGGTGGGTATGTTCATAGGATGATCCTTACTCGGATCATAAGGTACGCATAGCCCGCTGCGGGCGAACAGGTATCCTTTTTCTTTGAGAATTTCGGCGGCTTTTTCGTCGTAATGATACCCCGGATATGCAAATGTTCGCGGTTTGTCTATCCCGTTTTCGATGCATAATTTTTCGAGTCTTTCAAGCTCTTCGATAAACTGCTCGCGGCCAAGTTTCCTTACATCAGGATGACTGAAAGTGTGGCTGCCTATCTCGAAACCTTTTTCATGAAGTTCTTTTATCTGCTCCCAGTTAAGCTTTTTATCGCCGGGAAAGTTAAAATCGGCTTGGCTGATATAAAAAGTGGCGCCAAAGCCATATTTTTCAAGCAGGTTCGCAGCGGCTGCTTGTGACTCCGTGCCGTCATCCATTGTAAGAACAACCATTTTATTCGGAATTTCCCGGCCCACTGTTTTTTCCTCATCTTTATTTTGACTGATAAACCGATAGTTGAAGCGCCTGTTCGGGGCGCTGTCACCGTTAAGCGCGAATTCCGTTATATCGCAAAGTTTTTGGATGTTGTCGGCCCAGTGGAAATCAAAGGCGGGATTTTTGCTTTTCATGCCCAGAAGAAACCGAGGCACCGAAAGTTCCAGTTCGTTGCCGCTACTTTTATAGCTTATGCCCGTTATTTTTTTCCACCGGCAGTTTGATGAATACCTCTTGAGTAAAGTTGTCGACTGATCAGCAACTTCGGAGTTTATCAGATAATCATAACCCGACCAGCCGGTTTCGGTGTCCATATCCGAATCGATAAAAAGAAGCATCCAGTTATCATCGTCGCACGGGCTGATTTTGCGGGCTGTCCGCGCATAAAAATAAATATACTCGCTGTCGTATGCGACCTTGAGCGAAACAAAGTCGTTCCTGCCGGTTGTGTTGCGATACCTGAAACCGCCTCCAAATGCCGGGTGGTCCCTGTGCGCCGTATCGCCCACGGTGTCCCGGAATTCCGGAGTAACTTGCGACCAGTCCGCGAAATCACCGTCGATTACGATACTTTCAGGCCCATCCGGGCGCCTCAACGGACGCACGCCCTTGTATTTCCTGATGTAGTCGACCATCTGGTAGTAATAGCTGTCGTAATGACCGCCTTTCATCGGCTCGATATCCCTGCTGTACTCGTGATTATACTGATCGACGAACAATGCGTCGTCGTGGCAGCTGTCGGAACAGTCATAAATATACCATTCGAGGAAACGCCCGGCGATCCACTCGTTCCAGCCGGTGATAAAAATAAATTCCGGGTCAACTTGCAGTGCCCTGTCCCACTGCTCGGAGAAATTCAGTCCCCAGTTGACCGCGCCGGGCCTTTGGTCTCTGCTTCCATCGTGCCAGCTTCTGCCCATAGCGCCGGATTTGTGGCTCATCATGGAAAGTTTATCGCCTACCGCGTTTTGAGCGACGCCGACCGTCATCTGTTCGGGGTTACCCTGGTCGTCATAAAAAACATGCTGCGGATAAACCTCAAGCCAGCCCCACTGGTTTGGCCCGGAAGGACCCGTAAAATATGACGGAACGGGTTTGCGGAAAGTAAAGAATTCGCTTATCTCGGGGTTATCGGCAAAGTCGGCAGGGTCAGCCATGATCAAAGGTTTGCCGTCCCACCTGAACCACAGCTCACTGTAAAGGCCCGGCTGGTACAGGTTTTGAAAAACTTTATTCACAACGGCCTGGGATTTATTAAAAGGCGCCAGGAAAGCTATATAAGGCGTCTTTTCTCCGTCTTGCCGCATTTCACGGTAGACCCTGCAAAGCGCCATATACTCGTTCTGGAAAGTATAAGGGCTGTTAGTGGTGTCGAATATCACCACGTCAACGCCGGCGTCCGCGAGCATCGATGCATGTTTGCGCAACACGAAAGGGTCGTCCGAATAATAATAACCCAGCTCCGGCCGGCCCCAGTGATGCCCGGCTGTTACAGGCCCCCAGTTTGGGTCGGCGGGGTTGTTTCGCAATATTTCAGTAACATCATAAGGCCCGCTGTGCCCGTGATGGTGCCAGGTCCAGTAAAATATACCGACAAACCTGTTTTCTTTGACAGGACCGTAAACCGACTGATCTCCCAGCTCCCTGCCCAGCCCGTCGACGGCGGTCCAGGTGTCGCTGTAAAGGTCCCGTGCAGGTTTTTTTTCTGAGTGTGCGGCAATAACAGAACCGTTATTAAGTAACAGAAGAAATATTAATAAAAAAACTTTCCTGCTAATCAACTTGAATATGCCCCCGGTCCTGCACTGTTAAATTTACTTAATCCAGCCTGGAAGCGATTCATTGCCGTTGACATAATCATTATTCGTGTCGAACTGCTTGTTCCATTTAAGTGCCCACAGTTCCGGCAGCTTGATTTTCCTGGCACTGGTATCGGCAAAAGTCATATTGATACCGCCCGGATGCCTGTGCATTACATGCACACCAAGGCCCCATATATAGGATAAATGCCCGGTCTGAGCCTCTCGAGCCTCTTCTTCTGTTTCCGGAGGGGTTAGTACACTATCGGGAAAACGAATTGTCGCACTTGACGAAGTTGGAGAAACAGCATAGCTTTCCAGCCATCTTCCGTCGCCGATCAAAGGAACGCTTGAGGCCCGCCTGACATTACTTGTTTTTTTCCAGCAGTAAGAGTACGGCGCCATAAACGAACCTCCGCTCACGGCATCGGTTTGCTGTATTACGGAACCTTTATCAGGGTTTGTAGCCCATGCAGAAAGAGTATAACTTACCGGAACGGGAAGCAGATCATCCCTGACACCGCGAATGCTCCAGTTCCAGGCTGCTGAGTAATCTTTCCATCCTTTGTAATCCCCTGTGCCGCCCATGTTGGGCCCGTTAGCCTGGTAATCAGGGTTAGGCTTTTTAGCGCTGGCGCAAACAAGCGACTCAATATCCTCACCGCGATAAGGCTTTATATCCGACATCCAGTAACCCATTCCTTCGGAAGGAATATCCCCGCCCGGGCCGTCAACTGTATACAAACCGTCCCATCCGTTATGACCTCTTATATAAGAATCGTCATTGTCATTGGTGTAAAGATTCAACGCAAGGCCGTTTTGCCTTACATTATTTAGACAAACTGTCTGCTGGGCGAGTTTCTTGACCCTGCCAAGTGCCGGCATAAGTATAGAAAGAAGAAGCGCAATGATGGATATGACAACCAGCAATTCTATCAATGTAAATGCTTTGTATTTTTTCATGATCCTCTTACCTCAAAGTAAAGATACTTCGTATCATACAAACGGATACGAGGTTGAAATAAACATGTTCAATTTATAAATAGCATTCATTTAACTGCTTATATTATATTGTTTTTAATCGGCTGATTCAAGATGACCGGCCAGTGCTATCTTCCGAAACAGGAAAAAGGCTTAATATTTAGAACAAAAAAAATGCAAATATCCGCTTACATAAGGCTATTGTTGAAAAAGGGTTACAAGAGAATCAGGTTTTTTGCTTTTTTTGCCGCGAATTATCGGCCTCGCGCTAAATGACAGGAAAATAGCGCAAAATGACGTTATATGGACCCCGCAGAACTGTTATAATACAAAGCGTGTTGAACAGCTTTGAATGTAAGCAGCAAAGAGAAAAATTTGTGTACTGAATATTTTATTAATTCTGGTGGAGGTGAGAAAAATGAACAAAAAATTGTGTCTCGTATTAATGGTAACTTTCGTTGCATGTCATGCCTGGGCGGGCGATTCTATCTTTTTCCAAAGCAGGGGCGCGGTCAACCCCGGGCTCTGGTCGCTTGGCCTGAATAACGACACGCCGGGAGCCTATCTCCCTGTATCTCCCTTTAGCGGAGGCTACACTTTCTTCAATGACCCGGCTATCGTCAGCCCTACCCCGAACAAGGGACTCGTTGGCGATGTTAACGGGGACGGAATCGCAGACCTTGTAACAGTAGGCACTAACGGCTCCCAGCAGATTTTCCAGGGCAGGAACACCGCGGTTACAGGATTAAACGGAGACCTGCTTGCCGCGCCTGTGGGGAACCCGGGGTACCCAGACAATTTTATCGGCATGGACAACACAAGTTCCGATTTTTTCGTTGCCGACGTAGACGGTGACGGCGATGCCGATGCGGTTACAAGAAAACCCACCCCCTGGGATAATGGCACAACGTCATTCTGGGAAGCTGTCAATTCGGACAGTGTGGGTATTGGAGCTGCACCAATACAGAACAGCTGGGCAGCCGGCATAGGCACGTATGCTAACGCAGCTATTATGGGTGATTTCAACGGAGACGGAGCTTCGGATATCGCTGAAATGGATTCGGCAGGCTTTGTTGTAGGACTCACAAGTACACCGGGCAGCGGTCTTAACGGAGCTAACCCGGCATTTTGGGGAAGCGCGACTACAGTAACCAACCCTGTCGCAACGCTTGTTGGTGATATTAACGGTGACGGAAAAGACGACATTGTTCAGGTCGATGACAGGGGCTCGAACGGCAACTGGACCTGGGTTGCGTATCTCACTGATGACAACGCTGCTGTTCCGGGCGGGGTAGAGATCGGGGCGGGTGGATTAAGCTGGACCAGTCCTTTCAATCTCGATATAAACTCAACGAAGGCAGTTCCCCTGCTTGCAGACCTTGACGGTAACGGCAGGGATGACCTGGTTCTTTATGAAGAGTACGTCGACCAGGCGAGCGGAAACGTATGGTCCAGGCTGCTTGCTTCTTATACCGACGACCCGGCAGGAGGACTTTTCCAGAACGGTTTTGACGAAGGAGCATGGTATGACTGGGTAGGTCTTACAGGGGCCAATTACAGCGATTTTGATCCTTTCGTGGGCAATGTAACGGTACCGGAGCCTGCGACAATGGCTCTTATAGCACTTGGCGGTTTGGGAATGCTTCGCAGAAAAGACTAACCGCGATCAATTATTTAAGCTCAAAAGGCTCACGCTGAAAACGTGGGCCTTTTTTTGTGGCTTTGCGAGTTACCGCCATATATCAATGGTGCCCCTAATGTATCTCTCCGTATTTCTTGCGATACTCCGACGGGCTCAACCCCGTATACTGCTTGAAATACCTCGATATGTTGTCAACGCTGTTGTGTCCGAGCGACAGACATATTTTCTTGATGGAGAAATTCGTCTCGACAAGCATCCTCTCTATCTGGTCCATGTGCACCCGCTTAACCTCGTCAAGGATCGACCTGTTAAGAGCCTTGCGGAACCGCTGTTCCAGGCTCCTTCGGGATATCGTCGTTGCATCAACAACATCCTGAACCTGTATCATGCTCCTTGCATGCTCCCTGATGTACCGTATAGCCGCCGCCACATCGGTATCCTCTATCGCCAGAATATCGGTTGACTGCCTTGTAATAACACTGGTCGGCTGGGCAACTATTTTCTGTCCCTCCATCGGTTTACCGTCCATAAGTTCGTCAAGCAGCCTGGCCGCTTCATAACCTGCCTTTTCAAGATTGAACGCAACGCTCGAAAGCGTAGGATTCGAAAGCTCACAAAGCAGTTCGTCGTTATCGGTGCCGATAATTGCGATCTGCTCAGGGACATGCAAATTTGCGATTTTACATGCCTCGAGTACATGCTGGCTCCTGTCATCGCTGCACGCCATAAGCCCCACCGGTTTGGGCAGCGACTTGAGCCATTCGGCCATACGGTCCGTCTCGTTCTTCCACAACCTCCTGACTTTGGACATCGGCTGTTCATAGACGGCGACTTTCCTGTGTGCCTGTTCTACAGTTTCGCTGAAACTTTTCATTCGCTCAACCGACCAGTGAGTGTCACTGTAACCGCAGAAAGCAAAATTTTTGAAACCCTTGTTAATCAGATATTTTGCCGCCATCTGACCGGTTTTATAAAAATTGCTCGTTATATAAGGCATGTAGTCCGGCACATCCACGTTGGATTCCGAACCTATAACAGGAATACCCAAGCCCAGCAGCTCGTTGATTATATCCATCTCACGGGTTATGACCCCGGTTGCGTTCCAGTCCTTCAGAAGGGCTATCTCGCGTTTTTTCTTTACATGGCCCGGCTGCCAGTAAAACTCCGATATCCTGTAAAAACCCCACGGGCCGTGAAGCGACGAATACTTTGAAATCCCACGCAACAGGTCACGGCACCAGCCCCTCGATGTCTCGATTAAAAGAATAACCTTCCGAATCTTAGGCATATTAGTTCATTTCTGAAAAGCGAGAAAGTTTTTTATGATATCCAGTCTTTAAAGCAAACAAAGCTGCCTATATCATAAATAATATTATACAATAACCCTCTTGTATGTCAATATGTGAACTTCTTTTTACAGGACATGACAATGTTATCAAAAAATATCTTTTCTACTGTTCTCGCGCTTTTCCTTTCTTGTCAGAATACAAAAATCTTCTACCTGCCGCACAAAAGCAATTATTAGAGCTACCCTTAATTTGGTGAAAAAATCAGCAAAACTGAAAAAGGGTCACCGAAGATCGACTCCAAAAAGAACTGAGCTTCAAATACTATGCGAAGCTGCTTCGGGCAAAGCTCGACAGCATAAACGCACCGGCCTTGTAAATCACTGCTTAACGGAATGACTGAAGTTTAAATATGCCGGCATGTACCCAAGAACTATCGGCACCATGGCCCAAATATTCTTTCTTACCGGTGATTTCGGAGGGTGAAAAATATAACGGAGAGGGCGGGATTCGAACCCGCGGTACCCGAAGGCACACTGGTTTTCGAAACCAGCACGATAAGCCGCTCCGTCACCTCTCCGTAACAGCTTGTGCCGAAAGGGTCATTATAGCAGGCTTTGGGAAATTTGCAAGCCGAACCGCGATGTTTCAATCAAGTTCCATAAGTTCGTGCAGGTTGTCGAGGGCCTCTCGCTGTATCTGCCTGACCCGTTCCCGTGTCAGGTCCATTTTTTGCCCGATTTCCTTCAGCGTTAGCGGCTCCTGGCCGTCAAGGCCGAACCTGAGCTTGATGACCTGGGCCTGTCTTTCGTCAATCTGCTCAAGCTGCTGGACGGCACGGGCAAGATGCTCTGAATTTCCTATGGCATCTTCAGGCAAGGCAGCCTTATCGTCCCGAATCGTTTCGCTTAAAGAGCTTTCATCGTCTCCGTCTCCGGCACCGCGGAAATGGCCCGAGCTGACAGTGTCAATAATACCCTGAATGGCCCTGGCTTTTTTTATGGGGATTTTCATCTCTTTTGCCACTTCTTCAAGCCTTGCCGGCCTTTCGTAGCGAGCCTTTAGCTGGGATGCGACATAACGGAAGTGATTGACAAGCTCTACCATGTATGTCGGGATATGTATCATCTGGGAATTGGCCAGCATAGACCTCTTAATGCTCTGGCGGATCCACCATGAAGCGTAAGTGCTGAACCGCACTCCATGTTCCGGGTCGAAAGAGTCAACCGCGCGCAGAAGGCCCAGGTTGCCCTCTTCTATAAGGTCACCAAAAGTCATATTCGGGGAAGAAAAACTCTTTGCAATGTTGACCACCAGCCGGAGGTTGCTTTTAACAAGCTCGTCCCTGGCCTCAGGGTCGTTATCGTTTATTATACGGTTTGCGAGGTCTTTTTCCTGCTGCCAGTCGAGAAGCTCGGCCTCGTCGATCTCCCTGAGATACTCTTTAATAGTCGCGTCAAAAGCTATTTTTTGCTCTCCCGCCCGGACGGTAATTCGCATAACCGTCTTAATGGGTCAAAAACGATATTATATTAGTTAAAGGGACTTACTCAAACTTCCCTTAAATAAACCGGTTAAAGCAGACACCGAAAAACCTCAATGTCAGTATTTATCGAACCGGTTGAAAAAGAACCGCAAGGCCGAATCCTTTCAGGAAACGGCCCTACGGTTATAATATCGGCCATAGAGAGACTATGGTTTAGCCATTATTCTCCTGTTCGCCACTGTCTTTTTTATCGGGTATAAGACCGCCTGGCATAAGAGGGCCGTCAAGACCACCTCTCAACTGGCGATCCGTTTGAGAAGTATCAGAGACATCGCCGCCTTCCTGGTCAAACTGGTCATAGTTGACCTCCTGGGCGCCCTGTTCTTTGGCCTGATCTTCGGCGGCCCACTGCACGCGACGCAGGCTAAGACCTATTTTGCGTGAATCGGTGTCGACCCGAAGTATCTTGACCTCGACTTCATCACCGACATTTACAACATCCTGCGGTTTGTCCACTTTCTCATCTGAAAGCTCGGAGATGTGCAGAAGACCTTCAAGCTCCGGTTCAAGTTCAACGAAAACCCCGAAATTGGTCATCTTCGTCACAGTACCTTTAACGATCTGCCCGGGGATGTACTTTTCCGGGATGGCCCTGACCCACGGGTCCTCGGTAAGCTGTTTGACGCCGAGAGAGACGCGGCGTTTTTCCTCGTCCACCTCAAGCACGACACACTTGAGCTCCTGGCCTTTTTCCAGCGCTTCGCTGGGGTGGTTGTATTTCTTGGTCCAGCTGAGGTCGGATATATGAACAAGTCCGTCGATACCGGGCTCGATCTCGACGAAAGCGCCATAATTTGTCAGGCTGGTAACTTTAGTGTCAACGATAGTTCCGGGAGGATACTTCTGCGAGGCAACGGCCCAGGGGTTTGTCTCAAGCTGTTTAATACCGAGAGAAATCTCCTGCTTGTCCTTATTAACGTCAAGTACGACCACTTCGATCTCTTCGCCGACATTGAGCAGGTCCGCGGGGTGGTTGATGCGTTTTGTCCAGCTCATCTCGCTGATGTGCACAAGACCTTCAACACCCTCTTCAAGCCTTACAAATGCTCCGTAGTTCATGATGTTGACAACAGTGCCCTTAACAGTGGCTCCAACGGGGTAACGCTCTTCCACGCTTTCCCAGGGTGATTCGACTTTCTGCTTGAGGCCGAGCGAAATCTTTTCGCTTTCTTTGTCAACGCCGATAACCACGCACTCGATTTCCTGGTCGAGTTCGACAACTTCGGAGGGGTGTGAAACCCTGCCCCAACTGAGGTCCGAGATATGCAAAAGCCCATCGAGGCCGCCAAGATCGACAAATACACCGAAATCGGCGATGTTCTTGACAACACCCTTTCGTATCTGGCCTTCCTGGATATCTTCGAGTATCTTTTCCTTGCTGATATTCCTTTCCTCTTCGATAAGTTTTCTGCGTGAAACCACAATGTTGCGGTTTTCGGTGTCTATCTTAAGGATTTTACACTCGATGTCCTGGCCGATGAACCTGCTGATGTCACCGGGCTTGCGGATATCGACCTGTGAAGCGGGAAGGAACACAGGAACTCCAATGTCCACGAGCAGCCCGCCCTTGATCCTGCGCGTTGCTTTTCCGATGACGACATCGCCTTCGGCATTTGTGGAAATAACATGCTCCCAGCCGCGTATGCGGTCGGCTTTGCGTTTACTTAGAAGTATCCCGCCGCCGTCTGCGTCTACTTCCTCTATCAGTGCTTCAACCTCTTTGTCCTCGACGATCTCTTCGGGGTCGTCAAACTCCGAAGCATCGATAATTCCTTCGCTTTTCAAACCAAGTTCGACAATTACTTCGTTTCCGATACGCGTCACGATTGTGCCTGTAACGATCGTTCCCGGAATGAGGGCATCGACCTGCTTGTCCAAAACGCTCTCGAGCATTTCGGTGTGGTCCTCGTGGAAAAGTGAGTCCACCTGCTGCTGAATTTCTTCTTCGTTAAGCCCCAGTTTACTGATGATGTTATAGTCTACCATATTTCTACCTTAAAACTTCGCGGGGTTTCGGACAGGCCAAACGATGCGCCCCGCAGTTACGCCTCGAATGCCTTTACTGGTTAACATAAATAAAAACGCATTGGTCAACACAACCAATGCCTTATCATCATCCGTGATACAAGTTTTAGTCTATTAATAACTTCCGAGCTCTTTTACAAACTCGGCTATGACATTTTCCGGAGTCGAGGCCCCTGCGGTAACACCGGCGACCGAGACATCCGAAACCATAGTTTTATCAAGTTCGTCACGATTTTGCAAATGAAACGTTCTATTATTATATTTTTTGCATAATTGTGCAAGTTTTTTTGTGTTGGCGCTGTGAAGGCCCCCCAAAACGAACATCACATCGACCTTCCTGCACAGCTCGACAGCCGCTTTTTGACGCTTGATGGCCTCCCTGCAAAGGGTATTAATGACCTTTATTTCCATGAATCCATGTTCAACAATACCTGCAACCAAAGAGGAAAAATACTCGGGACTTTGGGTTGTTTGGCAGATAATGCCGAGTTTTTTGTCCCTTGAGAGGTTGTTTATGTCCTCTTTACAGCCGATAACGGTTACTCCGTCGGCGGAACCAACTACGGCCTGAACTTCCGGATGGTCTTTGTCGCCAATTATAACGACTTCGCAGCCTTCCTCGCGAAGAGCGTTGCTGATCTTCTGGAGCCTCTTAACGAGTACGCAGGTCGCATCGACAATAGTAAGTCCTTTTTTGCGGATCATATCAAGCTGCTCGCGGGTCGCACCGTGGCTGCGTATCAGCACCGTTCCTGAATTTATATCTTCGAGCGAGTTTACGGTAACCAGGCCTTTTTCGGCGAGTTCCTGCACGACATCGTTGTTGTGGATGATCGGCCCGAGGCTGTAAATCTTTTCCTTGTCCTCGAGTGTCTTCTCGGCCATATTTATCGCGTTTTTAACACCGGGACAGAAACCGTAATTTTCGGCAAGCAATACCTGCATAGGATTTCCTGAAAATAATGTCTATCATACTAAGCTTATGCTTAGTCGGTTCGAATGTCAATACAACATTACGGGCGTATCTGATATACTCATCAGGGTGGACGAATTCTTGCATTGTATTTGCATTTGCATTAGTTTATAAATATTGTCAATTGTTACAAAACCCAAAAATGACATTAATTCAGGGGACGAAAAATGAAAAAGACAACACTGATAATTTTCCTTGCTTTGGTTTCAATAACGATGCTTGCAGCCTGTCAGCCGCAATCAAGCCGTACAGTCAAAGCTCAAGCACCCTCCAGCTTTGAAATAAGCGACCAGCGAACAGAGCATGGCGGCGCGAGTGACAATAATTTCATTGCCTGGCAGCAGCTGCGAAACCCGATATACCGGCATGAAGGGTGGTCGACAAAGGACGCGTGCATGACATATAAGGACGGGACTTTTTATATATTTTTCTCTGCCTTTTTTTGGGACCGAGGCAGGGAGCGAAGCCATATAACAGCGGTAAAAACCAAAGATTTCATTAATTTTTCCGAGCCGCTGTTTATCTGGGACGGCAGGGATGACGGCTGGATAGGTATGTGTTCGCCGAACCTTACCAGGGCCGGGGACAGGTACATCCTCACGTACAATTCTTGGGGGCATGACCACCCCAACGGCAGCGGCAACCAGTTGTTCTACGCCGAAAGCACCGACCTGGAGAACTGGGATAAGAATAAGCCGATAGCAAAGAATCTCACAAAAGGCAAGAGCCTTATCGATATCGCTATGGCTTATGAAAACGGCAAATATTACATCATCTGGCAGGACTGGATTGTTGACGGCGATAAGATAAAGGTCAACCGGGCGGCGGTGGGTGACTCGCTTGACGGGGACTTCGAGTATATCGGAGACGGAATGCTAACGCTGCTGATGGAGGACGGCAAGTGGAACGGGATGAGGCACGAGAACTGGGACTTTTTAAAGATAGAGGGAACTTGGCACCTGCTTTCAACTGACTACTCGCCGCACGAGCCTTACCTTTACCGCATTTCCGGAGACCCGTCGAAAGACAAAAGCTGGAAAACGTGGGTCGGCGGGAGGCGTCTTGAAACTCCGCTTGAAAATTTCAACACCAAGCACCGGGCAAACGCCGCGCAGCTTGCGAACTGGACGGGGTACGACGGGCATTATTACCTGCTCTACGCGGGCACGACGCACTCACGGACCCACGCCGGAAGGGGGGACAACAAGCTTGCACTTGCCCGTTCAACGGACCTTGTAAACTGGGAGGCTCCGGGCGGCGGGTCTTTCATTAACTGGGACAAGCTTAAAAACCCTGTGTACTCACATCCCGGCTGGTCGACAAAGGACGCATGTATGGTCTATCACCGGGAAAACTTTTACGTATTCTTTTCGGCGTTTTTCCATGACCGGGGCAGGGAGCGCAGCCACATAAGCGCGGTTAAAACCAAGGATTTCATCAACTTTTCCGAGCCCCTGTTTATATGGGACGGTCGCGATGACGGCTGGGTGGGCATGTGCTCGCCGAGCGTAACAAAAGTCGGTGAGACTTTCTACCTTACATATAACTCGTGGGGCGACAAACACGAAAACGGCATGCCTAATCAATTGTTCTACGCAAAGAGCTCCGACCTCGAAAACTGGGACAAACACTTGCCCCTTGCCCGCCAGGCCACACGTGACAGAAACGGCCCGGTTCGCGCGATCGATGCGGCGATAGCGGCAGAGAACGACAAGATTTACCTAGTATGGAAAGAAAGGCAGACGCCGCAGATGGCTGTGGGCCAGACCATTGACGGCCCGTGGCAGCGGCTGGGCAGGCCGGTTGACGACTGGTTCGAGAACGGACAGTTCATAAAGATAGACGGCAAGTGGCACCTGCTGGCACGCGGGGAGGGCCGCACAACATGGCTGGCACAAATGTACGGCGACGGGTCGAGCGACAGGGACTGGGTTAGATGGGGCGGCAGGAAATATTTCAATGTGCCGGAAGAAAAAGGCTTTAACACGGAAGACCGGCTGAACGCGGCATTTATAGCCGACTGGCGCGTGTACGACGGTAATTTTTATATACTTTATGCAGGCAACACCGAGGATGACTCCCACGCGGGCCGAGGCGACAACAAACTCGGACTTGCGCGATTTGATTTACAAGTAAACTGCACACCGCCAGCAAAAACCCGTTCCTCCAGTAATGAATGATGGTGCGATTAACAGAGCCACCCTAATAAAAAATCCGCACAGCGCGGACATCATAGGCAGGAACCGTCGTCGTAAAACTATAGTTTCCGTTATCATCGGCGCTGATATTTACCGGATTGTTCGTGAGCAGTTCCCGCCCCTTAACCCGGTCCGCATCGGCGCCGCAACGGACGGTAACACTGCCGTTCCACTTAACACCGTCATTATTGCTGAGCACAACAGTAACCCATTGGTCGCCTCTTGTGCTTAACCACTCCACAGCAGGGCCGTTTACGAAGACCGGCTGAACCTGGCCGATAACCGTATCGAAAAGCTGTTCGGCTGGTCCTGCCAATTTTTTCACGCTGTTTGCCTCATACCACGGCACAAGACATGTATAAACCTCGCCTTTTCCGAGCCTGTGATAAACGGCAAGGGGAGATCCGCTGCGTTCGGCTGCAAGAACCTTGACTTCCCGTCCGGTCAACTCGGCGGGCATATACGAAAAGGCTTCATTGTTAACCTGTGAATTGGCCCACTGCCAGCCGGTGCCGGCGATTATCTGTCCGGAAAGTTTCACCCCTGTAAGGTCCTCGCTCTCCGGGCCGACCATTCCCGCAGCAAGCACCAGTTTGCCGCCTGCCTTGACATATTGCGAAAGCCTCTTCTTCAACTGACCCTTGACTTTAACTGCTCCTGCGAGGGTGATAACTTTATATTCGCCAAGAACCTCCGGCGCCGCCTCGTCTGTAATGACATCAAAAATATCGCCCCACCTGCTGTTTCCCATCGGCCTGTAAGGCGAGGTCTCCACATCGTTGTCGTACATCCACTTTCTCGCCTGGTCCCTGTTTTTGAACCTGCCGAACGGAACGGGCGGCTGAACCTTGTAAACATCCTCCGGTTCCGGCGCAAACTTCTCGGTGATACACGTTAGCGCAAAAGGGCTCGACGTCGGGTCATCAACATCATACGCCCCGAACGGGAAAGGCTGCATCGCGTATTCTATTCCCGGAAATGCACGCAGGAAAAACCCGTCGATGCCGCACTGCCCCTGGCGATAGGGTATACGCGCATAATCCCATGCCGTGTTGTCTGTCCGCCAGTAAGGCGGTGTCATCCAGCCGTGGTCAGCGGCAAGCATCACCGCTGCGGGAGTTTCCACTTTTCCGGCGGGATATTTGTCGATAAACTCTCCGAACTCGTCCAGCACGTGGGCGAGTTTGTTCAATCGCTTTTGCCCTGCGTTCCAGAACAAATCGCCGCCTTCGATGCGGTAAACCTCTGCACCGCTGAAATAAGAAACGTAGAGATTGCGCTTATGGAAAAGCCCGGGAAGGTCCTGCACGCATCCGTATATCGGCCCCCACCAGAGCGAAAGGTCCACGCCCCAGTTTCTGCGGAACTGCCTGGCTGCGCCCCTGCAAAAAGCTATGCCGGTTTGCAGGTCTTCAACATCGTCGTTTGCACGCTCGACAATGACCGTGTCGACACCGTGCCGTGCGTAAAAGTGAGCTGTTTTCGAGTAACCGAAAAGCCCCCATTTTTCAAAATCCGGGGCAAGGGCGTTGACGTTTTTCATTGCCGTTTCAAGATGCCCCTCGAAAAGCGTCATCGCCTGGCTGTGTGTCTTCGGGTCCGCTTTGAGCAGTTCCTGCGGATGCCCCACGCCCGCTGAGTCGTTCTCGATAAGACACTGCCATATCAAGCGTCCGCCGCTTGCTTTGATTGCATTTAGATATTTATCCAGCACCTCGGCAGCATCCGGAACCTCGGCGCCTTTATAGCTCCAGTGCCTTTTCAAAACCTCCGGGTGTCCGTTCATTTTAAGCACGATGGTCTTGCCGCTTTTTGAAAGCCTCGCAATATCATCGGGCCGGGCGAAAGGATTGACCTCGATGCCGGTACACCATTTAGAGTCCGCGACCCATTCAAGGACCGGCTCATTGCCCGGGCGCGGGGTGAGCTCAAGCACCATCATCGGTTTTTCACTGCTGGTCTTTGCCATGCACGCCCCGGCCATAAACAGCACTGATATCGTCATCCAAAAACATAGAACCCTCGCCATGACACTGCTCCGTCCTGCCGCACAGGGTCGCGACATTAATTACCGAACTCCTTTTTTTCAAGCTCAGCCATGCTCGGTTTGCTTTTAGCAAGCTCAAGCGAATCCCTGTAGAGCGACTTGAGGTTGCCCAGGTCCACCTCGCTGCCCTGCCTGATAAAAATCGGGATTTTATATATCGGGGTAGAAACCTTTACTGTCTCGCCGCCTGTGTAAACCTTGCTCGTGTCCCACGCGTCGACCCAGTTGACACCGCCGGGCAGGTAAAGGCTGTGCTCGTTTTTGCCCTTTTGCCATATCGCCGAGACAAGAATGTCTTGACCGTACATAAATGTCTGCCAGTCTTGCCAGGCCTGTTTTTGTTCGGGCCAGTGCAGGAACAGAGGCCTTGCGACGGGCATTCCCGTTCGCCTTGCCTCAAGCGCATATTTATAGGTATAATCGAGAAGCTTGTCGTGTATCTTCGCGTAAAGTCGCCATATAGCTATGTTCTGAGCATCATAGCTCGGATCGGTCTTCAGGTTCCAGAGTCCGAGGTTCTCAGTCGGGCCTACCTCCATAATCGGGCTAAAGCAGCTAAATCCCATCCACCTTGCCAGCACTTCCCTGTCCATCGGCCCCTGCCAGTAACCGCCTGTATCACTGCCCCATATCGGGTACCCGATCACCGCGCAGCGCATCTGCGCGATTATCGCACAGCGCAAACCCTCCTGGGGGGTGGCGATATCACCGCCCCAGAAAACACCGAACCTGCTGCTGTGGGTATATCCGGCCCTGGGCAGCAGCACGAAATCATCGCCGCGAACCTCTCGGGCTATCTCCCATGTCGCCTTGACATATTCAACCGGGTAGGCGTTCCTTGCCTCGCGGTTTGTTCTGCCGTCTTTTACATGACGATCACGGCCGTCGGGCATGGTCTCCTCGGACCTGTCGAGTTTGAAACCTGCGACACCGTCGTCAAGCACCTTCTTGACACCCTCATACTGCCACCATTTCTTCGCCTCGGGGTTTGTAAAGTCTATCAACGGCCTGTCCTTGCGATGAACCCTCTGGCCTCGAATGTTATAACCCTTGCTATAAGCTTCTTTTGCCATATCCCCGTTAACCCACGGAGCAATCCACAAGACGAACTTCATGCCCTTGTTGTCGAGCCACTCTATCATTTCTTTCGGCCTGGGCAGCCTCTGGCGGTCCCACTCGAAATCGTCGTAACCGTAATCCCCCACGGCCCAGGGCCTGTCCACCCAGTAAACACCGCAGGGTATGTCCATCGCCTCCATCATCAGTACGTCTTCCACAACTTCGCTGTTGTATGGCGCGTTTACTTTCGAGCCGTCGTAATAAGTTTCCCGGTTGGTGTGGTCGTCCCGCCAGCGCCAGTGCCGAAACGCCCATTTCGGCGGAACTATCGTAGGCCCGACGTACAGGCTGTGGTCCTTAACGAGCTTTGCGGGCTCTTTGGCGGTGTTTAGGAGCATATCAAGTCGATGCCCGTCAAACCATATCTGCACAAGCTCTTCATTACTGTTGCAGAAATCGTAATAACCCGGCCAGGTGCCCTCGACGAACAAACTGTATCCGCGCGAAGATATATAAAACGGGCTGTAAAGCCCGAGCGTGGGCTTTATTATCATATCAACCGATTGGCCGCGTAAATTCATTGCCTCTGTAACGCCCTTTTCCCAGGACTTTTTCTGGTCGCCGTCAACGGTTCTCTCGAACAAGCCGGTAAAATACTCGTCCGGCTCGGCGCGCAGCGAAAATCCCCACCTGTAAATATCCTCGTCCGGCGTTGCCTTGAAGGTGATGTAATACTTGGGCGCCAGGTACTCGATTATTATTTCAACAACCCTGTCGCCTGCCTGCCATTTACCCGTGAACTTGCCGTCGATGCGGGTCTTTTCAAGCGGGTCGCCCTTGATATAAACCCGCTTGCGGTCCGCGGTCTCAAAATAAATCGTCCCCTGCGGGCCGCCGCGCATTTCAAGCGGTGAGCAAAGGTTATCATTATTAAAAGTAAAACCAACATCCTTATACTCGACGACGGGCCTTTTCAAATTCAAAACCACCTCTTCGCTGTCGGCGGGCCGGGCCATACCAAAACAGCAAACCGCCGCAAATACCATCGTCAAGCTAACCAATAATAAACCCTTGCGCATTTTGAACTCCTTATTTAGACAGACAATTTTCCTTTAAGGCCCATTATATGCGCACAGCTGCTATATAAAAGCAAAAAATATTTATAACAAATACAACAGGTATGTCACATAACAAGGAGTGTTATTCAATGTCGGCGTCAAACTTGTAACCAACCTCTCGGATGGTCTTGATATAAACTGGATTATTGCGATCCCGTTCTATCTTGTTGCGAAGTGTGGTTACGAACCTGTCTACGCTGCGGTCGGTTACAAAGCTGTTGTATCCCCAGACCCCGTTGAGTATCTCGTCGCGGGTGAGGGCCTTGCCCCGCTTTTCAAGCAAAAACGCAAGCAGCTTATATTCCTTTGGCGAAAGCTTGAGGGGCTTTGACTTTTTCGTAACCGTTCTGGCCGAGGTGTCGATATGAATATCGCCGAAGGTGTATTCGTTTTGCTGCTTCCGGCTGCGTCTTCTCAAAAAGGCCTGTGCCCGCGCGAGCAGTTCCTTTATGCTGAAAGGCTTGGTGACATAATCGTCGGCGCCGAGGTTAAGGCCCAGGACAATGTCCGACTCCTCGCCCTTGGCGGTGAGCATAATTATCGGCATATCCAGCTTTTCCTTGCGGATAAGCCTGCATATCTCGTAACCGTTTATCTTGGGCAGCATGATATCGAGTATCACCAGGTCCGGCTTTACGTCCAGAGCCTTGCTCAGACCCTGTTCCCCGTCGGCTGCGGTCTCGACAAGGTACCCTTCATATTTGAAATTGTCGCTGAGGCCCCGCAGCATCGTCGCGTCGTCTTCGATTATCAAAACCTTTTCCATCGCCTGCCCTTAGAAGGTTATTCAGTTATCTTAAATAAACATTTCCATGTGTCGTGGCAAGGCTCACCTTACCCTGGCCCTGTCCTACCGAACCGCTCATCCGACCCTCTGAAACAGCGCCTTTGACCATTATCGGCACGTCCGTATGCACCCTGCCGTGCGTTGTCGACATCCCCACTTCGCCGGCGTATCCGTCCGGCAGGTCGAAAGTGATGTTTCCGTGTGTGGTGACAATGTTGGCCTCCACTGCGCCTGAGGTTTCCTTGCTGTATGCCACTTCAACATTGTCATGCGAAGTTCTCACATTGAGCTGCTTACACAAAATATCCCTGCATGTAACCCTGTCATGGGTGGTCCTGAGGTTCATAGGCCCTGCACAGGAGTTTACCTCGATAGGGTCATGAGATGTCGCCGCTTCAATTTTGCCGATAATATTTTTCAACCGGACCGGGTCGTGCGTAGTGGTAAGTTTAAGATCACCGATTATATTTGAGCACAGTATAGGATCATGCGTTGTATTCGCTGAAACACAACCCTTTATATTCACGCATTCTATCTTGCCGTGCGTGGTATTTAAAAGCAGTTCCGTCTGCTCGGGCACAGTAACATCGTAATCAATGTAAACACTGTGATCGCTGTAACTGCCGAGCAAGCTTGAAACAACCGCCGTTGCGCTGCCGCTGTTTTCAAAAGCCAGCTCCAGGTCCTCCGCTACCTGCTGGGCCTTTTCGTTGTCAACTGCCCGGATTTTCACCCTGGCCCGAACCACGCACTTTTTGGTTTGTCCGCCTCTTACGGTAATATCTCCATGCCTGGTATCTATCGAAAAACTACCGCCCGCCGCCATCTCCTGTTCAAGTGTGACATCCTTTTGAAGCTGGGCGCGCAGGTTACCTCCGTTATGAGAGCAGTTGCAAACACATGAACCGCCTCCCATAAGCACAAACATCAAAAACAGAACCTTCGTCAAAAATGTCATCCGTATCATTTCACGTTCTCCTTTTCGATTTTCAAAAGCCCCATATCTCTGAATATGTCTGAAACGAACACGGAATTTTGCACAGTAAACCCTATCCGTGTCCACTTGTCTTTTACTTTCATAAAAAACACCCTGTCCCTGCTTGGTCTTTCGTAGTCTGCGGGGAACCAGACCCGAAACAGCAAATCTCCCGTCCCATGCAGCCGCCATTTACCTGTCCTTAACGTGCATGGTTTTTCTTTAATATATTCAACCCGCGTAAGTTCAACTCGTTTGTCCCCGGCTGGGAAATAGTAATTCTTGAAAACTATATTTCCATCTGATATTTCAACCAGGTTATCTTTATAAGTTTTTGAGGTTGGGAGATATTCAGCATTTAAATCTGTGTTACCAGTCTCCGGCGTTTTAACGAGGTAAATGATAAAAGCCACTTGCAGCACCGTTAATACAATCACGCTTGTAATGACGAATTTTGTCATATTAAATTCCATGCCCGCGTTCCATGACAGCACCGCTGTATAGAGAACCAGCAGAAATAAAGACATAAGCCCGGCAATGCAGTCAAAAAACCGTATGGGCTTTTTACTGTGATAGTTTTTCTTAGTGACAACCGTCATATAAATATTACCGGCAAGCAATGCAGCGACAATTCCAATATTCAATGCTGTGCCAAAAAACATTGCGGTTTGCTTTTGCATATAGCCGTCCGGCTGCTGCTCAAATCCCCAGTGCGTCGCCATACGTTCGGGCATATACGGATAAAAAGCCGCTGCTGAAATTCCGAAAGCAGCAATGATAAGTATCAATATCCAATGTATCTTTCTCATGTTTCTATCCTTAGTTTAATCGGGCCAGTTTCACTGTAAACTCGCTTCCTTTTTCCGGCGCCGATTCCAACTCTATCGTCCCGTGATGGGCATCGACAATGAACTTCACTATCGACAAACCGAGCCCTGCGCCCTCGGCCTGGCGGGCAAGTGAAGTGTCGGCCTGGTAAAACCTCTCGAATACTTTCTTCTGCTGGCGCTTTGTCATGCCGATCCCGTTATCCTTTACCGCAAAACAAACACTCTGACCATCGCCGTAAACACGCAGCTCGATCCGTTTGTGATCGCCGGAATATTTATACGAATTATCCAGCAGGTTCACGAGCACCGTGACCATGGCGTCGCTGTCTGCGTTTACAGACGGCAGATCATCGTCAACAGTTACAATAAATTCACAGTTTTGATCATTGAATTTCATCCGCACCGCCTCAGAGGCGGCGTTGATTATATCGGCAGGTTCGGTTTTTTGGATATCAAAGGCCTGTTTGTTCCGCTCCATTCTCGAAAAAGTAAGAAAGTGATCTATCAGCCTGCTAAGCCTTTCGTTCTGGCCGGCGATCAGCTGCATATACTCCCGGACCTGCCCGGGGCTGTCGTAACGATTCTCAAGTATCGTATCGACCAGCAGCCGAGTCGAAGCAAGCGGTGTCTTGAGCTCGTGTGTCACTGTCGCGATAAAATCGTTCTTCAGCCTGTTTAGCCTTATCTGTTTGCCGATTGTCCTGACCGCGACGGCACCTGTAACAAACAGCAGCACAATGACGGCACCGGTCGCCCATATATAAATGCTGACCTGCCTTTTGGCCGCTCCCTCCCACGCGAACTGGTCGCTGAAATACACACTCGCCGTAAAACCCGCCATCGCAGAACCCGGACTTGTCCGCAAAAACGGCTCGGCCCTGCCCGGTGCTGCCGGTGTCAATCGCTTCCCGCCCGGGCCGGTGAGGCTGCATGTAATTATCCCCTGCTCGCAAACCTCGTCCAGCATCTCTTTTACGCGCTCTACAACACTGTCGCCCCCAAGCAGCATATTCAATCCCAAAGTCCGGCTGCACAGGACATACTCACTTTCCTTGTTTTCAACCGCTATCACCGTGCCGGGCGTGAAACCGGCAGGCAGGGCGCCATCCAGGTCAGCCGCCATCTCCAAAGAAGCGTTATCAAACCGCATAGCTTCACGCAACTGCTCTATAAAAGAATCGGCTGCCCTGAACGGATCATAACCGTATACGGGATCGGCGAATCTTTCGAGCATAGTTATCTTCCTGTCCATCATGAACACGCAAAAGTCATCGGGAATTCTGCGATCGGCGTTCGACGGCATGAAAAGGCTTGCAACATCTTTGGTCAAAGCGTTTTCGGCTATATCAAGGTACTTTTGTCTCTGCGCCGGGTTCGCCTGGGCGGCCTGTCTGCAGAGCTCGACAAGAAAATGTCCGGCCTCGAGCACAGCAGGCATTTGGCCTATATAAAACCCGCCTTCCCTGTTCTTTACCTCGTCAAGAATCCGCACTCCACTGTCAAGCGTATCGGCGCGGTTCACGTTCGGGTCGCCGGAGCCTGCAAGTTTCCGCAGACACCTGGCCTGAGATATTAAATTATAAATATACTGCGGTGTGTTCTTAAATTCACCGCCCGGGTAATCGCCCTCTATGTCAAAGCCCTGCTGTTTATAAAGTTTTATCGCCTTGTCAAAGTCCCGCTCGACAAACTCTGCCCGCCATGCAAGCGAATTGTCAGACGGTTTTACGTCCTGCGAAAAGTCGCTTGTAACCGGGTATGCGATATCCCCATTCTCATCAAAAATAACGACACCTTCAAAGCCGGCATCAATAACAGCGTTATAAACCGGCCCGACTTTTGAATACAGTTCACCCGCAGCGGGAAGCTTTATACTTTTTTCAATCAGCTCAAGCTGCGCCTGTATGTACTCATCGATCCTCTCGCCGGTCCGCTCGAACTTTTTTGTGTAAAGGTCCACAAGTTTCTGCCTTACCGCCAGCCGTTCGTTGCGCACCGCCTGGGACATGAACCAGACCAGGCATACAGCGGGCAATATTACCACTATCGCAAGCAGTAATATCACCCACCGCAGCTGTGACATCGCTGAATTTTTCACACCGTATGTCATTTAACCTCGAAACCTGCTACTATACTGTCAAGTGTCGGTTTGATTCCGGCAAAGTCTTTGGCCTGCTCGCGGAACACGAACCAGTAAACCATGCCGCGGGCCTTTATATAGGTCCGGTACTCGATCATCTCTTTGCCGTCTTCGATATAGCTCGCTGTGTAAGATGCCGCCGGGCTGCCGCTGACCTCGGTTTCGTCCCAGCTTTGCTCGTCGATAGTATAATTTTTGAAAAACCCCTTCAGCGTCTCTGCGTCCATCTCGGCTATCATTCGCGGAGACTCGACCGGGCTCGGCCCGTCCAGCCCCTTGCCCGCAAGCACCGCCCAAACGTCCAGCCGGGGCGGCATAAGCGCAATCCAAACGTCATAAAGCCTCGCGTCGCCTGCAAGGTACTGCCAGTCGGCGGGCAGCTTAAGCGAAAACTTTTCATCTTCGACAACGACCGGCATCGCGGGGTCCAAAATTTCAAGCTCGGTCAGTTCCATCACCGCCTGGCCCGCGTCATACTTAACAAGCGTTCTGCTTGGGTCAGTGGTTATCCACAATTTATGCTCCAGTGCGTTCATGCCGTCGTGCACAACGTTAAGGCGGAGCTTATAACACTCAAATGTGCCCAGCGGGACCGTAACATCTTCAATATCGAGAACCTTTATCCTGCATGTGGAAACCGCGGAGCTTTGCGGGGGGAATATTTCAAAATTAAACAGCGACCTGTCGCCCTCAAAAGGCAGCCGTCGAATCAAATACATTGCCTGCTCGTTGTCGAAAACAAGGCCAGGTGTTTCTATTACGCTGGTTTTTTCATTGCCGCCGCTTACAGTCGTGAGCGTTACGTTGTCCGGCTGATAGATACTTATAAAATCGCCGGCGTTGTTTATCGTCATTCCGCGCAGCGGAGCAAAAGTTTCATGTTCGGCCTCGACCGCTGTGTACTGGTTCATATTCGCGCTGCTGACCGTAAGCCACGACTCCACGCGGTCAACTTTTTGCCCGTCTTGCTCGAACGTCGTAACCTTATAAACCGTCTCGCCTATCTCCATACCCGAGGGCGTGACCAGCCGCAGCCGCATGTGTTCACCGTTTTGCCATGGCGCGTCTATAAGGTCCAGCTTTGCCTGGCCGCTGTCGGTCAATTTGTACTTAAATTGTGTGACTATGTTTCCACCTATTGGTATTAACTTTTCAACTGAGAGTTCTGTTCTGCCGTCTTTTTCGGTAGCTCTCATACCCGGTGACGTAGAAATAATCTTCGCGCCTTCCGGCAGCAAATATTTCTCTATTCTTAATGTAGTCTCTGCGGTTCCGGGAGAGTGAACCATGTGATACCAAAAAACATCTTTAGAATCCGGAATTTTTTTTATCAATCCGACCATTGTACCCTCTTGACAATAAGTGGTAGTTTGTCCTGGCAAAACAGGTTCGTTGAAAGTTATGAAATACCTGTAAATATCATCTTGATGGTCTACACTAAATTCCAAGGGTCTATTCTGATCATCATACATTGCACTGACATTTACAAAATCAGAATTTATAAAACTCGTGGAAGCAATAGCTTCATCGCCGTCATTTTTAAATGAGAGTTTAGTTTTGAAATTCAACAAGCCGTCTTTGTTTATCTCAGCTTTCAATTGCTGTGTATAAACCGGTTTTCGCAAGGAAAGTGTGACTTTGTGATTTTCATCCTGCTGAACTACCTTTTTCCACCAGTAGATATCCCAGCCATTGAAAGTCTTTTTGCCGGTGTACTCTTCACTAAGATCGGATAAAACTGTACCCTGCCGAACGGCCAAAAAGAATGTTTCATATGCAAGCTGGCCAAAATTATTCTGCATATTAAGAAGATATTTGCCCTCACCTGGCATTTCTGAAAGCTGTAAGTTGCCCTCTATTACCCAGCCATAGTTAAAAAACTCACCAGGTCCAAGAGGTTCTTCGGGATTCCAGTAAATATGATAAAAACTCTTCCGATTCTCATCCGGTACAATCTCAATATCCATTTCTTCATTCAATATACTGTATAGTTTTTGGTTGGGATAAGTAGTCCCTGAAAGACGATAGCGCTCAGTTATAGGTTTTTCTGTAAGGTTATAGACATAACCCATACCCCCTCCGCGAAGGATAAAATCACTGTCAACAACATAGATATGACTGTTTGAATACAATTGTTTCATTCCGGCTTCGGCACATATTTCCCCATATTTTGAGCCTAAGTAAGAACAGATATCCTGGCCGAGCATTTCAAATATATTATTATTTTCAGCATCACTGCATTCCAGCTGCTCAAGCTGTATCTTCGCCATCTTCATCACCGACATCTGGTCCGGGTACTGCGAGAGCACTTTCTTGAAATACTCGACAGCCGCCTCGTTCTCGCCGCGCTTCAGGTAGCACATACCAAGCTGGTAACATGCCCTCGCCGCCAGCCTGTGCACTTCGGCTGCCTGGTCGAGCACCTCGGTGTATATTTCGATAGCCCTTTCAATGTCGCCCTCGGTCTGCTCGACGTAAATACCCTCTCGCAAAAGCACGGTCGGGTTCTTAGGCTCGGCACCTGCCGACAAAGCAGGCATCAGAAAAACAAACACCAGTAAAAATGTAACTGTCAGTTTAATTAAACTTCTCATAGCTGATCTCCTTAAAAAATATTACCCTATTTAATTGCCAACTGACAGTAAAATTTAGAGACTTGTTGTTACCGGTTTGTTACCGTTTTATCCTTTTTGTGACAAAAATTCGGAAAAAACTATTTTTGCGGAATTGACAGATTAAAACAAAGTGCGGAATGTCGATTCTAAGTTACATGCAGTTAATACATATTACGCTTAATCAAAACTCCTTTACAAGTCTGCCAATTGCCTCATAAGTAAGCTTTGCAAGTTTTTCCAGATCGGCAGCTTTTGCTTCATTTTCGGCGCCCCATATTTTGAGCAAGACCGTTTTGATATCATCCGGGCCCAGGCTTTTCCAGTCCCTTCCGGCAAAGTCCGCAACGGGCGAATCATTGTCTGCGCCCTTTATAAGGGCGGCGATCCCCGCTGCTGCTCCGGCGGCCATATTAACAGGCTCAACCCCCTGCGAAAGACAAACGCGCATCGTCCCGTATATCCTGTCCGAGCAGCCGAGCTTTCGCACCGGGTCCCTGCCCGCCCGGTCGACCGCATCGTCAAGGTAAGGATTCGTCATCCGCTCAAGCAGGTCCTCGGCAAAGGCCTTGTAACCCGGTTCGGTAAAAAGCCCGTCCACCTCAGTGCCGTACTTGTGAATAAGCGCCGCGCCCGACTCGTCGATAAACGCCCTTCTGGCAATACTCATTATCGCTTCGTCACCGCCTGCCTCGGTCATCTTGTCATAACCCCGCAGCGCGGAAAGATACGCGATAAGCGCGTGAATAGCGTTATGCCCGTACAGTTTCGCCTCCTCGAAAGGCAGCAGGTCCTGCTTCTCCACGAATACCTCGATACCCGGTGCAAAACCCTCAAGCCTGCACTTTGTCGCAAGGATATGGTTAAACTGCTCGACAAGAAAAGCACGGTCGATGCCCTCGGCTATCCGGACAAGGCCCTTGGCCTCGATCAGTTCCGGATCGGTTACCACCTGGCTCATCTTTCCGATTACCGTATTAACAAACTGCACCTTTGCAGGGTCAAACATGCAGCGGGTGTTTTTAACCGCCTCTTCGAGTATCTCGGCTGCGTGGTTGTTATTCTCGGCGGTGTAAATTAACTTATGTTCGGCCTTGCCGGAGTTTATCGCCTCAGCCAGCAGAGAAGCTATGCTGTTTTGCCCGGTTTCGTAAAACCTCACGCTCGGCAGTGAAGTGGCTATCTCAGTGGACTCGGCCAGGGCGTCTTTAAGCCCGGCAAGGTCCTGCTCAACGTTGGGGTTATAAAGTTCCACGCCCTCGATTTTCTCAACGCGCACCTCGTCACTGCCGGCAACGTTTACATAATAACAGCCGTTGTTTTTTCGCACGGCATCGACAAGTGCCTGGTCAATTTCCGCAACCACTATCCGCGAAAAATTTCCGCTGTCATAAGCCTCTTTAACAAAAAGCCCCGACTGGATGGGCCCGAAACCGAACCCGGTAAAAATATGCCTGCTCATGTACTTATCCTTTCACACTGCCTGCAAGTATCGGCGACCTGACTATCCTGCTGCCCCTGTAAAACCAGTCCGTCGTCATATCCGCGCTGCCTTTGGCCGGGACAAGATGCTCGGCGTACTCGGGCTTTACCTCGGGCTTTGCGATAACAAGATCAAGCGGAACGGCAGAGTTTTCGTTAACCACCGCCCAGCTTTCGTTGTCCGGATGCAGGTTGCTCCATGCATGGGCGCAGGGCCCGAAGTCGGTCGTCGCAACATAAAGCTTCTGGCCCTGGTGAAGTATCACCGGTTCAAGTCCGTCGGTTTCGCCTGCAATGCCCTCCGGCACAGCAAAGTTTGAGGCGTGCTTTTGACCCCTGTCCCTCGCGGCCTTTAGATAATCCCTGCCGGCGTTTACCGGGTGCTCGAAAGCCTTCGGGTCGATGAACGTGCAGACCCTGCTTTTGTTGTGGTCGCTTACAAGCGTAAAGTCCTCGAACTTCGCCGAGATCATATCAATATAACCCTTCTCCTTCCACAGGCTCTCGAAGCTTCTTGCGGGGTCTGCTATCATTACATAGGTCCACTGCTGTTTCCATGTCTCGTTAGGCGGCTCGAAGCCCTGCAAGACCTGCTTGGCGTCGATGGTTCCGCCCGGCACGTCATCGCCGCCGGTAAAATGCTTATTGTCGAATACAAAAACGTTATTGTGCCCGTGCCGAACAAGAAACGGCGCGACAAGGCCCTTATTGCAAACCGCGTCGTTTATTCCGAGATAGATCGCAATAACCGTTTCCGGCACATCCGGTATAAGGTGCGCCAGCTCAAGGCAGTTAATGTCCTCGCCCTGCGCGAAATACTGGCCGAACTGTTCAAACAGCTGGTAGCTTCCAATAAGAAACTTGCGATAATCATCCACCGTCATCGCCGAACCGACAGGCGGGTTGATCGCACGGTTTATTTCATAACTCATGTGAATACTCCTTAAACAATTAACCTCCCGAATATAACCGCCGCCAGTCCAAAATCAAGCCGATAAATACCTTAAGACGGTGAAACGGAAGGAATAAGCCTCAATAGAACACAAACGAACAAAAAAGTCGTAAATTGCAGTTGAAACTTTCCGCGGGAAGTCAGTCAAAATCCGCCGGCAGCGTTATGTCCCGGTAATGCTCGAACATACGTTTTATCTGCTGCGGCAGTATCCTGCTGACCGAAAGCTGCGGCAGGTCATCGACAGCAAAAAAATCCACGCCGTCAGTTTCGCTGCTGCACCTTGCCCGCCCGCCGGTTATTTCGCAGATGAAAAAGACCTTGTAAATATGCACCGGGCTTGCAGGGACATGCGGGTGCTTTCTGCGGTCCCAGACCGCCGAAAGTTTTACCGCCTTTGCCGTAAAACCTGACTCCTCGAATACCTCGCGCTCTATCGCCTCGCTTGGCGAATCGTTCACATCGGCCCATCCGCCCGGCAGTGTCCAGCCGCCGTCGGCAATTTCCTTGACCATCAGTATCTTGTTATCCCGAAAAGCCGCCCCGCGAACGTCTATCTTCGGGGTAGCGTAGCCCTTCTCGGCCTCGAAAAAATCGACCGCCAAACCCTGGTCTATATTCCCGCAATATGCGGAAATCTCTCCGGCGAGCCTTCGCAACTGCTCATAGCGGTCTATATCGAAATGATTTTCCGTATACGTAAGACCGCTCTGGGCGACCGCCGCCAGCTTGCGCGCCCATTCGAGCCATACCGGCTCGACCTGCCTGTCGCTTTCATGCACCAATTTATACTCCGAAAAAAGTTATAACCAACGTGAAGATGCTAACATAAACACCGGCCCTGCTCAAGCGTCTATCTGTAGTTATGTACGTTGGAGGCGTCAACTGACTTTTGATGAAAAGGCTGGTTTTTGGCCTTAGTTCTGTTCAATATACTTTTATATAATTGTTGACATTTCATCTATTTTTTAGTAATATTATATACTTACCTTTATTGGTAAGGTCATTTCCACGGATGAGAGAGTTTTTGTGATACCCGTCAGGAGTAAGGAAATACCGAGGGTAGCTATTTTCTTATGCGGGCAGATTGCGCGCAATTTTTTAAGGAGACAGTGTAATGAAAGGTAAAGTATTTTGTTTGATGTTGGCTTTTGTGGTCTCGGCTATATGCTGGGCGGAAGACCCGGATTACGGGAGCATTCCGGAAAACGCCGAACCGATCACAGCAGACGGTTCGGTCACCCAGGGTTATATTGCCAGCGGTGACGAGGACTGGTTTGTTTTCACCGGCTCTGAGGACACCCTTTTCGAGGTAACATTATCGGGCCAGCTGGGTACCGGCTATACGTCGATATATGTTTACCAGGAAGACGAATTCGGTGACCTGCACGGCACGCTGAATTATTCGGTGTGGGCCGACGAAACCATCATCAGGACTTTCTTCCTTGAAGAAGGTCACGATGTTTATGTTAAAGTTTACAACAGTCCGGGTGCCTACAGCTTTTCGATCTCAACACAGGGCCAGTATCCAGCAGATGGTTACTCGAACGACTGCTCGGCGCCGAGTTCGGTTGCAGTCGGCGTTGGGCCTTTGGACGGCACACTAACCCATTACCCGGACGGCAGTCTTGAAGATGACTGGCTTGAATTCAACACCTCCCCGATGCATAAGTACCGGGTAATAATTACCAAGCCGGACAACACGGACGTTACTGCCGCCCTGCATAATGAGTTCTGTGGTTATTTAAATGTTGCCGGCAAAGATTTCACCGTAATAAGCTGGTTCGGCGAGCCCTACAGGCTGCGTCTTTACGGTAATGCAACGTATCTTGGAACACTTTATTCGGTCGAGATCATTGACCTTGGCCTCCTCGGCGACGATTATTCAAACGTCTTCGAAACCGCCGAGCCGATAACCGCCAACGGTTCTTCAATTCAGGGCCGGATCGAGTATTCCGCGAATCATCAAAGCGACGAGGACTGGTTTGTCTTTACCCCCGCCGAGAACACACTTTACCGTGTTACCTTGACCGGTGAAACTGGTACAGGTTATACTTCCATGAATGTATACCAGATTGATAATCTTGGAGACATTATCCAAACGCTGCATTATTCCGTATGGTCCAATGAAACCGCGGCAAGAACCTTCTTCCTTGAAGGTGGAAACGACGTTTACCTGAGGCTTCATTATTCTGAAGGCGACTATGATTTCTCGATTGAAAACCTCGGTCAGTACCCGCCCGACGGTTACTCGAACAACTGTTCTGTGCCCACGTCAATCACTGCTGGTACCGGGCCGATAGACGGTACGCTTACTCACAACTTTGACGGCAGCCTGGAAGAGGACTGGCTTGAATTCAGCACTGTCCCCATGCATAAGTACCGGGTCGTCCTGACAAAGTCGGATAATACAGACATAAATGCCGCTTTGCATAATGAGTCCTGCCAATACTTAAGTGTTGCCAACAAAGATTTCACCGTTACAAGCTGGTTCGGCGAACCGTACAGGCTGCGTCTTTACGGAAATGCAATATTTCTCGGCACTTATTACACTCTTGAAGTTATAGACCTCGGACTGATGCCGGACGATTATCCCAACATCGCCGAAAACGCTGTAAGCATCCCCAAAGACGGTACACCCGTTGAAGGAAGCATTGAGTTTTCGTCAAATTATCACAGTGACGAGGACTGGTTTACCTTTATCGCCGGTCAGGACGGCAGCTATGACTTCACTATCTCCGGAGCGCTCGGCAAAGGGTATACCACCTACAAGATATACAGTGTTGACGAACTGGGTGACCTTCACCAGGAAAAGCATATTTCGGTATGGGCCGACGATGTGATCAACTTCAGTCAGCCGCTGCTTGCCGGCAAGATATGTGTTCAGGTATTCTACGACCAGGGCGGATATAGATTCTCTGTTGTCTCGCCTGAACCGCGCTGCGGCGACCTTGACCATCCCTACCCGCCTGGTGACGCAAATAAAGACTGTTATGTTAATATGGCCGACCTCGCTATGATGGCCGAAAACTGGACGGAATGCACATCTCCTGCTCCGCCTTGTTCATATTAGTTTCTAATGAAAAGATTAAGCGGGGCGCGTTGAAGCGTCCCGCTTAATTATTTATAAAAAACAAAATAATCGCAACACAAAAACAGTCTGGTTCTGGTTGTTTTTACATCTCTGTCGCCAGCACCGCGTAGGGCTGCAAAACGGGCATCTCGAAAGATGTATACCCGTCCCCGTCAACTCTGCCGAACAATCTTACCGGCGAACTGCCCGGGCGAAGCAGGTACATCTTCAAAGGCCTCGAAACACTGCCACCGAACATCTCGTTGTTTAGCCTGGCAGTGAAAGGCTCTCTGCCGTAACTATTTTCAACCGGCATCTCACCGTTGCCGAAGTCTGCTTTCCAGTCAACAATGTGAACCACAAGAGGTGATTTGGAATCGCCCGGCTTTGCACGTAAACACGCGAACAGGTCTCCCGACCCGCCGGAAAGAACGACCGGCAATGCATCCGCCGGCAGCGTTCCGCTGCGCACCGGGCCCATTTTATCGCCCGTGGCGAACACTTCCTCAAAACCTTCGTAAAGTTTCGCGTTGTCACGAACGAACCTGTAAAGGTCCCCAAACTCTTCGTAGGTCCCGAAGAACCTCACGCCATGCCGGACGCCGTCATAACCGCGTATCCAACGGTCATACGGCGCGAAAGTCGCCGAGCCCAGCGAATAAGTCAAAGCGATCAGCCTCCTGCTGCGCTGGACGTAAAGCGCCCTGCCCACCGGGTCTATCGGCTGATCGGTTCCGATAAGCCGCCGCCAGTTGTCGCGCATCATAACGGCCTCGACAAGCGAACCGGGCACGCTCTGCTCGAGTGTCTTTCTGGCGGCCAGTATCTTTGCAGGTTCGTTGCCCGCACGGTCAACGGCTTTGAGATAACGCGTGAACTCGCGAATAACCATTTCGTTGTTAAACAGGTTGGGAACACGAATGCACTGCGGGGACCACTGCTCAGAGACGCAGAACCAGTCGTTCGAGGCGAGGAAATACTGCCTCTTGCCCAACTCTTTTGCCCTGTGTATCTTTTCATAAATAAACCCCGCTGTCTGCTCGGAATACTGCGCACTCGACTCGCCCATGAAATATTCAAAGACGTCAAAATCATAAGGCGCTTCATCAAGTTTGATAAGCGAGGTGTTATTGCAGGTAAATATAACATCGCCGTCGTAACCGATGCTGTCTGCATATTTCTGCGACTCGGCCTTTACATATTCGTAAAACTGCTTCAACTGGTCGGCGTGGAAATCGGTGAACATCTGCCACAAATCGCCCATTGCCTTCTTAACAGCCTCGGGGCCGCCTTTTGCCTTAACATAATCCGCAAAATCGAAACTGCCGTCCTCAAGCTCGCCTTTGCTTATTGCCCACTTTTCAAGCTGCCCATCCGAGGCATTAACCAAGAGATACTCGCGAAACTTCGCAACGGCTGTCTCGCTGAACCCGCCTCCTTTAAGGTGAATAACAGCGCCCAGTGTTCTGTCAGGCTCGTCAAAATGTATCTGAACCGAACCGCCGTCAAGATAGCGTTTGATATCCCTGACCATAATTTCCCTGTATACCGGGCTTGTCGTATCGCAATAGTCCCTGTACTCGCCAAGATACGTCATGTCCTGCGCCCCGGGCCTGTTCAGCACTCTTCCCGACATGGCTGCGCCGCCCCAGGCAAGACCGGCATCGCTGAGCTTTGCGCCGAACTTTGCGTAACCGTTTGACTGTTCCGCGTAACGTTTTTCCGCTTCGCTGAGACGCAGGTAAACCCATCGAATGCTGGTTGCGTGAAATCTCTTCGCCTCCTCGATCATCTGCGACGGGTCCATTAGAGATTCCCGCGGGCTGAATATTCTCACGGGCCTTTCGCTGCAGCTCCACGCCCACTGCGGTTTCTTATCAGCAGGGGCGTATTCTGCAATCGTCCCGGCACATGCAAATAATGACAATAACATAACAGTAATAATTAGACTCAGAACCGCTGTTTTGATCTTAATTTCAAAGTTCACCGTAACTCCTTTCAAAATGAATTTCTCAGCTTATTCTATTTTCCCGCCGGACTACCTCGGCTGATAATACTCGAATATTTCGTCCGGGATGTCCGCGTTATATTCCATCGCTTCGCTCTTAAGAACCACACTGCCGTCCCCTTCGCTCCACCGAGTTGTAGAGACAGGCAGGTTCGTCTCGGCATCGACTATCGTGCGAAAACGCATCCCAGCGGCATCGTCCACACCGGAAACAACATAGTATTTCTTGACCTCAACCCTCTCAACGCTCACGGCTGCAGATTTTTCTGCCTTGCTGCCGACGATCGGCAGAAGCATTGCCGCATAATTGTCCATCGCCTGCCGCTGTCGCAAAGTACGGGAGTAATAACTGCTCGGCCCGGCTGTTTCAAAACCCCAGCCGTAAATCTCGTCACCATCGCCCTTTTCTATAGCTACGTCTTTGTGTTCATTATGTATGAAAACCGCGCCATCGGTCTCATACCTGGCCCTTACATTGTTCGAAAACAGCCCGCCCTTTACATGCACGAAAACATCGTCCTCAAGATTTGTGGAGTTGCGTATAATAACCGACTCGACCGAGCTGAGCGCATCTATACTGTCCCGGACCGACCAGCCTGCCCGGCCGGCAAAGTTAAAAACAACCCCCCCAGCAACAAACAAACACCCGGCTATTAAAACCGCGGCAGCAGCGGCAGCGAATTTTCCTAAAAAAGGTTTTCCAGGCCGACCTGAAACCCCGCTTTCGGCGCCAACTAATATTCGTTCTCGGCCCGCAGCCAGTATCTTCTCTCGCACCGCCCTGTCAGTATTGTCGTGCGTACCGATGGGCACATTTCTAATCAGTTCCCGAATCCTCTTTTCGTCATTCATAATTATGCCTCTCCGCTGAGGACCGACCTCAACTTGCTTATCCCGTACCTGTAACGGCTCATAACCGTATTTATAGAAACCTCCTGAATCTCAGCGATCCTGCGAAATTTCAGCCCTGCCTCAATATGAAGCAAAACTGCCTCCCGCTGTTCATATTTCACCTTACCAAGAGCATCTGAAAGTTTCTCAAGCTGTTCATTTTGTATCAGCCAGGCTTGCGGGGTTCTCTCACCGCCTGCCATATCCGGACTTTTCTCTATACTTACCGGCGCTTTCCGGCGAAAATAATTTTTGGTTCTGTTAGAAACAGCCCTGTATAGATACCCTTTAACGTTCTTGACCTCCCCGCTGTTTTTTATAAGATTCATAAAAACCTCCTGCACGATATCCTCGGCCGCAGCGGCGTCACCGGTAAGCAGCGCAGCGGTCTTGAGCAGCGGGAGTTTCATGCGATCGTAAAGCTGCTCCAGCGCCTCTTCGCTGCCGCCGCGGTAACGGTGATAAAGAATATCTTCACAGGTCATATTGTTAAGGCTGTATAACTTGTAATAAGACACGAAAATATAGATTTTAGTCTAAAAATTTTTCAAAAATTTTTACCAAACGGATTAAATTCTATCCCCCGATGTAATTTCTACACAATTCTTATTCTAAAACCTGCAGAAAAGGTTATTTTTCCAGGGCAGCTTGTATCTGCCTGATCCTTCTTTCAATATTAACCCTGAACTGACTTTTTTCACTCTTTTCCCAGCCGGCTGTATTCGCGTCGGGCACCGGATAACTTTAAAGATGCTTTTCAAGTCTCTTTCTGGCCGCTTTTACCTTGTAACCGTCACCGTTGGCAACAGCCTTATAACCTTTCATTTGAATATCACTCACAGGATATATTAATAGTCACAGCTTTCAAGTCTTTACTTTCCGGTTATCAATCGAATAAGGGCCTTTTCGATTGCAGACTCGTTCCCGGTGGAAACAGCTGGTTTGTGAGATTTGCGCTGCATGGGCTGAACCCGGCGGTATTATAATGACCTGTTGCATCTCAGGCGGCACAACCAGGCAGCGTATTGAACTGTGGATTTATTTTAATACTCGTAACTGCCAAGCGTTTCAAAAGTGAATAAATAACTCAGGGCGCTTCCAACAATTCATTTTGGCAAAACAGCCAAAGCTTTTTTCCAAACTGAACCAGAAAAGGGCCGCCTTATTATTTCCTGGAATTGGTTTTTCTAAACCCGGAAAGCCCCATTATACCTAAAGTTGTTAGCAATAAACTGGCCGGTTCGGGTACCGTATAATATCCGTCTAATTCAAAAATTCTGGGCCCGGCGGAGTAGGTGTTAACATCTCGTCTTCCGGCTTGAACAAATTCCGCTCGGAATTGCTGTGCAGTTACGATAGAAAAAGTGTCGTATAATTCCAGATAATTGGATTCCGGGTAATTCTCTCCTCCACCGTATGGGCTCAGGGTATCATAAGAATAAAGCATGATCCACTCTGAACTATCATCTGTTGAGTAATAAAGACTGAAATTCTTGAAGCCTCGGTCATTTCTGCTGTATTGGGGTTCGGGAGCATGACTGGCAACCAGATTAAAGCTGTTGACAGTCACAGGATTTGCTGTTTCCCATTCGACATAATGGATAAAATCATCGACTTGACGGTCTGAAAAAAGTGTGTTTTCGCCCTCGTTATAATTGTTAGTTGCAGTAAAGTCACCAAACATATTAGAGGCCTTAGAATAGGAAGCACTATGAAGCGGGCTGTTTGCTGTTACGGTCGTTCCATTGCTGATATCCCACAAATCGCTCGAAGATATGGGCATTGACCAGGAGTTACTAACAAACGTAATTAAAATGATAACCGCTGCAACAAAAATATGATCTCTATTCATCACTATAGCTCTCCATATATAATTTGATTTGCAAATAACGCTCAATGATTGCCTCATAATCAATCTCAGGACACTTTATTACAAACAGGACACAAAGTCAAGTACAAAGCAAAAGTGTTTTTCATGGTTTTTATTTGTGTTTTTCACCCTTTTTTGTTTAATTATAAATTCATTATTGTGAAAATAAAGTTAAAAGACACTTTGTGTTGGGTTTAATGCCCTTAATATCAATGGAGAAAAAGTTAAATGCACAGATTAAGATTTCGTCAAATACACCTCGACTTTCATACGTCAGAAGCGATAGAAGGCATAGGCAGCCGATTCGATAAACATGATTTTCAGCAGGCCCTTAAAACAGGTCATGTTGACTCGATTACCTGCTTTGCCAAGTGTCATCACGGCTGGAGCTATTACGAATCCAAGGTCGCCCCGATGCACCCGTACCTGTCGTTCGACCTTTTACGCGCGCAGTTCGACGCGGCAAAGGAGATAGATGTAAACGTGCCGATATATATCTCCGCAGGCTTTGACGAGGCCATGATATCCGAACACCCCGAATGGCTGCTTGTACCCGCTGACGAAACAGAAAACGCCAACACAGGCCAGACAATACCAGGCTACCGCCGACTGTGCTTCAACTCACCGTATATGGATTACCTCTGCCGTCAAATTGAAGAAGTCGTGCAGTTGTATCCGAACTGCGACGGGATATTCCTCGATATCATCTGCCAGACCGGCTGCGTGTGCAAATACTGCCTAGACTGGATGCACGAAAACGGTCTGGAGGCGACCGACCCGGCGGCCGTAGAAAAATGCCGCGTCCGCGCAAACGAGAGGTACTACAAAATGTCAACCGAAGCGGCAACTTCAAAAAATCCCGATATGCCAGTCTTTCACAACTCGGGACACATACCCCGCGGGAAACGCGATATCCTCAAATACTTCTCGCACCTCGAGCTCGAATCTCTTCCGACAGGCGGCTGGGGATACGACCACTTCCCGCTTTCGGCGAAATACTGCAAGAACCTGCCCCACGATATGCTCGGCATGACGGGAAAGTTCCATACAACCTGGGGCGAATTCGGCGGCTATAAACACCCCAATGCCCTTAAGTATGAATGCGCGGCGATGATCGCCTACGGCGCAAAGTGCAGTGTCGGCGACCAGCTTCACCCAAACGGCCAAATGACGAAAAGCACTTACGAACTGATAGGCCCGGCTTATGAGCATGTAGAAAAATGCGAACCCTTCTGCGACGACGTTACCAATGTCGCCGAAATAGGCCTGCTCTCCTGCCAGTCCGTTACCGCTCAAACCGGCCGACACGCCGGTGACGAGCCCGACGTAGGTGCCGCAAGAACACTTCTCGAAGGGCATTTCCTGTTCGATGTCATCGACTCCGAAATGGATTTTGCAAAATATAAGATGCTCATCCTGCCGCATACGATACCCGTCGGCGCTGAGCTTAAAGCGAAACTCGACAAGTTCCTAAGTAAAGGCGGCAAGCTCATGCTAACCGCCGCCAGCGCACTTGACCCGGAAACAGGCAAGTTCCTTTTCGATATCGGAGCCTCCCACCACGGGCCGAGCGAGTACTGCCCGGACTACATCCTGCCGAATCCAGAGTTAAGGCCCGCGTTTGTCAATGACCCGCTTGTAATGTACGTCCGATCACAGCGAATTAAAGCTACATCCGGCAAGAGCCTGGGCAAAATATACGACCCCTACTTCAACCGCGCATACAACCACTACTGCAGCCACCAGCACACGCCCTACAAAGCTGAGCCCTCGGAATACGACTGCGGGGTTATCAACAACAACATACTATACCTCGCCCACCCCGTCTTCTCGCTTTACCGCACAATGGGCGCTGTTGCTTACAAGGACTACATCATAAACGCTGTAAAGATTCTGCTTGAAACCGCTGCTGTTGAGACAAACCTCCCCTCGACCGCGCGGATAACGCTCATGGACCAGCCCGGACAAAACCGGCTCGTCCTGCACCTTTTGTACGCGAACACTATCTACCGCGGCGGGCCGATGCAGCTGGAGGGGGGAACAATGAAAAGAAACAACGACGGCATCGAGGTGATAGAGGAACTGATCCCCCTCCATGACACCAGTGTAAAACTCGCGACAGATAAAAACATAACCGCATGCACACTCCAGCCGCAGAACAAAAAACTTGATTTTGAAATTAAAAAAGGTTGCGTTGAACTTAAACTCGACAGCTTCACCTGCCACCAGGTAATAACACTTGATTACAAATGACAAAAGTAACCCCGCCAGGTGCAGGGGACTAAATATACGGCAGGCGGCACAGGCATAAAGAAACAAAATGCGATGATACAGGTGGGCATTAAGAATAATTTGATTATCTAACAGCCTTGTCCGGCGGCAGCATGACAGCGACAGGCGGGCAGTTTGTATTTACAAGGGCGTTATAAAGCCTGTCATCGCTGGTGTCTTTTAATGTAAAGATGACCGCTGCTTCTGCGCCGAATAAATTATCAGCGGTGCTGAAATCACTTCCCCCTTCCGGCCTGTAAATAATCACCTTGTCAAACCCCTTGCAGGTTTCGGCCAATTTTTCCGCAAAGCCCTCTTCGCCGGTCTCGCGCAGGCTCAGAATAAACAATCCTGTTATGCAGGTCTCTAAAGGCTTGCCCGTCCGTATGCCCGGGTTAATGTCAAACGCCCTGGCGACGGCGCTGCGTTTAATATCGGTATCAACTACAAGAACCTTTTTTGAGCGTTTGACAAGCTCAATCGCCGTATTGACCGCCACGGTAACCGGCAGCGACCTGACCGACTCGGCGGCAAGCATGACCGTGCGAAGATCAGGCGTTGTGATATTGTCAGCTATGTCCTCGTAATAATCCTGTACTGAGGCGAACCTGTGGCCAACAGGTATAATCCTCGCTGCGCCACTTTCCCTGCCGCCCGGGACAACGGAGTCATCAGTTTCCTGTTTGTCTTCCTGCGGCCGGGATACCTGTTGATCCGCGCGGGCCTGTTCGAACTCGGCCTGCTTTTCCTCTGCGAAAACATCGAGGTTATGCGCCTTGGCGACTTTGCTAAAGTCGGGATTGAGTATCTCGACCTTTTCCCCCGTGCCCTCCTCGGTGAAGACCTGGAAACCTTTTGAGCCCTGGTTTGGTTTTTCATTTTGCGGCACGGTTCCGACAAGCAGTGATTTTTTACTCAGCAGACTTGCCGAAGCGACCGCGATAATAACAGGCGGAGTCAGCACAAGAATCGAAAGCCCGCCGGCGAAAACCGCCGACGCCGAAACCGCCGCACTGTTTGGCCCGTGGTTCATAAGACCCATCACCGACAGACCAAGCACGGTCACAAAAACCGCAAGTGCGGCTATGACCGCCTCGCAGACCATCAGCCGCGACACCCCTGCCATGTTCAGGTAAAGGCTGGTCTCGGTGAATATCCTGTCGCTGAGGCTGCGTGCCTGGTTGTAGTCTATTACCCCGGTTTTAAGATCGGTCTCGATGCCCGCTTCCTTGAGGGGTATTATCTCGGCGGTGAACCTGCGTGCTGCACGTGTAATCCTGCCCGAGCAGACAATAATGACCGCCAGGACCACCACCGCTGCGACGGGACAGATGATTATCGTCCATATCGGGTTGGCTGCGCTTATGGCCTCTCCAGTTTTTTCGATAACACGCCCGCCCGTGCCGGTAAGGAATATCAGCCTTGCCGCCGAAAGCCCCACCGCCAGCCGTAATATTATGGACAGGACCACCAAAAGCGGAAAACCCGCGAGCTCTGCGGCGTTGCGGGCCGAAAAAACTGTTATCAGCACAGCGAGCGAAAGGCACAGCGCAAGGCCCCACATCGCATCGAGCAGCATCTCCGGCAGCGGAACCAAAAGCCCGGCAACCATCGCAACCGCGGTAAGCGCAAAAAGCATATCGCCCCTGCCGAGAAGCGTTTTCGGAGCCGAATTTTGTGATACGTCGTTTTCCACCATTTCTGAACCCGTACTGAAAAGACAAGCCCTGAAGGCTTCGCTGTAAATTATCGATCGGTCGTCATTATAAAGCATTCCGGAGCAAAATCCAAGAATTACCTTACCCGGTTTGCCCGCAGCCTGTGAACCAGGGCAAGAACCTCCGCGACGGCAACAAACAGCGCGTCCGGTATCTCCTCGCCCAGCTTTACCGAACCGAAAAGGGTCCTTGCAAGGGCCGGACGCCTGATGATGGGCACACCGTAAGCACGCGCTATCTCCTTGATCTTTTCGCACACGTTATCCCCGCCCTTGGCTACTACTGTGGGAGCGTGCATCGTGCCTGGGTCGTATTTCAGCGCAACGGCGACGTGATCGGGGTTGACCAGAACTACGTCGGCCTTGGGAACCTCCTGCATCATGCGTCTCAAGGCGGCCTCGAACTGCTTTTGCCTGATCTTTTTCTTCACCTCAGGCGGACCCTCGGAGTTTCTCATCTCGTCCTTGACCTCTTTTTTGGTCATCATAAGGTTCTTGATGTACTGCCACTTCTGATAAACAAGGTCTATGATCCCGATTATCAAAATAGCGACACAAAGCCTGATTATCACACCGAGTATGAGTTTGGCGATAGAAGTTAAGATGCCCATGCCCCACGTCCACTGGTAAAGGGCCATTTCGACTATTTTTGTTCTTACGTAATCATAGGCGATAATGCCGACAAACATCATTTTCAGCACGCTCAAACCGAGCTTGACCAGGCTTTGCACCGAGAAAAGTTTTTTGAACCCGCTTATCGGGTTGATCTGGCTGAACTTCCACTGAAGAGTCTCCGTGCTGAAGTTCCAGCCGGAGATACATATGTGCGTCGCGATGCCCGTTACCATAAGCACACCGAAAAACGGGGCCATAACCACCAAGGCCGAAAAGAACTTATCCTGAACATACCCGATAACCGCTTCAGGGTTGGACATGTACATGTGATTGCACGAAAAAGCCTCTCGCATGAGTCCCATGCTCCAGCCGACAACCCTGGGGCCCATAAAAAAAGTTACAGTGGCAAGAACTATCAGCGAGACCGCGGAGGTCATGTCCTGGCTTTGGGGGACCGAGCCCTTTTTCTTGGCGTCGGACAGCCTCTTCGGCGTTGGTTTTTCTGTCCTTTCTTCTTTATTTTCCGGCGGCATTTGTATTCACTGAAATATGCGGTTAAATTGGTATCGGCATCATTTTCTCAAGCAGTGCCGAAAACCTGTTTATAAACGAAAGTATAAACGGGATGTATATCGCCCCGAGTATAAAGCCCAAACCGACCCTGATGGGCAGGGACAAAAACAGTATGTTCATTTCCGGCGATATCCGCGCCAATACGCCCAGCACGACCATAAGCAGCAGAAACGCCGCAAGTATCGGCGCCGAAAGCTTCAGGCCGAGCAAAAGCATAACCCCGCCTGTGCGGATTATGCTGCCGGTCAAAAGTTCTATTTGCGGCGGCGAGGCAAGCGGGAAAAATATATAACTGTTATTTATGACTTCGAGCAGCAGGTGATGTCCGTTTGCGCTTAAAAACAGCATGATAAACAGTATCTCTATCAACATGCTCAGCGGCTTATCATTCTCACCTGTAAGGGGATTGAGGATGTTGGCCATCGCAAGACCCATTTGCCTTTCGATGATCCTTCCGGCCATGTTTACAATGCTGAAAAGCAGCCTTGCCACGAGCCCGAACGCAAGACCGTAAACAGCTTCGCCGGAGAACATCACAATCGCCTGCACGACGTTGATCTCCTCCGCTGCAAGGGTCAACGGCATGGTGCCTGCGATAAAAATAGAGATCATTACCGCCAGCGCGACCTTGACCCGCACCGGAAGCGAACCCCAGCTGAAAACCGGGCTGGTGGAAAAAAACGCCCCCACCCGCGTAAAGACAAGCATAAATGAAAGTATTTTGCCGGTCAGAATTTCCATCAATGATAGCCGTAAGACTTGATTATGTTAAATATCTCGACCGTAAACTTCATTATGTTCTGCATCATCCAGTTGCCGAAGATCAGCGAAGCAAGGCTCATGGCAAGCAGCTTGGGCACGATAGTCAGGGTCATATCCCTTATCGACGTAACGGCCTGAAAAAGGGTGACCGTGATACCGACAATCATACATATACCGAGCATCGGCGCGGCGATCATCAGCGCGGTTTCAAGCGTGTATCTTCCGAGATAAAGAATAAGATTTATATCCATAACGAATCCCTGTTTTGCATATTTATCAATAATTACCCGCGTATCGAACGAAGCTCAAACGCGACAAGTTACCTGAAACTCAAACTAAGCGCATTTGCCAGTATTCCCCAGCCGTCGACGAGGATGAACAATATCAGCTTGAAAGGCAGCGATATCATCATAGGCGGCAGCATCATCATGCCCGCGCTCAAGAGTATGCTCGATATAACCAGGTCAAGCATCAAAAACGGTATGAACAGAAGACAGCCGATCTCAAACGCTGTCCTGAACTCACTGATAACGAACGACGGAACCACGATATGGAGCGGCAGGTCGGTCGGTTTGCGGGGCGGTTTAACCTTTGCCATCTTGATAAAAACCGCCAGGTCCGCTTTCCTTGTCTGCCGGATCATAAAATCCTTCATTATCTCACCTGCTTTTTCCCCGGCTTCGGCAAAAAGAATATCTTCTGCAAGGTACGGCTGAACAGCCTCACTGTTGATGCGGGTGAAAGTAGGCGCCATAGTATAGAGAGTCAGGAACAGGGCAAGGCCCATAACCGCGACAGTGGGTGGTATGGACTGCGTGCTAAGTGCCCTGCGAATGAAACTCAACACTATTACTATTCGTGTAAAAGATGTCGTCATTATCATCACGCTCGGCAGTATCGCAAGGCCCGTGAAGATGAACACCAGCTTAACGGGCGTGGTCCAGTCGGGCGGCTGACCGTCCTCGGTATTTTCGGCGGCGGCTTTGTCGATAACCTCGATCAGGTCCGGCAGTGAAGGCAGCGAGCTTTCCATATCAACATCGGACGTATCAACCATCGTCCCTTCAGCGTTGCCGGGTTCGTCGGCGGCCTTAACAGGAACCGGAACCAACAGCAGCCCGGCCATGACAAGAATTATTGTCAATACCCGTCGGGTCATATTATAGCTCCCGACTGGTCAACGGAGCCTGTTTCGACATCGTCTGTTACATCGGCGATAAAGTTCACGCTGCCCGTCGTTGAGGCAATAAGCAGCTTCCTTCCGGAGGCGATCTTCACGATATGCAGGTTCCTGCCCGAACCGATTGTTACGGTTTCAAGCACATTGAGGTCTTTGCCCTTTTTCATTACGTTTTTCGGCGCGAACTTCTTGAAAACAAACCACGCGGCACCGCCCAGCACCCCAACCAGCACTAAAGCGGTTAAAAGCTCCCTTGCAAGGTTAAGGTCTTTCTTGTCTGCGCCGACCATCGAGTCCTCCGAATCGGTCAGCCACGCCGGAAGCTGCTGGTCCTGGTCCTGACCCGTGCTTTCCATATCCGCCGGTTTTGTGCCGTTCTCGGCCTCTGAACCGCTTTGGGCCGAAGTTTCCTGCTTCTCCGCAGCGGGCAGATTCCCGATCCCGAACATAACAGGCAAAGCGAGCAATACTATCACAGCTGCCGGGGTAACAAATTTTTTTCGCATAATTTCACCGCCAAATAATTCTAACGAACCGGTTTTCAGCTATATTTATGCAAATATCATGCCCGGTTAACTGGGTGGAATTAATGCCGAATAAAAGCATAAAAAGCGGGAGCCGTGTAGGTTTTGCAGACAGTGCGCGCGATTATTTTACACTTTTGCGATGCGGACATAGACTCTATGACCAGCCGGGAACGGCTGTTGATGCCTATTTAAACGGCGAATGAAGTCCTTAATTTGCTATCGTCGTTATAAGTATTTCCGTTTCTTTACTGATTGTGCCCGTCTTTCCTGTCCAATCGCCGCCCCTGCCTGCCCCCCAGGCGTAAATGGTCCAGTGCAGGTTGTCCGGCAGTGTAGATTCGATATAATCCACAACGGATTTCGCACGCCTTGCCGAGATGAGCCATTTTTGCTTTTCGCTGGTCTCACTGTTGCCCAGGCCAACAACGTATACGGTAAGGATATCTCCGCTGTGAGCGGCCTGAAGATTTTGTGAAAGCTGGTTAAGAAACCCTTTAGCCTCCCGGGACAGGCTGTAACCTCCCTGGGCAAACCGGATATCGGTCACGATAAAGTTCTTAGTGCCCCTGTCCGTTCTGGATGGCTGAACTTTCATCTTCTTCTCAAGATCCATAACTATCCTTCGCAGCATCTCGGTCTCGGCATCGATAGCCCGGTCGTTGGGCTGGTCATGGCCCTGCTCGATGTTGTATTTGACTTTCGGATGCTCAAACTCCGGCCCGGTCGTCTTGCCTAAAACAAAACCCGTAATCCCGAAATCCGCCAGGGCTCTCTTGAAAGATGTCTGGCCGACCTCGAACAAATCCGGGTTCTTATCGTCTGCCATGCTAAGCAGCATAACGAAAAACGTTAAAAGCAGCGTAACCATATCCGAGAACGTCACGATATACACCGGAACGCCGGGGCTTGCATCATCAGATTTTTTTCGCTTCTTACTCATTTTCGTAAAGGTGTCTTTCAAGTAAGGCTATTTCAACATACCCTGTGTCTTCCCTGCCGGATTTCATATTAGTTGAATACGAAAGATTAAACCTCTCCGGGCGAACTCTTTTGTTTTGCACCATGTAATCAAGTATCGAGTATGTCCTTTCAAGCGCGAGTTTGTCATTGCCTGCGCTTGTGTTTTCGCTGATAACCACCCTGCACGGCTGAGACTTCAAAAATACGGCGATAGCGTCGCATATCTCCTTGCCTTCCGGAGAGACCACGCTGCCTTTGCCCAGGAACATCTGCTTCGACGGCACTGTAAATACCTTGAGGTTCTTGAAGTCCAGCGGTTTTTTTTCACGCATGAACTTATCCGAACTCTGCTGCTCGTCAACGGGCTTTACCTCGCTTCCGTGCTTTACTCTTTCCAGCTCCTTTACCTGCTGTCTTTTCCAGAGCGAATCCTTTTCCGTCGTGTATGACAGTCCCACAGCCGGAAGCGACTGCGCGAAAGACGTTGCAAGGGTTCCGAGCGTCTTGGGCTCGAACGATGAAAAACTAAGAAGCAAAACAAAGAACGTAAGCAGCAGCGTCATACAGTCGCTGAACGTTACCATCCATTCAGGCGCGCCTTCGGGCATTTCTTCCTGCTTTTTCTTTCTTTCTGCCGGCATTTACACCGCTGCCTTTACTTCTTCACGATTATTAGGCGAGACGAACGACTGCATCTTTTCCCTTATGACCGTCGGGTTCTCGCCGCGGGATATGGCGCATATTCCTTCTGTTATCATTTCCATCGACATTATTTCCGCCTTCGAGTAAAGCGAGAGCTTGCCCGCAAGCGGTATGAAAACAAGGTTCGCAAGCAAAGCACCGTAAAACGTTGTAATCAGCGCAAGTGCCATACCCGGACCAAGTGCCGAAGGATCGCTGAGATTCGCAAGCATCTTGATAAGGCCGATAAGCGTCCCTATCATACCAAATGCCGGCGCAGAGGCCCCCATAAACTCAAGTATCTTCTTGCCCTTCATGTGCCTTTCTTCAACATACTGGGTCTCAAGCGACATCATCTCGCGTATCCATTCCTCTTCCTGCCCGTCGACAAGCATCTGCAAACCCTTCTCGATAAAATGGTTGTCCACCTTGCGGATCTGCTCTTCAAGAGCAAGCGCGCCGTCTCTCCTGTTAATAGCCGCGAAGTTGACCATCTGCTGGATAAGCTCCGCGGGAGAAGGAACCTTGTTGAGAATGGTCTTTTTGATGACCGAGAAGATACCGAGGAACTGCTGGAGCGAAAAGTGGATCAATGTCGCGCACAGCATACCCCCGATAACCACCGCCGCCGACGGAACGTTAATGAACAGCCCGACACCCTCACCGCCTGCCATCGCAAGGGCGACAACGATAAATCCTAATATAATCCCGACAATTGTTGCAATATCCATATTTTACTCCATTTCCTTTACTTTTGAGAGCTTGTCATTCAATAAACACGCTATCTGGGGGTCCTTGCCGCCTATTTCCCCGAGAAGCTTTGCCCCGGGTCTTTCGGTCATGTAAAAAAGTATCATCACCACATCCTCAAGCTGCCGGTTCTGAACCATGTTGACCATTATTTGCGCAGCCTGGGCGGTGTCCATCTTGTCATATCTCTCGGCGATCTGTTTCATCCTGGTTCTTCTAAGCTCGTCTATCTGCACGATACTGTCTTCGAGGCTTTGCTCCTGCTGCCTCAGGCTTGTCAGCGTGGATGTCAGCTCCACGCGCAGATTGTTGAACTCCTCGATATCTTTTTCCAGCGCCTTTTCCGCCAGCTCGAGCCTTTCTTCGCGCTGCTTCAGGTCTTCTTCCCTTTGATGATACTGTTTTAGCTTCTCACGAATATCGTAGATCAGGCTTTGAAGCTGCTTTTCAGTCATACTTCGGACAAGGTCGTCCTCACCTTCCGAAACGAAGTTGACCTCGAACTTGTCGGTTGACGAATAGTCCGTCGGCTTTTCGGCTTCGGTTACCTCGGGAAGCGGCTGATGCGTCTTGCTGTAATACCATGTAGCCCCGAAAGTTCCCGCGAAACAGGTAATTATCGCCGCGATAAGTATTATTATGTGTATCTTTTTCATTTCGAGCCTCTTGTTTTGCTACCTAATTCACTGCGCTCATTATATTTCTTGCGTAAGTTACCGTAGTCCTGTCGTCTATCAGGTTCTGCTGTTCTTTCTGCTGCTCTGCCATGTACTGTTCATATGCTTTTTCACGCAGCCGCTGCAAACCCTTTCTAAACTTTCTTATTTCCATTATCTCCGCGATTTTGGTCCTTTTCTGTTTTTCAACCTGGGTTATCCTTTCTTTGAGCCCGGCTATCTTTTCTTCGATCACGTATGTATATTTCAAAAACAGCCTTTGAATACTCATCCTTTCGCCGGATTGGATTTCACTAAGCTTTTCCAGCTCTGTCTCCAGTTTATCTCTTTCCAAAAGAACCTGTGTTTTCAAACTGGCAGCCTGCTCGGTCAGCCTGACTATCTCAGCTTTTTTAGCGTCTTCCTGTTTGAGTTTTATATCCAGCACGCGCTGGAGCCGCCATTGAAACTTCTTCACTTTTTAACACCGTTTACTTTCCGACCTGTCGATTATCCGAACTGTTTTCGCCCCTGCCGCCAGTCATTCCGTCCCACTGCTCGGCAATGTCGCGCATCTTTGAAACCGTCTGCATAAAGTCGCTCCTCTCGCGGATAGGCTGAATGAGGAAATCGTTCACCTTGTCAATGAGCGCAACAGAGCCGTCAATTTTCCTGTTGGACCCGGGCGTGAAAGCCCCGATACTGATAAGGTCCTCGGCATCTTTGTAAGTCGCGTATATTTCCCGGAACTTCTGCGCACATGCCTTGTGCTCGCCCGAGGCAACAGTCGACATCAGCCTGCTGACACTCTGCAGAATATCTATCGCCGGGTAATGCCCCCTGTCGGCCAGCTTTCTCGTCAGTACAATGTGTCCGTCAAGCAGCGACCTGGCCGAATCCGCCACCGGGTCGTTCAGATCGTCGCCCTCGACAAGGACCGTCAGTATGCCCGTAATGCTGCCGTGTTCGTTACAGCCGAGCCTTTCAATCAGCCTCGGCATCTCCGCGAAAACGCTCGGGCAGTACCCCTTCGACGCCGGCGGTTCCCCCGCCGCCAAACCGACCTCACGCTGGGCCTGTGCGAACCTCGTCAGCGAGTCCATCATGAACAACACATCCAGCCCCTTGTCGCGGAAATACTCCGCGACAGTCGCGGCGACATAACCGGCCTTTACCCGCTGGATCGCCGCCGAATCCGAAGTTGCTACAATTATCACACTCTGGGCCAGTCCCTCGGGCCCGAGATCATTTTCCAGAAACTCACGCACTTCCCTGCCTCGCTCACCAACCAGCGCGACAACATTAACCGTCGCCTCGCTCGCGTTGGCGATCTCACCGAGCAGTACGCTCTTTCCGACACCGCTGCCTGCGAAGATTCCTATCCTCTGTCCTTTTCCGCAAGTTAAAAGACCGTCAATGGACCTTATGCCCAGCGAAAGAGGCTTTTTGATCATCTCCCTGCTCAAAGGCGGCGGACTCATATTGTCAAGAGGGCGCCTCTCGGTCCCCGTCAGCGGGCCCTTACCGTCTATGGGCCTGCCCAGTCCGTCAAGAACCCTTCCCAGGATATTTTCATCAAGATTGATATACCGGGGCTTATCCATCGCCGTCACCGAATCACCGGGCTTGATGCCCTCGGTATTTTCAAGGGGCAAAAGCACAAGGTGGTCGCTTCTAAAACCGATAACCTCTGCCATAACATCGCGCCGTCCGCCCACCTCGATATTGCAAAGGCTGCCTATGGGAACCGACGGGCCGCTGCTCTCGACAGTCAGACCGGCAACCTTAACCACCGAACCCTTGCTATGGTAAAGGTTCGTCCGCTTGACAGCTTCGAAATACTGCTCAAAATCTATGATACCTGTATTTGTTTCAGTTAAGCTCAATTTTGCTCCCCAGCCGATATTGCTTTTTCAATCCTCTCAAGATTGTCATAAATGATGTAATCCACTATTCCCTTATCCGTCTCCACGACACACTCGCCGGCACTTAGCGACTGGTCCGTCTCAAAAATAATATTCTGCAAATTCGCCGCCTGGCCCGCTTCCATCTTTTCTTTCAAAACAGCATGATCAGCCGGGCTTAACTTAACCGAAACACCTTTCCTCGAAGGAGCCTGCGACAAAGCGTTGGTAACTATCTTGTCTATATCATAGTTGCCCTCGGCAAGCTCATGCTGGAGTATTTTCTCGGCTATCGCTACGCTCAGCTTTGCTATCTGCTGCGGATACTCGGCCACGATCTGCTCGGCGGTCTGGTTAAGCATCCCCACCGCCTGGTCAAGCCGCGAGCACACACCCGCAAGCTGCTGATTCTGGGCCCTTAGCTGCTCCAGCTCTGCCATAAGTGCCTTTAGTTTCTTCTGCGATTCGTTCAAAACCGCCTCCCCTGCCCGGTCCAGCACATTGACCGACGTAATGGGCACCGATATGTCCAGGTTCATGGGTTTTTTCATCTATCAATCTTCTTCTATGAAAGTAAGTTCTTCTTTTTCGTTGGCTTCGCGGAGCGGCTTGGTCACTTCGTCCCTGGCCTCCAGTATCTCCTTCTTTCGCGGTTCGGACATAAGCGCCGTTTCCTCGTCCACCATCTGAACCGCACGCTCGGATATATTCGAGCGAACCTTCTCGACGATCGCCGGCGCCGCATTGAAAAGCGCCTTGGCAAGAACGCTCGCGTCCACCTTCCGCAGGGCCTCCTGCAGCGACCTGTCCTCGATCTTCGGAATATCTTCCCAGGTCACCATAAGGGCCTTGACCATCTTTCCAATGTCTTCGTCGTTTTCCTCAATCTCACCGAGAAGCGAGTCACGCTTGTCCTTTTCCAGTCCACTGAGCACAAGAGCGACACGCCGCAGAGCCTCTTTCGGCAATACTTCCTCGACAGGGGCACCTTCCTCCGATGTCATCGCGACGATCTTCTTGCATATCATCTCGCCTATCCGGCGCATCGTCTTGGAAGAAACCTCCCCTGGCTTGGTCATTCGCCATACAGCTTTAAGGCTAAGCTCCTCGTCGAGCCTTGCCATCACATCCGTACTCAGCTTGGGCGGCAGTGACGAAAGAACAAGCGCGATAACCTGCGGAGGCTCCTTTTCCAGAGCCTGGGCTATCTGTATTGCCGGCGCCGAAGCAATCGCGATAAACGGGTCCTTTTCATGTATCGCCTTCTGCATCTTTGCCTGGAACTCGGCGGCCTTTTCCTTGTTAGCGTCCGCTTTTAAGAGTGTGTTGACAAATGTTTTGACATTTATCGGTCGTGTGCTTCCGTTTTTAAGCTCGGTGCAGAACTCCTTAATTATCTCCAGTCCCGTTTCCTGATCCATCGCTTTTGTCGCCTCGATATGCGACATCTCCATCGCGAGCTTCTCGATCACTTCCTCAGGGTAGTCCTTAACCAGCTCCCTGGCCGTCGCCTCGTCAAGGTTCATCAGCAGCATCGCAGCTTTTTGAATGCCTTTGACCGCCATTTCTTACGCCTCCTCCTCAAGCCATGAAGAGAACAACTGTCTAACCTGGTCGGGCTTTTCCCTCAGTTCGCCCGCGATATGCCTTCGCATCGCAAGTATCGGCTGGGATTCTCCCTGGCCGGGCGGCAGCAGGCCCAAAGTACCCAGCTCACCGTGTTCTCCCGGTTCACTGCTCACCGAAGCCTTTTTGCCTGCACGTGTGACTATCCACAAAGCAAGCAGCGCACATATCGAAAGCAGTCCCATCGAAGATTGCCTCGCTATTTCGATATACTTGCTGAACTTTTCAAAACCGCTCTGCTCGGGCAGTGCCGCATGGACAGGCCGGCTGAAAGGGGCCTCCACGACCGAAAGCTGCTCGGTCCCGTCCGAGCCGAACAAAAGCTTCGGACCGACGGCGTTGCGTATTATCTGCTTCACCGCGTCGACCGACATTATTTTCGTAACCTTCGGTTCAGCGGGCGCCTGGGCCTGTTCGCCTTCCGGGGCCTGATTTTCGCCCCCGGTCTCTGTCATACTGTCTACCCTGTTGAGGTCCACCACCGCCGCCACAGAAAGTGAAACAATCTTACCCGGCACCTCGATCGTCTTGGTAATTGTTTCCGGCAGCGCAAGCTTGGTCTCGATGTTCGATTCCTTCTGCGTGTTCTCCGGACCAGCCGGCTCTTCTTCCTCCCCGCCGGGCGAGCTGACCGAAGACGTCTCCGAAATCGTCTCCTCCTGCGGCACGCCCTTTTCGTAAACTTTTTTCATTATTTCCTGGCTGGTCATGTCAATATCCGCAAACACCTTCACGGACGAACGGTTATTGCCCAGCACCTTGTCGAGCATTTCCTGCACCTTTCCGGCGATCGTGTCCTCCACGCGGTCCTTGTAATCCATAAAAGTGTTCGCTCCGGCTACCGAAGAGTTCTTGGCGCTGGTACCGGTCAGCATATTTCCGTTGCTGTCCACCACCGTAACGTTTTCTGCGCTGAGGCTGTCGACCGCCCCTGCCACAAGGTTCGTTATCGCGCTGACACTTGCCATGCCTAACCGCCACCCGGGCTTAAGCTGCAAAACCACCGAAGCCGAAGCGGGCTCGGTCTCCGTCGCGAATATCGTCTGCTCGGGCCGTACAATATGCACCCTCGCGAAGTTCACCCCGTCAATAAGCTGAATCGTCTTGGCAAGCTCGTCCTGCGTGGCACGGGTAAGATTCATCTGCTGAACAAGCGGGCTAACCCCTATTTTTTCCTTGTCAAATATCTTGTACCCGGTCTGGTCGCCCTCAGGCAGCCCGTCCTTGGCCATCGCAAGCCTCAGTTCGTGAACGCTCTCAGCCGGTACATAAATTGAGGTCCCGCCCGCACGAAGCTCGTATTCAACATTCCGCTCGCTTATCTTGTCGGTTATCTTGCCCGCTTCTTTCGGGTTAAGGTCGCTGTAAAGCAGCCGCATGTCCGGCCGGTTCGCCCAGTTCGTCAAAAGCGCCGTAACAACACCGCAAGCTATAACCATTGCGATAAGTATCGCCCGCTGAACGATACCTATTTTCATCCACACCTGGTTTATTTTTTGAAGAAAACCCATCTTTGCTTAAGCTCCTGAATTCCTCTCGGGGTCACGGTTGATCATATCTGCATCTTCATCGTCTCTTTATACGCCGAAACCAGCTTGTTCCTGACGCCCACAAGCATCTTAAAGCTCATGTCAGACTTTGCCACACCTGCCACAACCGAGTTGATATCCTGTGTCTTGCCCGTCAGCAGATCGACTATCGCCTTGTTAGAGTCGGCCTGCTTGACATTGACATCTTTCAGATAATCGCCCGCGGTGTCCTGAAACGACTTGGACCCGTCAACCTTCTTTTGCTGGGCTCTTTCGACAATATCGCTCAAATTCAGTTTATTGACCGAAGGATTAAAATTCACTGCCATTTCAATATCCTCTATAACCTAAACCTTGTAATCTATTTCAACAGATCCAGCGTCGAATTAACCATCGACTGGTAACGCTTCATCATCGCCGCGTTCGCCTTGTAGGCCCTGCTCGCCACGTTGAGTTTGATAAGTTCCATCGGGTAATCTATATTCGGCATGAGAACATAACCGTTCTCGTCGGCCTGGGGATGGCCGGGCATAAGAACCTGCTGGAAAGGATTGTCTGCTACCTTCAGGTCGCCAATATCAACACCCTCCAGCCCGTTCTTGCCTTTAGCCTCGAACACCGCCTCGATCCGCCGGTAGGGCTTTCCGTCGCCGGCATCGGTTGTCCGCGCGTTGGCAACGTTAGACGCGACCACCCGCACCTGCTTGCCGTGGGCCTTAAGACCCGATACCGCAACATCAAGCGTTCCGAACATGCTGCCGTCAATTTCCATAATGCACCTCTATATATAATTATCCGTTGAGTTCTTTTATGTCACTTTCATTGCCAGGTCGAACTGCATATACTTCTTCTTCAAAAGCAGCATATATGCCTTGTGCTTGAGCGTGTTTTTCACCATCTCGCCCACCTCGTGGTCCAGCTGCACGTCATTGCGGTTCTCGTTAAGCGGAGTGTTTTTGGGCTTGAAAAGCTCGCCCCGAAGTTTCTCGGCTTCCGAATATTTTTCCTTATCCATAGCATCTGAAAGCAGGTCCTCGAACTTGACGTCGTACCTGCGAAAACCCGGGGTGTTCATGTTGGCCAGGTTGTTGGCAAGGGCCTTTTGCCTCTGCGCCTCGGCTTTCATGCCCGACTCGATTATATTTATCATTCTCATTTGCTGGCCCATAAGCCGTTTCTCCTGATATAGAAATCAAGACTATTTCCCAATGCCGATAAAGTGCAATATCCATGCCAGCGGCCTAAAGTGGTCGTATTTGCGGCAAAAACCGGCATTTCCGAGCTGATAATAAGCATTTGAACCCAGATTGCTCACCATAATAGGTATTCTAAAGCGCCCCGCGCAAGGTTTCTATACACCCGTCAATGTAAGCTTTTTAGTCAGATCGCTAAGTTTTAGGGCCTAATGGCAAGGGCGTGTACCCCGATAACCGTATCTATCGAGCCAGCCGGCCCCCCGTTTCAAGAAAGCTGTGAACTGCCCCCCTGTCATCAAAAGGGGAAGTATATAACGGGGCGCAAAATTTCAGAAGCTATTTGAGGTTCATGTTGGGGTCGTTGATTTACGCCCTGCCGTATTGAAGCGGGAAGTAATATTGTCGGGTTGGGCATCTGTATCCTATGTTTGTTTGTTCTCTAATAAGACTAATATAATAATATTTAAATACTTATTATTATTATTCATATGGGCCGTGATTTTGTTAGGTTTGCGGGTGCCCGCAGCCCTAAGTCCTTTTAGGAGCAGGACATAAACAGGTTTTTTTACATTTTTTTGCTGTGGATAACCTGTGATGTTTTCTGATACCGATTGTTAATTACCAGCCCGCTTTGCTCCGGGTGGGGTATTCCCGACCTGCGGCGGCGATAAAATCGCTGTTATCAGTGTTGAAAAAGCCGGTTTTAAAAACAACCCCTAACAGGTTATCCACAACTTGCCTAACAGCGGATGTTAAAGCTTTTTCCAAGCGGGTTTACTGCCCCATTCGGTATTCCCATACCTCGTAAAGCAGTTCCAGCTTTTCGTTTTCCTTGTCGAGCTTTTCCTGGACCCGGCGGACCTTCTCGTGGTTTTCGTAAACTTCCGGCTGGGCGAACCGAGCTTTTATATTCTCGATCTCCGCCTCGGCTTTGTGCACCATATCCTCGATCTGCTCGATCTTGTATTTATTGAACGGCCTTATGTGCTCTGGAGTCTTTTTTACCGGTTCTGTCTTTACCGCCGGGGCGGTCTTTTTACCGCTGGATGGTTTGCGGTCCGCTTCCTGCTGCTTGTCGAACCTGCGCCGCTCGAGAGTTTCTACATAAAAACTCCACGGTTTGGCGGGTGAATGCACCATCTCATGGTCGCCTTGGGACTTCTCGCCGGTCCTGTCATTGCCGATAACCAGCATCCTTTGTCCGATTCGATCGAGGAAATACCTGTCGTGGCTGACGGCAATAACCGTCCCCGGGTAATCGATCAGCGCGTTTTCGAGCATCTCGCGCGAATCAATATCGAGGTGGTTAGTCGGTTCGTCCAGCACAAGCACATCCGGCTCCGATAGCACGAGCTTCGCGAGCATCAGTCGGTTCTGCTGGCCGCCGCTGAGTGCGGAAACCTTCTTAAAAACATCGTCGCCCGTAAACAAAAACGCCCCCAGCGCATTTCTCAGCGGCTGTTCCGTCAAGTCCGGCCGGGCCGATTTCGCCTCTTCCAGCACATCATTTTTCGGCTCGAGCGTCTGGGCCTGCTGGTCCAGGTATCCAACTTTCAGGTTCTGTGCCATCTTTATTTTTCCGCCGCTGGGTCTTTCCCGGTCCATCGCCAGCTTCAAAAAAGTCGACTTACCCGTGCCGTTCGGGCCGGTTATAACAAGTCTCTCGCCCTTGACCACATCGAACGTCATATTCTTGAAAAGCGTCAGCTCCCCGAAGCTTTTTTCGAGCAGCTCGCAACGCAGCACAAGCTCCGCACCGGATGAGGGTTTCTTGAAATTGAAAGATATTTTCCGCCCCTCGCCCTCAGGACGTTCGAGAAAGTCCGGATTATGCTTCAGCATCTTTTCGAGCCGGGTTTTTCTGCCGCGTGCGGTGCCTCGCATACCCTCCTGGTCCTTGTTCCGTGCGATAAAATCCCGCGTCTTGTTGACCATCACGGCCCGTTTTTCGTACTGTCTCTGCTGGGCAAGGGCTATTGTCTCTTTCTGCTTAACAAAGCTCGAATAGTTGCCTTTATACAGCTTTGATTTTTTGTTCCGCAATTCAATTATTTCCTCTGTTACCGCGTCGAGCAGGTACCTGTCATGGCTGATAATAATAAAAGCGCGGCTGCAGTTTCTTATGAACCGCTCCAGCCATGCCGTCGCCGCCAGGTCCAGGTGATTCGTCGGCTCGTCCAGCAAAAGCATGTCAGCATCCTGCGTGAGCACCTTTGCCAGGCCCACCCGGGAAAGCTGTCCCCCGCTTAGGGTTCCAATCTTCGCCTCGAACATATCCCGCTCGATACCCAGCCCCGCCAGTGTTGAACGGATTCTCACCTCGATATCATACCCCTGCCCGACGTGAAGCTTATGCGTAAGGTTCTCATACTCGCGCATCGCCTTTTGCTGTTCATCTCCCTTGGCCCGGGCCATCTTCTCGGCCAGTTCCCTGACTTTTTCGTGCATTTGCGTTATATGTGCCACCGCCAGGTGCATCTCCTCCAGCACCGTATGTTCGGGGTTAAGCTGCGGCTCCTGGGGCAGGTAGCTTATTCTTGTATTCTTCTTAACTTTCACTGAACCAAGGTCCGGGGGAACTTGTGAGAGGATTATCTTCAAGAGAGTGCTTTTCCCGCAGCCGTTGGGACCGATCAGCCCGACCTTGCGGTTGTCGTAAAAGTTATGGCTGATACCCGCAAGCACCTGCTCGCTGCCGAAAGCCTTGTGTATGTCCTGAACTGAAACCAGCGGCATCACTTTTCCCCGCTGTTTATCTTTGCGGCCCTTGCCGCTGTCTCGGCGATTCTCTTGCGAAGTGCATCGGGCCCAAGCACCCTGGCCTGGTCGCCGTAACCGAGTATCCACCACGAAATTTCCCCGATCCCGTCGACCCTGAACTTAACTACGAGCGAGCCGTCATTTTGAAACTCGTTTACCTGGGTCGGGTGCCATAAAACCTCTGCGACATTCCGTGCCACCTTTGCCGTAAAATGCAGCCTGATATTGTAAAGTTTGCCCTCCGGTATCATCGACCACGCTCTGCCGAAGTATTCACCGGCTGAGAAATCTTTCGGTCCCAAAAAGCATTTATCCAAAAGCTCTATAGATGTGATTCTCATAAGTTTGAATGTTCGTGTCTCCCTGTGCAGCGAAGAATTGCCGATAACATACCACGAATGTGAATTGTAATATAAATGATATGGACAGAGCACTGTCTTAATAGGTCCGTCTTCATGCAGCGACCGGTATTCAATATTAACTTTCCTTTTTTTATATATGGCCTTTTGCAGGGTCGCGAATATATTGTCAAGGCTGTGCCGGGGATTGTGGGAATCCGGCCTGACCGAAATATTCTTCAAATTCGACGAGCAATACTCCGTTATCCTTGCAGGTAGCGAAGACTCTATCTTCATCCCGGCCATCAGTGCCGCGTTTCTGAAGGGCAATTGTATATGCTCCCGTGCCTTGTGTATCAGCATCAGCAGCCCAAGCGCCTCGGTAATGCTCAGATCGATAGGGGGCAAGAAGAAATTTGGGTCTATTTTGTACTTTTTTTCGTCCCCGTCAAACTCGAAGGGTATCCCGATCTCATGTAAAAGCTTCAGGTCGCGAAAAACCGTGCGCTTGCTTATATCGCTCATTGTTGCCAGTTCGTCGGCTGAGAGTCCCCACCCCGCCTGCAACGCGGTGAGTATTTTGATTATTCTGCTGATTCTGGTTAGTTTCATATCCGCCCGGAAAAGACCCTTACAGTATTGGGAGCCCTGATTAATAAACCGGCTATTATAGCTCATAACCACCGGCAGTCAAGGTTGCCGCTGCCGGGAAGAACCGAAAAGGCCCAAAGATGTAAAATATAAGTCAATACCCGATTTTTTGCGTTGACACCCTTGCAACGGCAGGTACAATCACGTAAAATAGATATTTAAACCTGTAACAGGCAGCAAGATAAAGTATTTAAGATATTGAGGATATGTATGAAAGAGTTTAACGGCATCGTGATCGTGCTTGTCCTGGCGGCAATGCTCGTTCTCCTCTCCGGATGTGCAGCGCCCGGCAGAACCGCCGAAGAGGTCCACAGGGACCATGTCCACAAGTTTAAGACCGATTCAAAGCAGATAGTAGACGACTTCGACGACTTTATGCACTGGGACAGGCCGGGTCGACTCAGCGACAAATACGTACGTTAAGCGTTATCTCCGGCCACGGACCGGCCGGAAAAACCCAAAGAGAAGGAGTCTAAGCCATTGGACGCGATTCTCGAATACTTCCTTAGAAGCACACCCGTTGAAAGATGGATCATTTTCGTCGAACTCGTGCTCATCGGGGTGGTCGTCTATTACGCGGTAAGTTTTCTTGAGGGGACAAGGGGGGAGAGGCTCTTCCGGGGAGTCGTCCTGCTGCTGGTCATCGGTTCGTTCGTCCTTAACCTTATAGCCCGGAATTTCGGCCTTGAGCGCGTTGAATACCTCTATAAAGGATTTGTGCTCGGCATCCTCATAATCGCCGTAGTCGCCTTCCAGCCGGAGATCCGCCGCCTGCTGATCCGAATAGGCCAGACTTCGTTTTTCTCCGGGTCCAAACAGCAGCTTACCCGAAGCGTCGAGGAAATTATAAATGCGGTCACCCAAATGTCCGGCACCAAAACCGGCGCCATCATTGTCTTTGAGCGGGAAGTCGGACTCGGTGAGTTCATTGAAACCGGCGTGCGTATCGACGCAAAGGTAACCGCTGAGCTGCTCAAAACGATATTCTACCCCGGCACACCGCTGCACGACATGGCAGTAGTTATCCGGGGCGATCGCATCGTGGCGGCCCGGGCACAACTGCCCCTCGCAGAAGGAGACTCTTTCGCCGGCCGGCAGCTCGGCTCGCGACACCGCGCCGCGGTCGGTGTTACCCTCGGCTCGGATGCCGTAGTCATCGTCGTAAGCGAAGAGACCGGCACGGTATCTATCGCCGTAAACGGAGAACTCAATCGAAACGTATCCGACGTGCAGTTGAGACGTGCACTGACCTCAGCGGTTGTCGAAACGACCCCGAAAATTGAAACAGTGCCAACCGAGTCCGAAACGAAAACCGAACCGCCCAGCGGAACCGAATCATAACCGGGCAAAAAATATGACCGAAAAAGTAAAAAAAATGTTAGCCGTAATACTGCTGACCGTTGTGATATGGGCATGGGCGTACCTTGCGCAGGAAGAGACCAACCGCCAGATGGGCTCGCTCAAGGTCAACCCCCGCACCGGCCTTGACGTTCTGGTAAGCTTTGTCGACTATGGCAGCGAGGTGCCACTTATGATTACCCTCAAGGGCCCGGCGGCAAAAGTTGCCGAACTCCAGAAAAACCTCCACGCCGAAGAAGGCGATCCGGAACGCGAAACACTCGAGTTCTACTTCAACCCTGAAATAGAAGGTCGTCGAAGAACAGGCACTTATGAAATCAACATACTAAACCTGCTGAAGGAAAGCACTAAGATTCAGGACATGGGCCTTACCGTTGTAAGCTGTGAGCCCGAAACCGTCATGGTTGACGTCCAGCAGCTTGTAGAAAAAGAGCTCACCGTTCAGGCCGTCGACGAAAACCGCTCCGTACTGCTCCATGAATCGATAGAACCTGCCCGGGTCAGTATGTACGTACCCGCCGAATGGAGCGGCGATATGCTCAAGGCCTACCTCGAACTTACCCCCGCTCAGCAGCAGCGCGCAAGGGAAACATCGGTCATGGGCAAGCCCTATATCCGCCTGTACGCGGGCGGCGAGGAACGCAAACGTTTCGCCGCGATTCGCGTCGAAGTCAAGCTGCTCTCTGCCGAACAGCGCCTTCTTGACAAACCCCTTCAGCCGAGAATAGGGTTTATCTTCAGCAGCAACCTCCAGGGCAAGTACACCGCCGAACTGCTGCCCGAAAGCGAAAGTGATTTTCGGACCATTAACCTCCAAGCCACCGAAGAGGCTTTCAACGCTTACAAAAACACGCCATACCAGGTAATTGTCGAGGTCCGCGACGGCGATGCAAATATCGACGGCGATATCCCGCGCGAGGTAATCTACAACTTTCCCCAGGACTACGTCCGCAAAAACGAGATTCGCGTAACGCCCCAGTCACCGCAGCGGGTCATCTTCCGCCTCAAAAAAGTATCGCCCGCAAAGTAAAATTAATTCATACCGGCAAAAAAGTCAGGACCGTTAATAAACGTATGTGAATTTTAAATTTACTTTCCACCTGTCGGGGTTTGTCGATGAGGTTTGTGAGAGTTTCAGCAGGTCGCACTGCAGGTCCGGCCAGCGGATGAGAAGCGACGAGAGGAACTGTCCGAGTCGTTCAACGTCAATTTCCTCTATTGTCATTGTCGCACTTCGGGTTCGGCTGCCCCTGCGTTTCAGTTCCTTGCCGGCTTGCAGTGAATAGCCGCTTGCGGGTATGTTCCACTGATTGGCGTACTGTTGTATTACGGTCGCGAAGTCGAACTCGGCGGATTCGCCTTTTTCCTGTTTATAGTCGAGCCGGTCCGGTGCCAGTGTTAGGATTTTGGTTATAAACTCCTGGGCCTTTTCATACTGGTCAGCGGTTTTACGAACATCTTCTTTAGCGGCCGGAAGCGCGACGGCCCAGGCGTACACCGCCCAGCAGGCAACCAAAAGCGGGACCGCGACGAGGTAAAACTTTATGTCTTTCAATCTGTCTTTAATATTGTTCATCTTCTCAGCTCCAGGTTTAAAATGAATGAATCCCTTGCTCCGGACTGTTTGAGGTTCTCGTTTGTCCGCCTGAGTTTCTCATGGCTGTCTATCATTTTAAACAGTGCAAGGGTGCTTGCGCGGTTATTGGTGTCGCCCCGAAGCCGCATGGCTTTTTCAGATAGTGATATTTCATCTATGTTCAGGTCCACTCCTTCGGGCAGTTTGTTAAGCACTTCGAGGACGAAAGTCAGCCTGGCTGATATGGATTCGTCGTCACCGGGCAAAAGCCCCTGTTTGACGCGTTCGATCCTGCTGCTTTCACGTTCGAGCTTTCTAAATACAGGTTCCGGGCCGCGGTAGGTTTTTCCGAACATCACTGCTGAGTATTGTTGTTCAAGTTTCTTTTCGAGCTTCGATTCATATCGCTGGTTCTTGAAGACCTGCACCTGGAAGTACATCGCAGCGGCCAGGAGCATGAGGGTCAGGGCGGCGCTTATTACGACGCAGATTTTTTCGAGCAGTTTTTTTCTTCCCTGGTACGGCGCGAAGTCCTCGCGGAAGTCGGTGAGGTTCTCGAAATTCATGTCGCTCAGTGCAGCGCCTGCTGCTATTGCTGCGGCTGCTGGGTCGCCGGAAAAGACCCCCGGCGCGGTTTTGAACTGTGCCGACAGGTCCATTGTTTCGGCTGAAAGGCCGGTCCTTTCGGATATAACGGAAGTGTCCACATCTCCGCCGCCTATAATAATCCTGTCGACTTTTTTGCCCTCTCCCAGGGCTGCAACTGTAAGGGGCACCTGCCTTGACAGCACGGCGGTTTTGTCGTTCCCGCTGCCGGTGAGGAAAGTTCTCCCGCCGGGGCTGAGCTTCGAGTCCATATCGTAGAGCATGTAGCAGGCCTTGTCGGAGAAGAGTGAATAAAGGGCGGCAGGTTCTTTTTTGCCCGATTCGCGGATCAGCCTTGCCATGCAGATTATGTCCGGTTCTATGACGACCGGGTCAAGCCCGACGGCCTGGAACTCCGAAAGAAGCTGCTGTGCGACGCTTCGCTGCATGCTGAACACGCAGACATCGGAGCCGTGGTCGGTAATGGTTCTTAAGTTGAAGCTTATGGCAAGCGTGTTGACGTCGGTGGCGATGGCTTCTTCGGCGTCGAACTTGATGGTCTGTGCGATCTGTTTTCGCTCGCTTAGTTCCGAATGCAGGTTGTGCTGGGTGTAGAGCGAGCTGTCTATCGCGATACATGTCGACTCGAAACTGAGTTTTTTATCCCTGACGGCCTGGGCTATCTGAAAGGCGAGCCCCTCGGTTTCAGGTTGGGCCTCAGTGCCTTGAGCGGCTGATGCGGCACCTTCGTTCGGCTGATTCTGCGTGTTTAGCTCGAACTTTTCAAGGTATTCGATGCGCAGGTTCCCCCCGTCCGAATTTGCAACTACGGCTGTCGCGGACATGCCGGAATAATATATACCCAGTGTTTTTTTCTGCTCCACTTATTATCACTCCTGTTGAAAGTTAATACATCATAACCGCGACGGGTTCGGCACGGTTACCGTCCTTTATCACGGTGGCTACAGCGACAACTGTCGCCGAACCGCTTCGGGCGGTAATTCTTATGGCAAGATACTGGCTTTCGGTTGTTATAAAGGACTCGGATTTTTTTATATAATTTACCTGGTGATACAGTCTTTCTTCAATGTCTTCCTGGGACTGGAAAGGTTTTTCCTGCCGCAGCTTTATTATTTCGTCGGCTATCTGGGAGGCGTTTCCCCCGAACATCAGCGCCGCTTCGAGCACATGACGAGGTGCGGTATTTATGTTCACCCGCTGTGAGCCCCACAGAGCGAGATACTTAACAGGGGTTTCGGCCCTTGGCCCGGTTTCCGGCAGAGGTCGCGAGAGAAGCTCGGTGTTGATGACCGAACTGTGCAGCAGCTTGGCGAAGTCTGTTGAATGCTCAACGGCTTTTCTTGTTTCAACTTCGGTCCTTGTTCTCGAGGTTCTTCGCCGTCTGCTCGATGAAGCTCGTCGGTCGTCTTTTGAGCTTTTGGGGTCCTGTTTTTTCTCGATTTTGACCGGTCCGGCGTTGAGTTGAAACCTTTTATATTCACCGAGCTGGACAACCTGTTCGAGCAGGTAGTCTATGTCCTCGAAATCCATGCTCATCCATTCGCAGAAAGTTTCTACAGCGGCTTCGGCTTCGCGGTTTATTTCTTCGTCTTCTGTTGCGGCCCAGATAAGCGGCAACTTCGCGTTTTCGTCCATGATCTCTATGGTAACCTGCGACTGGTCGATGTCTATCTCGATCGGCTTTTGCACATAAGGCCAGGGCGGCCCGTAAGGACCTGGTATTATTACGTCGTTTGCGTCAAGCATTTCCGGGCTGCTTCCGTACAGGAAGTCGTAACCCACGGCATTGGGCTCGTTGGGTTCGGGAGCGCTGTAGCCCTCGCCGAACAGGTCGCTCATTATCATATCGCCGGCTTCGGCCATTTTCTCTTTGCGCTGCTCGTATTTTTCTTCGCGAATTTCATTTATTCTCTCTGCCCAGTATTCAAGGAACCTGTTGTATTCGTCCTCTGTCATGGCAAAGACATCTGAGAAGTCGGGCTGGTCCTTTCTTGAAACAAGGTTCAGGTCGATCTCCTCTATTGTTGCAAGCGCATACTTCATCGCCGAATCACAGGCGTACCTGGCGACCTGGTAGTCTATCATGTACTGTCGGCGGCTTTTGAAAGACAACAGCTGTGTTGTCAGCAGGTATATCGTCGTGCCGAGAAAGACCAGGACCACAAGCGCTATGATAAGCACTATGCCGGACCTGTTTTGGCCGCGGTTAATTTGATGTATTTTTCTTCTTTCTCTCACTTTCATAGTTATTCGGGCCGGTTGGTTTCAACTTCGTTAGGGTCGGTTCGCTCGTCCTCATCGAGGGCGTCCAGCACGTCGTCCGGGATTTCGAGGTCCTTTGTCACGAGCTTGAACTTGACTTTTCTGGTGCGCACCACTGCGATTGTTCGGGTCAGAATTTCCTCGCGCGGGACTTCCAGTTCACCCTGCAGGTTCTGGTAGGGCTCGGCGAAAGAAACGGATACGGAGACTGCGCGGGGCAGTTTGTCCTGATCCCACGTGTCGAGAAATTCATCGTCGTCTTCCTCTTCAATTTCGAATGTGTCTTCCTTGAATGCGTATTCTTCCATTGCGTACTGCTCGGAAAGGGACTTCAGGACGGGTACACGGACCGCGAAATAAGTAAGACCCCTGCAAACAGGGATGAACTTCGTTTCGTCGCTCGCTTCTATATCGAAGCGATATTCGTCGACTATTTTGTCCTGGAGGTTGATGCCGCTGTGTCGCCGATAGAGGATGAGTTTGTCGGTTTCATAATCATAAGAGCTTTGCCATACGACTTTTTCAAATATTTGCGGCTGATTCTGTGAATCAAGATACCTGTTCACGATGGTCATTTGGCAGAGATTGTAACCGTAATCGTATTTGTTTTCTATTGTGATCTTCGTATCAAAACCTTCGGAAGCCAGCCGGTCAAGGTCCTCTGTAACAAGCTGAATAATATCCAGCGGGACCGTCATCTCTTCGAGCTTTTGGTTGATCGCCGCCGAAGCGCTTTTGATCTTGCTGTACAGGCTCATACAGGCCATTATCACCATTGATGTGACAACAAGCACGCACATAGTCTCTATAAGCGAAAATGCTCTGAGCCTGTGAGAATATTTTTTATTGGAATAATTTAACATAAATGACACAGGTTTTTTATCGGTTCGCCAGCATTTCTGCGAACTCTTTCATTATTCTTTCCCATTCAGCCTTGGTTTTCTCGTCCCAGTCGCTCCTGTAGCCCCCGCCTTTTCTTTTTTTAGTTGTGTTGGTATCATCCGGCCCTTCGGCCTGGACGTCCCGGGGATCGGGTTCGTTGTCAACTTCTTCCTGAAGTTTTTGCGTTGCTTTATCGACATCTACGTTTCCGGAATCGTCGACAAAATCATTAATGACATCGGAATCGCCATAGTCATTGACTATATTTTTTACAACTTTTGAAGCGCCCGCCGAGTCGCCTTGCCTGATCAGGTTCTTAGCGGCCTCTTTCATAATAACAGGAGCCTCTGAAGAAGCTTTCTTGGCGGCCGACGTGCCCGGGTAGTCCTGCTGTACCTGTTTGACCCATTCAATTGCTTTGAGCGGGTCTCCGTAAATAGATTCCTGCCTTGCCGCGTCGAGCATCAGGTCCGGTTTTAATGAAGATACCGCATAGGCCTCGTCGGAGTCGGGAAATTCTTCTTCGAGGTCCTCGAGCACCTCCAGCGCCCTCGAGCTTTTTCCCTTGCCGGACAGTATATTAATAGCCTTAAGCTGTATGCCGGCCTTGTAATCATAGGCCTCGGCGTATTCGGGGGAATTGTAAAATTCCTCTTCGAGCTGCTCGATAGCAAGCAGTGCCTTGTCGGCTGCCCCGGCGCCGGCCATTGACTTTGCGTATCCCCATGCCTCTTCGGCGGTGTCGAAAAGCGGCACCCCGCTGAATTCGGACATGTATGCCTGTTCTTTCTGGAGCTGCTCAAGTATTTTTTTTGCCTCTTCATCGGTCAGGTCGGTCAGCCAGTTGGTAAGTTGAATACTTTGTGATTCATTTTTGCTGTCAATATAACTTGAAGAGCAAACGGCCTGTATCCACATTCGGGAGGTAACGGGCTCGTAAAAAGGTTCGATAACCACTTCCCACTGAATCGCCGGGTTCTCCTCACTTATGCCGAACTCCATCATTTCGTTGACGTTTTCAAGAGCGAGTATCCGTTCCATGTTTTCGCGGGCAAGCTCAAATGCCTGCCAGTGGATTTCGCTGTCGATTATTTCGTTCATGCAGCGGTTGACCACGACAAATGCAGCGGAAAGGATAGTGGACAGCAGCACGACAGCTACGACCACTTCGATAAAGGTGAAGCCTTTTCGGTTTTTTTTGCCGTATCGGGCCTGCGACTTTTTAGAATGGCAGGTCTTCCGGGTATTGCGGCAGCAAGAACTCCACATCGCCTTTCTCCAATTTTACATTACTGCTGAATCGTTCAATAATTATCGTATACGGGTTTCCCTCTTCGTCGAGGATGACTACCTTTCCGCCGTTCTGCCATCCGGCCCTTCCGGCGTAAAATCTTAACTGATTAACATCCCTGGTTGCCTCGAGGTTTTGGCTGTCCGTGCCGTCGTCGAATACAACTCTTTCAAGGTAAAACTCGTCCTCGTCGAAATATCCTGTTTTTATTATCGCCTCTTCTTCCGGTATCACATCGAAATCAAGCGAGGCATACTGACGCAGGATATACATCTGTTCGTCAAAATCGAGGACCACGGCATAACGCCTGTCGCTTTTTTTAGCCCCGCTGTATGCAAGCTCGAAGGCGCGGACAAGTTCGTTTGCCCTTTTCTCGAACGTGGTCCTGGTGAATATACCCGTAAAACTCAGGAACGTTACCGACGCCATAAGCCCGACCAGCGCGACGACAAGCAGCATCTCGAAAAGCACAATGCCGTTCGCTTTACAACGCCCTTCCGGGCGGATCTCATTACGGGTCCGTGCTGTAAAGGTCCTCTTCATATCCTTCACCTTCCGGCTCACCGTCCGCACCGTAGCTTACGATAACGAAAGGCTGGCCGCTTTCGGGTTCGAGTATGTAAATGAATTCGTTGCCCCACGCGTCTGTCGGAATTTCGGTCGCGTTAAGATAGCCGCCGCTTCGCCAGCCGTTAATGTCCATAGGCTCTTCGATAAGAGCATAAAGACCCTCTTCCTCGGTAGGGTAAAAGCCGGTGTCCATTTTAAACTCCATGACCGCTTCGTGGAGCACTTTGAGATTGGTCTTGGTGGTGGTCACCCTGGCTTTATCCGTCTGGCCGACAAAGTTGCGGACAACGACCGTCGCGAGCAGCCCGAGAATGATCAAAACCGCAACGAGCTCAACCATTGTAAAACCGCGTCTTTTTCTGTTCTGTCTGTTCATGTTATTACCTCAAATAAAAAGCTTATAATATTCTGTTAAAAGTGACCTGCCGAAAAGCGTATGATCGGCAGGAGCGTTCCGTATGCTATAAATCCGACTACCACGGCCATGAAGATAATTATGACCGGCTCGACGGCTGCGCTTAGCCTTTCAATCACGACGTCCGAGGACGACTCGAGATTTTCGGCGATCGTTCGCAGCATCATTTCAAGCTCTCCGCTTTTTTCGCCAATTGTTACCATGTGAGCTATCGAAGGTTCTATCACCCCGCTGTCGCGCAGCGGTGTTGCGATATCCGCGCCCGAGAGTATCCTGTCCCTTGCCTGTGCGACTGCCCGGGACATTATCGTGTTGCCTGTAACAGCCGCGACGATCTTGAGCGATTCTGCCATTGACATTCCCGAACCGAGCAGCGTCGAAAGGGTGGACGCGAAACGCGCGACGATCCTCTGCCTCAGCAGCGGGCCGAAGACAGGCAGCGAAAGAAGAAACTTGTCCCGCAGGTACGCGCCTTTGGGGGTCCGGAAGAAAGCCCTGACGCTCCATATTATTGCCAAAACCGCGCCTATGAGAACGAATACCCGCCAGCTTGTAAGGATGTTGCTAAGTCCGATAAGCGCCTTTGTTATTCCGGGCAGCTCCTGGCCTGCGTTTTGTATCTGCTCGGCGATTACGGGGATAACTTTGATGGTCAAAAACAGTACGGCCCCGAGGCAGGCTATCAGAAGCACCGCGGGATATATCATTGCAGTCGCCATTTTAGATTCGAGTCTTTGTCTTTTTTCCATGAAATCGGCGATGGTTGACAGGCTGTCGGCCAGTGTGCCCGTCACCTCGCCCACCCTGACCATACTTACATAAATAATATCGAAAAAGCTCTCGTACTCTGCCATCGAGTCTGCCAGCGACTCGCCCGTAACCACCCTGTCGCGGATATCGGAGACGGCGCTTCTAAGACGCGGGTCCGATATCTGGTTGATAAGCACAGAAAGGGCCTCGGTGAGTTTGATCCCGGCGTTCAGCATAGTGGCCAGCTCTTTGCTGAACTCGGCGACCTGCTTTTTATCGGACTTGCGGAAGATCGAGCTTAACGAAAAGGCCTGTCTTGCCTGTGATATTTCGATAACATCCGTAGGGTGCAGGCCCCGGCTGCGCAGGTGCTTTCGCGCAGCATAGGCGCTTTCGGCGGAAATAGTTCCCTTGACCGCCTTTCGGCCTGTGTCTATGGCGTTGTAGCTGTATCTGGGCATAGGTTTCCGTTATTAAACGTCCGACTGGGTCACGCGCAGAATCTCGAAAGCGGTTGTCTGGCCCCTCAGGACCTTTCGCGCACCGTCCATACGCAGGGTGTTCAGACCCTCTTCGATCGCCTTTCTCTTTATCGCCCCGGCGCTTTGGCGCCTGTAGATCATTTCGCGAATTTCTTCGGTTATGTTCATTAATTCGTAAATTCCTATTCGCCCGCGGTAGCCGGTGTTAAAACATTTGTCGCAGCCTTTACCCTGGTAAAACTGCACCTGGCCTTTTTCAATTCCGAGGTTATCGAGCTCGTTCTGGTCCGGCGTGTAGACTTCCTTGCAGTTGGAGCATATTCTGCGGACAAGTCTCTGGGCCATTACGCATATCACCGACGAGCTTACAAGGTACGGTTCCACGCCGAAGTCGAGCAGCCTGCTTACCGCCCCCGCTGCGTCGTTGGTGTGCAGGGTGCTGAAAACGAGGTGACCCGTCAGCGAGGACTGGATACACATACTTGCTGTTTCCTCGTCGCGGACCTCGCCGACCATGATTACATCCGGGTCCTGCCGCAAAACATGTCGCAGCGCGTTGATGAAGGTAACGCCCTTTTTGGCGGCGACCTGCATCTGGCTTATTCCGCCAAGCTGGTACTCTATCGGGTCCTCGATGGTCATAACGTTTTTCTCGATACTGTTGATCCGCTGAAGAGAGGCGTAAAGCGTTGTGCTCTTTCCGCTGCCCGTCGGGCCGGTTACGAATATCACCCCGTGTGAGCGGTTGATCATTTTATCGAACTGTTTAAGGTCGTCTTCCCACAAACCAAGCTCGTCGAGACTGAATATTCCCGAGCTTTTATCAAGAATACGCAGTACCGCGCGTTCGCCGAAGCTTGTCGGAACGGTGCTGACACGCAGGTCGATCTCTCTTTGCCCCAGCCTTACCGAGCACCTGCCGTCCTGCGGCATTCTTCTTTCGGCGATGTCCATACCCGCCATAACCTTTATACGCGAGATTATCAGCGAAAGCGTGTTGCGGTTCAGGTGCAGGCTGTCGTAGAGTATTCCGTCGACACGATAGCGAACCTGTATTTTCGTCTCGAAAGGGTGAATGTGTATATCACTTGCCCGAAGCTGCATCGCGCGGAACAGGACATCGTTGACAAGCCTTATTACCGGCGGGCGGTTCACAACGTCGAGCAGGTCGTCGGAGCTTTCCACCTCGTCGACAAGCTTGTCGAGGTTCTGCTCCTCGAGCTCTTCGGCGACTTCCTCGATGACGGTGTTTTTCTGTTCGTAGGCAACGTCTATCGCGGCGGTGATATCGGTCCTGCTGGCAAGGGCGGTGTCGACCTCGCAGCCGAGCATTTTTGAAACGTTGTCGACCGCGGCTGTGTTGAGGGGTTTGGATATCACTACCCTAATCCCCCGCCCGTTGTTGTCCTTCAGCCCGATTAGGTGATGGTGCTGCGCGTAAGACGCGGGCACATTTTCGATGAACTCTTTGGGGACCTGGTCGGTTGGTATCTCCGGGATATACTCCATGCCGAGTGTCTCGGCGAAAAGACGCAGGACCTGCTCTTCCGAAAAAGTGGGCGAAGAAAGCAAAAGCTCATCAGCGGGTCTGTCAACCGGGCCCTTTTCAGAGAAAAAACCCTCAAGCGTTTCCGGGCTCACAATGCCCGTTCGCCGGGCGGTATTTATAAGCAGATCTTTCATGAATCAGTAATTAGTCTCCTGTATATCCTGTAATACGTTAATCGGTTCGACAGGTTCGGGTTCAACCCCGGGGAACTCCTCAAGTTCCTGGAACTTCTTTTCCTGCTCTTCAAAGATCTCGCGATAACCCTCGGAAATCTTGTTAAGCTGACCAAAGCCCTGGGTGATGCTGTCGGGTCGCAGGATTTTGGATTTGACAAACAGGTACAGGTAGCTGTCCGCGATAGAATTGTTTACGGACCTGAACGCGCTCCCGACCAGCGGAATGTCTCCGAGAATAGGGACCTTGCTGCCGCCCTTTGACTGGTTAAGCTTTGTCAAGCCGCCGAGGATGATCGTATCTCCGTCCGGAACGGTGACCACTGTTGTCACGTCCGTTGAACGAGTGTCCGGCGGCCTGTCTCCGGCGAAGGTGTCTGTGAAGTCCTGTCTGCCCATAGTTATTTCGAGCCGCAGCAGGTCGCCTTCGCTGATGGTTGGAGTGATCTCAAGCTTGATAGTTGCGTCATAAGGATTGAACTTCTCGGATTCCTGGCTCTGGCCGTCCGTGACAACTGTTGTCGTTGTTTCCCTTACATAGGTTGTTGTAGTTGTCTCGATAGTGCCTGTTTCATTATCGTTTGCAAGCAGCTTGGGCTGAGCGAGAACCCTGCCGTATCCCTTTGACTGGACGAGCGTGAGAAGGGCCTGGATGTTGTCATCGCCGTAAAAACCTCTCGACTCGCCTGAGCCGCCGACGTTCCAGCCGCCCTCAAGATATGTTTTGCCCTGGCTGGCATTTGTATTTAAAAGGGTTACCTGGCTTTCACCGACAGGGAATGGAAGAATATTCTCCGAGACAGACCTGTTGGCAAGATTAGTCACAAGCTGTAAGTCATATTCAAATGCGTCATTTCTCGTAATTTCCACAAGAGCAACGTCAATGAGCACCTGCGGCCTGCGTTTGTCGAGGACCTCGATGAGCTTTCCTATCTGCTCCTGGAGCTTTTTATTGGCGTATACTATAATGGAGAAAGTGTTCTTGTCCGGTACTATACTGTACACGTTTTCTTCCTCTTTCGCGGTCGACTGGACCTTGGGGTCCTTGCTTGCGCTTGTTTTGCCTTTGCCCTCAAGCTGGGCCTCGACAACCTTTTGCAGAACCTCTGCCAGTTCCTCCGGGTCCTGATTTTCAAGGGCATATACGACGTAAGGATTCGCGGTATCCTCCAGCTCGGCGTCGACATACGAAATGATTGTCGCTATCTGAACATGCTGCTCGGGAGTCGCGTTAACCAGCAGTGAGTTTGTCGACTCGAGTACAACAACCTGCGGCTGGCCTTCAAGCAGTTCCTCGACTGCTTCTTCGCTTTCAAGAGCGGTCTGCGGTGTGGGTGTTCTCGAAGATGTCGTTCTGCTGGTCCTGCTTGAGGTTGTTCTGCTCGTCCTGCTGGTTCCGGTTCTGCTGGTTGCGCTTATCATTTCCAGTTCCACGAGTTTGTCGTAAACTTCCTCGGCGCCGACGTACTGTATTTCGTACTGCTGTATTGTCCGCAGGTCCTGCTGCTTGACGTCAAGGGCGTCGATAAGCTCGTTGACAATTTGTATATCGCTGTCCCGCCCTATCATCAGTATCCGGTTCGTTCGGTCGTCCGTGTCGAGGTATATCGTGTCGTCCTGTGCCTGTTCGCCGGGCTTGGCGGGCGTTGGGGTTGGCCTTCTTGTAGTTCTGCTTCTGCTGGTTCTGCTGGCGGGCTGCTGGGGCGTGGGTGCGGTTTGGGTTATCTCGACCGATACGCCTTCGAGCCTTTCGGCGAGGGTCTGCACTTTTGACGCAAGGTTGCTTGCCAGTGTGTACTGAAGCTGGCGGAACTCGAAACGCTTGTCGTCGCCGGGAACATCTACCAGTTCAAGAAGCTCCTCTATCCTGTCCAGCCGGAAAGCGTATTCGGTAACTATTAGCGATCCGGTTTCCGGTATCGGGTTGACATGGATACCGAGGTTCATATTCTTCAGCAGGTTGTGCGCGCTTTCTGTGCTGATGTGGTCAAGCTGGAATGTACTTGTCACTACGACATCGCCCGGTTCGATTTCGTCCGTGCTCGAACGAAATGCCGGGTCAATTGTCATCGCCTGTTCCTTTTTAACTATCGTAACGAGCTTGCCGCGCTTGCTCATTACGAACCCGCGGAACTGCAGCACGGACTCGACCAGGGCGTAAAGCTCGCCGACCTTGATCTTGCCGTCGTTAATGTAAAGCGTTACCTGCCCGGAAACCTGCGCCGGGTCGTAGATGTAGTTAAGCCCGAGCTGCTCGCCGACAAGCTTCAGCAGATCGGTTATCTGGATATTTTCCGGCAGCGTTATTCGAGTCTCGAGCTCTTTTTCAGCTTCCGGTATCGTGACCCTTTCAATGTGTTCGCGGGGGGTTATGGTTTCAATTTCCGGGGCCTCTTCAGCAGCTTCGCTTTTGAGACCTTCGGCGGCTGATTGCACCTGCTTATCGGGCCCGGGCTGGTTGACTTCGGGCTGCTCTTTTTCCTGCTTGCTCTTGATAAGCTCGTTGAGCATGTTGTCCAGGGCCTGTTTGGTCTGGTCCTTCTCCTCCGTCGGCATTTGCGGTTCAGCTTCGGTAGTTTGTGTTTCAAGCTGGTCGGGCTTCACTTCCATGGCTGGTTGAGCGGGTTTGGGTCTGTCCTGCATGGCAGGTGTATCCGGGGGTTCGGGTGCGGCCGGCGCCTCTGGCTGCGGCTCGGGTTCGGGTGTCAGTTCGACAGGGTTGTCAAGGCTCAGTATAAGCTGCTGGGCGATCTTATGGGCTTCCGGAGTTGTGTATATTACGATATGACCGTTTTCATCATCGGGCACAACCGAAGCTTTTTCATCTACTTGGGATTTGAGTACGGCCTCGATAACTCTCGCTGTTTTGCCTGGTTTAACTTTTTTTAACAGGTAAGTTTCAAACTTCCTGCCGCCGTTTTCTGCAGCAGGGGCCTTGTCCATGGTTTCGGATGTATCAATATTTTGGGCCGGTGTTTCTTCGGCGAAAGACTTTTCTATTTCTTCCGGCGCTGTTGCGGTTTCCTTTTCCGGCATGGTTTTTTCAGTTAATGCTGCGGGTTCCGGCTGCTTTTCGGCTTCGGTTTCCTCCGCGGCCTTTTGTTCCTCTTTTTCAAGCGCCTTTAGCAGCTCTTCGCCGAAAAAGTCCTCTTCATCGGACGGCGTTTCCCTGCCTGTCGTCGATGTCTTTTTGTCGCCGCTGCCGTTTAGCTGCTTTTTAACGTCTTCGAGTGTAACTTCTTTTTCTTTTTCCGGCTGCGGTCTTGCGGTTTCAGGTGTATCTTCATCGGGTGCGGGCTTTTTGTCTTGAGCCTGCTCAGGGGGCATGGCGACTTTTTCGAGTTGGGCTGTTTCTTCGGTGTCTGTTTCCTGCTGACCGTTTTCGACAGCAGGCTGGTCCTGTTCCTTTTGGGCTGCGGCTTTTTCTTCCGGCTTCGGAGGCCCTGAAACTTCGAGCTTTTTCTTCGCTTCGCTTATTAACTCCTCGACGCCCTTCTTTATTTCTTCGTAGTCGCCCTTTTCGCATATGACCATAAGCGAGCCGTTTAAAATATCAACTATCGCCATTGGCCCGGAGCTTTCGGGCGGATTACTAAATGTTCCTATGGTAACATTCCTGATCTGCATGTCCAGCTTTTCGGGGCTCGGCAAAAAATCAGGCTCGGGTTTGGGGACAAGAGTTTCGATAACAAAATCACGTTTCCTGTCGAGCAGTTCAACCAGGCCGGTTACCCGCTGAAGTGAGGACGAATCGCTTGCTGTTACAATAAGCGATTCGTTGGGCAGCATGTTTACGGCTTTTGCCATATCGTACTGCTCGATGATTTCCATCACCTTTTTGGGGTCGGCGTATCTTAGCCTGAAAACGCGGTTGCGTATTACGGGTTTGCTTTCCTGCATGTCGTCGTCTTTTCCGTAAGCGACAGGGCAAAATAAAACTGCAGCCATGCACAGCAGCACCAAACCCTTTAGAGTGTTAAAACCGCCTTGTCGAAATTTCTCCATTATATGCTCCACTTGATCATAAATATCTCTTATGCTGATTTGCATTCCTGAAATTTATTTCTGTTTTTCTTCTTCTTTTACTTCTTTCATCTGTTCCAGCAGTTCGGCTTTGTTTTTGAGCAGCTTCTGTTTAAGCTGTCCCATCATCATCTGGTCCATCTGGCTGGCCTGGTCGGTTTTACCTTCCGATTCCTCGAGCAGCTTGTTGACTTCTGCGAGGTTTTTATCAAGCGCTTTTAGCTTTTGTTCAAGGCTTTGCAGGTCCGAGACCGGTTCCGGTGTTTTGCCTGCTTCGGGCAGCCCGCGTTTGCCGGGCGTTCGTAAACGTGCGGCCTCAGCTTCCTGCCGCATTTGGATCAGCTCCTGCCGTGACGGTTTTTCGTCTTCGGACTGCTGGGGCTGGGTCATTTCCACAGCCTGGCCCGGCTCGATGCCTTTTTTGCCCACCCCGGAAAGGGCGCCTATCCCCCCTGCCGGATTCGTTAAAAGAGTGCTGCCGCTTTTTGGGGGCACTGTCAATTCTTCACTTATTTCACCGCTTTCGTATTTAAGGCCCCCGTCAAAGATCTCGGCGATAATAATGTGCTCGACTTCCTGTCCCTGTTTGACCCATTTATGCCCCTCGCCGGGCAGGTCGATAAGCGCGAGCGATTTTTCCTTCGCATCGGGGTAATAACAGGTGGCGACGACGTTAAATTTCGCCCTTCGCGAGATGGTTTTTTGCGGTTTTGGGATACCGGTCGGTTTTGATGTTGCCGGTCCGGATGGCCCTGCGGGCAGGTCCGGAACCTCCGGCGGCGGCGGATTGAGCCTCAGCGCAAATGCCTTGGCCTGTGTGACCAGCGGAGAAACCTGGCCTGTCGTGTCTTCGGTGACGCTTGCACCAGCCTTGAACTGCTCGACGGCACCGGGTTCTTTAAGCAGTTTTTCGATCTCAGGATCGCCCTTTGTGCCGTAATATGCAGCAAGGGCGGCAACAAGTACACTTGCCGTGACAACCACTATACTAACCAGTTTTAGGGTCTTTAACATGTCCGGTTTATCCGTTATTTTCGAGCCTGATAATAGAGATTATCGGACTAAATTACTGTGGGGCTTGAACTTATGTCTCATATTCAGCCCTGAAATGAAGATTAAACTTATATTGCACAAAAATAGAGACATATATAAATGGTAAATGTTCCCGATTTGAGCGGTAATTTCAACGGCAAAATTCGTTTTTTTTGCCTTATTTCCTTTTGTATTTGTTTATTTTCGTTAAATAATCATAGTTTTTATTAAAAGCCAAAAAAGGTATATATACTCAACATAAGCACAATTTATTCACACCTCCCACTCCAATTTGTGTTCGTTTCGGAAGTAGAATCTGCCGAGTATATGCCCCGCGACCAGGAGAAAGTACATCCACATGAATGAAAAACCTATACCGGCTGCTCTTCCGAGGACGGGTATCAGTGTGCGGATGTATATGCCCAAACCGAAACATGCCGCCACAACGATCACCAGCAGCAGGTACACAGCGCAGACGATGCAGTACTGGCCGAAGGTTTTAATTATCGACCTGACGATTGTCCATGGGTTGAGACCTTCGAGTGAGTCGTGCATTACAATCGACAAAACTGCCATGGGATAAACGAAGATGCCGAGCACTGTTACGAGATAAAACCACGGGTCCAGGCGTCTTTCGATAACGTAATAGACCGCCCCTGCGCCGAGAACCAGTACGGTACAGCCGATGAGCTTGAACGCTGTCCATATCAGGTCGAGCACTCCGCCGTCGGCGTCGAGGGCGAGTGTCTCGGGCGCACGTACCTGGCCGTATGCACTGGTATTTATGCACAGTCCGAAGTACCAGAACATATAAGAGACGCATATCGGAATAATAACGATGAAGTTAATGTACATAAAAAGCAGGCCTATCAGCATCAGCGGGCCCAGTGCCATAAAAACAGTCGCCGCCGCGGCCAGGATCAACGGCAGGCCGACAACGATCCCGATTATTGTCAGTCCCGGTCCGTTCATTGGGTAGAAAAGCATATCAAGGGCCCAGTGCATCTGTCTTTCTTCGGGCTGGTCTTCAAGGCTTATTTGCCGGTGGGTTGAGACAAATTCATCGTCGTACGAGTCGGACTTTTCGGGCTGCTGGAGCTCGACATCCTGCGGGGAGTCTTTGCCGCGGTCGTCGTCGTCCCGCGGCAGCTGGTCCCACTGGAGCTGAATGTCGTCGTTCATTTTTTATCTCCGGGCGGTCACAGCGAGCCGAGCTTTTCTTTTAAGAGCTGGTTGGCTTTTTCCATGGCCTCGGGCAGCTTTGCGGGGTTTTTTCCGCCTGCCTGAGCCATTTGCGGTCTGCCTCCGCCTCCGCCTTCGACTATGGGGGCGACCTGTTTAATTATGTCACCTGCTTTGATGCCTTTTTTTACGAGGTCGTCTGTGACGGCTGCTATGAGCATTACCTTGTCTTCTGCGTCCGGGCAGCCGAGTACGATTGCCGCCGAGCCTGCTTTTTTCTTGAGGCTGTCGACCGCGGTTCGAAGCTGGTCGACGCTGGTGGCGCTAAGGGCGCCGGTGATAACAGCGCTTCCGTTCAATTTGTCCGCCTTTTCAAGCAGGGCGCCGGCTTCTGCGAGTGTGTCCGATGAGCCTCGTTTGGCTGCTTCTTTAGCTTCTTTGGCAAGTTTTTTGTTGTCCTCGATAAGCTTTTGCACCCTTGCGCTAAGCTGGTCGGCGGGGACCTTGAGGATTTCACAAAGCTCGTCTACAACTTCGCTCTGGCCGGCGAGGAAGTCCGAAAGGGCCTGGCCTGTAAGGGCGGTTATTCTTCGCACTCCGGCTGCGACGCTTTCTTCTTTGACGATCTTGAAGCCGCCTATCTGCGAGGTTTTCTCTACGTGTGTGCCGCCGCAGAATTCGCGGCTGAAAGCTTTGGAAAGCTCGCTGCGGTCCTCGGCGCCGATAGCGACGACGCGCACCCGGTCTCCGTATTTTTCGTTGAACAGCGCCATTGCCCCGAGCTGTTTTGCCTTGTCGATCGCCATTACATCGCACGCGATAGGTAAATCTTCGCGTATCTTCTCGCGCACCATTGTTTCAACCTGCTTTATCTGCTGGTCGCTCATCGCTTTTGGCCATGTGAAGTCGAAACGCAAATAATCCGGGCACACAAGCGAGCCCTGCTGCTGGACGGAGTCGCCGAGTACGCTTTGCAGCGCCCACTGCAGCAGGTGGGTTGCGGTGTGGTTTTTCCTGGAGCTTTCGCGGTTGCGGTCGACGGTCGCTGTGACTTCCCGGCCTGCGTTTAGTGTGCCTGAAGCAATGCGGCCTTTGTGTATTATGCAGTCGGCGACTTTCTCTGTGTTCTCGACGGAGAACCGGCCCTGGGCTGTTTTGATTATTCCGCAGTCGCCGACCTGTCCGCCCGACTCTGCGTAGAAGCAGGTTTTCTCAAGCACAAGGGCAACCTCGCCGGTGTTTTCGTCAATTGTTCCCTTTTCGTGCAAGCCGTCTGCGTCTATCCAGCCTATAAGTTTCGTTATCAGGCTGTCGGTTTCGTACTTTGGCGTATCGTCGGTCGCCGGTAGAGACTGGGCGGCGACGGTTGAGACCATTGAAGAGGATTTCTGGGCTGCGCGTGCTCTTTGCCGCTGCTCGGCCATCAATTTCTCGAACGTATCGACATCGACGCTCAGGTCCCGCTCGCGGGCCATAAGCTGGGTAAGGTCCGGCGGAAAGCCGTATGTGTCGTAAAGCTGGAAGGCGTCCCGGCCGGATATGGTTTTTTGCCCTGCTGCCTCGGATTTGTCCGCCGCGGCGGTGAATATCTCAATGCCGCGGTCAAGTGTCCTGTTAAAGCTTTGCTCCTCTGACTTTATAACGGTTGTTACGAATTCGGCGCGGTCCTTTATTTCCGGGAAAGCGTCGCCCATCGTTTGGACGAGCACCTCGACAAGCTTGTACATGAACGGTTCGTGCATATCGAGGACCCTGCCGAAGCGTGAGGCCCTTCTCAGTATCCGGCGCATTACGTAACCTCTGCCTTCGTTTGAAAGGGTTACACCGTCGGTTATTGAAAACGTAAGTGCGCGGATGTGGTCGGCAATAACCCGGAAAGCGATATCGGACTGGTCGTTGAGTTTACCGCCGTATTTTCTTCCCGTAAGTTTGCCTATAGCGTCGAGCAGGGGGGTGAATACGTCGGTGTCGTAATTGGAGGTTTTGCCCTGCAAAAAGCGAACGATTCGCTCGAAGCCCATGCCGGTGTCGACGTGTTTGGCCGGCAGCGGGGTGAGCTTGCTGCCGTCGTTGTTGTACTGTATGAAAACAAGGTTCCAGACTTCGATGAGGTCGGGGTGGTCCCTGTTTACAAGGTCCCTGCCGGGTGTTTTGGCTATATCCTCCGGGTTTCGTCCGTCGAAGTGCAGTTCGGAGCAGGGTCCGCACGGTCCGGTTTCGCCCATTTCCCAGAAGTTGTCCTTGCGGTTTCCCGGCAGGATATGGTCATCGGGCAGGTAACGCTTCCAGAGCTCGCGCGCTTGTGTGTCGGCGTCGAGTCCGAGTTCGCTGTCGCCCTCGAAATATGTCGCGTAGAAATTCTCTTCGGGCAGAGCCCATACTTTTGTCAAAAGCTCCCAGGCCCATTCGATGGCTTCGGCTTTGAAGTAGTCTCCGAACGACCAGTTGCCGAGCATTTCAAAAAAGGTGTGGTGATAGGTATCGACGCCCACTTCTTCGAGGTCGTTATGCTTGCCGCCTGCGCGGATGCATTTCTGGCTGTTGGCGGCGCGGGTGCTTTGGGGTTTCTTTAGTCCGAGGAAGATGTCCTTGAACTGGTTCATACCTGCGTTGGTGAAAAGCAGCGTGTCGTCGCCTATCGGCAAAACGGGCCAGGAGGGCACGAAAGTATGATCTTTCTGCTTAAAGAAGTCGATGAAATCCTGTCGTATCTTTTTTGAACTGAGCACTGTCGATCTTTCTATTGAACTTTTTTACTCTTTGGCCTCTTCGGGCTCTACCAGGCCTTTTTCGATGCGTATTTTGGTTTCGATCTCTTTGACGAGGTCGGGGTTTTCCATAAGGAACTGCTTGGCGTTTTCCCTGCCCTGTCCGAGTTTGACATCGCCGTAGTTAAGCCACGCGCCGCTTTTGTCGACGACATTGCATTCCACGCCGAGATCGAGCATATCTCCGAGGTAGCTTATTCCGCTGTCGAACATTATGTCGAATTCGCCCTGTTTGAAAGGCGGTGCGCACTTGTTCTTTACGACCCTTGCCCGGACCCTGTTTCCGACAGCAGTGCCTGTGTTGTCCTTAATAGTCGATACCCGCCTTACGTCGACGCGCACCGAGCTGTAAAACTTAAGGGCGTTTCCGCCTGGCGTTGTTTCGGGGTTTCCAAACATAACGCCTATCTTCATCCTTATCTGGTTGATGAAAATTACTATCGCCTTGCTCTTGCTGATGACGCCTGTCAGCTTGCGCATTGCCTGGCTCATAAGCCTTGCCTGGAGTCCTACATGCGAGGCTCCCATCTCGCCCTGCATCTCGGCTGCGGGGACAAGAGCGGCGACCGAGTCGATAACAATAATATCGACAGCGTTTGACTTTACGAGCATCTCTGCGATGTCGAGGGCCTGTTCACCGGTGTCCGGCTGGCTGACAAGCAGCGAGCTTATATTCACGCCCAGTTTACGGGCCCATGTTGTGTCAAGGGCGTGTTCGGCGTCGATGAACGCGGCGACTCCGCCGAGCTTCTGGGCCTCTGCTATTACGTGCAGAGCGAGTGTCGTTTTTCCGGATGATTCCGGGCCGAAAAGCTCGACCACCCTGCCTCTCGGCAGGCCCGCTCCGCCCAGCGCGATATCCAGCGACAGTGCGCCGGTCGGCACGCCCGCTATTTTTTTCACGGACGACTCGTCCATTTTCATTATCGATCCGGTTCCGTACTGTTTTTCGATCTGCGAGATCGCCCGCTGGAGCGCATCGCTTTTTGGTGTGCCTTCGCTTGTAACAGCGGAGGCGGCTGCAGTTGATTTTGACGATTTTGTCTTCTTTTTGGTCTTCTTTGCCGGGGCCATAGGGTCTCCTGTTAATCAATCCTTTGATATTATGATTTGAGCGTACTTTTGCTTACAAGGGTATATAATGGGCCGTGTTTTGTCAATTCACTTTTGTAAATGTTGACCGAATCGACCCCGAAAAAACCTAAAGCCCTGTTATTAAGACCCTTAACAGCCTCGGCAAGTTCCCTGCCGGCCTTGCGGTTTTTGACCCTGCAAAGTGTCAGATGCGGGGTGTATTTGCGGTTGTCCTCGGCGAAACCCTGTTCGGTAAGTGCCCTGTCTATCTCGGTTTGGAGGTCCATAAGCGGCTGAGTTTCGACTATGCCGGCCCAGACTACGCTTGCGGGCCTGCCGAAGACGCCTGCTCCGATTATCTCCAGATCGAAGCTCCTGTGCCCGGCGGAAATCCGTTCGACTGTTTCGCAGACTCTCATTATCTCGCTGTCGAGGACCTCGCCGAGGAACTTGAGCGTAAGGTGCATAAGCTCGGGGTTTACCCACTTGATACCTTTGGGCGGTTTTTGGCCCGGGGCGGTTATTCTATCACGAAGCTCGTCCTGGAAACGGGCGATGTTTGTCCTTACCGCTTCATCGATGTCGACTGCTATAAAGCATCTCATCGTCTTCTCAGAACTGGGTTACCTTTCTTACCGTGTCGTAACGCTCCTGTATATCTTCGTAAGTCACGGACTTTATTCCGTGAATCGAGAAATCGCTTATCGCAAAAGAAGCGGCTACTGTACCGTACACGATCGCGTTTCGCAGTGAGATAATGTCAACTTTCTGCTGCTGGGCGATGTACCCCATAAGCGCCCCTGCGAAGGCGTCGCCTGCTCCTGTGGGGTCGATCACTACCGCTGTGGGGAAAGCGGGCAGTATAAAGCAGTCACCGTCGGCGTTGACCATAAGCGAGCCGTGTTCGCCTTTTTTGATAATGACCACCCGCGGGCCCATTTCGAGTATCTCCTGGCCTGCGGTCATAAGATTTCGATGGCCTGTAAGCATCCTTGCTTCGCCTTCGTTCAGTACGAGCATGTCTATTCTGTCGAGCAGTTTATTCAGGTCGTCACGGCAGGTGGTTATCCAGTGGTTCATGGTATCCGCTGCGACGAACTGGGGGTCGTCGATCTGCTCGAGCAGTTCCATTTGAAGGGCCGGAGCCGTGTTGGCGAGAAAAACGTATTCGCTGTCCCTGAAACTTTCGGGCAGGACGGGCAGGGCCTCTGCGAGAACATTCAGCTCCACGCCGTCTGTTTTGGCCTCGTTCATGTCTCCTTCGTAGGAGCCCATCCAGCGGAATGTCTTGCTTCCTGCGCGGGTTTCGAGGCCGTCGAGGTCCACTGTCCGGTCGACGAAAACTTCCCTTAGGTCGAAGGGGCAGTCTTCTCCCACGACTCCGAGAAATCTTACCTGTGTGAAGAAACTCGCGGCGAAACTGAAATAAACAGCCGATCCGCCGACGCATTCTTCGCTGAAACCGTGAGGGGTTTTTACCGTATCAATTCCTATGGAGCCTGTGACTAACAGGGACATATGCACCTCCGTTTAATTGTCCTTAAATTCGTTTATCGTTTTTTCTATCCTTTTTAGTGTTGTTTCCATACCGAGCATATCGACCGAGTCGAAGATCGGCGGACTTACCGTCGAGCCGCTTATCGCGACACGCAGCGGCTGGGCGACTTTGCCGAGCCCGACTTCTTTGCGCTCTGCGAGGTCGCGCAGTACGCGCTCGATGGATTCGGCGGAAATCTCGTCAAGTTCCGAGAAGAGCTTTTTTATTTCTTCAAGCATTTCGACAGCGCCCTGTTTTTTCAATACTTTTTTGACCGCTTTGGGGTCGTACTCCATGTCCTGGTCGGCGATGAAGGCGAAGCGGGTTTTCTGCTCGATCTGCTCGAGCGTTTTGGCTCCTGCGTTCATTTCGATTATTCGTGCCAACATAGCGTCATCGGCATTTTTGACCGGCGAGTCCACTTCAAAAAGATAGGCCTTGAAGTGCCCGGCGAGTACATTTTTGTCGACATTTTTTATGTGCTCGGTATTGAATGAAAGCAGCTTGTTGCGGTCGAAGAGGCTGTTGGCCTTGTTAAGTCTTGTTATGTCAAAGCTTTCGATGAGTTCGCCGATTTGCATTACCTGCCTGTCGTCGCCGGGGTTCCAGCCGAGCAGTGCGAGGAAGTTTACCATTGCTTCGGGGATGTAACCGCTGCGGAAAAAGTCGACGACATTTATTTCGGGCAGGTGCACGCCGATAAAGTTCGCTATCGCATCTATTACCGGCATGTCGGGTGTTGCTTTTTTTGCGAGAAATTCGTCAAGGGCAGGTTTGTCTATACAGCCGGCACTGACTATCGCTTCGAGTTGGTCGTCGCTGAGACTTTTCAAGTGCTCAAGCAGTGTTTTAGGTCTCTCGCGTTTTGAGAGTTTGCCGCCGCCGGGGCTGACGGTTACTGACATGTGAGCGTAGACGGGCGCTCGGAAGCCAAGCCCCTGCTGCAATGCCTTGTGCAGCGGGGTGTTCATCAGGTGTTCCTGGCCGCGGATGACGTGGGTCACGCCCATAAGTTCGTCGTCGACAACGCATGCGAAGTGATAGGTCGGGAAACCGTCGGATTTCTGGATGATAAAGTCGCTCATGTCGGCAGGGGCGAATTTGACCGTGCCGCGGACGACGTCTTCGATGACAATCTCCTCGTCGCCCAACCTTGTTCTATACTGTTTCACACTCAT
>CAZVPF010000001.1:0-84588 GCA_964628195.1 uncultured Pirellulales bacterium | reverse complement strand
GCGGGAGGTCTTCGCAGGCATCCAGGAGGGGGCATGGCGAAGCGGACCGTAACGGGCCTTGACTCGGCGCGGGCCTGTTCAACTTCGTCCGGGCCGGGAAAATTGTCAGGCCGGGGGTAGACGAAGTTTTTCTTGGCCGCGGATGCCTCGTCGCGGAGTTTCTGAACTTCCTCCGGGGTGTCGAAGCAGTAGTAGGCCTTTTTTTCGGCGATCAGTCGGTCGAGGTATTCCTTATATATCCCCATTCGTTCGGACTGGAAGTATGTTCCTGCCGGTCCGCCCACTTCGGGGCCCTGGTCCCACAGCAAACCGAGCCATCGCAGGTCGTTAATTACCTGCTGGGTTGCGGTGGCGGTGTTTCGCTTCTGGTCGGTGTCCTCGATGCGCAGGATGAACTGGCCGCCTGTATGTTTGGCCAAAAGCCAGTTAAACAGGGCGGTTCGAGCGCCTCCGACGTGCAAATATCCCGTCGGCGAGGGCGCAAAACGAGTTACAATCTTTTCCATGCTCATATTTGTACCGCGAGTTAATCAAACCTGACAGGTTACGTAAAGCCCGGCGGCATGTCAAGCGCGGGTTTCAAACAAAGCCCGTTTTTTGCAACATTGAGTGTTTTTCGCTCAAATACCCTGTACGATGCAGATATTATCTGATAAAATCGCTCAAAATAACCGATTAAAACAAAAATAAAGAAATTTCATACATTCGCAGAAATAATTCGAGAATACGGGACACAAAATGAGCGAAAACAGCAGCACCGAAAACGAAAGACTGGATTTTGTAAGGCAGATCGTCGCCGATGACCTCGAAACAGGCAAGTGGGACGGGCGGGTTGTGACGCGTTTTCCGCCGGAGCCGAACGGGTATCTGCATATAGGCCACGCAAAGAGCATCTGTCTTAACTTCGGCATAGCCCAGGAGTTCGGCGGCACATGCCATTTGCGATTTGACGATACCAACCCCACTAAGGAGGAGGACGAGTACGTCGAGTCTATCAAAGAAGATGTCAGATGGCTTGGTTTTGACTGGGGGGAGAATCTGTTTTACGCGTCGGATTATTTCGACCAGCTTTACGACTGGGCGGTTAAGCTCATAAAGAAAGGGCTTGCGTATGTATGTGAGCTTACCGGTGACCAGGTGCGAGAGCACCGCGGCACGCTGACAGAGCCGGGCAGGAACAGCCCGTATCGCGATCGGCCTGTCGACGAGAACCTTGACCTGTTTGAGCGGATGAAAAACGGCGAGTTCCCGGACGGTTCGCGGACGCTGCGGGCGAAAATAGACATGTCGCATCCGAACGTGAACATGCGCGACCCGGTGATGTACCGGATAATGCGCGCGACGCATCACAGGACGGGGGATAAGTGGTGCATTTACCCGATGTACGATTTCACGCACGGCCAGAGCGACTCGATCGAGAAGATAACGCATTCTATATGCACCCTTGAGTTCGAGAACCACAGGCCGCTGTATGACTGGTACCTCGATGCGCTGGAGGTATATCACCCCCAGCAGATTGAGTTCGCCAGGCTGAACCTCAACTACACGGTGATGAGCAAGCGGAAGCTGCTGAAACTGGTGCGGGAAAAATACGTATCCGGCTGGGACGACCCGCGGATACCCACGATCTGCGGTCTGCGCAGGCGGGGGTTTTCTCCGGCTGCGATAAGACTGTTCTGCAAGCGGATAGGTGTAAACAAGTTCAACAGCACGATAGATTACGCGTTCCTCGAACACTGCCTGCGGGAGGATTTGAACAAAACTTCGCCGCGGGTGATGGCGGTGCTGGACCCGGTTAAGATTACTATCGAGAATTACCCCCAGGACGGGCAAGAGATGCTCGAGGCGATAAACAACCCCGAGGACCCGGCAGCGGGGACAAGGCAGGTGCCGTTCGGCAGGGAGCTTTATATCGAGCGCGAGGACTTCATGGAAGACCCGCCGAGGAAGTTCTTCCGGCTGGCCCCGGGCAGGGAGGTAAGGCTCAGGTATGCTTACTTTATTACCTGCAAAGAAGCGGTCAAAGACGCTGACGGCAATATCACCGAGCTTATCTGCACCTATGACCCCGCGACCAGGGGCGGAGACGCCCCGGACGGGCGCAAGGTCAAGGCGACGCTGCACTGGGTTTCGGCAAAACACGCTAAAAAAGCGAGGGTGAATCTATACGACCACCTGTTCAACTGTGAAAACCCCGAAGAGGTGCCCGAGGGTAAAGACTTTACCGAGAATATCAACCCCGACTCGCTGAAGGTGCTGGAGAACTGTTACATCGAACCGCAGCTTGCCGATGCAAAACCGCTGGACAGGTTCCAGTTTGAGAGGATCGGTTACTTCTGCGCAGATAGCGAATCGACCCCCGATACGCCGGTGTTTAACAAGACAGTAGGACTGCGCGACACCTGGGCGAAGATACAGAAGCAGCAGGGAAAGGGCAGAAAATGATTTCTTTTTAATTAAGCATAAACAAGACTGAATAGCATGGATCCCACACGAGAAGCAATTTTTTATATAACCAAATTTTACACTGAAATTGGAAAATTTGATACAAGATATTGCAACTGTGATTTATTTGCCCCTTCAAGAGTTATATTGAAAACAGCTAATGACATCCTTCAGTCAAAAAACTCTCCTATATTTCATGACAAACAAAAGGAACATATTGCCTACTCTTTAATGATGGTTGCCCACGGAGATTTTCTTTCATCCCCAGCTGCCGTAGGTTCAGTATATCTTATTACAAGATTTGAATACTATTTTAGGATTCTTTCAAAAAGACTGCAAGCTGATGGCAAATGGAAAACGGAAGGAGATCAAAAAGAAATGAAAAAAATTTTTAAGGAAGAGAAAAGGCTGAATCAAAAAAGAATCAATAGTGTTGCGTTAGCTTATAAAATAATGAAAACAAACAACACATTACCCCTTTCTAATATTTGCAATAATCTCGATAAAGTCATGTTTACGAAATGTTGGAAAATGCCAGATTCAACAACTATTTCTGATATTGGTGAGCGTATAGATTACTTAAGAAAAAGATCGGCACATGGGCATTGGGCAGATATTTCAATAGAAGCTAAATTTATTGGCTTATTGACAACAATAGTATTCTATAATCATTTGCCAATTTTACAACAAGGGAAGTTATCTCAAAAATGAGCTATATAGATAAAAATAGGGAATCCATAATTCTTGATAAGAGTTTTTTTCAATGTACCAGTCTTAAATCTATAAATGAATTATCAAAAAGACATATTGTTATATTGCCTCATGTTCTATTTGAAGAATGCATTCGTACACAAAAAAATCCCGGCCCTGACCAACTAATCAAAAAGGCGTTAAATGCGATCAAAGAAGGAAGTTACACTTCTTTATCGCTGGCAAATATACTAAAAACTGAAATTGAAACAAAACAGACAATTAATTCAATTATTGATAATGACCTCACAGAGGGAATAAGAAATGATGAACTTCAATTTTTCGCCACTGGTTCTAAGTATAAAATTGAAAAAGACTTAAACCCATTAGTTTTATTTATTGAAAAAATTAAGCATGAGTTTTGTAACACTCTATCGAATAAAGAATACGCCAGAGAATGGCGACAAACTGATGAAATAGTTGGAAATAGATATATCAAATTTTCCAATGCAGCTTCCGACCAAATAATTCGATCTTACTTTGATAAATTATATCCCACAATTATTTCTCACGTCAAAAACGATTGGTTTAGCTGGCATTTAATGCGGATGTTGATTGTTCTTGGGATAGATTGGGCCTATAAACGTAATAAGAGTGGGCCCTCTTATCAAGGTTCTAAAATCACAAATGATGTTTATGATATGCAATATGCAATATATTTAGCCAGAGCTGATTTGCTAAAAAGCAATGACAAAGGTTTACTTGCTTTTGCTCAAGCTTTATTTCCTAATAAAATTCTATGATTTCCTATATTAATCTTAAAACGGTCTTCTCATCATTCCGTTCACGAATCTGCCCACGGTTGTTCTCAGGCTCAGTCTCGGGTCGAAGAACAGTTTCTGGAACGCTCCTACTGGCCCGCCGTATCGTTCGACGTCTCGGAGCCTGTGGAACAGGGTAAGGTCGAGTGTTCTAAGCAGTGTGCTTAAAAGGAATATAGACTGAACCTGGTAGTCTTTCAGGACGATCATTTTAGGCAGCAGAAATCCGCCGAGCGTCGCGCCGGCGAACAAAAAGCAGAAGTTCATCACGTTGAGGTAGCTCAGGTATTCCATGCGTCGGCCTGAATCGAGCGCGCTTATGGAGTAGTTGAACGCGATAAGGTTAAACCCTGCCCAGGCGATGCCTGCGCAGAACTGGTTAACGACCAGCAGGTAAAAATTCTCCGTCAGCACCCATGCAAGCGGCAGCGCAGCGATGATGGTTGCGCACAGCCGCAGGGGCACGACATAGCCGATCCGGTCGCTGATCCTGCCCCATACACCGAGCATGAATATAGTCACAAAAGCCGGCAGCATCAGCAGCACAGTGTACTGAGTGTATGAGAAGCCGAGGTTGTTTATCATGTGCACGGGAAAAAACGGCACCGCCATGTGGACCGAGAAGTTGAAGAACGCAAAGGCGAGGACGTAGTTGCCGAAGTTGGTCCTGCCGAGCTCGGAGATGAACACCCTCAGCCCGTATCTTTTCCTTACGGTTGTTTTTATGGTTTCCGGTTCGTGATGGGCACTAAGCATGAAGCCTGAAACCACTCTTGCAAAAGCCGATATAAGCCAAATCGCGGTGAACATGACGATAGTGTTACCAGCAGAGCGGTCGAGCATGTAACCTGCCAGCAGGGATGTTACCAGCTGCACGAAAGTCAGCATTCGGTTGCGTTTGGCGAAGTAAGTGCCCCGTTTTCTGCGCGGGACGACGTGACTCATAAGCTCGCCCCATACGGGCATTTGCAGTCCCATTTGCGTGGATACCAGGCACAGGAAGAATATCGCGCCCCACACGGGCTCGCCGGGGAAGATGGCTTTTGTGAAAGCAAGAGGTATGAACAAAAGCCCATGGATGACCCCGGTTATAGAACAAAAAAGCCTGTTGGACGGGATAAGGCGCATTAGTCTTGCACTGAAAAGCTGGACAATGCCTATTACCAGGGCCGGCAGCGAGGCCCCCAGGCCGACTTGCAGGTCCGTCGCGCCGAGCTCGTTAAGGAAAGGAATAAAAAACGCCGCCTGCAGGCCGAGTGTAATCAGGGCGAAACAGCCTTCGACGGTCGAAAGGCGCATTGTCACCAGCCTTTTGCGCCTGTCGAGGCGTTTGTCCGGTTTGGCATCAGGTTGTTGGGCTGTCTGGTCCATGCGGAAGTTTCCGGCAATGAAAAAGTTTCCTATATAACTTCCTTATCGAACGTTGCAACACAAAATCCGCTTAAAAAAAGATATTTGCAAAAAAAAGCCTACGAGTCGCTTTTTTTCATTTTTGAAACTTCGATATGTGCCCTGCGGGTCGGTTCCGGCAGGCGGTAGCGGGTCGTGCAGTTCAGGCAGAGCTTGACCGCCTGGGTCTGTGAGCATTTATGGCCCGTCGAGACGAACAGGGGCTTAACGTTGTCACGGGTTCGCAGAACATGGCCTATCAGCTGGCCTTTGTCGGTCAGCGGTGATGCTGAGCCTTTGGCCGAAGCGGGCGGTTCATACTCCCCGCAAAGCCTGCTTTTGGCGCAGCCGACTGTTGGCTTATCCAGGAACAGACCGAGGTGCCCAGCCAGGCCAAGTCGTCTCGGATGGGCGCTGCCCTGTCCGTCCACGAAGAAAACGTCGATATTTGTCTTAACCTGTTCGAGGGCTTTTATGCAGACCGGCGCCTCCCGGAAAGACAGCAGCCCGGGTATGTAGGGATATGTTACTTCAAGCTTTGCGCGGGAAACTTCAACAGTCTCAAGCTCGGCAAAGCCAAGCACGACCGCCGCTGCGTATATCCATTTTTTGTCTTTGCTGAAAGCGCAGTCGATTCCGCAGACATTTCGCACCGGGCCTCTATATTCGTCGAAACTTACCCGCCCGGCCAGCTTTTCCTGGAGCAGCCTTGCCGAGGCGTAATCAATGTCCCAATCGTGGAGGTGTTTAGCTTTCATATTTATAAGGTATAGTTTGTTTTGATGTCAAATGCAAATAATTCATCCTTGGCTTTGTAGTATTATAAAGATTAAATTCTAAAATGGCACTCTAATAAAAATCAAACAGAACTTTTACTTTAACCTCACATACAGCTAACGAAGTTCGGTTTTAATCTGAGCCTGTTTTGTGGGAATAAATTTTTATAGCGGTCGGAAAAAATTTCCGCAGAGAATAGTGAGAGCCGGACCAAGCTGACGGGCCGGCCGGCTCCCGGGTATGAGTACAAGGTACGTGTGTACCCCGTCTCTATGTATATGTTAACAAATGTTAATAATTATGCAAGAAAAAAGCCGGAAGGGAGGTGAAAGCAAAAGCATAAAGACTGGGTAAGTATTAAATCAAATTTAGACCAAGCGTAATTTAATGTGTTTTATTAAAGCAAAATTAGAGAGGGTAGAAAATGAAGAAATTGAGTTTAATCATGTTAGTAGTTGTATCTTTTGCAGTTGCCGCAAACGCAAGGTACATTTCAGCCGAGTGGACCAGCTGGACAGTCGATTATGAAGACGACACAGCAGCGGTTATGAGCGCAGATTATGTATCGAGCGACCCGGTCCTCGAAAATATGATAGCAGACGCTGTTGTGTTCTTCGACGACCTTGACGGCAATCCTTACGACCCCGCTGCCGGTGTCTGGGACGAATACGAGGGAAGAACCGATGTTCTTGAGATAACAGGCGATTTCCAGCTTGTTTTCGACCTGGATAACTATTCAGGCGGTGCTTACAAGGAAATGCTCATCGAGATCACGTATTTTGACAACGGTGTTTATTCTGACGTTTACCCGGTAGGCCAGAGCGATGGAACCGAAGTTACGGACCTCGTTTACGGCGGTTACGAAATCGAAGCAGGATGGATAACAGAATACTGGCAGATCATTTACGAGCCCAATCCGGAGTGGGAAGCTATCGGCATTAATTTCACAGATTATGATTTTGACCCGAGTTACCCGGCTTATATCGACAGCGTGTTCATTCAGACAGAATGCGTTCCAGAGCCTGCGACTCTCGGTCTTATCGCGGCCGGAGCTCTTGCGATGCTCCGCCGCAGGAAGTAAATCGAACAACCGTAAGCTGCATTGGCAGTAAATTTTATTTAACTATTTTTTAAGGAGAAAAAAACATGGAAAGAAGGAAACTGTTCACAAAAATTATTATCTGCCTTGCGATTATCGCAGTGGTAACGGCATCGGCCCAGGCGCGCCGGTTCCAGCGTTACAATGGAGCGAAGTATGTGTTCTTCTTCATCGGTGACGGTATGGCTTCTCCGCAGATTCATGCGACAGAGGCTTATCTCGCACAGAGCGTTCAGCCCGACAACCCCACAGGTAATGTAGATGACTCTGCAAGCCTCGGAACCGCGGGTGTTACGCTTCTGAACATGAGCACGCTGCCTGTTGTAGGTCTTCAGATGACATACGCAGACAACCGCTTTATCACAGGCTCTGCTGCTTCTGCTACCGCAATGGCGTGCGGCAGGAAGACTTCCATCGGCGCTATTGCAATGGACCCCACCACAACATTCAATTACAACACGATCGCAGAAAAGGCAAAACAGAAAGGCATGAAGGTCGGTGTTATTTCAAGCGTATCGATTGACCACGCTACACCTGCCTGTTATTACGCTCACCAGCCTACAAGGAATAACTACTGGGATATCGCCAACGAGCTTGGCACCAGCGATTTCGATTACTTTGCCGGCGGCGGAGCCAAGGGTGAAAGGATCAAAAACGGCAACCGTTACTATGCACCCGGTCAGCCGGTTGCTGATCCCTCGAACGATCCTATCCAGAACGCTGCCAACAACGGTTTTGTTATCGCCACCGACAAGGCTGCTCTCCTGGCGGCTGTTCCCGGACAGAAGGTTTTCGCTTACAGTGCAAATTACCTCGATCCGAGCTGGGCGCTTCCTTACGAGATGGACAGGGACCCTGCTGACGTTTCAATCGCCGAATACACCGAGCAGGGCATCAGGCTGCTTGACAACCCCAACGGTTTCTTCATGATGATTGAGGGCGGAAAGATCGACTGGGCATGTCACGCAAATGACGCTATGGCAGCTATTCAGGATACTATTGCTTTTGACGACGCAGTAGGCGTTGCTCTTGATTTCTATCAGCAGCATCCCAATGACACTCTTATCGTTGTAACAGGCGACCACGAGTGCGGCGGTATGACTCTCGGTTTTGCAGCTACTGATTATGAAAGCGCTTACGAGATACTTAACGACCAGACCATGTCTTACGAGAAATTCGACTGGACGCTGCTTGCACAGCACAAGGCTGCTTATGGTGTTGATCCCTGGGACAACGCTGTAGACATGAATCAGGATATCAAGGACAAGATGATGGCTGCTTTCGGTCTTGACTATAGCACTTTCAGTGACTATGAGAAGGAACTGATTGAGAACGCTTATGACAAGTCAATGGGCGGCGATTCTGTCAACACAAGCGAAGAAGACAACGTTCTTTACTACTACTATGAGCCGTTCACAGTTACCTGCACACACATCATGAACAACAGGGCAGGTCTTGCTTTCACATCTTACAGCCATACTGCACTTCCGGTTCCGGTATTCGCGATCGGTCGTGAGGCTTACAGGTTCGACGGCAAGTACGAAAACACTGACCTTGCTGTTAAGACCGCACAGGCTATGAGAGTTAACCTCGGCAACTAAGCTGCTGAATATATAGCTTGATTTTTAAGGGGTAAAGGCCTAAATTCGGGCTTTTGCCCCTGTTTTTATGGAAAGAGACGATTAATGAGAGACACGATAGCAGTCATAATATTTTCCCTGTTTTGCGTTGTACTTTTCTTTATCCCCAGTGAGTATAAGGGGGATTATTACAAGAACTCTATACACGCCAAAGCCGAAGTTCTGGAAACGGACAACGGTGATATTCAAACACTTGCAGTTATTCGTGTGGGAACCCAGCGGCTCAAGGTCGAGCTTATGAACGGACCGCACAAGGGCAGGCAGATGCAGGCACTCAACCAGCTTCAGGGAAAAATGGAAGTTGACGAGATATACTCCAAAGGCGACAAAGTTCTGATCGAGTACAGGGACAAGGGCGAGAAAACCGTAGGTTACACGAGGGGGCATTACAGGCTTGAAATTGAGCTTTTTCTGGCGGTCCTGTTTGCCGTGTTTTTGATAATGGTTGCAGGTGCGACCGGGTTTAAGGCTATGATATCATTCGTGTTCGCCGGTCTTGTTATATGGAAGGTAATGATACCGCTGTTTTTGCGGGATATAGATCCGTTCCCGGTAGCGATATTTATAGTGGCTTTTCTTACTGCGTCGGTCAGTTTTCTTGTCGGCGGTATAAGCAGGAAGGGCCTGGTAACGTTTGTGGGGTCGTTTTCCGGGCTTCTTTTCGCGAGCGTTTTGTCGCTGGTTTTCTCGAAGGGCTTTCATGTTCACGGGGCGGTAAGGCCCTTTGCCGAGGCTTTGCTTTATTCGGGCTTTGCGCATCTCGACCTTACGAGGATTTTTATAAGCGGGATTATTATTGCCTGTTCCGGGGCGGTGATGGACCTTGCGATGGATATATCCGCTTCAATGCACGAGATTATCGACAAGAAGCCCGATATAGGATATATCGACCACATGGCCTCGGGTCTGCGGGTGGGCAGGTCCGTTATCGGCACGATGACCACGACGCTGCTGCTTGCTTACTCGGGCGGGTATACCACGATGCTGATGTACCACATGGGACAGGGAACGCCGATGACGCAGTTTTTGAATATCAACTACGTCGCCGCGGAGATACTTAACGTATTTGTCGGAAGTTTCGGCCTTGTTGCGGTGGCGCCGTTCACCGCACTGGCAGGCGGGATCATATACCACATAAAAAAAAGACCCGAAGCTAATTAACCGCCACGACTTCCTTAACGCCGGGGACCTTTTCCTTGAGCAGTCTTTCGACGCCCATTTTCAGCGTCATCTGCGCCCCGGGACAGCCTTTGCATGCGCCCTGCAAACGAACCTTAACGGTTTTATCTTCGTCTATACCCACCAGTTCGAGGTCGCCGCCGTCGTTTTGGAGCATCGGGCGGATTGTGTCGAGAACTTCTTTTACGCTTTCTTCAAAGCCTTTATCGCCGGTGTCTGTCATTTCTAATTCTCCATAAGTTCATATTCAGGCCGATTATAACACAATATCACCGCTGCGAAAGACCAAAACGCCCCGCGGCGGGTATTTTCAGTTAAAACTTTACCAAAAAGCCGATTTTGCCGAAACAACTCTTGACTTTGCCTGGTAAAAAAGGTAATTTTAGGATTGATCGTGAGTCATAAGGGCCTGCGGTCAACCTGATACACATAACCGATTGTGGTTACGGTATCGCGGACGGGCCTTAAAGGCCGGTTTTCAGCCGTTCTGTGCGTGACAGTTCAGCGGGACCCCGGCATCGGTCCGGTAAACTGCGAATATCGGGATAACGATAACGTTTATCGGGAAAGGAAAAGAAAATGGCTGATTCCACCTCCCTCGCCGGTGCCGCCGCGCTGGCAAAGACCCGCAAACAGGGTTCCCAAATCATTGTTGACACATTAGTCGAGCAGGGCGTTGAAGTTATGTTCGGATACCTGGGCGGCGTTGTGCTGCCTTTGTTCGACAAGCTCTATGACGCACCTATCAAGTTCATCATTCCCCGCCACGAGCAGGGCGGCTGTCACATGGCCGACGCATACGCACGCGCGACGGGCAAGGTCGGTGTAGTTGTTGCGACCTCCGGGCCGGGCGCGACGAACCTTATTACAGGTCTGGCCACGGCGATGATGGATTCTGTTCCGCTTGTCGCAATAACAGGCCAGGTCCGCACGGAGCTTATCGGCAACGACGCGTTCCAGGAGGCTGACACGACGGGCATTACAAGGCCCGTAACCAAGCATAACGTCATCGTCAAGGACGTTGATACACTGGCTCAGACGATCCGCGAGGCATTTTATATCGCAAAAAGCGGCAGGCCCGGGCCTGTTCTTATCGATGTTCCGGTCGATATGGAAGTTACCGAAACGGATAAATACCAGCCCCAGCCTGTCGATCTGCCGGGTTACCGGATCCGCGAGAAGGGTCATTCGCGCCAGGTTGAAAGCGCTGCCAATGCTGTAAATAATTCGCAGCGGCCTGTGCTTTACGTTGGCGGCGGTGTTATCATAGCAAACGCTTCTAAAGAGCTTCGCGAGTTCGCAAAAAAGGCCAATATACCGGTTACGACGACGTTTCTGGGCCTGGGAAGCTATGACCAGACCGAGCCTGAATCGCTTGATATGCTCGGTATGCACGGTGCGGCGTATGCGAATTTCGCGGTTCAGGAGTGTGACCTGCTTATCGCCGTAGGGTCCCGTTTTGATGACCGGGTAACCGGCAAGCTGAAAACTTTCGCTCCGCACGCGAAGATAATACATATCGACATTGACCCGACGAGCATTTCAAAGAACGTTCACGTCGATATTCCTGTTGTCGGAAACGCGCTTACGATCCTGCCCCAGCTTACAAAGCATGTCGAGCATCGCGACCGCAAGGAGTGGTTCGAGAAGATAAAGGAATGGAAAACAAAGTACCCGCTGCGTTATGACAGGTCCTCTGATGAGCTCAAGCCCCAGTATGTCATCGAAGAGGTCTACAGGCAGACCGGCGGTGAGGCGACGATAGTAACAGGCGTAGGGCAGCACCAGATGTGGGCGGCACAATTCTACAAGTATAAGCATCCTCGCAAGTTCATTAGTTCGGGGGGGCTTGGCACGATGGGCTTTGGTTTGCCGGCTGCGATTGGCGCACAGATAGCAAAGCCTGACGAAACAGTTGTCGACATCGACGGTGACAGCAGCTTCAATATGACGCTTACTGAGATTTCCACGGCGGTTCAGTACGAGCTGCCAATAAAGGTTTGCATACTCAATAACGGATACATGGGAATGGTTCGCCAGTGGCAGCAGCTTTTCTATAACAGGCGTTACTCGTGCAGCTATTTGCAGAACCCCGACTTCGCCAAAGTAGCAGAGGCGCTCGGGGCGGTCGGCATGAGAGTCGACAAAAAAGCAGATGTTCCCGGCGCGGTAGAGAAAATGCTCGCCGAGAAGCGGCCCTGCATTGTCGATTTCCTCGTTGAACGCGAAGAAAACGTCTGGCCGATGGTACCGGCTGGTCGGAGCCTGCATGAAATGGACGGACTTGATATTTTCGAGAGTATGGCCTGAGAATCTTAGGAGACAAACAATGAAGCATATAATAAGCGCACTGGTACAAAATAAGCCCGGGGTTCTGGCACATGTTGCCCAGATGTTCGCGGCAAGGGCATTTAATATAGACTCACTTGCCGTTGGCAGGACGGACGATCCTTCGCTCAGCCGAATGACAATCGTTGTGGTAGGTGACGACAAGGTCGTCGAGCAGGTCCGCAAGCAGCTTGCCAAGATCGTACCGGTCGTAAAGGTCAAGGACTTTGTAGGCCAGGACACGGTTGCAAGGGACCTTATGCTGATATCGATCGCGGCCCAGCCGGAAAAAAGGCCCGAACTTATGGCCCTTATAGAGATGTTCAACGCCAAAGTTGTCGACGTCGGAACAAAGTACATAATGGTCGAGGTGTCCGGGCCGGAAACCAAGATAGAGTCGTTTATCGAGTCGTGCAGGCCCTACGGCATCAAGAATGTGGTCCGCACGGGCACGGTGGCAATGGCCAGGCACAGGCAGGCCGGCAGCGAATCCTGATTTTTTTCCAAGATTAGACCCCGAAATATACGATATATAAAGGTGCCCCTCTTGCTGAGAGAGGGGCCGGCGTTAATTATAATTGCAATATTATTCGCAGGGGTTTTTATGAACATAATGAAACTGCACAGAAAAGCTCTTTACAGTGCTCTTGGGCTTGTTCTTATCGGACTTTGTGTATTGGTCAACGGTTGCGGGTACGTAGACGAGGCTCTTGAGCGTGTTTATATCGAACCTCATCCCTGGACCTCGCAGCTTCCGGAAAATTACCGCATGGTCACTGTCGGTCAGAGCACTTCGGCCGATGTGCTTGAAGTTATCAATAGGCCGGAAAAGGAGCTGCTTTTCCAGGACGAGAGCGTTATAGCCTCGCTCGGCAGGAGAAAAGAGGGCAGCCAGTTGTGGCTTGCACTGGTCGGGTTCGAGGAAGACAGCCTCGTTGCCATGAGAAAATACTTCTTTGCAACCGATGAGAAGTCATGGCACATAAACGCAGAAGATCAGAAAATGCTTTTTGAGACCGTAATGATCGTGCCATACGAGGTCCTCAACGACAACTACGCCAATGAAGACACTCGACGGGTTGCTATTGTCAACTATATCAAGGACAGCTTCAAGGAGGATTCTTTCGGCCTGATCGAGCAGAGCCAGGACCTTCACAGCATCCGGATGATGGTCAACCAGACGTTTAACGGAATCGGATACAAGCTTGACCGCTCCCCCGCCCTGGCCCAGAAACTGCCCAAAGAAGACGGGCTCGAGTTCGACCACATGAACTACGGAAAAGGGAAAGTTCGTATGTTGATACGCGACGATATTGTTGTCCTCCAGTTGAAGATCGGTTACAAGCCCTGGGGGTTCGAGTGGAACCTTGATGTTTCCGAACTTGACGACAGGTCTTATGGACCAGAAAAGGATATTCAGGAAACACAGTAATAACTTCCCTGCTGGTCAGGGAACCCGTTTTCTCGGTACAGACAGATAATAAAAAGCCCGGACAGCCAGTCATTCGAGCACGGAATACCCCCTTGGCACGGATATTTCCGATTCACGCTCTTCGACCTTCAAAATCCATTTTGCGGCTGCCTGGGGCGGACATCCTTGCCCGCATGGTCTTTAGCAGCGAAGATAAAGCCAGTCTTCGTGTATCTTTTTATACCGCCAGCTGCAGGCTTTTTTCGGCCCGCAGCATAGCTGTTTTGTCGTTTATTACCAGTTGGTTAACCAGCTTTTTGCTGACCCGGGAAAGGCCGAGATTCAGCACCTTTTCCTCAACTGTTGATGCTATCGCCCGGGCGATTTCCATGTCCAGCCCGTCTTGCTCGACAAGGTCGCGGACGATAACAGACTTGTTCCACTTTGCCGCTTCGCATACGTTATCATCGGGTTGGTCGCTTTGCTCACCGTCTACGACTATGACACGGTTGCGCCTGATCCTTCGGTTGATTCGGTAGTTGTTCAGGGCCTGGGCGGCGTTTTCGTAACCTGTGGCGTTAAGTACACTTTGGACCATAAGGTGTATTTCATCACTGGTTACGATGGTCTGTTCCTTTTCCTGGTAGAAGTAAAAGGTGATTGCCTCAGCGAACTGCTCGGCGGCAAAGATGTTCGGCTGGTCTGTCAGGACCATGGCATTGTTCAGTGTCCACAATACTTTTGTGTGCGTGTATTTCTCTGTCGATCCGTCTTTTTTCAATACCTTTATCTGCATATCGGCGACCTCCCTTGTCACCTAACCCGGTTAATTGTCGAATAAATTTGGCTGATCGGGGAAATCATAATTCTCGATAGCCTGTGTAACTTCGTCGATGAGCTCACCGGCATCTTCAAATTCGCGGTAGACACTCGCGAACCTGATATATGCCACTTTGTCTGTCCTTCTCAGGTGTCTCATTACGCTTTCACCTATAAACTTGGTCGAAACTTCCTTGTCGTGGTTCCGGAATATGTCCTCTTCGATTCGGTCGGCCATTTCGAGTACCTGGTCGGCTGAAATTTTCCGCTTATAGCAGGCCTTTTGCAGCCCCACCAGCACTTTTTCCCGGTCGTAAGGCACCCTTGATCCGTCCTTTTTAATAACCGCAAGTTTGGCGCTTTCACCCATTTTTTCGTAAGTGGTGAAGCGTCGTTTGCACACAAGGCACTGCCTTCTGCGTCGAATGACCCGGCCGCCTTCGCTTGAACGCGAGTCGATGACCTTGTCCTTATCTTCCTTACAAAAGGGGCATCTCACGTCTTAATATCCGGTTTCCACAGTATTGTTTCAAAGAACTTAACCCAACATTTAGCTTAATTAACTTATACAACTCTATATATAGTGCGTCAACCCTAAATATTCAAAAAAACCTGAACGGTTCAGTCTCAGCCTGTTAGTAAAATCGGACAATCTCTGTAAGTTATTATTTTAAAGGAAGAAACAAACGCAGTTAATAATATGCCGGTCGGAAAATTGTTAAAAAAACATCCAAAAAAATTGAAAATATTTATCGAAAGGCCAAGTAATCACCTGCTGAAAGTGTTCAAGACGGGCTTATTATCAATTAAGTAAGGATTCTTTTTTACAATATTGCGATAAAGTCAGTTAATTCAACAATATATCGCGGTAGATTTATTCAAATAAATGCCAATGTTTAATATTGCGATGTCAATTATAAATATTTACTTGCAAAGTTGTAACACAGGATGAGGACAGAAAGAGGGGATATAATTGAGTTTTTAGCTTATTATAGGGCTTTATCGCTGCTATATGGATTTTGTGTATCTGGAAACATAGATAAGTAAATTTTTTTACAAAGCTTCGGTTTTGTTCTTGCATCGCTTACATAATTTATGTTAAATTACATATGTTGAAGCAGCGTTAATTAGTAAAAGTTTGGAAGAGTTAGAATCGTAAGTAAATGTTGTTTAAGTTTCGGAGGATGTAAGATGAAGAAAACATTTCTGGTAATGTCAATTTTGGTTATGTTCTGCGGTGCAAGCCTGGCTTCTAACTGGCTTAACACCACAGGCGACAACAAATGGGTAACAGCTGGTAACTGGGATTCTCCCCCGAACCCGCTGGTAAGTACCACGATCGACAAAAGCGGCGTTGACAAGTGCATACTTGACGCTGCGGCAGGCACAATTGAAGTAGTTATGGGCAGTACTGCTGCCGGCGAACTTGTCCTCACAACAGGCGCTGACCTTGATCTCAACAAGTCATTTATTGTTGGTAACAGCACCACAGGCAGTTTGCTTCTTCTTGAAGGAAACGCAGATGTTTACACCGGTCGCGACTCAGGTTTCCTCAAGGTCGGTAACAACGCAGGCACTTCCGGAAGAGTTGAGCTTCGCGGTACTTCTATTTTTGATCAGGGCAAGAGAGCCAACATCGGCCAGAGCGGTCACGGTGAGCTTGCTATCTACGACAGCGCTCAGTATGTAAGCCCGGGCGTAATGTACATTGCCAACAAGACTGGCGCAAGCGGCCTTCTTGAGATGTACGGCAGCAGCTATCTGCAGCTTGGTTTGGCATTACAAGTTGGTGTAGGTGCAGGCACGACCGGTCACTTTGAAATGGCAGGCGGCATTGCTGATATCCCCAATATCTTCATCGGTGACGGCGGCGGCGCAGGTACTGTTGACATGACAGGCACGGCGACAATAAACATAATTGCTGGTGACTGGATATCTGTTCAGGCAGATCCCGCTGCAGAGTGGGCAGCTCTCAAGGCAAGGATCGAAGGCTACAAGACAGCCGGTATTCTTGCCACAAGTGAAGCAGGTAAGATTATTGGAACGTCCTGGAACGATAATGAATACTCAGGCGTTATTTCAGTGGTTCCGGAACCTGCGACAATGCTTATTCTCGGTCTCGGCGGTGTTCTTCTCCGCAGAAGAAAGTAAGAAACCGAATCAAAGTATTGCAGAATATTTAAGTTTTCAAGGCGAGGCTTTTTGGTCTCGCCTTTTTTGTTTTAAAGCCCCCTGGGGATAGGGATTTTCCTTACATAAATTTTTCTTGAAAGCTTAGTTGCCGACCATTAACCTTTATTATGGCCGGGTTTGCTGTGAACCGGGCTTAAACGATAATCAGGTATAAAGGGGGTTGATATGTATTTTCTTCCGGATCGAAAGGTTTTGGGTTTTGTGGCAGTGCTTGCTGTCGGCGCATTTTTGTTTTCCTGCAGCCAGAGCAGTACAACGGCAAAAAATGAGGAGTCCGCAAAAATAACCGGCCAGATGACATTCGGGCATGATATTTATGACGGGCACAAGTATGTGCTTCCCGATTTGCCTTATGCTTATGATGCCCTTGAGCCCTATTACGACGAGCAGACGCTTCGTATCCATCATACAAAGCATCACCAGGGCTACGTAAACGGATTGAACTCCACGCTCGACAAGCTCGAAAAGGCAAGGCAAAACGGCGACTATGGGAACATAAAAGCGCTTTCGCGTAATCTCGCGTTCCACGGTTCGGGGCATATTCTGCACAGTTTGTTCTGGCATTCGATGACACCGGGCGGCTGTGAAATGCCGCAAAGCTTTATGCAGGCCGTTGAGGACAGCTTTGGTTCGGTCTATGCTTTCAAACAGCAATTTGCCGCCGCGACAAAAGCGGTCGAAGCCTCCGGCTGGGGTATCGTCGCTTATGAACCTGTAAGCGATAAGATAATTATCCTCCAGTCTGAGAAACACCAGGACCTGTTTATGGCAGGGGTCGTGCCGCTTCTTGTTTGTGACGTCTGGGAACACGCGTATTATCTTAAGTACCAGAATTCAAGGGCGAATTTCGTGGATAATTTCCTCAAGATTGCCAACTGGCAGTACGCCGCTCAAAGACTTGAACAGGCCCGCATGCTGCGTTAACAGCACGGTGCGGATAATAACACCCAGTCTTTACTCGGTTCCCATGCAGGTGCCTACCAGCCTTGCCGACTCGATAAGCGGGGAGTCGAGAGGCACTGTCTTGCGTTTTCCGGCGACATCTTCAAGCGGGGTCGGCAAACACTGGTCGTTGTTGTAGGCTACCATTACGTTGTATGTTCCCTCGGCGAGAAGCTGCGCTGCCTTTGTGCCGAGTCTTGTGCAGAGCATACGGTCGAAAGCCGACGGTATGCCGCCTCTTTGAACGTGTCCGAGTGATGTAACCCTGGCCTCTATGCCCGTAAGCTCCTGGAGATTTCGCGCTACCCGCGAAGCGATCGGTTCCTGCACTATATGGTAGGTTCTTATCTCACCGCGAACACGCCTTACGACCAGCGCCCCCCTGCCGTCGGAGTCGGGCTGTACCGTGTCAAGGTCCTCGAGTGAGACGATCTCGGAGTCTTCGGTTTTCTTTTTCTTTTTCTTCTTTTTCGAATCGTCTTCGCTTTCCTTTGCCTTTTCCTGTTCGGCTTTTACGTCGTTAATTGACTTGGCGCCTTCGGCGACGGCGATGATTGAAAAGCGTTTTCCTTTTCTTCGCCTCTGCATGATATAATCGGATATGATGTCGAGATTGTATGGAAGCTCCGGTATGAGTATTACGTCGGCGCCTCCTGCCAGGCCCGCTGTGAGGGTAAGCCAGCCGACCTTGTGGCCCATTACTTCGCAAACGATAACACGGTGATGGCTTGTTGCGGTGGTGTGAAGACGGTCTATGGCATCGGTTGCTATCTGTCTTGCGGTGTCGTAGCCGAAAGTCATCTGGGTGCCCCACACATCGTTGTCGATCGTTTTGGGGAGGGTCATGACATTGACCCCGCCTTGCTGGTGAAGTCGCAGGGCGTTTTTCTGTGTCCCTCCTCCGCCGAGACAAACGAGGCAGTCCAGGTTCAGCTTGGCGATATTCTCAAGGGCGACATCTGTCATGTCGATGTTCTTTCCGCCCATAGGCATTTTGTGAATTTTGTCCCTGCTGGTGCCGAGTATTGTTCCGCCGTCGGTAAGGATGCTCGAAACCGCCCTGCCGTCCAGCGGAATAACACGGTTTTCAACCAGCCCCCTGAAACCGTCCAGAATACCAACGACCGTCATTCCATACTCATCCATTGCCGGGCGGGCCACCGCGCGAATCGCAGCATTTAGCCCCGGACAGTCGCCCCCGGAGGTGAGTATTCCTATACATTTGGTTTTAGTCTTAGCCATAATCTCAGCATATCAACAAGCATGTATCGCTGTCAATATAAAAGAGCAAAAACACAAGTCTTTGTTTTGCAAGGGTTTCAGGGAAACATGGGTTATGCAGCTTTTTTTGCGGACATTTACGCTGTTTTGAGAGTATATGAAAAGTAGATGTAAAAGGCTTCCAGTGTCTTATTAGTAAAAGAATTTGACAGACTGGAATTTTCTGTTAAGCTATATTTATGGGCATTCGGGCAAAGTTATGAACGGGAAATAAATGGAGTCTGCACCAGATAAAAGTTATTGCCTTGTGGGGGCGAAATATCTCGGTAAACAGCTCAAACATCTTACAAAGCAGTTGAAGGGTATTTCAGCGGGCGAAAAGGATATCGAGTATATTCACCAGGGCCGTGTTGCTTCCAGGCGTATCCGGGCAGGGCTGGATATGTTCGGGGATTGTTTCGAGAGCAAGGATGTTGGTAAATGGTATAAACGAATCAAAAAGCTCACAAAAGGTCTGGGAAAGGCCCGGGACCTTGACGTTCAGATAGATTATTTAAGCGGGCTTGTTGAAAAAGCAGGACAGGCGAACTTCAAAAACCTAAAGGGTATCAAAAGAATCATACTGCGTTTGCAGCAGCGACGGCAGGAAGTTCAGCCCGGCGTCATAAAGACAGTAAAGAAGCTGGAAAAAAGCGGAATCATTACCGAACTGGGTGCAGCGACGGCGCGGATCGTCTGGCAGTGCAGAACAAGCGGGGTCGATGAGACCAGCGAATATTCCCTGCAAAAGACCGCAGAGCATATCGAGGCTAAGCTCGAGGAACTGCTGTCTCATGAATTCAGTCTTGCCGATGAAACCATGAAAAACGAGCACCACCAGATGCGGATAGCCGCCAAGAAACTCCGTTACAGCATGGAGATATGCAAAGGCCTTTACAATGGGGCAATAGACGGGTACATCCGAAAGCTTAAAAAGGTGCAGAAACTGACCGGCAGCATTCACGATTTCGATGTCTGGCTGGAACAGATAGCTGTCTTTGAGCAGAACGAGCATGAAAGGACGCTAAAGTATTTTGGATTTGACAGGCAGATGCGTACACTTCAGCCGGGTATAGAGTACCTCAGAAGACATTTCAGCACGGGCAGGACCGAACTTTTCGCAGAGCTGAAAGAGTATTGGAAACAGCTTCGAGAAGAAGATGCATGGCGCAGGCTCGTTGAGGTTATGCGGCAAAGAGCAGAGCAATTGACCGGCTGCGACCAGCAGTCCGACCGGCACCAGGCGGCTGAAATATCAGATGCGGACTTTTCTGAAAGTTCCGGCATTGATGAAGTTCGACCCGAACAGAGCGACGAGTCTTTATTTGACGAACACATTCGGGCAAATGACAGCGCAGATTGAAACACTATTCGAGCAGGTTGAAAAACTTTCCTGCAGATTCGACCCCGAACCCGGGCACAGACACCAGGTGCACGATATCGCATGCATGATATTCGACGGCATTGCCGCTGAATTCGAGCTTGACGAACACGACAAATTATTAATGCGCTGCGGGGCGATGCTGCACGACACGGGCTGGTCACAGGGACAGCAAAAACATCATAAAACGTCAATGCGCATCATACTCGAAGACACCACGGTCGACTTCAGTCAGCGGCAAAGGAACATCGTCGCACTGATCGCACGGTATCATCGCAAAGCACTGCCCAAAGATAAGCACGATATCTACGGCAGCCTTGATGAAGACGGCAAAGAAAAGGTCCGTTTGCTCGGCGGTATTGTCAGGCTTGCCGACGGCCTTGACCGCTCGCATATGTCAACAGTGAAATCGGTCCATTGCCTGTTCGAAAGCGACATGCTAAAGCTTGTCTGTGATTGCAGGGGCAACGGCAGCGTCGAGCAGTGGGCCGGGCGAAAAAAAAGCGACCTTCTCGCCGCTGCGGCCGGCTGTGATATTATAGTCATATGCAGATGAACGATCAGCCGGCAAAAAAACGGGCCCGCGATAAACTCACGAGCCCGTGAAAACATGTCAAATTTTAAGTTTTTATTCTAACCTTACGGCCAGAGAATTTGACCGTCGAGCCAGAGACCCGCAACCTTCGCAAAGTCTGCAAAGTCGACATCTCCGTCTCTGTCGGTGTCTGCAAGCACGTCGTCAAGAAGCGGCTGCTGGAACTGGGCCGCACCCGCCAATGAGGCGATATTCTCCTGACTGAGCGCAACGTCGTAAACTGTAAATTCATCTACGAGACCCTGATATTCATTGCCGCCATCCGGCTGACCGCCGAAAGCGAACGAGTCAAGCGTGAAGTAATCAGCCTCTGCGAAGCGGTCCTCTGCGACAAGCACACCGTTCTGGTAGATACGCTGAACGTCAGCAGCAAAGTCCTTTGTGAAAGCGTAGTGGTTCCATTGTCCCTCGAATTCGCTTTTCTCTGTTGCCTGGTAACGAAGGTCATCAACGTTTCCGGTCAGACGCACAGGCAGGTATACACCGCTTGTCTGGTCGGCTCCGGCCTGCCAGGCGATTTCGCCCGACCCGTCCGGCAGGTGGGATTTGAACATAACTTCACTGTCCATAAATCCGCGGAACAAATCCTGTGAATCCGGATCCTGAACGGGCTGGTTGGGATCGCCTTTGACCCAGAAAGCTATTGTAATCGCTTCGGAAGTTTCAACCGGGGCAAACGCATCGCCTGCAGAACCGATCTCAAAGCGATAGGTTCCGTCAAACTTAACTGCCGAGCCAACTTTACCGGTTACAGCAACCGGGGTGCCTCCCAGTGCAGCGGCATCATAACCGCCGGCGCTGTCCTCACCTAGATTGCCGGTATTGTCAAAGGTGTACTTGAGTATGGGGTTGGCTGTTGGTGCCTGCGGAACGATGTTCTTCGAACCCTCGAGCCAGTACATAGCGAGCATCTCTATATCATCCATGTCTGCGTCGCAGTCACCATCAGCGTCGCCGATATTTCCAAGTTCTTCAAGTATGCAGCTCGGCTGATCCAGTTCGACGTCGCCGAAGTAGATTACCCCAGAAAGACCGGCATCCGACGGGTTAACGCCGAGAGTGATACGGTCGATATTCTTAAGGTCCACATCCGAAGTTATAGAGGTATCTGTCAGGTCGATGTACCAGTCATTCCAGCCGCCTGTCCATGTAGGCTGTGAAAGGTTCGGGTCAGAGTCGCTGAATGGAATTGTAACCTCGCCGGCGCCGGTGTCTTCGAGCTTGACGTACAGACCGGCTTTGCCGGTGTTCCTAACCCCTCGATACTGGATGTGCATCACTTTGCCGTTAAACTCCGTGAAATCGTTTCGGCCAAGTTCAAGGTTTGCCGGATTTGCATAAGCGCTCGATGCGCCGGTGAATTCCATTTTCATCATATTTTCGTTGCCGTCGAAGCCTGTGCCGTCGCTGTCTGTGATCAGGTTTATAACCGCACCGTCCTGGGCGTCCCAGTTTGAAAGCATATTGACGGTGTTATCGTAATTATCCCAGTCTTCGATGTCATATTCAGCGTCCATGTAGAATGTCCAGACATTGCCTTTGGTCGTGCTGTTGTCGGTATTGTTCTCATCGACCCGCCAGTAGTACCTGCCCAGCGAGAGAGTTGCAGTGCTGTAAGTTGGGCTGTTCAGCGTTACAACTGTTGTATCCCCTTTCAGCGAACCTGTACTGGAGCTGCTTACGTCATCTTCATCGGTTCCGAAAAACAGTGTGTGCCCTTGGCTGGCTTTGGCACTGTCGCCGGGGGTCCATGAGAGCGAAACCGGGTTTTCGGTAATATCATCGGCGTCAAGCCCGTTCTCACCGTCAAGCGGTACAGGGGCATATGCCTTATTGTAGTCTTCGGGGTCAAGCATTTCCGCGGTTATTTTCAACGCGGGCTCATCCGGGAGGTACTCGATCACGATTCCGCCTCTCTGGCCCTGGTCATAGGCCTGAAGGTCTCCGTTGCTGGCTTCCTGTTTGATGGTATCGATCTGGAACAACACATTATCCGGGTCCACTTGCCAGATGAATGTTCCGCCTGTGATGTTGGTGTAACCGTTGCCGCCGTCCTGTGGACGGAACTCACCATCACTTTCTTCGAGCATAACCATGGTTCCGCCCTCAAGGTTGAGGTAGCTCGTGCCGGAGTCGTCGCCAACACGGAAACTTCCGCCGAATACGAGCAGTCCGCCGGTCATGGTAAAATCAGCATCACCGTCAACGCCTATCTTGAAGTCGTCGATAATGTCAACCGTACCGCCGGACATTGTTACAGTTGCACTCGAACCGGAGTTTTCAGCGATGACAAAATCACTGCTGCCGGTAAAGATGTTTATATTTCCGCCGTCAATATCAAGAGTCGCCGAGCCGTTTTCGGCAAGTGTAAAAGTCCCGTCGTTAAGCTGAAGCATCCCGCCGGTTTTTATTGACATATCCGTATGGGCGTTTCTGCCGACATAAAGATCATTCGAGGCGGATTCAAAAAGGCCGCTGCCGCTGATCTCTATAGCTGAAGTTGTGCCTGAGGAATGACCGACACTCAAAGTGCCGCTTGCGTCAACAAAACTTAACTCTCCGTCGTTGCGAATGATGATCGAAGAGTTATGACCGGCGTTGTTGCCCATGATCATAACATTACCCGGTGTATCCCCGGGGTCAACTGTGACGATACTGTTATCAATGAACAGCAGGCTGTTGCAGTCAGTTACTCCAGGTCCCGTACCGACGAACAATTGTCCGCCGACATTCACCGTGCCGCCATTTATTACATGCAGTTCCGCGTCGGAATTTGCCGCAAAACCAATGCGGATGTCGCCTTTGCCTCCATTAGCAGCGGTTGTCATTTCACCTGCGTCAATGACGACTTTGCAGCTTCCGCCCTGTCCGGGCTGTAGGGGGTCCCGGGCCGAACCTTCCTGGCCGAGTGTCAGGCTGCCGCCTGAAAGAACGTACAGCTCCGCGAAATCGACAGTGGAACCGATCTGTATCTGTTCGGCTACGGCTTCAACACCGCTTTTGACCTCAGGGGCGAAATTGCTTTCATAAATAAAAACTACTTCACCCTCACCCGGTTCTGTTGAAAATTCCCAGTTGTTCGGGTCGGTCCAGCTGCTGCTGACAGCAGTGGTCAGCCAAGTTGCCGCAGAACAAATCGACCCGGCCAAAAACAAACAAAATAAACTGAAGTGCAATACCTTTTTCATAACTCTCTCCTTTCATAAAAGCTTGAATACTGTTAATATGGGCAAAATAGACGCCCTGCCTCTGAAAGGTATTATAGCAAAATGATAAGCCCTGTCAAGACAAATATAAAAATTTGTTATAAATGTGTTGCAGTAGTTATCTATAAGAGTTATTAAGGGTATAAAGTCTATTTATTGATATAAAAACCAGCATTTTGAGAGAATACCAGAGTCTGGTAAATCTTAAACAAGTGTTTGTTTTTACAAAAAAAGGACCCGATTATTTAGCATCGGGTCCTTTGAGAAACTAATATGTAAAGTCAGTGATGAGGCTATCAGGGAAGAACCGGCCAGAGCTGGTCGCCCTGTGCCCATATCTTCGCCATCTCAGCAAGATCATCAATGTCGGTCTGACCGTCACCGTCGGTGTCGGTATCGATCAACGCAGGCTGCTCGACCGAACCGCCGGTTCCAAGAGCAAGGCGAATGACTTCAGCCTGACTGAGAGCTCTGTCGTAAACCTTGAATTCGTCGATCATGCCGCTGTAGGCCCAGCTGTCACGGTTCCGGTAGAAAATGCCGGTACCATCATCCTCACCTGGGCGTCCGCCGATAGCGAAATGAGTAATGCCGGTCAGGTCACCGTCATTATCGAATCTTTCAGCAACACAAAGACCGTTAATGAACAGTTTCTGCGTGCCGTCGGCTGCACGTGTAAACGCGTAATGGTTCCACTGGTGCTTGAACTCGCGCTCATTCTTAGACGCATAACCGATAACATAATCTTCCTGATACCAGTCCGCAGGGTCGTCGCCGCCGGCCTGGAAGTTGAACACGCCGTCTGCATTTGGACCGGTTGTCCTGAGTTTGTGGACAACACCCTGCAGGGTTTCTTCCCAGCTTACAAAGAGCATATCGTCGTCAGGTACATCGGTGTCACCTTGTATCCACATTGAGATCGTTACTTCATCGGTCAATGTACCGAGTTCAGGACTGAGAACCTCAACGCCAAGCCCCAGTCCGACACCGTCAATATCTTCACTGGTGTCATCAAGAACGAGAGTGCCGCTGTCATTTACACCGCCGGAGCTTGCATAGCTCTGATTACCATTTTCGGTGCCGTTGCCGTCCTGGATAAATACGGCTGCATAAGCCGGGTCGCCCGGATTTGTGACATCATAGACACCATCTGAAGAGGTAACGGCATTGAAGATATTGGCAGGTTCAAAGTCATAGTAAACAATATAATCCACAGGCTCAGACGGACTTGCGCTTACCGTTTCGCCTGTTCTTGCCCAGTCATAAGCAAGTTCGGCAAAGTCGTCAAAGTCGGCGTCACAGTCACCGTCGAAGTCGCCGGGAACCTTGGAAGCGACACAATCAGGGACAGAGATATATATCTCGTCTATGATCATGCTTCCCGCGTCGTCCGGGTAACCAGCCTTGTTCTTAACGCCGATTGCCAGCTTGTCGATGCTGTCAAGGTTAACCGTACCTGAAGCTTCCTGCAGGTCTATATACATTGTCCGCCATGACGGATCCCAGAGGTACTGATTGACGTTCGGGTCCGGGTTGGGATCGTTGTATATCCATTCGTAGGAGCCTGTGCCAGTGTCTTCAATCCTTACGTAGAAGTCCTGGTAGTCATTTTCACGTGTGCCGTGGAAGTTTACAACCAGCATTGACAAGTCGCCGTAGTTCCAGTCTCCTTTGCCCATCGCCGTGGGATCACAGTAAACCTCGGAAAACTCAAATCCGGAACCGATGTTGTCGTAACCGAATTTAAGGGAGTAATCGTCTATAGCGATCTCACCGTCTACATCGTCTTCGTAGAGGGCGACAGAATAGAGCACAGTTCCCGAATCGCCGTAATCACCTATAAGGTAAGGCTTCCAATCGGAGGTGGTGGCATCTTCGAAGTCGCTTATTATCATTGTACCTCTTACCGAGAACTGCCATACTAAGCCCGGTTCGGTTACGCTGTTCTTAATGGCATCGACTCTCCAGTATAATGTTTCACCCGGTCCTGGTGTAGCAATAACATGGCTCAGACCTGTAGTTGTTGTAACATAAGTTAAGTTGTCCGGGTCTAATCCGGTATAGAGATCATACTCGTCTGCCCCGTTGTCGGGAGCGAACCACTCGAGTGTTGTAGTAGGTTCCGCAGCTTTTTCAGTAACCTCGAATATCTTGTAAGGCAGCGGAGCCTTGTGCTTTGCCTGGCCCGGCCCGTAAGACTGTATTTCCATGTAAGTGTCATCATCGTCGGTGCCTGGATCGCGGTCGGGCTTGAAGTAAATATCAACCAGCCCGTCGGCGGCTATATCACCGTTAATGTAAAAATCTGAAAATTCTTCAACACGGTTTCCGTCCCACCTGAGCCTGCCGCCGCTGAAGTTGATCTTAGCCGTAGAATCAAGGAAAGTTACGTCTCCGTAGAACTTAAGCTCACCGCCTGTAACGTTGATCTCTGCCCCTTCATATATATCAAACCCGCCGCGGGTTTTAAATTCACCGCTGCCGCTTATGTTTAATATCGAACCTGCGACAGGGGTAAAACTGTCTTTTGCGCCGATGCTGGTTGTTCCGCGGGCCTCAAATTCTCCCCCTGAGATGTTCGCCGTACCATTGTCGAATATTTCGAAGTTAGCGCAGCTCATGGTTCCGCCGGACTGGTTAAATGTCCCCTGCTCGTGCGAAACAGCAGAAATGTCAAACAGGCCGCTTGAGTAAATATCTCCGGAGTATAAGTTCAGTTCGCTTCCGGCTGTGCCGCTGCCTTTTGATATTCGGATCCAGTTAAAACCCTCTATGCTGCCGCCGTTTACGTTAATTACGCCCGGTGAATTATTTCCTATAAGAGTGCTTCTTCCTACTGCAAGGTAACCTCCGTTACTGACGTTGACTATTCCGTTGGCAGAATCTGCAATATCTCCAACCTTGAAGTTTTTAGTCGTAGGCAGGCCTACTTTGAAAAAGCCATAAATATTCATTGTCGCTGCTGTTACTTTCGACTCGCCGGCGCTGAAGAGCACACCGTTCGGGTCGATTATAACCTGCCCGCCGGTCATGATAACCTTGCTGCCAGCGGCTCCGGATGAAAGGTCAAGCGTAGCGAAAGAGCCTACTGTAATTTCTCCGCCGGTGACGGTCAAGCCCGCAGCGTCTGCCTGGCACGGGTCCGATTCATACCCTGTTATTATAGGGTAATCTACCGCACCTGCCTGGATAGTGACAGGGTCAAGAGCTGTTGGAACCGTTGCTGTGTCCCAGTTGTCCGGGTTATACCAGTCGTTGTCGGCATTGCCGTCGATCCATGTAGCACCTGCCGCATTGAATGCGATCATCAGCACCAAAGCCGGCAATAATGTTGTTTTGATTGCCTTGAACATCATAATCTCCTTTCTAATTAAAGTCACACAACCTCCAAATTAATTAAGGTACACACCTTAAAAACTATCGGAAAAAAATAATTGCGAAATAACTAACCCCACAGATGATTCTTGAAAGCACGAAATTGGTAACGTTTTTTCACAGGTTAAGCTGGCTGGCATAATCTCTTCCAAATACTTTGTAAGTGTTACAATCATACAAAACAAGCCAAAAAATAAATACTTAACTCTTGTTTTATATAACAAACTCTTGGAAATGTCAAGTAAAAAAAAGCTTTTGGGTTGCAGGTGTCGTTTTGAACGGTGCAAAAAATTGTTTAACTTTTTGTAAAAAATAATGTTACAGCAAATTATTATAGGCCCTTTTTATTTCGTCGGCATTGATAATTTTGGCAACATAATGTCTTTTTTGCAAATTATTGCAGCTTTACGGCATGTCATTGAGGGTAAAGTATGTATTTTAAGTCCCCTATAAGCCCCATAGGTTGTCATTTTCACAATACAGTTGTTTTGTATTATTATTGAGTATTCGAGGAGCCTTTTTCAGCTCTTATCCACATTTTTTCAATCTGCTCAAGAGACCTGCCCTTGGTTTCCGGGACAAATGCCCAGACGAATATAATAGTTACAACGCAAAGAGCCCCGTAAAGGAAGAACGGGAAAGCGTGGTTGAACTTTTCGATAAGGTACTGGTTTTCATCCATCATTACGAATGTTTGTGAAATGATTGAATTTGCCAGCCACAGGCAAACGGTAGCAATTCCCATCGCCCTGCCGCGTATCTTGGTCGGGAATATTTCGGAAAGCACTACCCAGGTAACCGGCCCGACCGACAGCGCGAAAGATGAAATGTAAAGCAGCACAAAGAATAGTATCCACATGCCCGTAGCGTTTTTCATTCCGGCAGTGCCCATCGCGAAAAGCGCAACCCCCATCCCGAACGAGCCGAAAATAAGCAAAGGCTTTCTGCCCAGCTTGTCCACCGTCCAGATAGCAACCACAGTAAACAGCAGGTTCGCAGCCCCTACCACTACCTGCTGGAGCAGTGCCGCGTCGATAGACTCGCCTCCGAGTTTCTCGAATATCTCGCTGCCGAAGTAAAGAAAGACGTTTATGCCCGTCACCTGCTGCAGAATCGCCAGAACCACCCCGATAATCAGCACCTTGCGAAAGCCCTTATGGAAAAGCTGCGCTATCGAGCCGCTCTCCTCGAGCATTACCTCGCCTATCTCGGCAAGCTCGCATTCGGCGTGGTCCCTGCCGCCGACTTTGGTAAGTATCTCGAACGCCTCTTTGCTCCTGCCCTGCTTTGCGAGCCAGCGGGGGGTTTCGGGCACGAAGAACATAAGCACAAGCAGCAGAACCGCCGGGATCGCTTCGGAACCGAACATCCACCGCCAGCCGTACTGCACGTTCCAGTCCATCTCGTTGCCGCCTGCGATGAAGTAGTTCACAAAGTATACTACAAGCATACCGGCGATTATCGCGAACTGGTTAAGCGACACCATCCGCCCTCTTATGTTGGCCGGCGACATCTCGGCGATATACATCGGCGAGGTCATTGAAGCTGCCCCGACACCGATTCCTCCGATAATTCTAAAGATGATAAACTCCGTTATATTCCTCGGCAATGCGGTGCCTACGGCGGAGATCAAAAAAAGCACAGCGGCGATGATGAGCGTCTTTTTCCGGCCCAGCCGGTCGCTAACCTGTCCTGCGAAAATGGCGCCGAAAATGCACGCTATAAGGGCGCAAGAAGCTGCAAAGCCTTTTGTTGCAGGTGCGAGCGAGAACTTCATCTCGACGAACTTGAGCGAGCCGTTTATAACCCCCGTATCGTACCCGAAAAGAAGACCGCCAAGCGCCGCGACCAGCGAGACGACAATGACAAAACTCATGCTTCCATTATCCCGCCTTGCGATATCGCCCTGCATTTCCTCCATGCCGCTATTCCTTAATAAGTGGTTTTATTTTAGTCGATTACGCGCCGCTTAACTTAGATACAATTCGAACATGAACTGACTGTTCTTATTAATAGCTGTCCTTGATCGCCTTGAACATTGCCAAAAGGTTCTCGATCGGTGATTTTGCCTGCACGTTGTGTATCGCGTTGAAAACGAACCCCCCGTTCCTGTTGAATATCTCTATCCTTTTACGGACTTCGTTGTAAACGTCCTCCGGCGAGCCGAAAGGCAGTGTATTCTGCGTGTCGACCCCGCCGCCCCAGAATACTATATCCTTGCCGAACTCGTTTTTTATCTGTGCGGGGTCCATGCCTGTTGCGCTGCACTGAACGGGGTTTAGGATGTCAAAACCTGCGTCGATAAACTCCGGTATAAGCTCCCTTACCGCGCCGCATGAGTGGATGAATGTCTTCCAGTTCGATTTGCTGTGTACCAGGTCGTTTACCTTTTTATGGAAAGGCTTGTATAGCTCTTTATAGGCGTCTGCGGAAATGAAAAGTGAATTCTGCGTGCCGAAGTCGGTGCCAGTCACGAACGCTGCGTTAATTTTATCACCCAGCCTGTCGATTAGCTTCTGCACATTCTTGAGTGCGATTTCGCACTGCTTTTCAAATATCTCCATCACAAGATCGCGTCTCGCCGCCGTCGAGATGTACCATTCTTCTATATCGCGAATACCTTTCGTGCGTTTCATCCACATCGCGGGCACCAGGGCGATATCTCCGAACCCCGTGCCGGGAAGGCCCATAACCGTGCCGAGGTTGTTCTTGGCTGCCTCGTTGGCCTGAGCCTCAAGAACGGAAATATCCTCTTCGCTGACCGGTCCGAACTCCTCGAGGTTGTCCTCGGCTTTTAGCTCTTCTTCCTTAAAGGGCTCCTGCCTCGGTATCGCGTCGAAATAGTAACCGTCTTTGGGCATGTGCCCGCTCGCCGGGGCCGATGTGTCGCCCTGCGGGTGAATATACCACCCGCCCTGTCCGTCCGGGGTAAGCTTGAAACCCTCCGGGACAAGCACCTCCGTGCCGTCGAAAAGCGTAAACTCTTTCCAGTCTTTGTTCTCATATCCGAACAGCGTCTTGTTGCCTATCACCCCGTAGACATCTATGCCCAAAGCCTCTCTTAGCTCGTTATCTATCTCCCCGAGCATCTGGTAGGGCTCGATGACCTTTACTTTATAGCCCTTTTCACCGAGAACCGCTTCTCGAAGCTTTGCCACTGTCGAAACGGCTATTCCCGAAACGAGCGTACCGCCGAAGTCGACCGCGACCCGGTCCGGCTGCTCGTGATTTAATGTTTTTTCAAGCCTTTGCCTTGATGTAAGCTGCGACATATCCATTTCCTTTCAATACCAATTATTTACGTATAGTTAAAGAAAGTCAGCTATTTGTCAAATCTTTTTATGGCAGGAAGCTCAAGAGAAAGGAATATACGCAAAATTAAAGATCTTCAAACGCAAGTTAAAGAAAATCGCTGAATGTTGAGGCTCAATATGATTGATGCGGGTTTACAGGTGTATTCGCAAAGAAAAATCTAAAGCACACTTTATGTCAACGGCGGATCGGTCGGGTTTTGCCCCACCGATGAACCGTCGGTGCCGTTGAGGATGGCGCGAAGAAGGTCGAAAACCGTTACCGTACCAAGTACCTGGGTGTTCTCGTCGACCACCGGCATGCATCTGCCGCCATGTTCGCATATTGCGCGCATGATATTATACATGCTCGCATCGGGACGAACAGTCCGCACGGGTCTGCTCATGATCCATTTTGCTTTTATCTGTAGAGTTGCCAAATCCATAGGCCCGCGCCACTTGCTGAACATGTTCTGGAGATACGGGCTCATCGCCCCGCGGACGTCGGACTTTGAGATTATTCCCTGTAACTGATTTTCCTCGCCCACCATTACGTATCCGGTGTCATACTGCTGCATTTTCGCGACAACCTGTTCGACGGTTTCATCCGGTGCCGCCCAGCATGCGCCCTGACGCATTATATCTTTTGCCGAAAGCTCTTTTAACGCCCCGAGGTCCATGGGCGTACCGACAGGCACGCTGCCGTCATGGGTCATCTGCCTTATCGCGTCTGTAACCGGTCCTGTCGTCTGGGGTTGCGGCTGAGGTGCCGGTGCCGGAGGCGGGGCCTGTTCAGCAGGTTGCGGCGCAGGTGCTGGTTGTTCTGCTGCCTCAGGCTGCTCCTGCGGTGCTTGTTCTGCCTGCTGTTCCTGGACAGGTTCCGCTTGCTGTTCGGCTGGCGCCTCTTGCACCGGAGCTGATTCCTGGGCCACTTCCGCGGAAGCCTCTTCCGCGGGTGTTTCCTCTGCAGGGGCCGATCCGCCTTCTTTTGCTGCCTGGACTGCTGCCGAAGCCGCAAAAATTGACTTCGGATATATCGCCGTGCAGTTGAAAACATCCAGCGGCTCGACAGTCATCTGGTACTGTATTAAAATAAGGGGCTCGTCCTTGTCGACCCCCATTGACTCTTTCGGTTTCGTCCACGGGTTGCCCACAAAAGTGCCGCTCTGTACGAAGTGCCCGTGACCGTCCATCTCCTCGCGGAAAACCCGGTCCCACGAACCTACCATCAGGTTACCGACCTCTCCGATCGCGTCGCCTATCTCATTGGCTTCAACCTCGGTACCGGTCTTGCGGTTTCCTGCGATAACCTTTTCCGGCTGCATGACAAAAGTACCGGCAAGTGTGAAAAGACCCTCCTTGTCAAATACGACGTGGAAATTTCCATTAAGAGAACCTTCGGACCTTACCGAGCATATCGCCGCAAGTTTCTTATAATTATCCTTAATATCAGCAATGGTCCCCTCGCCGTAGTCCATCTGCTGGACACCGACTTCCGTGTCGAACATAGTCGAAATGTCCTCGGCAAAACACTCGAAAGCGTTTGCGGTAAGGTCCATCGTTACCGACTCAAGCTCTGCCTGGGATGCTGCCATAATAAGTTATCTCAAAATAACCGCGCTTTAGCCTGCTTTTCTGTACTGAAGACCAAGCCTTGCAATATTATCATCTATATTGACTATAAGGTCAATAGTTTCCGTCCCTTCTCCGAGACTGCTGTCAAGTTCCGTTCCGCTGATAACTGTTGGTATCGAGACCTGCACGTCACCGACCGATTCCATGATTCGCGACTTCAGCGAGCCCATTACCATATTCGTCACTTCGCCAATTGCGTCCTGAACCTCTTCGTCGGAAATTTCCTCTCCCGGTTCCAGCCCGAGCATGTTCACGGCGATCATTTTCGAGCATTCCATACCGCAGCAGATCGTCATAACACCTTCGAGCGGGCCTTTGAAAGTAATCGAACCCAGAAGAGACTGCCCTTCGATTGCAGAGTACAGTTCGTTTTCCTGCTCGACGGTCATAAACAGCATTGTTTCAAAGACTTCACGTGCGCCGTCAACAAGCGCTTCGCTAAAGCATTCCTGCGTTATCATATCACCACCTCATATTAAGGAGGACTATGTTAAAACTTCCCGCTACGCAAGGTAGGGGGAAAGTTCTTTTTGTATTGTTTCGGGTGTAAATGGCTTTGTAACGTAACCGTTTGCACCGTCTGCCTTTACATTATCGATCAAATCGTCCGCGCTTTCGGTTGAGATCATAATGATCTTGGTCTCGGCGCAGGTTTCGAGCTGCCTGGCCTGCTTGACGAACTCCAGTCCGTTCATTCCGGGCATGTTGATATCACAAAGTACGATATCAGCAGGCTTCTCCTGAAGTTTTGTCAGTGCCTCGCCGCCGTCGCCGGCTTCGCGGATGTCATCGTCTACACTCAGCCCGGCTTTACGGATTGTGCGGGTGATGATTTTCCTCATAGTAGCCGAGTCGTCAACTACTAAAAGCGTTTTAGCCATGATAATCTCCTGTAAACACACAATTTAGAGTAAGTACAGTCCTTGCCTGTACAACTGCTATCAAGACAATCGACTTATTAAATACCGAACTTTAGAATATTTTGAGCGGCATTTAGTGCATTTTCAGGTGTGTCAAGAGTGCCTGAATCGAGTTCCAGCCGGGCCTGAAGAATCCTCGATTCATTAGAGGGGGGGTTTTGAGCGATTTTGATGTACTCGTTATACTCTTCGCGAATTATCTGATCAGAGCGGGGTAGTGTCCTGCCGGTTTTTTTTATCGGCTGGTCCGAGAAATCCGAGGTCGGATTCTTCGCGAACAGGTTGTCGGCAGGGTCAATATACATTCTCGTGATCTCGATCTTATCCATATCTTGTGGTTTTTAACTTTGCTTACAACCACTATTGTCGAGACCACAGGCAATAACTTAAGGAATAAATGAATTTATCTAAAAAAAATTAAAGATTTTATTAAAGTAAAGTCCCCAAAAAACCGATAGGCTGAAACTGGTCAAATATGGGGCATTTTATCAGTCCGGGTGATGCAGTTTTATACAAATATATTGATACCCCTCTGGTTATAGTATGTATTGTCTTGCATCTTTTCGGTGTACTTTTGTCCGCTGTTGTCCATATTAATGCCGGAATTTTGACCTTTTCCTGGGGATCGCTGGTTTTTGGAGCCGGTTCCGCTGTATTCCCGACCTGTTTCCTCGAAAAGCTGACGGTGATCTTCGGCGTCCACGTCCTGCGAGTCGTTGTGTCTTGCGTTTTGCTGGTTGCTGCTGCCGGGCTGTTCGGAGACGGTGACCCGACGGACATTTACCCCGCTTTGCTGGAGAGAAGAGACCAGTTCGGGCACTGCTTTTTCGATCTCCCTGCGTACTTCCGGCCGCTCGGTCTGAACCAGGCCGGTTATCTGGCCTGTTGTGTCCCTTTCAAACCGAACCATTACCGCGCCGAGCTCCGCGGGGTTCAGCCGGATGGTAAGTCTCTGCTCGGGGCCCAGTGTGGCAGAGCGGATCGACGCCATAACCTGCTCGATCGGTGTACCGTTGACAGCTTCGGGCCCGGCGGACCTGAAAGTGTTTTGGGTCTGCGAAACCGCAGCCGGCTGCGAAACCTTTGCGAAATTTGCGGAGCTGCCTTGGGCCGTATTGCTTTGGCTGTTTTTACCGCTGTCCGGCTGGGCTGCCTCGACGACGGCTTGCTTAGCGGCCTGACCCTTTTCGACGGATTGGTCCTGTATGTTCTTTTCGAGGGCTTCTTTTATCTTTTCTGAGTGGAAGAACGCCTGGTCCTTGTCTTTGGTAATATTTTCGGTTTGCTTGTCGGACGCGCCGGTTTTGTTTGTTTGCTCTGGGGCGGTTTGCTTTGCGACTTCTGATTTTACCTGTTTAAGAAGTTCATCTGTTTGTACCCCGGCGGTTTCTTTCACGGGCTGATTGTCCAGCACGGCTGTGTCGGCAGATTTGGCCTGGACCTTTACCTCTGCTGCGGTTACCTCATTACCACCCGCTTGTTTGGCTGAAACCGTTGAGACGTTTTCAGTCCGGGCCTGCGGGGTTTGACTGGCGGATTCGGCCTTGGCGGAATTCTGCGCCGCCTGTGTTTGTTTCGTGTTCTCGTTATTCGCCGCCTTGGCGGTTGTATGCTCGCTCTGCTGTTTTACGGATACTTCCGTAATGACGGCCTTGGCGGTTTTGGGGGCATCTTCTTTCGTTTGCCCAGCCGATGCCTTTGCGGTTTGTTTTTCAGCACCCGCTGCAGCGGCTCCCGGATTGGCTGTGTTTACTGCTGTTTTTTCTACGCCTTCTCTGAGAGTGTTATTTGTATTTTCATCGCCGGATTTACTGCCGGGCTTTTCATTTACCTTTTCGCCTGTTTTATCCTCGGTGCCATTTTCTTGTTCTTTTGCGTTGTTCTGCTGTTTATCGTCTTTTGGTGTGCTATTATCGACTTTTTCGGTCCGGGCCTGCTCTGATGTTGCTGCCGGGTTTTCGGCCTGGTCCGGTTCGGTTTTTGTTCGATCCGTAGGGGCGGAGTCTTCCGTGTCTCGGTCGCGGTCTCGGTCGCGGTTTTGGGCCTTTTCACTTTGACGCTGCAATACGTCGCTGAATTTGTCCCGGGCTGTCTCCGTTTGCGAAGCGGAACTTTCGATAGAATACAGCTGATCCCTTCCAGCGGCGTCGGAAATGCGGTAACCGCGGTTGAATGTCTCAGCGGGCCCAATGTTCATCAGGTCGTTCAAAGATGTCGAAGAACTTGTCATTTACACTATCTCCTTATAAAGGCAGCCAATATTTACACTTTTTTATATGCAAAGGCTATGCCACGACCGCCGAGTTCTTTCCTGTCTATACGTATATGTCTGTAAAAAAAAGACTTATAATCAATACGAGATTGGGCGCTTACCAGGGCAGGTGTAAAAACTTTGACCGCGTGACGGAAGAATTATCACAATCCCGGCGAGTTTTTCCGGAGTTTTATTCAGCCGATGGCTGTTTTTTCCTGCAAAATGAAACAAGAAACAGCAGCAGCACGGCCTTTTTCCGCCGGGTTCGCTTTTTCGCTAAAATGAATTGTCAGGTGACCTTTTCCCCTCGGGATTAACAGGGAATTCGCGTTCAAATGCCCCCCACTGTGTGATGGGGGTTGTATTTATTTCATTTCCGGTTTCAGGTTAAAATTTTCTTATTCGAGGGGAATATGCTTTCCAAATCGGGGTTTTTCGGTTAAATTATCGCAATATACAAGGAAAAGAGTAAAAAATAGGGAATAATGGACTATTAACTCGAGGTGACCATCATGAAAGCGAAATTCAATAAGGCCGCACTTCAGGAATCGCTTGGGCTCGTAGCGGGGGTGGTTCCTGCCAGGACGCCTAAACCGATACTCCAGTGCATCAGGGTCGATATCGAGAAGGACTCGGCGATGTTCTCGGCAACGGACCTTGAGGTAGGGATAAACTGCCGGATCGACCAGGTTGAGGTTGACAAGCCCGGAGTGGTAGTGCTGCCGGCTGATAAGATCAACGCTATCGTGCGGGAAACGTCCGACCCGGTGCTGACGCTCGAAACCGACGACGCCTCGGTTATAATCAAGGGCTCGGACAGTGAATTCACCATTTACGGCCATGAAGCCTCGCAGTACCCCGCCGTGCCGGGCTTCGAGGGTGAGAGCGATTTTGAGCTTTCGCTGGAGGCCCTGCAGCAGGGCATAGAGCATACGGTTTTCGCCGCGGCCAAAGAGAGCACGCGATACGCGATAAACGGAATACTCTGGGAAGTTAAAGGCAAGAAGCTTACGCTGGTGGCGACCGACGGTCGTCGGCTGGCAAAGACGGTCGTGCATCTCGACTCGACGGCGAGCAAGAAACTTGCCGAACAGAGGATAATCGTGCCCTCAAAGGCGATGTCGCTGCTCGACAGAATAGGCGACGACCCCGATACGCAGGTCTCGGTGCGGTTCGTGGACAACAAAATAGTTATTTCCTGCGGGCAGGTGGTCTTGAGCTCGAACCTTGTGGAAGGCAATTTCCCCAAGTACGAGGATATCATTCCAAGCGGATATGATAAGGCCCTTACCCTGCCTACCGCTCCGGTCCTCAGCGCCGTGCGAAGGGCCGCACTGCTTGCCAACGAGGACAGCAAGGGCATAAAGATCGCCCTGGGCTCCAACACCATGACTTTTTCGGGCAGGGCCCCGGAAACAGGCGACGCCCGGGTCGATATGTCGGTCGAATATTCCGGCGAGGCGATAGAGATAGGGTTCAATCCGCAGTTCTTGATCGACGTGCTGAAGGTGCTCAAGCAGGACCAGTTCGTGTTGGAGCTCGGCGAGCAGGACAGGCCGGGCGTAATTAAATCCGGCGACGATTTCCTGTACATTGTAATGCCGGTAAGTATTTGATATAATGTTAAGTTAAAGCGTTTCGGGCCGCGGCCCGGGTTTTCGACGGAGACAGCATGGGTATGGACACCCTTGGCAGCACAGTTCATTCATATTTGTCCGGGCGTGAAAAAGAGTTCCGGCAAAAGGCGAGAATCGCCGACGCCTGGGGCAAACTCCTGCCGGCTAAACTTCACGACAGTTGTCGGATAGTTGATATCGGTGAAGGTGTCGTTAAAGTTGCCGCCGAAGCAGGACCGGTCATGCACCAGCTCGTTCTTTTGAAGCCGGACCTGAAGGATAAGCTGCAAAACAGGTGTGGAGTTAACGCCGTCCGGGATATAGTTGTTATCCCGCAGGCTTTGGATAAGGATAAATATGCAGAAAGATCATAGCTACAATGCAAGTAATATCAAGATCCTCGAGGGTCTTGAGGCGGTCCGCAAACGGCCCGACATGTACATCGGAAACAGGCAGGAAGCGGGCCTTCATCACCTTGTCTACGAGGTGCTCGACAACGCAATCGACGAGGCCCTTGCAGGAAGGTGCGACCAGATAACCGTAAAGATAAACCTCGACGGAAGCTGTTCCGTGGAAGATAACGGCTCGGGGATACCGGTCGACATGCACGCAGACGCCAAAAAAAGCGCGCTGGAGGTGGTGCTGACAACACTCCACGCCGGCGGTAAGTTCGACGACAAGGCCTACAAGGTTTCCGGCGGCTTGCATGGTGTCGGTGTAAGTGTCGTAAACGCCCTTAGCGAGTGGCTCGAAGCGGATGTGTGGAAAGAGGGCAAGCATTATAACTTCCGCTGCAACCGGGGACTGGCTAAAGCGCCCGTTGCGGAAATAGGCGACACTAACAAGCAGGGCACGAGGATAACTTTTCTGCCCGACGATGAGATATTCGATCATATCGAGTTCAACCACGACACGCTCGCCAAGAGAATGCGCGAGCTTGCGTACCTCAACGGCGGGGTCTGCATTACTTTCCAGGACGACCGCCTCAAAAAGAAAGAAACATTCAAGTTCGACCAGGGCCTAAAGGCCTTTGTCAAGCATTTGAACGAGGGCAAGACGGCGATATCGGATGTGCTTTTCTTCAGCAAGGACGACCCGGAGTCGGGGCTTTCGTGCGAACTGGCGATGCAGTACAACGACGGTTACAACACCAATGTGATGGCGTTTGCGAATAATATTTTAAATATCGACGGCGGTACGCATTTGTCCGGTTTCAGGACCGCGCTTACAAGGACTATGAACACCTACGCCCGCAACGCTAACATGCTCAAGGGCAGCACCCAGACCACCGGTGACGACCTGCGGGAAGGGCTTACAGCCGTAATCTCGGCGAAGGTGCCGGACCCGCACTTCGAGGCCCAGACAAAGGTAAGGCTCTCGAACCCCGAGGTGGGTTCATTCGTTGAGACGATGCTCAACGAACAGCTCGCGATATGGCTCGAAGAGCACCCAACCGACGCCAAACGCATTTTGAACAAGGCGATACAGGCCGCCGCGGCAAGAGAGGCCGCAAGAAAGGCCCGCGAGCTTACGCGCAGAAAGGGCGCGCTTTCCAACGCCAACCTGCCCGGCAAACTTTGGGACTGCGCAAGCAAGGACACCCAGACCACCGAGATATTTATCGTCGAGGGTGACTCCGCCGGAGGCTCAGCCAAAGCAGGCCGCGACAGGAACATCCAGGCTATACTGCCCATCAAGGGAAAAATAATAAACGTTGAAAAGGCCAGGCTGGAAAAGATGCTCGGCCACGAGGAGGTGCGGACAATTATTTCCGCGCTGGGTACGGGAATCGGAACCGATGAGTTCGACCTTGAAAAATGCAGGTACGGAAAACTGGTGCTGATGACCGACGCCGACGTTGACGGGGCGCATATCCGCACCCTGCTTCTGACGTTCCTGTTCCGACAGATGCCCCAGCTCATCGAAAAGGACAGGGTTTTCATCGCCCAGCCGCCGCTTTACGAGATACGCCCTAAAGGCGGAAAGAAAAGCGAATATATCCTAAACGAAATGCAGATGCGCAAGCGTATGGAGGCCCGCGGTCTCGAAGATACTACCCTGCTTATCCGTGACGGTGACCAGCCAGGTACAAGGACAATTAGCAACAGCGAGCTGCAGGCACTGGTAAAGCTGCTCAACGACCTTGAGCGTAACATTAATGTCCTCGAAAGAAGGGGAATAATATTCAGGCAGTTTTTGCGGGATTATTACGACGGAAGTTCGCTTCCTTGTTTCAGGGTAAAAACCCAGGACCAGGCCGACGAGTATTTCTATAGCAAGAACGAGTATGAAAACCGACTCGAAAAGCAGGTAAAGGATACCGAGCAGGCCCAGGGAACCTCAGCCGAGACTGATAGTATACTGTTCGAAGAGCTTCTTGAGGTCGCCCGCATAAACGAAATGGACGCCCAGCTCAGGCAGGAATACAACCTCGGCCTTGCCGATTACCTTTTGAAACAGGAACGGACCGTAGCCGGCGAGCCTCTGCCTACGAAGTTTGAGGTTGTGCATGGTTCGGAGAATCACCCCGTCGCATCGCTCGGTAGGATAGTCCCCGCGATCAGGCAGATAGGCGGCTCGGGTATAGAGATAAAACGCTTCAAGGGCCTCGGCGAGATGAACTCTGATCAGCTTTGGGACACCACGATGAACCCGCAAAAGAGAGTGCTGCTGAAAGTCAAGCTCGAAGATGCCGGCGAAGCCGACAGGCTTTTCAGTATATTAATGGGTGACGACGTCGAAAAACGGCGTAACTTCATCAAGGAACACGCGCTTGAGGTGCAGAACCTCGATATTTAACAATTGCGGTTCCGCGGGTTGCTGTTTTGTTGCGGCGATTTTCAACAAAAAAGGCCCGCCTGTCGATAAAAGTTAAAAAAGGGCGGTAATTACTGGACTTTTGTGCCCCGTGGATATATTATGCTTGTGAAAATAGATTGCGCCTATAGTGAAGGGAGGCCGGTATGGCACATATCAGAGAGCTTATAATTCTCGCTGCTGCGGCTGTGATGCTGATCGGCTGTCAGCAGGCACAGCAGAAACAAGACATTGAAGTCAATGACTTTACCAGGCAAAAGCAGGACCTGCTGTCGCAGATAGACCGTAAGTACGAGAACCCCGAAGCTCATTATAAACTGGGCAGGCTTTATATGGACAACGGGTACTATAACCAGGCCGAGTTCGAGTTCAACCTTACCTTGCAGTTCAAGCCCAACCATTACGGCGCACAGGCCGCGCTGGTCAAAACCCAGGCACTTTCAGGGGCAAAGGGAAAATCCGAAGCAGCAGCCGATTTTTACCTCAACAAGGCCGCCCCTTCCGCGGAAGAGTCCTTCATGCTCGGCTCTGCTTTTGAAAAACAGGAACTCGGTGAATACGCGCTAAGGGGATATCGCCAGGCCCTGAGGGTTGCACCGACCTCGGCGGTGGTAAACAGGCAGATCGGGTATCACTATCTCAAGCAGAATAACAATGTCCTCGCCGAGGAATACCTGCGGCGAAGTTTCATGCTCGACCCGTACAACGCAGAAACCGCTGCCGCGCTGGGCAGGCTGGGTGTGATAGTCCAGGTGCCAAGGACTTCCACGAGGACTAAAAACGACAAACAGGTCGACAGCAACCTCGAGAAGGAAATGCAAAACGGGGAGTCATAACCTGCGCAGAGGATGTGAACTTTCAGTTTGAAATTTGTTTGCACATTGCCGGGTATCGCCAGGATTTCACTTGCCGGTTCTGGCCGGTATCAGTGAGAAAATAACCGCAGGTACCAAGCAGCTTATGAAAGAGACCGGAAAGTAATATATCCAGTGGGTGTCGGTTTTGGTCTGTACGAGAAATGTTACCGGCACCGAGATTATTACCGCGACCAGCCAACCCCTGAAACGGGCGAATCGCATGGTTATACCCATCACGAATATCACCAGAACCGGCGCCGAGAAAAGCGACATAAAGGTTGACCAGGCCTTTATGATCGAACCTATCCTTGACGCGTAAAGTGCAGCCGCCGTTGCGGTAAGCCCCAGCGCAATTACGAGCGTTCTTGCAAGAACAAGGGTTTTGCTCTCCGAAAGCGGGCTTTTTCGAGCCGGTCTTACAAAGTCGTTGATTATCACCGTCGAGACCGAATGTATGCCGGAGTCCATGCTGGACATGGCAGCGGCGAATACAGCGGTGATGATAAGACCCGACACGCCCGCGGGAAGAGCGTTTATTATATAAAAGGGCAGCACACAGTCCGCGGAAAGCTCGTTAAGCGCAGGCCGAGGGTTTTGTGTAAACCACGCAAGCAGCCCTAGGCCGATGTACAGCAGAAGCGCGTTTATAACCACGTCGCTGACCGAGTTGAAGACCACCGCCTTTGCAATACCGGACTGTTTGCGGATCGACAACAGCCGCTGAACGGTTACCTGGTCGGTGCCGTAGTCCTGGCTGAACGACAGGAAAAAAGAAAGCATTGCCGCCGCCGCGGTCATCTGTGTAACGTTAAAGTCGAATGACATCATATCGAGTCGCCCCGTGCGCCCGGCAAGGGAAAATATTTCAGCCGGCCCGCCTGCGTTTACTGTAAGGGTTATCGCGACCCACACCGCCCCGGCCAGCAAAATTATGAACTGGGCAAGATCCGTCCAGAGAACCGCCGTCAGTCCGCCAAGGCATGTGTACGCAGTGGCGAGAATGCCCATAAGTGCGATTGCAAGGTTAATGTTCATCCCCGTTACGGTGGAAAGAGCAAGCGCCGGCGCGAAGATGACCGTCCCGAGCCAGCCCAGCCGGGCAAGGACAAAAAGCCCCGAAACACAATACCTTGCCGGAGCCCCGAAGCGGTGATAAATGTACTCGTAGCTTGTAGTGACGTTGTATTTGCGGTACGCGGGATAGAACAGCACGATCAAAAGCGGCGCGACCAGCGGGCTTACCATAACACCGAAGATAATAGAAACGTTGTCACTGTATGCCATCGCCGGAATACCGAGGTATGTAACCGCGCTGGTCAGCGAGGCGAACATGCTAAGCGCCACGACCAGCCACGGCATGGAACGCCCGGCAAGAAAATACTGCTCGGATGTTTTCTGGCTGCGGGCAAGAAAAACACCCACCGCAACCATACCGGCAAGATATAAACCGAGAATGAGATAGTTAACCGTGCCGAACTCGGACGCCAAATTCTCCATCCGGGTTTACCATCCGCTTAACTGAAGCATATCCGACGCCGGTTTGTGCCACCACTCAGGGTCCCGCAGATACTGCTTCATCCACATCGCCGCGTTTACCCCGTCGGCAACAGCGGTGACAAGCTGCATAGCGGCGCCCACCCTGCAGTCACCGGCCACAAAAACGCCCGGCACCGAAGTTCGCAGGTACGCGCATTCGCATTTGATAAAGCCTGCGTCGGTAAGCTCGACAAAGCCTTTGAGAAAGTCCGTATTGGGAACCATGCCCACGAAGATAAACACCCCGTCACAGTCGATAACGGATTCATTTTCTGTTTTTACGTTCTTTAACCTTGCCTGCTGAACCTTGCCCTGCCCCTCGATCGCGGTAACAACCGAGTCGAGCTGCAGTTTCAAATTCGAGCCAGGCTCGTTGACTTTGGCCATCAGCTCCTCGACGAGAACCTGTGTCGCCCGAAACTCCTGCCTGCGGTGCACCATGACCACTTCCGAGGCGTACTTGGTAAGATGCAGCGTATCCTCGACCGCCGTGTTTCCGCCGCCCACCGCGACCACTTTTTTGTCCTTGAAAAAAGCCCCGTCACATGTGCCGCAGTAGCTGACACCTGCACCGGCCTGGCGGAACTCCTCCTCGCCCGGAACACCGAGATGCCGGTATGAACTGCCCGGCGTGAGGATGACGACCCTTGAGATAAATTCGTTCTCATCGGTGGTTACCTTGATATTTCCGTCATCAAGCTTTTCGAGTTTTTCAACTTCCGAGCTTGTTTTAAGCTCCACACCGAACGATTGGGCCTGTGAGAGCATTTCCTCCACAAGGTCCGGGCCGGATATCTCGGCATAGCCGGGATAGTTTTCGATTCGGTCGGTTGTCAGTATCTGCCCCCCCGGGTAGAACTTTTCGAGCATAAGCGTTTTGTAACGGTCCCGCGCCGCGTACAGTGCCCCGCCGAGACCTGCAGGCCCTGCGCCGATAATTATGCAGTCGTATATATCCTGTGACATTTCTAAACCTTTCAATCCGGTTGTTATTAAATTAACTAATTGAGCAATTCTGGAAAATATTTCGACAGTTCCTGCTTGTCCGTCTTTCTCCACAAAAGCGTGCGGTTGGTCGTCTTGTCAACCTTGCCCACGATATCCCCGTCCCGGTCAAGGTAGAGCAGCTGGTATTTTTCAGTATCGTGCGTAAGTTCGAGCATGATAACGGTCTCAGCCGACGCTTCAAGGTTCTCGAAGCTCGGCGGGTTTTCAACAATGCTCGTATTGACCGGCAGTACAAGCCCTGCCGAAAGAATAACCTCGAAACTGATATTGCCCTCGTTAATATCAGGTATGTACCGGGCCGCATGGTCGAGCATGATATCGGGAACCACCAGCGAAGAAGGCCTTATCGTAGAACCAATGTCAACCCTGCTGTCGATTACCTTTAACAGCCCGTCTTCCTGAAGGGTCAAACCGAATATTTCCTGCCCCGGTGTCGAAGAATTCTTATGCGAACTTTGCCACAGGAATGTATCAAGGTAGCTGTCGCAATGGAAAATGTCCTTTATCAGCACCGTATTCGTGCGGGAGCGGATAAAGTAAAGCTGTTCGGTGCGGATCGGCTGGGCCTCGGAGTCTGCCGAATCGGATACCGACTGGATCGAAAGCCCGACAGGCTTATCGTCCAGGCCCGTTATCAGGTAAGCACGCTCAATTGTAGTTTTTCCCCCGTCTTCGAGCATGTCATCTGTGCCGAATCTTTTAACCTCTTCGGCAAACCGCTGACCGGCTTTTTGTGCCTCGACGGAGTTAAACTCAAACGAACCAGCCACGCCCATAAGAATTTCAAGTGCCTCGTCGTCGTACCTCGTTGTCCTGATGATAACAATTGCGCCCCGGTTATAAGGAAGAACCGCATAAGCGGCATAAAAATTTTCGTTCGGCTTGGAGGTGTCAAGTTTCGCATAGGTAAAAGCGCTGTCTGTTTTTTCCAGCCGACCGGTTTTGACGACTTTGGCATCCATCGATGCTGCAAGACCCTCGATACCCTGTTCGGGTGTTCGGGCCATTGCCGCAAGGTCGAGCGTGACCTCGACTGTGGTCCAATCCCGCTTGGCCGACTGATGCTGGGCCTGAAGTATAAAGGAGTTGTCGAAATACTGCCAGTTTTTCGAGTGCTGCCAATACCCGCCCTCCGGCAGTGAAACCGATATACCCGCCCATGTCAGCGAATACGCCGCCGAAAGTTTCAGCTTTCCGCGGAGACCGGATATTGCCGAAGCGATCAGCAGCCCCATGATGAGTATCACCAGCAGCGCTATCGTATAAGCAGACTGTTTTAGTTCATTTTTATCGATCATATCCCGCAATGATATACTAAACCGGACATTTATCAACATATTGGCCTGATTTATGCGGTTTTTTTGTGTTAAATCGCTCCAAGCCAATTAAACAGCCATATTGTTTCAAGACTTTTACCATCATTGCCGAATATTTATATATCGAAATGTAAAGATAGATTTAGCGTTGATTTTCAGGGCGGTGAAATATGAGCAAGCCGGAATTTTTGAGAGGCGAGAGTATAAACGAGATGATAGGCCAGTGCTGCGGGCAGGAAAGGGAAGGTGTGCTCAGTTTTCTTTCCAGGGGTAAATGGCAGACAATGGATGTCGTCTTTGAGTCACTGACACATAAAACCGTACATTTCAGGGTTATCGACGCCGCTAAGGCATTCGGGGCGAAGCTGCAAACAGACCAACCGGTCGGTATATCTTTTCAGGACGACCAATCAAAGTGTATATTTGAGAGCGTTATAGTCGCTTTTAGTAAGAATTTCGACCAAAACGGACCCCAGGTTGTGATCCAGATGCCCGACCGGGTTGAGAAGGTTGCAAGGAGGACCTTCTTGAGGGCCGGTGTTCCGGATTCTATGCGTGTGGAGGTAATTTTCTGGCACAGGGGTTACACTTTCGAGTGCCAGGAATCGCCCAGCGACCAGTGCTGGCAGGGCGAACTTGTGGATATATCCGCAGGCGGAATGCAGGTCGCCGTCGAAGCGGCAAGAAAAGACCAGTTCGTCGAGGGACAGCTTGTCGGCTTGCAGTTCACACCCATGTCATACCAGGTGCCGATAGTGGTCGAGGGACATATTCGCTACCTCGCAGATGTTCCGCAAAAAGGAAAAATATATCTCGGCGTTGAATATGTCGGGCTCGAGGCAAGCCTTGAAGGACGCGAAAAACTTCGCAGGATTGTCAACACCGTAGAGACCTACCAGGAAAACGACGGGCGGGTAATTGACGAACCCATGTTCGACCCCCAGCCGGCGGTGAAAAATTAGTTACGCTCTAACATATTTTGCAAATGTCTAAAAACAAAACACTTAGAGTTATAAACATAGTTTTGGCGGTATTGCTCATCAACCAATGGGTGGGCGCAACTGTCTACCCGAAAGTTTCCGAGAGCCTGTTTGAATGGGGCCACGAAAGGGCGGGAATCCTGCTCGGGCTTGTGGCAGTAATCCACCTTGCTTTGAACTGGAACTGGGTCAAAGCGAATTACTTTAAGAAATAGTTTCGACCGCAACGTAATACTCTTTCATTTTAAGCGTCCCGATAAAAACCTGCGCTGAAATGCCCCCCTGTTTCAAAACCAAACACCCCTGATTTCATCCTGTTACCTAACCTCGCCCCTTACGTCTGCGGTGTTGACGCCCCCTTCCGCAGCCCCCTGACTCTGGTCCCGCAGGTGAAATGTCGGGTCTTTCCTCCGATAACGGCCTCTGCGGGCAGGGCCCCTGGTCGGTCAGGCTGATCGAAAGTGCCTTTCCGTCTACAAGTGCCTCTGCAATTTTTTTGCGAGCCGACTCCACGGTTCGGCCCAGCGTCTGGCGGGAAATATTCATTTCTTCCGCTGCCTGTGCCTGGTACATGCCGAGGTAATCGGTCAGACGCAAAGCCTCCAGTTCCTCGTGCGTCAGCTCGACACACTCAAGCTGCGAAAGCGGCACGCCCCGTGGCTTGAAGTACGTCGCGTTGGGCGTGAAGTTTACGTTTCTAAGGTTCCGCGGTCTCGGCATGATCGGCCCCGGTTAGTGGTCGCAAACATTGGTGCCTGTCTCAAGGACACCTGCGAGGTAATCGCCGACGATCTTCTCCGGGTTTTCAGACGGTGCGCCAACCATGACCTCGACCCCGGCATCGTTAAAGAGCATCTGAGCCCTTTGACCCATGCCGCCTGCGATAACAAGATTCACACACAAACCGCCCAGCCATCGGGGCAAAACGCCCGGTTCATGGGCAGGGGGATCGAATGCCTCGACATTGGTTATCTCTTTGGTCTCTTCGTCGACGTCAATGACCGAAAACTGCTGGCAGTGCCCGAAGTGTGCCGATAAAATTCCATTTGTGGTGGGTATTGCTATTCGCATGTCGTTCTCCTTATAGAACTTCAATTCCTATTATATCAGTTGGGTTAATTTTTGCCAAATCTTTTCCACATTTTCCGTCAGCCGAGAGCTTTCGTACTCCATGACGGTTTTCTTTTGCAGTTGTGCCGCTGTAAATGCTGGACTGTAAGGCAGCGAACCGAGCAGTTTGAATTCGAGCGGCTGCGACATCTGCTTGATCCGGGCGGCAATTTCCAGGTTTATGTCGGCCTTGTTGATTATCACCGCGACCGGGGCGTTGAACCTGTGTGCAAGCTCCACCACGCGTTCGAGGTCGTGCATCGCAGGCAGCGTCGGTTCGGTTACCACAACCGCCAAATCGACCGAGGCTATCGACGCTATAACCGGACACCCCACACCCGGCGAGCCGTCGATAAGCACCATATCCATATCTTTACCGACTGCGAGGCGCCCGGCTTGTTTGCGGATAAGCGTAACAAGCTTGCCGGAGTTTTCCTGCGCGATACCCAGCCTTGCGTGAACCATCGGCCCGAAGCGGGTCTCGGATATGTACCACTGCCCGTTCACCTGCGGCTCGAAAACAACCGCCTCGACCGGGCAAAGCTCATAGCAAAGCCCGCACCCTTCGCACCCCAGCGGGTCAACCCTCGCCGTCTTCTGCACAAGGTCATTTGCATGGCCCGTAAGGGAAATCGCCTTGAAGCGGCACTGGTTTACGCATCTCATGCAGCCGACGCATTTTTCGGGAACTATGCTCGCGATGTTGCCGCCGATGAAGTCGTTTTCGGTTTCCACTTCAGGTTCGAGAATTATGTGCAGGTCCGATGCGTCAACGTCACAGTCTGCCACCACCGCCGACCCCGCCAGTCCAGCAAAGGCAGCGGTCAGCGACGTCTTGCCCGTTCCGCCTTTACCGCTTATTATTACGATTTCTTTCATGGCTGTCGGTAACCTTTTCAAGTATTGAGATAAAGTTCTGTTCGTACCGGGGCAGTTTTTCAACTACCAGTTCTCCCTTCGAGCACACCGAAGCGATCTGCGGGTCCTCCACGAGCATCGGAACCCGTTCAGCTCCGGTCCGCTCAAAAAACGCGTCCATCTCCGGCAGTTTGTTGTTCGACCGGTTGATTACGACTGTAAAGGGCAGGTTCATTTTGTCCAGCATGTCTGCTGCCAGTGTCATATCGTGAAGCGCAAACGGTGTCGGGTCGGTTACCAGCAGCACATGATCGACGCCCCGCACAGCTTCGATTGCCGGGCAGGAAGTGCCCGGAGGCGCATCGATAATGTTAAGCGCATCACCCGCGAGGTTTTTTTTCACCTCGTCAATTAGAGTAGGCGTCCTTATGCTCGTTATATCCAGCGTGCCGCCGTGGAACTCAACTTCGCCCGCTTTTCCCGAATGAACATGACCGATAAGCCTGGGCTGCTCTGTGATCGCGTTTTCCGGGCAGATGTAACTGCACGCTGAGCACGAATGACACATTTCGTGAAAGGTCAGCACATTATTGCCCGCCACCAGTATCGCGTTAAACCTGCAAATCTCGCCGCACTTCCCGCAGCCTGTACACTTGTCGTGGTCGACTTTCGGAACCGGAACCGTTACAGGCCTGTCCTCGTGTATTTCGGGCTTGAGGAATATCCGCCCGTTGGGTTCCTCAACGTCGCAGTCAAGGTAACGGGTTTTTATCCCCGCCCGCGCAGCGGTGGCGGCAAGGTTTGTTGCCAGTGTTGTTTTGCCCGTGCCGCCTTTGCCGCTTGCTACGGCAAGGGTAAGTAAGTGGTTATCCAATTTCGGTCTCCGTTATTCATTGCCTGCAACGCTCGGCTGGTCGCAAGGCTTCACTTTACCGTCTCGAAAAGACTGTATCGCCTCGTCAACGGTACCTGTCAGCCCGGAGTAGATAGCTATGCCTGCTGCCTTTAACGCCGTCATCGCTTTGGGCCCGCAGTTTCCCGTAAGAACCGCTTTTGCCCCTGCGTCGATGACCGTCTTTGCCGCTGATATACCCGCACCGCCCGCTGCCGAGAGCGACGCGTTCTCGACGGCCTCAAATTCGTCGCTGTCGGTGTCGTAGAATACAAAAAACTGCGCCCTTCCGAATCGCGGGTCGACAGAAGCAGCAAGGTTATCGCCTTGTGATGTAACGCATATTTTCATTTTATTTTTCCTTAAATTAAAGGTGTCGAATCAGTATGAAAAGTCCCTATGCGCCGCGTATTTGCACACTTCGCTAACAGGGCTTTCCATAGTTCAGTTATTTCAGACGCCTTCTCCGAAACGAATTGTCAATCATTATCGCTTTCGGAAAGTTCGGACATCCTCTGCTCAATGTCGTCGAGCTGGTCCTTCAGGGCCTCGGACTGCTGCTTTAGTATCCGCATCTCCTGCTTAGGGTCCGCTGCGGGATACGCTGCCGGTCCCTGCTGGGCGTAACCCCACCCGGGGGCAAACATGTTCACAAAGCCCCGTCCAAACCCTCTGCCCATGCCGCGCCCGAAGCCGCGCCCAAAACCGCGCCCCGTTCCTCTGCCAAAACCTGCACCGACACCCGGGTTATAGCAGCCCGGAGCCGAATATCCTGCGCAGTAACCTGCGCCCCTGCCTGTCATCGGGCCCATACCGTTGGGGCCTGTTCCGTTACCATAAGGCATAATAATCTCCTTTCAAAAAGGTTCACTTCTTAACGGCGTAAGTACGCCTTCAAATTTTTATTCCGTTACTTTCGCGTGCAGCGGGTTGAAGAACATAAAGTCCCCCACCCTGCAATTAAGATGCGACGCCACCACCGGACATTTTGCCTTTAACAGGTAAAAGATGTTCCTGCTTTCGTCGCTTAAGGTCTCGAAGTTGCCCTGGCCTTTCGAGATAACCAGGTCTGCGGAGTTGAATTTTTCGACAAATTCAGCCCTGCAGTTTTCGAGTATTGTCCCCGGTGCGTCCGAGCCGTTGTCAATGACGTTGACTGTTTCGTCAAGGCCGACCGCCCGCGCGTCGTCGATGGTAATGTCATTTATAACCGGCGCTCCGCGGACAACGAAAGTTATCTTCTCCACGGGAAGCTGCTCGATGAAAAGCCTGTCGAAAACTATCTCACCGGCATTGTCTCCGAGGTAAACAATTGACCGCGCCTCCTGGAGCTGCTCTTTAAATGTATCGATAAGCTCCTCGTCGAGCGGCGCCGCCAGCGAGGCGTTCAGCGTTTCGTGAATTATTTCGTCGTCTACAGCCGAACCGACACCGAAATCTATGATATTTCCCGCGATGGAAAGCCTCAGCCCGGTGACAAGCGGGTCGTCGGATTCGAGTATCAGGTTTTTCATCGAAGGGTACATTTCGAGGGCAAAGCCGTTGCATCGCTGCTTGATCCGTAGGTAGGGGTCGGCTTTGCCGATTACTCGTTTAACTATGCGGTGAATCTCTGTCGCCATTGCCGGCGGCGAAGCCGACAGGTCAATATCGCTTACACACCTGATTATGCGCCTCAGCAATTCCTCCTGCGCCAGAGGGTCACAAGTCGCTATCTTGACAACATCAAGAGCCTGACGCATAAAACAAGGCAGACAGTCATAATATGTTCTCATTGTATCGTTTCCCGCATTAATTACATAAAATACATATATACATTATGGGCATATGCCCAAAACTGTTCAAGTTATTTTTTTCAATTTTTGAAAAAGATTTTAAAATCACCTCTTTTCGGCTAAAATCAGGCATGGTTTTGATTGATAACTTGATTTTTTAAAATGGAGACCGGTTTTGAAGATAATAGCCGACGCGAATATTCCTTTCATAGAAAAATGCCTCCAAGGCCTCGGAAGCGTCGAGGTGACCTCGGGCAGGGAAATAACCCCTGAAAAGGTCAAGGACGCCCAAGCGCTGCTTGTTCGCAGCATTACAAAGGTCAACGAGCAGCTCCTCGAAGGCAGCAGTGTAAAATTCGTTGGCACAGCTACCATCGGAACTGACCACATCGACCTCGATTACCTTGCCAAAAACGGTATAGCTTTTTCGTCGGCGCCCGGCTCGAACGCCAATTCCGTCGCCGAGTATGTTACCGCCGCACTTCTCGAGCTTGCAGAGACCAGGCGCTTTAAGCTTGAGGGCATGTCGATCGGCATCATCGGCGCCGGAAACGTCGGTTCACGAGTTGCAAGAAAGGCCCAGGCACTGGGAATGAACGTTTATCTTAACGACCCGCCGCTTGCAAGGGAAACCGGCGACGCAAGGTATCTGCCCATAGACAACCTTTACGGGTGTGATATCCTTACGATGCACACACCCCTCACATATGAGGGCCTCGACAGCACTTTTCACTTAGCCGGTGAAGCTTTCTTCGACTCGCTCAAAGGCGGGGCCATATTTATTAACACCGCACGCGGCCCGGTTATGGACAGCTCTGCCCTGAAATCGGCGATACGCACCGGAAAGCTCGGATCGGTTGTGCTCGACGTGTGGGAAGACGAACCGGAAATAGACCTGAAGCTGCTGAAGATGGTGGACATCGCCTCACCGCACATCGCCGGGTATTCCTTTGACGGCAAGGTCCGGGGTATGATAATGATATACAAGGCAATGTGTAAATGTTTCGGTATTGAACCGAACAAAAACGAGTCCGATTTTTTGCCCGAGCCTGAAAATAAGAAGGTGACCCTGCCGGCAATAAAAGACGAACAAAGCGTCATAGCCAACGCAGTCGGCGCAGTCTACGATATCATGCTCGATGACATGAATATGCGCAAAATGCAGGACCAGCCCGATCCGGGCCCTTACTTCGACAAACTGCGTAAAGAATACCGGATAAGGCGCGAGTTCAGCAACACTCGTATAATTGCAGGCCCCGACCAGCAGGGGGCATTCAAAAAGTTGAGGGGTATAGGTTTTGTGTGCTGAGATATTGAAACTTCCGCGGGCACAGGTAGACTTTTCACCCGGCTGTGTCCTTATGGGCGTGCTGAACGTGACACCGGATTCGTTCAGTGACGGCGGTAAGTGGCTTGACACCGACAAGGCAGTTACCCGCGGCTTGCAAATGAGCGAGCAGGGCGCTGCCGTAATCGACATCGGACCGGAATCGAGCAGACCCGGTTCAGAGCCGATCGCTCCCGACCAGCAGATACGTCGCGCCATACCGGTAATAGAACAGCTTACCGACAGGTGCCGGACTGCGATAAGCATCGACACCCGTATCGTCGAAGTTGCAAAACAAGCCGTAAAAGCCGGCGCCTCGATAATAAACGATATAACCGCCGCAAGTGACGAGGGTATGATCAAGCTCGCCGCCGAGACCGGCTGTGCCATCGTCCTTATGCACATGCGCGGCTGCCCGCAGACCATGCAGGACAATCCCGTCTACGGAGACGTCGTTCTCGAAGTAAAGGACTACCTTGTCAGACGCGCCGAAAAATGTGAAGCTGCCGGAATACCCGCCGACAGGATTTTTATCGACCCCGGAATAGGTTTCGGCAAGACCACCGAGCACAACCTCTCACTTTTGCGCCGGATCAGGCAGTTCGTTCAAACCGGTTTCAAGGTGCTCGTCGGGACCAGTCGAAAAAGGTTCATCGGTCAGCTCACAGGCAGGGACGTGCCCGAACAAAGGGTTATGGGCACCGCTGCGACCGTCGCCTGGTGCGCCGCGCACGGTGTTTCGGTCGCAAGGGTTCATGACATCCCGGAGATGCTTGAAACCGTGAAAGTCGCAAACGCCATCAAAGGCTCTTAGAAGCTGCTGACCCTTACACAAGCGACCTGCTTGCCGCGGCAGTAAGCATTTCTTTGGCTATAAGATTCAGCGGAAGAACCTTTACAGCGGCGTTTCTCTTGATAGCCTCCATCGGCATCCCGAAGACAATGCTCGTTTCTTTATCCTGTGCGATGGTCAGGGCCCCTTTTTGCCGCATGTGCAGCAGCCCCCCAGCCCCGTCGTCGCCCATTCCCGTCAGAATCGCGCCGATAGCATTTGACCCGGCGTACCTTGCGACGGAGTTAAAAAGCACCTCGACACTCGGCTTTTGCAGGCAAACCCTCGGCCCGTCCTTGACTTCGACATAATAACTCGCACCGCTTCTCGCAAGCAGCATGTGCCTGCCGCCCGGCGCTATCAAAACACGCCCGTTGATCAGCCTGTCGCCGTTGACCGCTTCGCTTACGTTGACTGCACAGGTTTCGTTGAGTCTTTTAGCGAACGAAGCGGTAAAATTCGGCGGCATGTGCTGGACGATCAGCGTGCCCGGCGAATTGGGCGGAAACTGCTGCAGAAGTTTCGTAAGTGTCTGAACTCCGCCCGTGGAAGCCCCGATGGCGAAGACCTTGTTCGTGGTTTCAGCCATTGCCGTCCTCGGCACTGAAACAGCCGTCCCGCTTTTCTTTTCGAGTTTGCGAACCTCAACCCTCGATGCCGCTTTAATCTTTTCAACAAGTTCCTCGCATGCCTGTCCCACTGAGTACGCCGGCCCGGGCTTTGATATAACTTCAACCGCACCTGCTTCCATCGCCTCCATCGCCGTTTTGCCGCCTTTAGGCGTCAGAGAACTTAGGATAATAACCGGCATCGGGTTCGATGCCATAAGTTTATGTAAAAAAGTAATACCGTCCATTCGAGGCATTTCCACATCCAGCGTAAGCACGTCCGGCTTCAAAGCCGCTATCTTGTTTTGCGCCACAATAGGGTCCGGCGCCGTTCCTACAACCTCGATAGAGGTGTTGAGCGACAATTGTTCACTGAGTACCTTGCGAACAATCGCCGAATCGTCAATTATCAAAACTTTTATCTTACCTAAAGTCATCTTATCGCGGAAAAACCTCTATAAAAATTATTATCAAAAAACTGCATACCTAACCCCATTTAAGACAGTGTTAAATCGACTTATAAAATTCAGAGCTTTAATAGATTCTTTCTTGGCCGTTATTTCTTTTTTAATTCAGTCTGTAATAATTAATTAAAGAGAACCTTTATTTAGCCGAAAGATATTACGTCAAAGTTACTTTGACAGGGACATGAAAATTATGGGCTGAATCTTATGGGGGTTATTCAAGGCTTCAGTGAAAAGTGTCAATGCAATTATCCGCAGACAGCCCGGGAAAAAGTTAAGGGCAGATTATGTTGCCAAAGGCATTAAAGCATACAGGTGCTGAAATGAACAGGTTTATGGGACGCTGTTTAAGCTTTTTCAGGCTCGGCGCTAAAGCAAGGCTAAACGACACCATCAACAACGAGCGCCGCAACACACAGTCCATATTCGACACCGCTCCGGTGGGAATGTTTATAGTGGATATGGATTTTAAGCTTGTCCGCGCTAACCAGGTCATTATGGATATGTTCAGGATCGACGATATATCTAAATATCAGTATCACTGTGAGTTTATGTGCGGCTTGAGCAGGGCGAAGGTGTTCACAAAAGCCGGCAATTGCCCATTCAGCGGTACATGCCCCCTGCATAAGGCGATACAGTATACGATTGAAACCGGCCGGCCCAATAAAAATTTCGAGACCGAGCATAATTATCTTTTAGACGACAAAGTGCGAAGTCTGTGGCTTGGAGTGAGTACCAAAAAGATCGATCTTGATTACCGCCCCCACGTGCTTGTCATCGCCGAGGACATAACCGCCCGTAAGTTTGCTGAAAAAGCTATACACGACGCCGAAAAATTCTCCAGCAACGTGCTTGACTGTATGCCGGCGCATATCGCGGTACTCAACAGGGCAGGAAATATAATAAGAACAAATTTCGGCTGGCAGAAATTCGCGGAGCAAAACACCGACCAGGAGCAAAACACCGACTATCTCGGCCTGAACTATCTCGATGTCTGCAAAAAGGCAAAAGGCCCGGATGAAGAATCGGCCCAAAAGTGCCTTACCGGCCTGAAGGACCTGTTGGGACTTAAAAGCGAACACTTTTCCATGGAGTATCCGTGCCACAGCAGGGAAAGGAAAAGGTGGTTCATGCTAAGGGCGGTGCCCCTGAACGTACCGGATGGGGGCGTTCTTGTCTCGCATATCGACATCACCGACCGAAAGATAATCGAACAGCAGATGTCGAACATGAACCAGCAGCTTGAAATGGCCATCGAAAAAGCCAACGAAATGACCCGCCAGGCCCTCAGTTCGAGCAAGGCAAAAAGCGACTTCCTCGCGAATATGAGCCATGAAATCCGCACCCCGCTTTCCGGGATCATCGGGATGCTCGAGCTGTCCCTCGACGAGTATCTAAGCGACGAGGTGCGAGAAAACCTTACCACCGCCCGCACGTCCGCCGACATACTGCTCGGCATAATCAATGACATACTTGACATATCCAAAATCGAAGCCGGCAGGATAAGCGTCGAGTTGGTCGATGTGACTGTCGGCGAGCTGCTTACGGATATAGAATATATCGCGAAGGAACGTGCCGCGAAAAAGGATGTCGAATTTGTCATTGTCTTCGACTCTCCCGTCCCGGCGAGAATAACGACCGACCCCATGCGGCTCAGGCAGTGCCTGTTCAATCTTGTAGGCAACGCACTGAAATTCACCGAGCAGGGAATTATCAGGCTGCGATTATCATACGAAAGCGCAAACAGGATGATAACCTTCGAGGTCCAGGATACAGGTATCGGCATCGAAGCGGACAAACAGCGAGTTGTTTTTGAGGCCTTCGAACAGGGCGACCCCAACGTAGTCCGTAAATACGGCGGAACGGGACTGGGACTTGCGATTACCAGCAAGCTGGTAAACCTGCTCGGCGGCAAAGTCGCCCTCCAAAGCGAACCCGGAAAAGGTTCAACGTTCACAATTTCCGTCCCTGCCGGACAGCCGTCCGCACAGATGCTCGAGAGCATAGACCCCGGTCTTGTAAAACCCTCGCCAAAGAAAGTGGACTTTCGCATCGAAGGAAAAATCCTGATAGTCGAGGACGACCAGGTAAACCAGAAAACGATAGGCACTATACTTTATAAAGCAGGCGTTGATTTCGAAATCGCCGTCGACGGAATCGACGCGCTCGAGAAATACTTCACCGACAAATTCGACCTCGTACTCATGGACATGCACATGCCGAGAATGGACGGTTACGAAGCGACCACAAAACTGCGCCGCCGCGGATGCACCGTACCCATTATCGCACTTACCGCCAGCGTTATGAAAAGTGACACTGAAAGATACAAGCAGATAGGCTGTGACGCTTTCCTTGCCAAGCCCGTAAACAGGGTCAATCTGCTCGAAACGATAGAAAAGTATATCAGGCTCAGTCGCGACAAGAACAATACGCTCCATCAAAAGGAATTGCGAAGGTCCCGAAAGAGGGCCGAAAGAAAGGAACGCTCCGAAACCGTCGCGCCCATAGACCAGGAGGACCTCAAAGAAAGATTCGACAGCGAAGCATTGATTATCGATGTCATAGATGCGTTTTTTGAGGATAACCCCGCAAGGCTGCGTCAGCTTGCCGCTGCTGTCGAGCAGAGCGACAGCAGCAGGATAACCGAGCTTTCGCACGCGATAAAAGGCTCGTCGGCAACCATATCGGCGATTGAGCTTTCAAGGGCGGCATCCAAACTCAATATCGCCGCCAAGAAAGGCCAAACCGAGCTGTACAGGAAACTTTATGAGAAAGTTTATGAGAATTTTAACCGGCTGTGCGGGTATGTTCAAACAGAGCCCTCGCTTGAAAAGGTCCGAACCCCAGAAAGTTTACTTATTAACAATTATTGACAGGAGTGCAAAAATGGCAGTTAAGGATTTTTCAGCTATAAGAAACAGCGGGAAACTGCCCAGTCCCTATGATATAGACCAGCCCTCCGTACCCGACCTGCTGGGAGATTATATCGAATCGGCGCAGTCAAGCGTGGAAATGCTCGAGGGTCTCGTTCTTACCGACCCCAAAATGTCCATGTTCGATGAAAACATCGCCCAGGCCAAAAGGATTCTTCACAGCATGAAAGGCGAGGCGGGAATACTCGGATTGAATGATATATACCAGCTTTGTCACGAAACCGAAAACGCGATCGAGGAGGTCTCCGAAGAGCTTTCCTACGAAACAATCCTGCGTTTCTCGGACTGGGTTCTAAAAGCGATAAATTACCTCAAAACCGGAAAAATAGAGCAAAACGACCAGTTCACCGATGAACAGGACCGTCCCGCAGAAAAGCCCCTGAAAATACTTGTCGTCGAGGACGATCTCGCCTGCGCCACCGCGATAAAGGGCTACCTTATGGAATACGCGGTCTGCACCGTCGCCGAAAACGGCCTCGAGGCGATCCAGCAGTTCCACCGGGCTCTTGATTATAAAGCCCCCTTTGATCTTATCTGCATGGACATAAATATGCCCAAAATGAACGGAACAGTGGCACTCGAAACAATACGGGAGATAGAAAAGGAGAGAAACATAAACGGACTCGATGGCGTGAAAGTAATAATGGTTACCGTAAACGACGACTCCGGAAATATTTTCGGCTCCTTCCGCAAGGGATGCGAGGCGTATATTGTAAAACCGGTAAGCAAGGAAAAAATAGTCCACGAACTAAAGGCTCTTAACCTGATAAAAGGATAACGGTTTATGAAAATTCTGCTCGCCGATGACGACCGGACATCGAGAACAGCCGTAAACAGCTGCCTGAAAGATACCGGCCATGAGCTTATCTTCGCCGAAGACGGAAAACAGGCGCTCGATGTACTAAGCGCACAACAGGTAAACACCGCCGTCCTGGATTGGGAGATGCCTTATTATACAGGCCCGGAAATATGCAGGATAATAAGAAGCAGCGAAACTGAAAGCTGCGGTTACACTTATGTGATAATGCTCACTATGAGAGACAATCAGAACGACCTGGTAGAGGGGCTCGAAGCCGGAGCAGACGATTACATAACAAAACCATTCGACAGGTATATACTGAGATCGAGGATCAACGTCGCGGCAAGGATAGTCGAATATGAATCGAACCTTGCAATGGTCAACCGAGAGCTGAAGCAGTTGAACGAAGAAATATCCGAAGCCGTCGAAGAACGGTCCAGGCAGCTCGTCCATGCCGAAAGAATGGCAACTATCGGGCTTTTAACCGCCGGTGTAGCCCACGAGATAAACAACCCCGCCACCTTTATATCCGGCAACTGCCAGACACTCGAGATGTTCTGGAAGGATATTTCCCCGCATCTTGTAAATTCAAAATGCAGCACCAGGCAGCAGCAGGACAAGCTCGATTTTATCATCGAGCAGATGCCCCAGGTGCTCAAAGGAATTCACAACGGCGTCGAGCGGATATCGAGAATCGTAAAGGGCCTGAAATCATACTGCCGGCAGAACCACTCAGCCATGAGCGACTGCGACATCAACAGGTGCATCGAACAGTCGCTCGAACTTTGCCATAACAGGCTTAAGTACGACATAAACATAGAAAAAAACCTTGCCCCCGGACTTGCGCTTATAAAAGCAGACTCCCAGCAGATCGACCAGGTCCTCGTAAATCTCTTCGTAAACGCCGCCGACGCGGTCGCCGGGAGGGACAACAGCAAAATAACAATAACAACCTGCAGCGAGAACAACAAAGTTACGCTCAAAGTCGCGGATAACGGCAATGGGATCAAACCGGAAAACCTCGAGAACATCTGGAAGCCCTTCTTTACCACCAAGGAGGTCGACAAGGGCACGGGACTGGGGCTTTACACCGTCCGGGGAATCGTGGAAAACCACGGCGGGACGATCACCGTTCAAAGCAGCCCGCAGCAGGGAACCGTATTTACTCTAACTTTTCCAACAGCAAAAAAGGTGTCGGATCATGAAAGCAAGATTGCTGATAGTTGACGATGAACAGGACATAAGGCAGATGCTCGCAAGGCATTTCAAATACCTCGGCTATGAGGTAGAATTGGCGTGCAACGGAAGCGAGGCCCTTACCGTCCTCGGGGAGAAAAAAATTGACGTTGTGGTAACGGACATAAAAATGCCCGTTATGGACGGCATAGAGCTGCTTAGAAGCATCCGGGGGAACTACTCGATGGTGCACACAATAGTCGTGACCGGGTATGTGACGCTCGAAAACGCGATGAGCTGCATGAGACTCGGCGCAGACACGTGCATATTCAAGCCGCTCGAAGATATGACCGAGCTCGAAAAAGCCGTCGAAAGCGCCGTGAAAAACCTCAACCACTGGCAGCAGAAATTCCTCACCCTGCAAACAATGAAAACTTAATAAACGGCCGGAAAAATGGAAACCGAAGAACTTAACATTGACATAGACCCGGAACTGCTTGCCGAGTTCTGTGATGAGTCCCAGGAAGAACTCGCCTCGCTCGACAGCCTGTTCGTGTCACTCGGCGAAAACCCGTCGTGCGTTGAGACGATCACCGCCATCTTCCGTCCAATGCACACTATCAAGGGCAATTCGGCGTTTTTCGGCCTGATGAAAGTCAAGAAGCTGGCCCACGAGCTTGAAACATTGCTCTCGCAGGCTAAAGAAGGCAAGCTCACCGCCGATGATAACGTGATAAACATACTCCTTCGCGGAACAGACATGCTCAGGCAAATGCTCGACAGGGCAAGCAGGTCCGAGCCGGAACTGACAGCCCCCGAAGCTTTCGACGAGCTTATTGCCGCCATAGAGGCCGCCAAATCAGCGGACAGCGGCTCACAACTCTGGCAAAAAGTCAGCGCAGCGGTAGAAGATATACAGGACAGGATCAACGACCTTGACAATGAATTTGCACAAAAGCTGATCAAGCTTTTCGACTCGCTTAACCAGATTCAAAAGGGTTCGGGCGATAAAAAAGACAAACCGAAAAAGAACCACAGCGATAATAATACAGTTTCAGACACTCAGCCGAACGATGAAAACCAGCCCGACCAGCCCCCCGGCGACCAGCAGGAAAAAAACAAAACCGAGACCAGGAAGACAATGAGAATCTCCGAGGACGCTATAGATAAGTTTCTCGGTTACGTGGGTGAGCTTGTGGTGGTCGGGCAGATGTATTCACACCTCCAGAAGGATATTTCCGATTCGAACCGTCGCCACGCCGTCGCCAAAGATTTCAGAACCGTTAATGAAACATTTAATGACCTTTCCGAAAATCTCCAGAAAAGCATAATGGAAATACGCAAGGTGCCGGTGAAAGGCCTGTTGCAGAAAGTTCCGAGAATGGTCCGCGACATCGCCTCGGCAGCGGGCAAGGACATCCAGGTTAAACTCCAAGGCCAGGACATACAGGTCGACAAGAGCATTATGGAAGCCCTCGACGGGCCCTTAACGCACATGGCACGAAACGCTGCCGACCACGGCATAGAAACCGTAGAAGAACGAAAAGCAGCCGGTAAAAACACCAAAGGAACCATAACCGTGAGCGTGACTGAAACCAGCGACGATATCTCGCTCAGCATTATCGACGACGGAAAAGGGCTCAACTTCGACGCCCTGCGCGAAAAAGCCGTCAAACTCGCAATGATAGAACCCGACCAGGAACTGACCCGCAGGCAGGTAACCGACCTGATATTCATGTCGGGACTTTCAACCGCGCAGAAAGTTACCGATGTTTCCGGCAGGGGGGTCGGAATGGACGTGGTCCGGCAGAATATCGAAAACGCAAACGGAAAGATAATCGTCGAAAGTGAACAGTCCAAAGGCTCTAAGTTCACTATAAAGCTGCCCAAGTCCGTCAGTACACAGATAACTGACGGGCTGCTTATAGAACTGGCCGGGGGGTGTTACGTGATTCCGCTCGATAAGGTGCTCGAAACTTTCCACGTACCGGCACAGTCGATTAAAACCGTTAAAGAAAAAGGCAAATGCGTAATGAACCACGCAAGCCTTTTACCGGTCGTCGAGCTGTCCGGCAGGTTCGGTCTGTCGAGCCAAAACGAAAAACAGGAATTTACGCTGGTTGCAATTGAGAGTCGAGGCAAAACCGTTGCAGTCGAAGTCGATAACGTTATCGGTACCCAGCGGGTTGTGCTGAAAACTGTTCAGGGAATAAACTTCAGCTCAAACCTTTTCAAAGCCGCATCGATAATGGGAGACGGAAAGGTCGCAATGGTCCTCGACGTGGATAATATATGCTGTGATAATTAAGACATCGCTAATAATGGCTTTTTGTAAAGTGGCAAAAACATTTTGCCGATTTAAATATTGAAATGGGGGTTTTGCTTACCCGGCGAATTCGGGGTCGCAAAACAGTTTTTGAAACAATAAAAATGGGGGCTGAATTATTGATTGCTCTGGTAAAAAATACCACGCATAGTTATTGTAAACAAGCTTGCGCAAAAGCGATCTTTTTCACGGTCCCCGGTCGAACAGTTTATTACCAAGATTCCCGATTCTTGTGTTTTGGCCGGTCCGGGAGAGCGCCGTTTCTCCCGGACCAACATTGACACAAACGTATAATGACAGGAACATGAATTGAATTTGCTGCTGAAAAAAATATCATCAAAAATAAACGCCGACCAGCGGCGGGACTGTGCTGAAACGATCAACTCTGTGTTGTACAATTATATACCTCAGCCGCTGATCGTCTTTGAAAGGATAAGCGGCAGGATTATTTCGGCAAATCAGAAAGCCTGCGACATGTTCAATATGCCCCGCGAAGACTTTGTCGATTCCGACATCGGCAGGCTTACTTTTCCGGATCAGCGCAGCATCATAATAGAAACAGCGTTGAACATGCAGGACGGGTCAACTGTTAAACTGGAAAACATCCCGGGCATGAAAAAATCCGGCGGTGTTTTGTTCTGCGACATCGAAATGAGCAGGCCCGGCAATGAAGGTAAAGGTATTATAGTCGCGATCCTGACTGACGTCACAGACAGCTTCCGCAAAGACAGCGCACTGAAAACAAGCGACAAAAAATATATGCAGGTGGTTGAAAGCCTCGATATCGGTATTGCTTTGCTTAGCCCGAGTTTCAAAATACTCGCGATGAACAGGACTATGCGAAAATGGTTCCCCCATGTCGACCCCGCTCTAACCCCGTGCTGTTACGAAGTGATGCTCCACAATGAAAAAACTGAAAAATGTAAAAGCTGCCCCGTTTCAAGAACACTCGCAGACGGCAAAACGCATAAAGACGAAATGACCGTAAAAACCGGGGACCGCTTCAGGCGACTGCATGTTATCTCGAGCCCCGTGACCGACGATAACGGAAAAGTAACCGCGGTTGTGCAGATGGCAGAGGATGTAACCGAAAAGTACCGCGACAAGATGACCATCAAAAACAACCTCGAACTGCTCGAAACGCTCATCGACACAGCACCAAGCCCGATCTACTATAAAGACAGAAACGGAAAATACCTGGGCTGTAACAGGGCTTTTCTCGATTTCGTCGGAATGAAAAAAAACGAGGTCATCGGCAAAACCGTCTTTGATATCGCCCCCCGCCGGCTCGCTGAAAAATATCACCTCGCCGACCTCGAACTTTTGAAAAACGGCGGCTCGCAGGTCTACGAATCCTCACTTGCCCACTGCGACGGAACCAGCAGGGAAGTTATATTCTATAAATCCGTTTTCAAAAATACCGATGGCGATATAGTGGGAATCCTCGGAATCGCCGCCGACATTACAGAAAAGAAACTTGCGATAGAAAAACTTGCCTATAAACAGGCCATACTGCAGTCGCTCATGGACTCGATCCCGGACCTGATTTTCTACAAAGACACACAAGGCAGGTATCTCGGCTGCAACAGGGCATTTGAGAATTATACCGGCCTCCCGCAAACCCGGATCGTAGGCAGAAACGATCTCGAAATATTTGAAACAGGCACAGCCGAAAGCTACCGAAACCGAGACAAAGACGTTTTAACACAGCTTCAATCAATAAGCAACGAGGAGGTTGTCTGCTACCCGGGCGGCCCCAAAGTGCACGTCGAAACGGTAAAAACACCCTTCTTCGGCCCGGACGGCAAGCCTTTCGGACTCGTCGGGGTCAGCAGGGACATAACCGCCCACAAAAAAAGTCGAATGCACCTGAAAAAGGCAACACGACTTGCCGAACAGGCAAACCTCGCTAAAAGCAGGTTCCTCGCCGGAATGTCCCACGAGCTGCGAACACCGCTGCATGGAATTATGAGCTTTTCAAATTTCGGGCTGGAAAGATGCGGCAGTTGTGATATCGAAAAACTCCGGCACTATTTCAAGAAGATCAACGACAGCGCGCAAACACTTATGAGACTCCTGAATGACCTGCTCGACCTTGCAAAGCTCGAAGCCGGAAAAATGCAGTTCGTCTTCAAAAACTGCGATATCTCCGAAGTCATCCGCTCGGTGATCGAGGAGTTCCAGCCCGTACTTGGCGAAAATCAAATAGACATCGACTTCGACACCGACAGAAAAACGCCGCCCGTCAACGCCGACCCCGAAAGAATCCAGCAAGTCCTCAGGAACCTGGTATATAACGCGATAAAGTTCTCACCGCCCAGGACAACGATAAACATAACTGCCAAACAGCAGCGTGAAAATGTCGAGGTAATCGTCAGCGACCGCGGCAAAGGCATCCCGCCGGAAGAAATAGAAAGCATCTTCGAAAAGTTTGTACAGTCAAGTATAAACAAAAACTCCGACGGCGGAACAGGCTTGGGACTTGCGATATGCGCCGAAATAATAAAAGGGCACAACGGGAAAATATGGGCCGGGAACATCCAGCCCTCAGGGGCGGCATTGCATTTTACCCTGCCCGCTGCGGCCGAAAAGGAAACACCCAACATTCAAAAGGAGCAACAAAATGAACAGCAGGCATAAGATACTGATCGTCGACGACAACATAACCAACATTGAGATAATCGAGGAAATGTTCAACGACGAGTACATAATTCAAAAGGCGGCATCCGGTGAACAGGCCGTTCAGACAGCCGCAAACTTTGAACCCGAAATCGTCCTGCTCGATATAATGCTGCCCGGCATAGACGGTTACGAGGTCTGCCGGCAATTGAGGGCAAACCCCCAGCTCAAACACACCAAGATACTCATGGTCTCGGCAAAGGCAATGCTCGCCGAAAGGCTCGAGGGATACCAAGCCGGTGCTGACGATTACATAACAAAACCATTCGAGGAGCATGAGTTCATGGCGAAAATAAAAGTATACCTCAGGCTAAGATCCTTCGAGCAGCTTGACAGGCTGAAAACTGAGACAATGAAAAGAATAAGCGAAGAGACAAACGCCCCGATAAAAGGAATTGTCGGCATGGCAAAGGTGTTGATGTCGGACATGGCCGACGAAGAGATGGACCGAGAGCAGAGACTGAACTCGGCGAGAATAATATACGACTCAGCCGCCCAGCTCGAAAAACTTATCGAAAGAGTAATGGCAATAAGCCAGCTGAGAACCGCTATGAAATCACTCGACATCCAGCCGGCAGACATCGCCGAACTGATCAAAAAACGCATCGATGCCGCATCCGAAACCGCCGAGGCAAACGGCGTCGTGATCGAAAACAACCTGCCCGAACTGCCCCAGGCCGAAGTGGACCCGCAGCTTATCGCCATGGTTGTCGATATACTTCTCGACAATGCGATTAAATACGGCTATTCAGCAGGCACCGTCAAAGTCGAACTCCAGCACTACTGCCGCGACATATTCATCAGGATCACCGACCACGGACCCGGCATCGACACCGAAACCATGCCCTATATATTCGACGAGTTCCGCACCGAGCCGGTACAGACTTCCAAAAATTCGACCGGCCTGAGCCTGCCCCTCGCAAAAGAGATTGTCAAACTTCACAACGGAGAAATAACCGTCCAAAGCGACCCGTCAAACGCAACGGTCTTCACCGTCCGACTGCCGCTGAAAAACGGAGAATCGAAAAAAGAAAACAAAACCGAAAACCAGCAGACAACCTCCTCATGCCTTTCCGGATCCCCATAAACCACCCCAATGCCCACTTTATGTATTCTGTTTCCCGTTTTGCCACAATGACTGTTGTTAACAAGGCCTGTCGTCCGATAATGCCTGCTTTTGCGAGGCCAAATCAGGGCAAACCTGTTTTTCAGTGCAGGCCGGCGTGTTTTTTTGAGACTTTGCCCCGTCCTTGCCGATATGACTATGTTAGGTTAAAATAGCTATAGTGCGCTGCAAAGTAGGCGCGTAAGTGCGGTTTTTAATATTATGGAGCGGTTTTGAAAGAACACAATCTATATAAGCTCACTGTCGAGATACTGCTGGCAGCGGTGCTGATATTTTTGCTGCTCAGCTGTGTCAGCTTCGATATCGGCGACCCGCCGTCGGGCTTTGTCCGCCCCGCCAATTCACCGGCCGAAAACTGGTGCGGACCAGCCGGGGCGTTTATCGCGTATTATCTAATGTACTACACCGGCCCGGGCATAATAATCGCACTCGCAGCCGGAATCTGGGCCCTGTTTTGCAATATGGCCGGCTATAAGGTCGACCAGCTTCTACTGCGTACGGTTGGCCTGGTGCTCGTAACGGCCTCGGCCTCGGCAACATACTACCTGCTCTGGCCCGGCGAAATGTTCTTTCCCTACGCCGACGGTCTTTTCCCGTCAGGCACAGGCGGAATACTCGGAATAGCAATAGGCGATTACCTTTCAGGCAGGTTCGCAGAGCTCGGCACAGCGGTAATACTCTCTGCCGCATGGTTCGTAGGAGCGATACTGCTTGCCGACAAGGTAGTTATCGCCGCACTGAAGTACATCGGCACAGCGGTATGGAAGACGGTAACTTTCCTTGTGCCTGCACTTGAGGCGGCGAAGGAAAAGGCCCCGTCTGTAAGCGCGATATGGAAGAAACTCAGCAGAAAGCAGAAAGACGCCGACAGAGAAAAGCCCGTTAAGGGAGATAAGGATTCACAGTCCCGCGGAGCTGCGCTTTTGAAAAAGAGGAAGCAGAAGGGCAGGAAGCTGCGGGACCAGGGCGAACTCTTCGACGAGCCGGAGGACAGTCACGATCAACAGATAGAGCAGCATCTTGAACAGCAGCAGGACGATGTCCAGGCGAAACCGAAGAAAAAGAAGAAACGCAAGATATTCAGCGCCAAAGAAAAGAACCAGGCAGCGAACAAGGGCGGCAAGGGGAAGGTAAAAGCCCCGGCAGGCGCCGCTGAGCCGGTCTCGGCAAGGCCTGCCCCGAAGAAGCAAGAATACGTACCCAAAAGTTACGAGGACTACACCTTCCCGCCTTTGGAGCTTCTCGCCGAACCAGAGTACGGCTTCGGGGCGATACAGGAGAAGATGGTTGGAGAAAAGGCCCGCGCACTCGAGGAACTGCTCGAGGAGTTCGGCATCGATGCCGAAGTGGTCAACGCAGAGCCCGGCCCGGCGATAACGATGTACGAGCTTAGCCTCGCAGCCGGCATAAAAGTAAGCCAGATAACCAACCTCTCCAACGATATGGCAAGGGCGCTCGGCGCCGGTGCCGTCAGGGTGGTCGCACCCCTGCCCGGAAAGCATACGATCGGAATCGAGGTGCCCAACTCACAGCGGGAGACGGTGCGGATAAAGGAGCTTATAACGAACTCTTACGACAGGGTCGGCAAATTGCAGATACCGCTATACCTCGGCAAAAGCGCTTCGGGAGAGGCATTGCTATCCGACCTCGCGTCGATGCCCCACCTGCTTATCGCCGGCACCACAGGCTCCGGTAAGAGCGTGTGCATAAACAGTATCATAACCAGCGTGCTTATGGCAAGACGACCCGACGAGGTCAAGATGATACTCATTGACCCGAAAATGGTCGAGATGGCGCAGTTCGAGATGCTGCCTCACCTCATGTGCCCGGTGGTAACAGACACCCGACGCGCCGAGCAGATACTCGAATGGGCCGCGACGAAAATGGACGAACGTTATGAGCTTCTCGCAGAGGCAAAGGTGCGAAACATCGCCTCTTTCAACAAGCTCTCGACCGAGGAAATAATTGAGAGGTTCCAGCCCTCGACCCCAGACGAAGAGGCCAAGATACCCAAGAAGCTGCCATATATAGTGATTATAATCGATGAGCTTGCCGACCTGATGATGACCTCCGGCAAAGAGGTGGAAAGTTATATCGTGCGTATCGCACAGAAATCACGAGCCGTCGGCATACATCTTATTGTCGCGACCCAGAGACCCCAGGCCACAGTGGTTACGGGCCTGATCAAATCGAACATGCCCGCCCGTATAGCCTTCCGCGTCGCAGCCAGGATGGACTCGCGGATAATACTCGACCAGAACGGCGGAGAGACACTGCTCGGCCAGGGTGATATGCTTTTCCTCAAGCCGGGCACCAGCGACCTTGTGCGGGCCCAGGGTGCCTTTGTGGACGACGATGAAACTAGGCACGTTGTCAAGTATATTAAGGATGTCGCCCAGCCCCAGTTCCACCCGGAGCTTATGCAGCTTAACCAGATCGACCTCTCCGCAGGAGCACAGGACGACCTGTTCGACGACGCGGTAAGGATAGTCCTCGAAACCAAGCGCGGATCGGTTTCTCTTTTACAGAGGCGCCTTAGCATCGGCTACGCTCGCGCATCGAGGATAATCGAAATGATGGCTGCCTCGGGCATACTCGGAGAATATAAAGGCTCACAGGCCCGCGAGGTGACCATGACCGTCGACGAGTGGGAAAATCTCAAGGCAAACGAGGCACGCGATATGGCAGCAGGTTACGCCGACCTCAACGACCAGCCGGAGGAACAAGCCGGGCAAGACGTTCCAGCCGGGCAGATTGAGAATATCCAGCAGGACGATTCCGAAGACATGGACCAGGACCAGGACTATCAAGACGATGAGGAAGATGAAGACTACGAACAGGACGACGAACAAGAGGAATATGAGGACGATGATGAGGAGGAATATGAAGAAGATGACGACCAGGAATATGACCAGGACGAACCGGACCAGGACGAATACGAGTACGAACAGCATGAAGAGGAGAAACACGCCGGCTAAGTGGATTGCCAGTGAAAATGCTTGTATAGAGGTGAGGTATTTTGTATAATATCCCTCGGATTTTACGGTTTAGAGGCGGTTGAACCGCCAAGGGGTATGTGATGAAAAATGGTATGGCGATTGTTTTGTTTGCCGCTGTATTCTCTTGTGTTTGTATGGGGGGATTGACAGGCAGGTATTTTTCAGGCACGAGCTTTGACCCTGATGGTATAATTCTTGTCGAGGGGTTGACCGAGCAGTTTACCAGGGTTGACGCGAGCATTGATTACTGGGATGGTACGCGCTATTACCGCTGGCAGCCTATTCCGGGTTATGGGGATAATTATACGGTCCAGTGGACCGGTTATATTGAAATATCCGTTCCCGGCGAGTACGGTTTCGGTACGATCTCCGATGACGGTTCGCAGGTATGGATAGACGGCAAGTTGGTTGTGGATAACGGCGAGGGGCAGTGGTATGATTGGGAGGATAACTTAACGGAGTATGATGCAGGCGAACCGAATCAGCCGGTAATGCTAAACTGTGGATTTCATAAAATAATGGTGCGTTTTTATGAGGGGCCCAGTTACGACGGTATAGAGTTATGGTGGCTGCTGCCGGGCAGCGGGGTTTCCGATATCCCTTATTACGGAACAACTTTTCATGGAACGCCCCCGACTTATAATCCGAACACAAACTGGAACAAGGTTCCGGCGGCGGTGCTTTTTACGGAAAGCGAGGTCAATCAGTTCGCATGCCGGATGGACCTCAATGGCGACGGAGTTTTGAATTATTATGAGTTCTCTGTTCTTTCGTCGCAATGGGGCATGTCCGGCTCCCTGAGCGCGGACTTCTACGTTGATGGTAACGTGGATATGTGCGACCTGGTCAGGCTTGCTGACCTGTGGCTGGTTTCGTGCATTAATTAACGACAACTCTAAAATTCAATTCACTGAGAAAGCAATTAATAGAGTCCCTTTTCGGCAGTGAAAACGCTTTGTTTTTTTTAATGGACGCTGGTATAATTGCGCTTTCTTGTAACAAACGAAACGAATTGACAGGGAATTGAAAGGGCTTTGCAGTGCCAAAGGGATTTATCGAAAAGGGGATTGCGGTTGTATTTTTGATTACGGTGTTTACGGGTTTTTCATGTGTTCTTGCCGAGGATAACAGTGGGGACAATTTCACTTTCAATATCGACTGCTCCAAAACCATAGGCGAACTGGAAATGTTCTGGAACGCATCCGGCCTTGCTATGGATTATAACAACAGGCTTCAGCATCAGAACATGTACCTGCTCGGGTCCGTGCCTTACGAGGCAATGATGTATCAGCGGCCCCACTCACTGCTTGACCTGGTAAAAGTCAGTGACATGGACTCGAATAATCCCAAATATGATTTTTCAAAACTGGATAAATTTCTCGATGTCATAGTCCGAAGCGGCCAGAAGCTCTTTTTCGAGATAATGGGAAACCCCTCGAAACATTTCGCAAATTTTCACGAAGACAGGCAGCTCCGCCAGTGGAAAGAACTTGTACGCACCCTTGCCCAGCATTTGATCGACAGGTACGGCAAGGCGGAAGTGCGCTCTTGGTATTTTGAAACCTGGAACGAGCCCGACGGAGACTATCGCTGGAAATGGGACCATCAGGAATTTTATAACTATTATGATGCGTGCAGCCTGGGTTTGCAGGAAGCCGACCCCCAGCTTAAGTTCGGCGGGCCCGGTGTTGCAAGCAGAAACTCGGATTATTATACCGGCCTGGTCGAGCATTGCATGGAAGGCACAAACTATTTCACCGGCCAAAAGGGCACACGTATAGATTTTATTTCCTACCACAACAAAAAGACACACCCGCAGCAGACCGACCGCGACATCGAAGCGATAAATATGATACTCGATAAATACCCCCAGCTGGCAAACCGGCCTTTCGTCAATAACGAAGCCGATGTAAAGTGCTGCTGGAAGGACGACGACAAGCCCTGGCGAGAGGACAACTGGTACGCCGCATATGTCGCAAGACAGATGCCCGAACATTGGTACAGGATAATCAAACCGATGGGTATCGATTTCCGGCTGGCAAACGACAACGCGTTCCTGGGCGAGTGGAAACACAGGACAAATTTTAAGTGGTTCGGCGGCAAGGATGATTTCGTCCTCATAAAACAAGCCGTCCATAACCAGATGATAATGCTCTCGCTGCTCGGAGATACGGTGCTCTCAAGCGAACAGCCCGACTTTACAGCGGATGTGGGAATTTTCCCCACCGCTCGCCGCGGCCAGGTCGCGGTGCTTGTTTACAGCTATGACACCGACCACAAGCGAACCGGTTCGTCGCACCTAACGCTCAATCTCAAGAACCTGCCTTTCAAAAACGCATGCCTTGCTTATTACGTTATCGACGAGAACCATTCAAACGCGTACGAGCTCTGGAAACGTCTGGGCTCTCCGCAAAACCCGACCGCCGAACAGATACAGAAAATGCGCAACGGCCAGGAGCTTGAGCTCGGCGCCCCGCTTCGATATACGACCGTCGACTCATTCAGCTTCAACGCCGCCGTCCCTTTGCACAGTTCAGCGCTTTTGCTTATTACCGAGCATCCTCAGCAAGGACCCGGCCCGGTAACGGGATTATATGCCGAAAAGTTTGACGGACTTGTCACCGGTAATCAAGACGTTCTGCTGCGGTTTGAACACCTGCCCAGGACGGTTAAAACCTACGAAATACTTCGGGCAAAAACACGGCAGGGGCCCTTTAACAGGATCAATCGGCCGGATATTTTATGCACTTCGTTCATCGACTCCAAACCTGTCGGCGAAACTTACTGGTACACGGTCAGGGCAAGGGACTGCTGGAACAGGACAGGCGACGTGTCGAACATCGTCAAAGTGGAATAAAACTGCCTTTCATAACAGGGTTGATTTTGCACCCCGGCGGCGTTAAAGTATGTCTTTGATCTACGTTGTGAAAGGGTTCGCAAATGACCGATTATGTTATGCGGGTTAAGAAAATAGAGGAAGCGGGTTACACCCCCGCGCTGCTCGGGCTGTCATATAACAAAAAACAGCCCCTCGACACTATGCACAAAGTCGCAGAGAGGCTGGCGTTCCATGACGGCGGACATAACAAGTTTTTGGAGTCGATCATCATCTGGCTCGAGGTCCAGGCCCCGCGATACTGGTGGCAGGAAGCTGACACCTTCAGAATAGCGACCAAGCAGTCCGAAAGCACTATGCACACACTCAAAAAGGAACTGCTCGACATCGACATGACCAACACCGCATCGGTTGAAAATTACATCGCCGCAAATTTCGAAACCGGTTCCTGCACACCGGACACCTTAATTTATATACTCGACGCAGTGCGGTCAGATGACCTCGTCGAAATAAAAAAACGGCTCCCGGAGGGTTTCCTGCAGAGACGGCTGTGGTGCATGTCATATAAAACACTGAGAAACATTATCCTCCAGCGGCGAAACCACAGGCTCCCTCACTGGCAGTCGTTTATCGAACAGACCCTCGCACACGCCGACCACGCCGAACTTCTCCCGGGTTTGAAGGCTGCCCAAAACGGCGGGAAAGGCTGATATAAATGTCCGGGCGAATCATCACCGTCGGCCTTTCTCCATGCTGGGACCTGACATGCACAGGCCGAAACATCGAATGGAACATGCATCCCAAACTCACAGCCCAGCAAAAGACACCAGCAGGCAAGGCCCTGAATATCTCCCGCGCACTTGCCTGGATGAACAAACCATCAGTCGCAGCCGGTCTCTGGGGCGCCGGGGACATCGAACAAATGCGCGCCAAGGTAAAGGAATTTGCAAAAGGCTTTATCGATATTCAAATGACCCCCGTTCCCGGCAGTACAAGGCAAAACGTTACGATCCTTGACACCGCCGCCGAAAAGGAGATGCACCTGCGTGCGCCCAACCCGCTGCCGACAGCAGATGCCCTTGAAAAATTATCGAAAAGCCTGGATGACCTCGTGCGAAAAACCGATCTTGTCGTATTCGCCGGTTCAATGCCCGCCGGCCAACTGCTCGCAAAAGCTGTAGACATTCTCGCCTCTATCGCCCAAAAAGCACGGGTTGCTGTCGACACATCCGGCCCGGCCTTATCAGCTATCGCCGGAAAAATTAAACTCTTCGCGATCAAACCCAATCTTGAAGAGCTTTCAAGCCTTGCCGGCTGTAGCGTTGAAGACAACACCGACGCGATCGAAACTGCCGCGCGAAAATTTACCGACACCGCCCAGGTAGTGCTCGTCAGCCGCGGCCCCTCCGGCGTAACAGCCGTTACCCGCGACAGCGCAGCCTCCGCCAGGTGCCTCGAAAAAGTAAATGTGCTCAACACTGTCGGCGCCGGCGACTACCTCCTTGCCGGTTTTTTAAGCGAATACCTTCACTCACCCAACATCGCCCCGGCCCTCAAATCCGCCGTAACAGCCGCCACCGCACGGGTAACCGGCTCCGACCAGCGCCTTGACTTCGACAAACTGAATTACAAAATCAACGTAGAGAAATAAGAAGAAAATTTACAACTGCCCTCACTGCTGCTTGCCTTGTGCCGGGTCCTGAACGTCTAAAATCATAAACCCGTGCATAGTATCCATCCCCACCGCGGTCCTGGCCTGCTTTGTAAACACAATAATCCTTCCCGAACTCGGCAGATAATAAGCCCTGTCAATCGTGTAGTTTATATACAAACCCGCAGGGTACATATACACCTTCCGCAGCGCACGCCCCGTACTTACAGGCAGCGTAAATTTACCAACTTCCCTGTTAAACGACCTCCCCCCTGAACCGCCTTCCTTAACATGCTGCTCGAACATCGCCATAAGACTCATCCGATCCGCCGGGTCCTTTATGCCCAGCTCAAGCTCTTTGCAGTTGAAAATTCCATCTTTCTCAACAAGCTCAACAGCACGTCGCTTAAGAAACGTCCCGAACGCCTCCCTGACCTTCTCCCACTGCCCGAACTTCTTCAGCCCTATCCGCCCAGCCGAGCACTCATCCCCAGCCATATTCAAAACCAGCAAATCCGAACTCAGGCACTCGCCTGTAACATCTTCCCGAATAAATATCACGTCATTGCCCACCCCCATTAACTCAAACTCCTGCCTGCAGAAAGTCGCCCCGCTGCCCGGATTGTTAGAAATCACCAATACAAAAATACTTACCGCCAGAAAAACAAAAATCTTCTTCATAAATACTGTCTCCTGAATACTTAATATCATAAAAATAAAAGGCTACCGCTGTTACACTGTCTCTGCAAGGTAAAAAACCTCTTCCACGCTGACCCCGAACGCCCGCGCAATCTTCATCGCCAGCACCAGCGAAGGGCAGTATTTCCCCTGCTCAACCGCTATGATCGTCTGACGCGTAACCCCCGTCGCAGCAGCAAGCTGAGCCTGCGTCATCTCGCTTTTCTCAAACCTCAGCCTCCGGATATTGTTGCTAAGCTGCTCACTGTCCCTGCCCATCGGCACCCCCCTTTTCCGGGAACAGCCCGTACTGAATAAGTATCATCCACGCGTGAACATAAAACGACGTAAGCCCCGCTCCGACAAAGATCAAAGGCAGCCACGAAACATCGATCTTTGTTCTCGGCCCCATAATGGTAAACGGCAGCATACACGCCAAACCCACAAACAAATACGACCCCCCAAACCCCGCCAGCGCAGCCCTGCGGTTTATCATAATATCCCGCTCGTCTTTCTCAACAGGCTCTGCGTCTTTGCCGAAAAATAAGGGTGCCAAACCCCCGATTCCGGCAATGGCCAGAAAAGCGAATCCCGCGCGTAGCTTATTATCAAAGCCGTACTTATGGTATATAATCCCAACCGCTGTTATAGTACAGACAACAGCTATAGTGACACATACCACGATAAACCAGGATATCTTCTGTATTCGTTTCATCGCAGTTTCCTTTCGTAAAAACTGTTTCTTATGTAAGCCTTACTCGACATAATGTAAGGTTTACATTACATATAGTCAAGCAAAAGTTACACATAAATCGAAAAAATTTTATTCGCTTTCGTGCTTCAGCAGCTTAACCTTCAATTCACGCCCATTAGGGTCGCCTTGAAGGTAATTCCCCGTGCCCCCGTCTGAGTTAATAACACGGTGACAGGGCACTACAAGAGGAAACCGGTTTCTGGCCATTACGTTTCCCACAGCGCGGCACGCCCCAGCCGAGCCGGCATCTGCCGCAAGCTGACCATAAGTTATTATGTCACCAAACTTTACGCTCCTCAGTTTGCACAAAACCTTTTTTGTAAAATCGCTCATTGAGCCCATATCGAGAAAATAATGACCAAAATCAACCTCTTTACCCTCAAAGTAATCCCCAATATCCCTGGTCAAATCGGCCAACTGGCCCCGAACCGGCTTTACATTCTCCATACCGACCAGCAGTTTTGCTTCCAAAATCGCCTTTTTCTGTGTTGAAATGCCGGTTTTCAGCAGCTTTTCACCGTCCCAAACATACCCGAAACTCCCGAAAGGCACATCGAGAACATCATAAAAAAGACTGTCTTTGCCCCGGTATTTCTTTGTATCACGCGGTCTCATCGCCTGATTATTGCTGAAAAGATGCTTACGGTCAATAAAGATGATGATATTCGGATTATTTTGATTGACTGGCCGGCATTTTTATGTTAAGCAAAGAGGTTTCTATCGACGGACGCATTGTGCGCTGTTTTAGTTAGGTCTGATATGTCACTCGATAAATTAAGAGAACAGATTGATAACATCGACAGCCGGCTTGTTGAGCTGCTCAACGAGCGTGCGCGCGTCGTCGTCGAAATCGGCAAGATAAAGGGCAAAACCGACGGGGCCATCTACGCCCCGGCAAGAGAAAAAGTCGTTATCGAAAAGATCGTAAAGGCCAACAGGGGCCCCCTTCCCGACAAAACCCTTGTCGCGATATGGCGAGAGATGATGAGCGGTTCCTTCTTTTTAGAACGCCCCTTGCGCATCGCCTACCTCGGCCCGGAAGGCAGTTTCTCGCACAGCGCGGCAATGGTCAAATTCGGCCAAAGCGTCGAATACGAAGGCGTTACCGATATAAACAGCATATTCCGGGAGATTAGCCGCGGCCACTGCGACCTCGGCGTTGTGCCTATCGAAAATTCATCAGGCGGCGTAGTCGGCGAAACAATGGACTCCTTCATCGACAGCGACGTGCTCATCTGCGCCGAGGTATACATGTCCATACATCATAACCTGCTTGCAAATTGTCCCCTCGAAGAAATCGAAAAGGTCTATTCAAAGCCCGAAATTTTCTCACAGTGCAGGAACTGGCTCAGCAGCACCTTCGAGGAAACCAAAACCATCGCCGTCGCATCATCGGCAAGGGCCGCCCAGATGGCCGCACAAGAACCCCGAACCGCGGCGATCGGATCGAGACTGGCAGGAGAGCTTTACGGCCTCAAACTCGTATATGAGAACATCGAGGACATGACAAACAACATCACCCGCTTCCTCATTATAGGCAAAGAGGACGCACGCTCGACCGGCGAAGACAAAACAACCGTGCTCTTCAGCACCTCCCACAAGGCAGGCGCACTCGTTGACGTGCTCGAAGAGTTCAAGCGATACGGCCTTAACATGACAAGCATCGACTCCCGGCCCAGCAGAAAAAGGGAATGGGAATACTACTTCTTCGTGGACATGCTCGCTCACAGGGAAAACGAAAACTTCAAGGAAGGACTCATCGCCGCAAAGAACCACTGCATGCAGCTTTCGGTCCTCGGCAGTTATCCGCGAAGTGAAATGGTTTTATAAAAGGAAACAGCTTAGACAGCCTCAGAAAACCAAACGGTCAAAGACCGAACATTTTCTGGGCCGGATACAAATAAAACTGAAACGATAGGAGACAGAGTAATGAGAAAACCGTTTATAGCAGGCAACTGGAAAATGAATATGGACCGTAAGGGAAGCGAAGCCCTGGCCAAAGGCCTTGCACAGGAACTCGCTGATATCGACAGCGTGGATATGGCCGTTTGCCCCCCTTACGTATATCTTGACGTCGTAGCAAACGCCCTTGCAAATTCCAATATCGCCCTCGGCTCACAGAACGTATACTTCGAGGAAAAAGGCGCGTTCACCGGCGAGATAAGCTGCGCAATGCTGAAGGACATATGCTGCACATACGCCATCATCGGCCACAGCGAAAGAAGACACGTAATGGGCGAGGACGACGAACTCATAAACAAGAAAGTCAGCATGGCTGTTTCCAGCGGCCTGCTCCCGATTCTCTGCGTCGGCGAGCTCCTTGAGCAGCGCGAAGCAGGAAAGACAGACGAAATCGTAAAAACACAGGTCGAGAAAGGCCTCGCCGGTCTCAGCAAGGAAAAGGTGGAGGCCATAACCATAGCATACGAACCGGTATGGGCAATAGGAACCGGCAAAACCGCCACAAAGGAACAGGCTCAAGAAGTACACGCTATGATCCGGGCCCTGCTCGAAAAAATGTACGACAAGGCTCTTGCTGAACACGTACGCATCCAGTACGGCGGGTCGGCAAAGCCCGCAAACTGCGAGGAGCTCATGAGCCAGCCCGATGTAGACGGCCTGCTCGTCGGCGGTGCGAGCTTGAAAGTCCAGGATTTTGCGGATATGATAAAGAAAACAAGCAAGCTTTAACAATAAGCAGTAAATATATCCAGCGGCGAAGAGAAAGTAATTTATTTACAGGATAAAGAAATGATGACAAATGTTTTAGCGGCGGTGCCTTTTATAATGCACGTTCTTGCGGTTATCTGGGTGATTATCGCGGTGGCTTTGATCCTCGTGGTCCTGATACAGAAAGGACGGGGAGGCGGACTGGCAGGAGCCTTTGGCGGCGGAATGGCTTCGAGCATTCTCGGTTCCAAAACGGGTGACTTTTTCACGTGGGTAACTATCGGACTGGTTGCAATGTTCCTTTTCCTCGGCCTGCTTATGGTCAAGTTTTACAAACCAAGCGGCGTAAAGATGGACATGCCCGCACAGTCAATGCCCGCCGGAATGCCCGCTGGCGATGAAATGGACACAAACGCCACGGACGCCCAGCAGCAGGCCCCAGCAGAAACTCCGGCACAGAACTCCGCCGACAAAGAGCTTCCGAGCTGGCAGATTCCCGAACAAAACGGTGACAACCAGGCACCCGCAGATGCGGGACAACAGCCCGGTCAATAAAAACATAAACGGGGCTTATTTATGATAAGCAGCATGACAGGTTTCGGCGAAGCAACCGCCGAAGTTGAAGGCATGGTCTTTACGATCGAGGTTAAGACGGTTAACCACCGCTATCTCAAGAGCAATATCCGTCTGGCCGATACCATCTCTTTTTGCGAAGAGGATATCGAAAAGCTGCTCCGTAAGAGGCTTTACAGGGGCAGTGTCAGTCTTTCGGTAAAGGTCAAGCATATAAGCGGTCAGGGTCTTTTTGAGATCGACGAACAGGCCGTCAGCGATTACCTGTCAAAAATGAAAGCTGTCGCAGACTCCGAAGGGCTGAACCGAAAAGATATTGACATTGCCCAGGTCTTCGCGCTGCCCGGCGCGATTGTTCCGACCCAGCCCGATGAAAACCGGGCACATGTGTTGAAAGAAGCAGTAGTCAAACTCACCAGCCAGGCTCTTGACGAACTTACAGAAATGCGAAAGATCGAAGGCGAAGCATTGATGGAAGACGTGCTCGGACACTGCAAAATTGTGAATGAAAAGCTCGAACTTATCAGGCAAAGATACCCCGAAGTTGTGCAGGTTTATCATCAGAAGCTCCAAAAGCGAGCCGACGAGCTTCTAAATCACGCCGAGCTCAACATAGACGGCGACATCCTCGCAAGAGAGGTCGCCGTCTTCGCCGACCGCAGCGACATCGCAGAAGAAACTTCCCGGCTCGCAACCCACCTCGAACACTTCGAGCAGACCTGCCGCAACAGCGCCAACGTCGGACGCAGGCTCGACTTCCTCAGCCAGGAGATGCTGCGCGAAGCCAACACGATCGGTTCAAAGGCCTGCGACACGGTAATATGCGGGCTTGTTATAGATATTAAATGCGCGATTGACAGGATAAAAGAACAGGTTCAGAACATAGAGTAATGAAAAAGGCAATACCGAAAGAAAATAAGGGAAAGTTGTTTGTCGTCAGCGGACCAAGCGGCGTGGGCAAGAGCACGATCTGTAAAGAAGTGGTCAGCAGGACCGAAGCAAGGCTCGCTGTCTCTGCCACAACGCGCGAAAAATCCGAACTGGAAGTCGACGGGCGCGATTATCACTTCATCACCAGGCAGGAGTTTGAGAACCGCATAAAAAACGACGAGTTCCTCGAATGGGCCGAGGTTTTCGGCAACTATTACGGAACCCCCGTCAGCGAAGCGGAAGATGTCATTGAAAACGGCGGAAAGATGATACTGGAAATCGACGTCCAGGGCGGGCTAAAGGTCAAAAACCAGTACCCTCAAACCGTCATGATTTTCATCTTACCCCCCAGCCAGAACGACCTCGACGAACGTATGGTCAACAGGGGCAGGGGCGAGGACGAGGAAACCGCAAGAAAACGCCTCGAAAAGGCCGGGCAGGAAACTGCCATGGCATGGCAGTATTACGACCACATGGTCATCAACGCAGAACTTGAAACTGCCATAGAGGAAGTCAAAGAAATAATTAACAACAACTGAACCCGCACCAGCTGTTAAGCCCGTAACGTTGCGGGAACTGAAAATGATTTACGATTATACTGATTGTTATATACCGGAGATTAAGTAATGATCGAACAACTTAAAGGAATGGATATCATTAACAAGGTAGGCGGCAGGTTCAAGCTTTCTGCACTTATACAGAAGCGAATGCTCGAAATCATGCAGGGAAGCAGGCCCCTCATCGAAGACACGGATGGCAAAACACCCATGGAGATCGTTGTCGAAGAGATCATGCAGGACAAGATCGAACCCGACTTCAGCACCGACGTGCCTGAGGCGCCCAAGCTTTAGAAACCCTCAGTTATGACAGATAAAAAAGGTATATTTCACGGGGTCAATGTCCTGCTCGGCGTCAGCGGTTCGGTCGCGGTTTACAAGGCTGTAGACCTGGCCTCAAGGCTGACCAAACAGGGTGCGACCGTCCGTACAATCCTCACCGAATGCGGCCGACGGTTCGTCCAGCCGGTAAGCTTCACCTCCATTACCGGACAAGAGGCTTACACAACGATGTGGCTCGATTCCGGACAGTTCAAAACAGGCCATATCGACCTTAGCGACTGGTGCGACGTTCTCATCGTAGCCCCCGCAACGGCAAACATAATCGCCAAAGCTGCCGTCGGAATTTGCGACGACCTGCTCAGCACGACACTTTGCGCATGCTGGGAAAAGCCCATACTTTTCGCACCGGCGATGAACACGAAGATGTGGATCAACCCCCTCGTCCGCTCAAACGTCCAAAAACTCGGCGAGATGGGCTGCACCATCGTCGGCCCGGCCGCAGGCAGGCTCGCATGCGGAACAACAGGCCCGGGAAGAATGAGCGAGCCTGAAGATATAATCGAAAAGCTCGAAGAACTTATAGAAAAATAATCGCTCTAAATAACAGCAGGACTGGTTAATTATTCTTTAGTCGGTACGGTTTTACCATGCATATCGTAATAACTGCGGGGGGAACAAGGGAGTACATCGACAACGTGCGGTTTATCTCCAACGCAAGCAGCGGACGCATGGGCTACGCCCTTGCCCGCGCCGCGCTTTCCGCGGGCCACAAGACAACCCTGATAACCGCCGCAAAGGGGCTTCGTGAACCGGCCGGAGCAATAATAATCCGTGCCGAAACCGCAGGCCAGATGTTTGACGAGGTTAAAAAGGTTTTCAATGATTGTCACTGCCTCATAATGGCAGCCGCCGTTTCAGATTACACACCGACAAGAACAGCCAAATCCAAGCTCAAAAAAAGCGATGAAACTATAACACTCGAATTAAAACCCACGGTGGACATCGCACGCTGGGCCGGGATGCACAAAAAAACAGGACAGCTTGTCGTTGGTTTTGCCCTCGAAGACTCCGAGCTGCACCGCCGCGCAGAGCAGAAAATGCGAGACAAGAAACTGGATATTATCGTGGCAAACACCCCCCAAGCCATCAACGCAAAACACTCCCGGGTTGACATAAAACGCCTGCAAGGTGAATGGGTCCGGCTCGGCAACTGTGCAAAAAGCAAGTCGGCAAAGAAAATCCTCGAAATCGTGGAAAAAACTCTCCAGGCCCGGAAATAAACCAGCTGCCCCTGAGGACCGGCCCAAGGGTTGAAGCCGAAAAATTATTTCAGTGTCAAACCGCAGCTTTTGTGTTAATATATCGCCAAATATAATTATGTTTGAAAGAAAAAATGGCAATACCTGCAGTTGCAATAGTCGGACGGCCAAACGTCGGAAAATCCAGCCTGCTCAATTCCCTTGCAGGCCGGATGATAAGCATCGTAGAGCCCACAGCCGGTGTTACGCGTGACCGGGTCTCGGCGATAATACAGGTCGATGAGCGTTATATCGAGCTTATCGACACAGGCGGATACGGCATCGTCGATTCCGACCAGCTCGAATCCCACGTCCAGGGCCAGATACAAAAGGCCTTGACCACCGCGGACATAATCGTTTTCGTAGTAGATATCCGCGACGGGCTTACACCGCTCGACGAAACCATAGCACAGCTTCTGCGAAAAAACGATCTCGATGTAATACTCGTCGCCAACAAAGCCGACTCACCCAAACAGAGACACCTCGGAGCAGAGTTCGCACGCCTCGGACTCGGCGAACCGATATGTATATCAGCGGCCAATCATGTCAACCGCGCCGAGCTGGTCGACGAGATAAAACACCGCATCTCCGCGCTGCCCGACGAACAGTACCGCCCCGAAACAATGAAACTGGCAATGCTCGGCAAACGCAACGCCGGAAAAAGCACATTCATAAATGCCCTCGTCGGCCAGGAAAGGGTAATCGTTTCCGAAATACCCGGCACAACCCGCGACGCAGTCGACGTGCGATTCGAAAGGGACGGCAAAACCTTTATCGCCATCGACACCGCGGGCGTGCGAAAAAAAAGCTCGCTGACCGGCAGCATCGAGTTCTACAGCTATACCCGCGCAACAAGATCAATCAAACGGGCCGACGTGATCCTTTTCATGATCGACGCAACCCTCGAAATTTCCCAGGTCGACAAAAAGCTCGCCAAGCTCATCGCCGACAACTACAAGCCCTGCATTCTCGTTGTAAACAAGTGGGATCTCGCAAAGGACCGGGCCCAGCCCCAGGCCTACCACGACTACCTCGAAAAGGTCCTGCCCGGCATGAAACACACCCCCATCGCGTTCACCTCCGCCAAGCGGTCACTCAACGTCGAACAGGTTTTGGACCTTGCTTTCGAGCTCTTCCAGACCGCAAATTCGCAGATACCAACCCCCGAACTGAACAGGGCAGTCGAGTCGCTCGCCGGGGACAACGTCGGAATACCCAAAAAAAAGCACGCAAGACCGAAAATTTTCTACGCGACACAGGTAGCTGTCAACCCCATCACACTGCTGTTTTTTGTCAACCGCCCCGACCTGTTCGACGCGAACTATCAACGGTATTTGACCAACAGGCTAAGAGAAATGCTGCCCGTCGACGAAGTGCCGATAAAGCTTCTGTTCAGGGCCAGGCGTTAAACTTATCCACTATAACCGCCCCCGCCCGTGCAGCAGGCCCGTATTCCAAAAACTAATCCCCCTCCTTGCCGCCAATGCCAAGCACCTCAGCCGTAGCGCTGATCATGGACTGCGACAATACCCTGTGAACAAGCTTCCGGGCTTCGTCGATATTGACCGTGGAAATAAACTGCTGAAGCTGAGGCAGCACTGCCGGGTCGATACTGAGTATCCTCAGCCCGCATCCGAGCAAAAATGGAATAAACTCTGTCTTGCTTGCCATATCCCCGCAAACCGAAACCTCCTTGCCGAGTTCGTTAAGAGTATTAATTATCTCGTGAAGCGACCACAGTATAGAAGGATGATGCGAAACGTAGTATTTATCTACCTTTTCATTCGTCCGGTCCGCGCCAAGCATAAACTGGATAAAATCGTTCGTGCCTATCGAAAAAAAGTCAGCCTGCTCCGCCAGGGCCGGCAGAATAGGAATAACCGACGGCAGCTCAACCATCATGCCCACTTTGGGAGCATCGTTATGCGGTGTGTTTTCATAGTTAAGCGTCTCGATACACCGGTACACGATCTGCTTGGCCTCCATAAACTCGTCAAGCGAAGAGATCATCGGGAACATAATTTTCAAATCCGCCTCTTTCCCCGCCCGCAGCATTGCGCGTATCTGCTGCGCGAAGACCTCACGGTTGTGCAGCGAAAAACGGATCGAACGCATCCCAAGGCTCGGATTGTTCTCCGTCGCGTTGCTGAAAAAGGACAGAACCTTGTCCCCCCCGATATCAAGCGTGCGAAGCGTCACCGGCTTGCCGTCCATCGCGTCGATAACCCTTGAATAAGTGATAACCTGTTCCTGCTCCGACGGGAAGTTGTTGCGGACAATAAAAGGAAACTCCGTGCGATAAAGACCCACCCCCGAACATCCCAGCTCCGAAGCGATGGAAAGATCGCTGAGCAGGTTTATATTCGCCATCAGTTTCACCTCGGTTCCGTCCGCGGTCAGTGTCTGCGGCTTTATGTCAGGTTTCTTCGCGCGTATCTGCTGGTTCCGCTCGAACCGGTGACGAATGCTCTCGATCACATCCGGCTCGGGATTGACATAAACATTACCCGTTTCCGCGTCGACAAGCACAAGCGTCCCGTCAGGCAGATCGATCAAACCAGGCTCGTTCGCGATAACCATAGGCAGGTTCAGCGAACGTGCCAGTATGGAAAGATGACTTGTAACACCCCCGCGAACCAGGACTATACCAGCCGCCTGCTCCGATGAAATACGCAGAAGGTCCGACGGGAAAAGGTCGCGTGCAATAAGTATGCGGTCCTTGTAATTGCCAAGCGGCTCGGTCTGGCTGGTAAGGTTGGTAATCAGCCGAACCGTCAAATCCTCAATGTCATGCACCTTTTCGCGAATATAAGTGTTCGCGCTCGAACCGAAAATGGTTATGTATTCGCTGGCGATTTTCAAGACGGCCTCAGGCGGATTCTCCCCCTCCTCGATCAGCCGTTTCATCGCCCCTACAAATTCATGGTCCTTGAGGATCATCAGGTGCGATGCGAAGATCAGCGACGCGGCGTCGGAAAGCTTTTCCTCGATCTTTTTCTGAAGCGTTTCAAGCTGGTTGCGAGTGGTTTTAAGAGCCGCCTCGAACTCTTCGAGCCCGTAGTGCTCCGCGAAGTGCTTCTGCATGAGCATCGCGAAAGTATGTTCTTTGTCCACAAGCAGCGACTTTGCGACCGCAAAACCTTTCGAGGCGACCTTTCCGCGGATAAACTTAAGCTCATCAAGCGGCGCAGCCGGCGCCTTTTTCTCATGCGGCACATGAATGGTCAGCAGAAACTTGGCGTTTTCGATTATATTGGCAAGCTGCGAAGAAACCGCCTTACAAGCCGTAATGTCCCGTTCGTTAAACGGGTTCTTGTCTTTACGCTGCAGCACCAGAACCCCGATACGCTGAATCCCCCGCAGGATCGGAACCGCCAGGAAGTTGTCGTATGGCTCCTCGCCGATATCGTCAAAAAACTTGTAATTCGGCTGATCGCTTGCATTGGAAACACATATAGGCCTAAGCTCTTTCAGCGCCTGACCCGTAAGACCTTCACCCAGGGCAAGGCTGACATTATCCACCGCCTTTTCCTTCAGCCCCGTCGTAGCCTTCAAAACAAGTAACTGCTCGTCGTCGTCATAAATATAAATCGAGCAGACATCGGTCTTCATGTGCCCGGCGACCATCTCCACCGTCCGATGCATAAAGTTCTCTACGCTTATGCTCTCGCGAAAAAGGTGGTTAAGCTCACCTATGTCACACAATAACTGCAAACGGTCCATTGAATTAATCTTTAATTCCCAAATCCAGTTTCGTTAAAATGCTGTCAAAAGGGTAACCAGCTTCGGTAATATTTTCACGAGCTCCCTGCATCCGGTCGATAACGCACACTATCTTCTTCACCTTCGCACCTGCATCGGTAATTATCTTCGCCGCTTCCGCGACCTGCCCGCCAGTTGTCGCTATGTCCTCAACAACGAGCACGACATCGTCCGCTGATATCTTGCCCTCGATCATCTTCGACGTGCCGTAACCCTTTTTGCTGTTCCTTACAATTATCCAGTTTTTATCAGCCTGCATAGCTGTCGCCGCAGCCAGCGCAACCCCGCCAAGCTCCGCACCCGCTATAAGCGTCACATCATCATCCACAAACTTCGCAAACTCCTCGCCCAGCGCCTTCAATATGTCCGGGCAAGTCTCAAAAAGGTATTTATCGAGGTAGTAATTGCTCTTTTTGCCGCTGCGAAGGGTAAATTCACCTTCCAGGTAAGCGGTTTCCTTTATTCTCTCAATCAGCTTTTCTCTCTGCAAGATCGTCTCCTTTTTCTACTCTATACTTTCAAATCCACTTTTTTGTTTATATGCCTGCGGTATTTTCTTCGAATCGGCGTGACGTATTCCTTTATATACTCAGCCGTCTGCTCCGGGGCCCTGCCGATATATTTTTTGGAATCAAGCAGCTTATCCAGGTTGACCGCATCAAAAGCCGCATCATTTTTCAGCCTGTCGATAAGGTCGTTCGCTTTGCCCATCAGCTTGACCTGCTTTGCCGCTGCCTGTGAATGTAAACGTATCTGCTCGTGCAGCTTCTGCCGGTCCCCCCCCGCCCGAACAGCTTCCATGAGTATGTTCTCCGTCGCCATGAACGGCAGCTCCGAATCGATCCGCTGCGAGATAACCTTCGGGTAAACCACCATGCCCTGCGTTACGTTTGTCATTATATCAAGTATACCGT